>NZ_JALGCN010000009.1:0-349565 GCF_038085055.1 Bradyrhizobium sp. ISRA442
CCCATCGATTGGATATCGTCAGGAGATGGGGAAGTACTCCTGTCGGCCTGTAAGCACCGCCGACGGTTTGGAAATCTCGTCCTTACGCTGCAGCGGTCCGTTCGCCCGTCAGCGCGAACACTAGTTTGCCTCGATCTCTGCGAACGTCAGCGAATTTCCGCCGCTCAAAACACACGTTGAGCAGACTTCACGATGGCAAATGCATACGACCTTGGATTGGCTTGTCGAACAAAAAAGATGCGATTCGCAGGAACCGGCCACGACCCGCGGTGTTTCCTCCCTCGTCCATTTGGCGCCCATTGCTGCTGTCGCCAACTTAGCTCGAGTGACAGGGCCAACTTTGAAAACGTGAACCTCACTGGCTCATTTGAAAGCTGTTCCGGTTGGTGCAACCGTCGACGCCGATCTGGAAAGGACTAGCTCATTCGGTTTAATTAGACTCTCGGATTTGGATCACCGTCTAATCGACACAAGGTTCCGCTCCTACACTTTTCGAGAAACTTGTAACAACTTTTGTTTTCAGAACTCTGACTTTATTAACATTTGATATGTCCCGCCTTTTTCGGATCGGATGTGTTGCACAAAGAGATTAGGAAAACTTGGCAATGAAACTGCAAGGGAGCACCTTCTTCCGAAGGGGGAACTGATAAAGGTTCTACTTCCATTTGAGGCGAGTTGAGTATGTCAAATGAGCCGGTGGTGCCAACATTCATCCTTGAGGACGATGGACTATTTCGAGAGGGTCTCCGCCTCATCCTATCCAGAACTTGTTTCCGTCCACAGTGTTGCGGAATTGAACTCGACGATCTCGGCGCGCTGCCGTGTGATAAGCCTTTCCTGGTCATCGTCCGCGTAGGGCCGAGCCGAGATTTCATCTGTAAGCGAATTAGAACTCGTTGCCCGCTGTCGTTCATCGTTGCTGTTGGCGACGAGAGCAGTGCGCAACATCTGAAGAGCGCGTTGGATGAGGGAGCTAACGCGGCGATCTTCAGCTCGATCATGCCGAGAGTTCTCGTGAGCTCGCTGCACACCGTAACAAGCGGACAGATCACGGTTATCGACGCGCGTCTTTGGTCAACCGAGATCGAGCTGCATCTCGACCGTCGATTCTCGCTGCCAGCGCAAACTGTGTCGCAGTGGGACCCTGTTGTTGACACCGAATCACACGTTTTCAAACAACTCTCCGCGCGCGAAATCGCTATTCTCGATCGCATCGTCCGAGGCGATTCGAACAAGCACGTGGCGCGACATTTCAAAATCGCGGAGCCTACCGTCAAAGCGCACGTGAAAGCGATCTTTCGCAAGATCGGCGTGACCAACCGTACCCAAGCGGCGATTTGGGCGATGAATCATCGGTTGAATGTACCGTCGGATACGGCGGAGCTGGTCGAACATCTCGAACCGCTCGCGCAAGACCTAGATGGAGCGATCGAGGACAAAGGCGCTTCTGCGGCATGAGCCACCAGATTTCGACTGTATCTGCGACGGACATTGTGGGAGACCCAATTTCGATCAAGGGAGCTGCGCGCTGACGAGGTGACGCTTTCGATCTCCGATCGTCGCGACAGCTCAACGCTCATCTATTCCCTGCCCCAGCGACTCCTTGACGTGCATATTCGCCGGTCCGACGCGCGCCTCCCCACTTCACCAGCGGCGGCGGCCGTGGCCAAGCCCGAGCCCATTCCTGCTCCGCTCCAGGCAGTCCTGTCTTCGCCAAACCAGTTGCGCGGGAACCAGCGACGCCGCCTGACGTTTTTACCCCAGAGTGGAGTCCGTCATGAGCGTCGAGCGGAATAACCACCGTACCGCGATCGCATTTTCCGCCATTGCAGTGATAGTCGCGCTCGTCGCAGCGTTCGCCACGACGTTTGAGCGGGTTGGAACCAGAAAGGTCGACAACGAGACCCCGCCCGGTACGATGGGCCTCGCGAAACCTCACGCGCCACTGGACCGTGCGCCGGACCAGCCGATATCAGGTCACTAAGCGCGACCGATCTCACCCGGGACACCCCATTATCCGGAACAAAACGCAGAGTCCCAAACCAGTTTCCCACCGAGGCCAATGACATGACTTACCCAATTCCCAACGAGTCTTTCAGATCGGTCGGCTTGAACTCCTCCGCGACCAGGGGCAACACGTCACCGCCCCGGGACCCTGATGACGACGAAGAAGACGAGAACGACGACGAGGAGGACGACGACCGCAACGACCCCAACGAACCGGCGGTTGTGCGCGAACCGGACGAGGACTGAGGACTGATCGGGCCGGGTTGCGGAAATCGTCGTTTCAAAGCTCCTGAATCGAGCGCACTCTGTCCAACGGAGGGAACTCGAAAAAAGCTCGGAAGAAAAAAGCTCGGAAGATGTGAGGCGGCTCACATGACCGGGACACACTAAGGCTTACTCCGTTCTGGCGGATGCAACTCCAGACGGAGATGTCCCATGAAACGCCTTATGCTTTCGCTTGTCGCGGGCCTGCTTGTGATCAGTGCGGCCACCAGCATGCTCAGATCGCATGGACTTTCTCGCTTTGCCCAGAGCGGCATGCCAGACATTCAAGAGCTGCAGAGAGGTCGAGCGAGCACCCTGCCCGAGCAGAAGATCGAGGACCGGTCAGTCGTGTTTGCGAAAGAGCGGACACAGTAGAGCTTACTGGACCAGCCTCTTTCGGGCACTCCCTTTCATTCCGCGGCAGCGGTTGCGCGTTGCGGCCGTTGGTCGTTCGGTCCCGTTCGCGCCATCTGCTCGTCGAGCCAGAGGCTGTGATGTTCGCGGGCCCAATTGAGGTCGACGCCGCCTGAGCCCATGGCTTCGAACGCGCCCTCCATTCCGATTGTGCCGATATAGATGTGCGCGATCATTGCGGCCACGAACAACATGGCCACGACGGAGTGAACGATCTGGGCCATCTGCATGCCTTCGATGCCGCTGATATAGAACGGGAACATTAGTTCGTATCCCGTCGCAGCAACGAGACCGCCTCCGATCACGACGATCCAGTAAATCATCTTCTGGCCGGCGTTGAAGCGATACGCCGGCGGATGATCATGACCGACAATACCCCCTCCCCGCCTGAGCCATGCAACATCCACCTTGTTCGGGATATTTCCGGCGATCCACATCAGGAAGATCAGGACGACGCCGATGGTGAACGGGAAGCTCAGATAGTTGTGGGCGTACTTCGCCCATTGGGACCACTCAGAGAAGGCCTCAAAGCCGATCAACGGCAACAGCAGCGGCCGCCCGAAGGTAATGTTCAGTCCTGATATGGCCAGAATGATGAAGCAGGTGGCCGTCATCCAATGCACGAAGCGCTCAAACAGCGTGAAGCGCACGATGGAGCGTCCCGATCGACCGCTTTCGAGACGCACCATGCCACGGGTGAGATAGAAGATCACGAGCACAGCCAGCATGCCGATAATCGCGACGCCGCCGATCCAACGCAGCGTGACGTTGCGAAACTCGCGCCATTCGCGCCCCTGCGGCTGCTCGAGCACGCCCGACCTCTGATCAGGAATGCTGACGCGGCCCTGGATCCGATTCAGCTCCTGCAGCAGTTGCTGCTCCTTGACGGAGCTTGCGGTCGGGTTGACCTGTTGGGCACCCGCTGGGGTCGCCGTCATCACCAGGAGCAGCGCGCATGCACCGAATGCCAGGTGAATGAATCTTCCAAATGACGCCATCTGCGCCTCCCGATGTCGCGCCCTTGACTGCGGTCCGGGTCAGGACTCGATCGTTTCGCGATACGCGGTCTTCCAGCCCCACGCCCCGGAGCCGTAGCCGCGCTTCATCACGCGTTCCCTGTAGATCTGAGCAATAATCTCGCCGTCGCCTGCGAGTAACGACTTGGTCGAGCACATTTCGGCACACAGCGGCAGCTTGCCCTCGGCCAGCCGGTTCGCGCCGTACTTCTCGTATTCCTCCTTGCTGCCGTCGGCCTCGGGACCGCCGGCACAGTAGGTGCATTTGTCCATCTTGCCGCGTGAGCCGAAGTTTCCGACTTTTGGATATTGCGGCGCGCCGAACGGACAGGCGTAGAAGCAATAACCACAGCCGATGCAGAGGTCCTTGGAGTGCAGCACGACGCCATCGGCGGTGGTATAAAAGCAGTTCACGGGGCACACGGCCGCACAGGGGGCGTCGGTGCAGTGCATGCAGGCCATCGAGATCGAACGCTCGCCTGGCTTGCCGTCATTGATGGTGACGACGCGGCGCCGGTTAATGCCCCAGGGCACCTCGTGCTCGTTCTTGCAAGCGGTGACGCAGGCATTGCATTCGATACAACGGTCGGCGTCGCAGAGGAACTTCATACGTGCCATCGTCGCTGCTCCTTATGCCGCCGCGATCTGACAAAGAGTGACCTTGGGCTCCTGCATGCCCGTCGCGGGATCATATCCGTAGGTCGTGATTGTGTTCGCACTTTCGCCAAGAACGATCGGATCGGTCCCCTTCGGGTAGGCGCCGCGAAGATCCTTGCCCGCGAGCCAGCCGCCGAAGTGGAAGGGCATCCATGCGACACCCTTGCCGACACGCTCGGTGACGAGCGCCTTCATCCGCGCCTTCGAATTGTTCTCGGCGCCCGTGACCCAGACCCAGCCGCCGTCCTTGATACCGCGATCAGCGGCGTCGGCAGGATTGATCTCGATGAACATGTCCTGCTGCAGTTCGGCAAGCCACGGATTGGTACGCGTCTCCTCGCCGCCGCCCTCATACTCGACCAAGCGCCCCGAGGAGAGGATGAGCGGAAACTGCTTTGCAATTCCCTTTTCCACCGCAGCCTTCTGCACGGAGAAGCCGATATTTGGCATGCGGAACTGCTTGGCATCGGGCAGCGTCGGATATTTCTCGACGAGGTCGACGCGTGGCGTGTAGATCGGCTCGCGATGGACCGGGATCGGATCCGGCAAGCCGAAGGCGTTCATGCGCGCCTTGCCGTTACCATATGGCACGCACCCGTGCTTGAGCGCGACCCTCTGGATTCCCCCTGAAAGATCGAGCGACCACGACACCGCGTCCGGATTGGCGGGATTGACCTTCGTGATCGTAGCCATCTCCGCTTCAGTGAGATCTGTGTCCCATCCGAGCTTCTTCAGACTCGCCAGCGTGAATTCGGGATAACCATCCTGGATCTCGGAATCTTTGGAATAGGACTTGTCTGCCAGCAGGCTGACCTTGCGCGTGGTTCCGTCCGGCAGCTTTTCCTCGCGCTCGATGCCGAAGCGCGGCCGGAACGTGCCACCGCCGTCCATCACGTGCAGATTGGTGTTGTAGAGCAGCGGCGTACCGGGATGCTTGACCTCTGGTGATCCCCAGCACGGCCACGGCAGACCGTAATAGTCGCCGCCGACCTCGGGATCGTCCTTGGGCGCCCGCATCGTCAGCATGTCGAACTTCGCCTGGTTCTTCATGTGCGCCTTGAGCCGCTCCGGCGATTGCCCGCAATAGCCGGTCGACCAGCTCCCGCGGTTCATCTCGCGCAGGACGTCCTCGGCCTCGGGAAGATTGTTCTCGACCTTAATGTTCTTGAACATCTTGTCGGCAAAGCCGAGCTTCTTCGCCATCAAATAGATAACCTCGAGATCGTCTTTCGACTCGAAAACCGGCTTGACGATCTGCTCGCCCCACTGGAGCGATCGGTTCGATGCGACGCGCGAGCCCTTACACTCGAATTGCGTCGCAACCGGCAGAATATAGACGCCGTCCTTGCGTCCCGCTTCGACCGAAAGCGAGGCCCAAGTGGTCGGATGCGGGTCGGCAATGACGAGCAGTTCGAGCGCCTTCAGGCCTTTGAGAGATTCCGGAATGCGGGTGATACTGTTTGAAGCGTGCCCCTGCACGAACACCGCCCGCACATTGTCCTTCTGCGCGACCTGATCTTTCGGCAGCGTCACCGCCTCGAACCAGCGGGTGAGCGGAATGCCGGGCGTTTCCATGATCTGTTTGGAATCGAAGCGCGACTTCAAGTAATCGTAGTCGACCTCCCAGACCCGCGACCAGTGCTTCCATGCACCCTCGGCGAGGCCGTAGTAGAATGGCAGTGTCACGATATCGAGGCCAACGTCGGTCGCGCCCTGCACGTTGTCGTGGCCGCGGAAGATGTTGGCACCCGCGCCGGCCTTGCCGACGTTTCCGGTCATCAGCAATGCAATGCAGCTTGCGCGTACATTGGCGGTGCCGACCGTCTTCTGGGTCTGGCCCATGGCCCAGATCAGGGTTGCCGGCTTCTCTGTCGCGAACATCTTGGCAACGCGCTTGAGCTGTTCGCCGGGAATGCCGCTGACGCGCTCGACCTCTTCCGGAGTCCACTTCTCCACCTCCTTGCGGAGATCGTCGAAGCCGTAGACCCGCTGCTGAATGAATTCCTTGTCCTCCCAACCGTTTTTGAGGATGTGCCACATCATGCCATACAGCACCGGGATATCCGTGCCCGGCCGCATGCGCACATACTCGGTCGCATGCGCCGCGGTCCGCGTCATGCGCGGGTCGATGACGATAAAATTGGCCCGCTGCAGCTCCTTGCCCTCCAGCAGATGCTGCAGCGATACCGGATGCGCCTCCGCGGGATTGCCGCCCAGCACGACTTGGGTCTTGGCATTGCGAATGTCATTGTAGCTGTTGGTCATCGCGCCGTAGCCCCAGGTGTTGGCCACGCCGGTGACGGTGGTGGAATGACAGATGCGCGCCTGATGATCGGTATTGTTCGTTCCCCAGAACGCGCCGAGCTTGCGAAATAGATAGGCGCCTTCGTTGGTCATCTTGGCCGATCCGAGCCAATAAACGGAATCGGGACCCGACTTCTCGCGAACTTCGACGATCTTGTCGCCAATCTCATTGATCGCGGTCTCCCAGGAGACGCGCGTCCATTGTCCGTTCACGAGCTTCATCGGATAGCGCAAGCGTCGCTCGCTGTGCACCAATTCGCGCACGGAAGCTCCCTTTGCGCAGTGCGATCCGCGATTGATCGGGGACTCCCAGCTCGGCTCCTGGCCGATCCAGACCCCGTTCAACACTTCCGCGGTCACGGTGCATCCGACCGAACAATGCGTGCAGATGCTTTTCCTGACGGTGGCACCTGCGGTCAGCGGACCCGCCACGGCGGCTTCCGCCTTACGCACGCCGGAAATCGGCATGACGCCGAGCGCCGCGAGCGCCCCACCCGCAAGACCGGACCGGCGCAGGAAGGTGCGGCGATCAAGACCGCTGGTGTGGCTTGCCAGAGAGTCCGCGGCAGAGCCGCGGCGGTCGGATCCGGAATGATGATGTGTTCGCTTGATCAGCACGGGCAGCCTCCCTCAGGCGGGATAGCGGTTGACGCGATAAAAGGCCTTCACGTGATCGGATTCCTTGTAGCGCGCCTTGCGCTTCTCATCATTGTTCTCGCTATCGGCTCGAGCGGAGCCGACGAGTGGCGTCGCCAGCGTGGCGCTCGCACCCACCGTGCCGATGCCGACCTTGCGAAGGAAATCCCGCCGTCCGACGGTCGTTTTCTTTTCGTGGTTCATTACACATCTCCCGGACCTAAACGCGGCTGGTCACTCGGCGAACGTGAATGCTTGCCTTTCGATCTCGATAAACAGACGACCAAGCGTTCCGACCGCCCGATAGAATTTTGCGCTTGCCGCCTGCTCCATGTCGGCGAACAGACGCCCCATCCACGGCGCCACGTGCTTTTCGAACAGATCGCGCTGCGTGCCGAACGACGTTTCCAGGCGGCCATCAGCCATTCCCGCCATGATCTCGCAGAGCACAGCGGCATGATCCTCCGGCTCGGGATTGTTCTCGGCGCGCGCTATGCCGAGCACATCGAGATCGGCCCGGAGCCGTGACAGCGGCTTTTCGTTGAGGAAACCAGTCAGATAATAGGAGGCGTAGGGCAGCAACTCACCGCGGCCAAGACCCACGAACAGCTCGAAGTATTCGCGTTCGACTTGGCCTGCGATCGCGCGTGAAGCGGCTTCCGCCAAGGCGGCGTGAGCCTGACCGAGAAGCGTCGCGTCTCCGCTCAAAGCTGCAAGGCGATCGAGCAGTCTCTTGGACGGCGCAGCCGCCAACAAGGCAGCGAGAAGGGTGTATTCCTGCGCTCGCGCGACATCGATCGGATCGATGCTATCCTGCGATACCTTCAGTTCGCCGTAGAGATCAGGCCGCAGCTCGGCGCGGGGAACTCCGGTTGCCGCTTCGACCGCAATTACTCGCTGAGCGGGTATCATGCGCCAGTTTGAAACCGAGGGCTGGCTGATACCAATTTCGCGCGCAAGCTGGGCCACGCCGCCTGCGGCGTTAATGGCGCGATCAAGCCCAGCATCACGCACATGGACCTCCGTCGACGAGACCCGAATGGACGATTTATTGCTTTCGTAACAAAGCGCTAGGAAAGCCTAGACCTGGTTCCGCAGACGGTCAATCGCGCGGCATAGTTTGGGGCTATAGCCTTTGGTCGAAACTAGCGCGGCAGCGCGCCGCCATGTGTGCGGCGCCGCACGGGCTCGCCTTCCGTGTTCGGTTGCAATGCGACGGGCGTTGCAATGTCCGTGACGACTGCTTGATCCGGTCGCCCTGTAAGTACAGCGGAGTGCACAAGCGCCGGATCCGGACTGGTCTCCGGGAAGTCTTGCGGCCGTGTGGGCGTGTTAGGCAGGACTTGCGCAGCCTCGCGCACACCGCCGACGATGCGATCGACCAAGGCGGCCAGCTCGGCCTGCGAGCAGTCGAGAGGCCCGAACCCCGGCATGGCATTCGGATCATTGAAGTCCCAGGCGTTCTCGGCAAGTCCAACGAAATCGCGGATCGCCGGATCGGCCAACCAGGCGCGGCGAAGAGCCGCACGCGTCAATTCCGGTGGAATACCACTGCGCAGGAACGCGGTAACGTCGGTCATGGCGGTGATTGAATCGATCGACGGCAGGCTCGAAAGATCGAGCTCGGACTCGCCTTCAGCGGTCGGGCTTGGCGCCGATGCCTCGCGGGCAGGCCTGGTCTTCTCTGGAGGCGACGCCTTCGCTTTTGACTCGCCCTTGCGGCGTGACCAGCGCGCAAGGAATTGTTCCTCAGTCATTCATGCCCGCCTTCATGCTGCCGACGTGCCAAGGCCTCGGGATCGGCGCGCCGTCGCTCGCGCTTGACGAATTCCCTCTCGACGTGGTGTTCGGCGATGAAGCTTTCAATCGTCTCGCGCAACGTCTGGGGCATCGGCACGGCTTCAACCAGATTGTCAGCCGCTTCGGTAAATCCCTCACCCTCCGCGGGATCAGCGGTCGCGGCGGCGACGGCATAAGGCCAAGGCCCCTCGGATGGACTCAAGATTACCCAGATGCTCGGCAGGCCAGAGGCGAGATTGTCACGGTAACGCGCGGTTTCCGATACGTACAGATCAACCGTTGCGTTGCCGGCGTAGAACAGCGTCGTGCCGTCCTGCTCGCGCAGAATGGTCCATGGCTTTGTGTCCGTCTTGTCAGGCAATACGGCTATAGAGCGCCAGATGAAATCCGCCCAGGCCGACTCCGCCCGGCCACGTTCGACGAGGACGCCGACGGGGATGCGCAGAAGAGGCAGGGCCGCGGTGCTCATGAGATGGCTTCCAGGCGCTTGATCGGGAGCCCCGTCAACAGATTCTGCGGTTTCATGCGGAGCTTTTGATCGGCGGTCATTGCCAGGATCAGATAGACCGGCTCCCCCTGCAAGATCTCCATGGCCAGGGCCGGATCCGCAAAGGTCAGGCGAAATAGCGAGAGCACCCGCCCTGCGCTGCGCTCGTCAAGCTTATCGCCATGCCAGAGCCGATCGCCCATTTTGGTGGCCTCACTGTCCAGCCCAATATACCAGGCCAGCCTTACCTCGCGTAACTCTGCCAATGGTTTGATGGCAACGTCGATCCCGAGCAGGTGGGAGATCCATCGGGTCATCACTTCCGTCAGCGCCCGCGAGCCTCGCCCGTCGGCAGTGAGATCGAGCGCCATGTCGAACAGGTCGCTCCGCTTCCAATAGCTCGCGGCGTTCTCCTCGCTCAGCACATCGAGCTGAGCGTCCGTCCGCGCGCCCAGCATTGAGATCAGCGACAACATCGGTGTTGGGCTGCTGCCGCCGACAGTTTCTTCATCGCCAAGCAGGAGAGCCTGTTCATGCGGCAGGATCCGTTGCGGCCGGTAGAACAGCTCTGCGGCTCGCAGCACGAATGGGTCCTGGCTGCCGTCAAGGGCGTTACGCAGGATCACGTGGACGAGCTGATTGATGAACAGCGGCGGCAAATCGTTCGATCGCGAACGCACGGTTGCGAGGTACGCAGCTTCGAGCGTCGGGTGGCGCAGGATGAGATCACGAAATTCCAGAACGAAACGCCAGTTCTCCCGCGCGTCCTCATCGGCGATTGCAGCGACTTGCTGCGCGCCGACCGGCCGGCGCGGATCGGCAAGCATCTCGCGGTGCAGGCTTCGTTCGATCGGGCACGCATCTTTCGGCGGCATCAGCTCGGGACGGGCAAAATAGGCCTTCAAGAATTCGTCGGTGACGCGAAGTCCGCCGCTCTCGTCACGATCGAGCAGATGATGGCCGCATGCGATCCAGAAATCATTCATCGGTGGCGCGGCTCCTGGCCCATGTTCGCGAAATTGAGGCCGCTATCGGCTTCGACATCGTCCTCGACTTCCATGAACGAGAATGCCTTGCCATGCCCCTGCCCTTCGCGGAGTTGCAGCCTGCGGAAGGCCTCGCGGACTTCGCCTCCGCTTACCGAGCGGTGGACGGCAATCAGCGAGCCGATCGGATGCGTGCAGAGCGACTGCGCGAAGGCGACTTCCTCTTCCGCAGCGGCCCTCGCAATTGCCAAATCTGGTGCGCCGAAAAGATCGACGAGTTGCCTGGCAAGAAGCTCGATCAGCGCCTCAACATCGTGCCCCGTCGCCGGAACAATCTGCGCCAGCGTCGACCAGCCCCAGGATTGCACGCCGAGAAAGCCGGCGCGGAAGGCGGCGCGGCCCTTTCCGCTCAGCTTCGCCGGATCATGATCGCAGAAGCGGAAGCCGCCGGAGACGGCCCATTCGCCCGGTACCGCCGGCACGTCGAACACGAAAGTGTCGGAGGCATCGAGCGCGATGGTGCGCAGAAGTTTCACGGCCTTTGTCACAGCCTTGGCCCTCCAAGCGCTGGATCAAGCCAGGATGGCACGGCTAGCGCCTCAACAAGGACCGCTCGTTCGGTCGTGTCACTGCCGGTGCGGCGGGTGAGCAGATCGCCGCGATCGTCGATGCACCGCTGCATTCGCCGCTCGCGTGGGACGCGGCTGAGAAATTCGCGCCCGATGCCGTCAAATCCATCGACCTGCCATGTGTGAAACGCCCGCATCAGGTGACGCGCAAAACTCTCAGTCACCTGCACCGCTCCTGCTTCACCAAATCCCTCCTGATCGAGGGCGGAAGCAAGGGGATAAACACCGGGATCGCCGTCGCTCATCGCCACGGTTCGGATCATGGCTCCGAAGACCAGCCACCCGGGCGGCTCATCTTCGTCCGCACACGCGGGCCAACCCATCCGCCCCCCGCCGACCAGCCCGCCGTCGATCCTGACTGCGTCTGGCCAGCCGATCGCAATCTCCTTGGTCGGCGGCGCATAGGCGCGCAGAGCGTCAGTTAGGGCAACCATGCAGGCGTAGAGAGCGCGGCGCGCGGTCGTCAGCGGCTCGGCCGGCTCCAGCACCACGGCGAACTCGGCAAGCTCGAAGCGCCCGACATAGACCAGAGTGCCGGCACCGCTTTCGGGTGCAATGCGGCATGCATGAGCAAACGCGTCCCCGCTCTCCCGTAACCGGACCAGCGTAAAGGGTGGCGGCAATTGGATCGGTTCCGCCGTGGAAACGTGGCTGGTTGGGGTCGACCGCAGGCCGTCCTCCACTCTCCTTTTGCCTGATTGACAATATTTATACGAGGCGAAGGATTGGTGCGAGTCCGTCGTCCGCCGCCGTCTAGGGAGGCATGAACCTGGAGCAGCCAGCAAAGACCGTCCTGATTTGCTCGTGTGAAGACACGATGGGGCTTGATGTTGCCGCGATCAAGCGCGGATGCGGCAACAGCGACATCAGTTGCTTTCGTCACCTGTGCGGGGTCGAGCTCGACCACTTTCGCGAAGTTGCAAAGGCAAACGGCCCTCTGACCGTTGCCTGCACGTATCAGCAATCATTGTTTGCGGAGGAAGCGGGTGAGCGCTCCGCGCCAGTCGCTTTTGTGAACATTCGCGAGACGGCCGGCTGGTCGTCCGAAGGCGCGCAAGCCGGCCCCAAAATGGCGGCGTTGCTCGCTGCGAGCGCGGTGCAGGCGCCCGATTATCCATTGGTTACGCTTGCTAGCGATGGGGTCGTCCTGATCTACGGCCGAGACGAGGCGGCGATTGAAGCCGGGCGGCTGCTTTCAGATCACCTCGATGTGACAGTGATGCTGACCGAGCCGGGCGAAATCACTCCGCCTGGGGCAACTCCCTTCCCGGTCGTCAAGGGAACAATCCGTACCGCCAGCGGACATTTGGGCGCTTTCGAGCTCACGATCGACGACTACGCCCGCCCGCGTCCCTCCTCGCGCGACCATTACGTTTTCGAAAATCCGCGCAGCGGCGCCACCTCGCACTGCGACATCGTCCTCGACCTGTCGGGAGCGAGACCGCTATTTCCGGCGCATGATCTGCGCGATGGTTATCTGCGGGCCGATCCCAAGGACCCGAGCGCCATGCTGCGCGTCGTCCTGAGCGCCCGAGATCTCGTCGGACGCTTCGACAAGCCCAAATATATCGAATTCACGCCCGACCTTTGCGCTCATGCGCGCTCGAACTTGATCGGCTGCCATCGCTGTCTCGATCTATGTCCAACGAGCGCGATCACACCGGCCGGCAATCATGTTGCCATCAACGCCGAAATTTGCGCCGGTTGCGGCCACTGTGCCGCGGCTTGTCCCACGGGAGCGGCATCGTACACGTTGCCGCCCGCGGACGCGCAACTCCAGACCATCCGCGCCATGCTGCTCGCCTACCACCAGGCGGGCGGATCGAATCCCATCCTGTTGCTGCACGAGGGACAGCATGGCGCGCCCCTCATCGACGCCCTCGCCCGTCACGGAGACGGGCTGCCTGCCCGGGTCATCCCGCTGGCCGTCAACGAGGTGACACAGGTTGGGCTTGAGGCCATCATCGGGGCCTTTGCCTACGGCGCATCCGCGCTGCGGATTCTACTCCGCGCCAAGCCGCGGCATGACGTGACCGGCCTCATGCAAACCATTGGCATGGCGGAGGCCATCCTTGCGGGCCTCGGATTTGATGAGCGTCGAGTTACGACGATCGATACGGACGATCCCGATGCGTTGCTGGGTCAACTGAAAGACATCGGACAATTAGCTGCGGTGAAGACGCCTGCGACGTTCAAGACTGTCGGCAAGCGGCGTGACCTGCTTCGCTTCGCGTTGGGCGAACTGCATCGCCTTGCACCGAAGCCAGTTGACGTCATCGCGCTGCCGCACGGCGCGCCGATCGGCGCGGTGAGCGTCGATACCGGCGGATGCACGCTGTGCCTTTCCTGCGTCTCGGCCTGCCCGACCGGTGCGCTGCGCGACGATCCCGACCGTCCGGTACTCAAATTCGTCGAAGATGCCTGCGTGCAATGTGGGTTATGCCAGAGCACCTGTCCCGAGAAGGTCATCACGCTTAAGCCGCAGATCGACTTCCGCGCCGGCCGCGCGCCCGCGATCGTGATCAAGGAGGAAGAGCCTGCGTTTTGCATCCGCTGTGGCACGGCGTTCGGCGTGAAGAGCACGATCGATCGGATCGCGGCAAAGCTGGAGGGCCGGCATTGGATGTATCCGGCCGGCGACAAGCGCCTCGACGCCATCAGAATGTGCGCGGATTGCCGCGTGACGGTAATGAGCGAACAGCAGTTCGATCCCTTCGAGGGCGTGCCGGAACGCGCCCCGCCCCGAACCGCCGAGGATTACGTGCCCCGATCGGAGAGCAAGACCTAAGACGCGGACTCTTGCCTAATAACCCCTGCGTCCTCGCCTATTGCGAGGTGGCGCGGGAGAGGAAATCCGTCAGCGCGCGGCGGTCTTCGGCCGAGCCAATTCGCTGCTCCGGCATCTTCGTTCCGGGCGTGTAGGCAGTCGGCCCCACTTCAAACAGCTTTGCGACGGTCTCCGGGGTCCAGACGATTTCCATCTTCTTGAGCGCCTCGGAAAACCGGTAGCCGGGGAGCGAGGCGATTCTTCGGCCGAACAATCCGGCAAGCGTTGGACCTGCACGTTGCGCCTCCTTCGCCGACAGGGTGTGGCAGGCAACGCAGGCGCGAAAGACCTCGGCGCCGCGGTCGCCTGCATAGGTAGCCAGCGGATCGGCTGGCGTCCCAAACAAGTTCGAACCGACCGGCTCGCCGCTCTGCACATTCCAGCGGCGGATCTTTCCGTCCGCACCTCCGGTGACGAGCGTCGCTGCATCATGCAGGAAAACGACCGACCAAACAGGAGACTCAGGTCCAACGAGCGTCCGCAGCACACTCCGGGACTTGCGCTCGACAATGGCGACCGTGCCGCCGATGCCTGCGGCGGCGATCAGTGCCCCGTCATCGGAGAGCGCCAGGGCGATGATCGGTGCCGAGCCTGCCGCTGCCTCGCCGGATGGCTTTCCATCCGCCGTCAGCATGCGCAGCTTGCCGTCGGCACTTGCCACGACGATCTCGCCATCGGGCGCGACAGCGACCGCGTTTGGTGGCGCCGGCAATGCCACAGTCTCCGACTGGCCGTCCGGCAAACGCCAGATGCGCAACGCAAGATCGTAGCCGACACTCACAAGCGACTTGCCATCGGGAGCGAAGGCAACGCCATTGACATTCAGTGCGTGGCCCTCGAATGCGCGGGATGAACCATCGGCCAAGGACCAGAGCCGCACGCTGTGGTCCCACGAGGCCGATGCGAGCTCCGATCCATCCGGCGAGACGCTGAGTGCGGCGACGGGGCCAGTATGCCCCTCAAGGATCTGGTCGGGCTGCTGCCGGCCCGCCGTCCACACCGCAATCCGGGCGTCGGCGCCCGCCGTGATCATCCGACCGTCCTTCAGGAAAGCGACCGCATTGACGGCATCAACATGATACCGCAGCACCTCGTTGGCCGCTTCAGTCTTCAGCGACCAGCGGACGGCCGCCGTGTCGAAGCTCCCCGACAATAGGCTTTCCCCATCAGGCGAAACTGCGAGTGCCCGAACGGCGCCGCCGTGGCCTGCCATCTCGGCATGTGCGGCGAACGCAGCTAGGGCGGCAACGACGGCCACCGCGACCCTTGCGCGCGAAGCCAATCCCATCAGTCTTTGCCGGCCACGGTTATCGCCATGTCCTCAACAATGCCCGAAGTGCTGACCTGAATAAATGTCCGCGGCGCCGCAGCTACTTCTCTGGCCGCTATTGTCTTTGGGGTGAGCCCTTGGCGCCGTCTGCATTCCAGTGGACCCTGCGGACTTCAGCCGGAGCCTGCCCGAACGGACTGAACGAACGCGTGCCCAACATAAGGCGGCTGTTGGTGCTTTCACGCGAGATCCTCATTCGGTGGCCCCATCTCAAACGAGGAGGGATCGCTATCCGTTCCTCGATGTACAATGTATCAGCCAGCCGGTCGTGGCATTTCTTCCTTGAATGGCGGCGGCGCCAGTCCTAGCCTTGGCTCGTCACGTCTTTGCTCGTCACGTCAAGGAAGACGGCATGCAGGGGCGATCCGGACGATTGCTGCGGATGATCTCACGACTGCGCGCCGTTCGCGTGCTCATGGTCGCACCGGATCCTGCGACACAACAAGCCTCGCCTCTCCTCATCATGGCCGTCATCGTGCTCGGGCTGCTAGTCGCCGTCTTGGAGGTGGACTTGCACAGTGCCGAACTTCAATCGTTGGGATTGATCAGCGATGCGTTCTCGGTCGAGCCGATCTTTAAGAGCCCATGACAACGAGGTTAGAGCGCCCGCCTGAGTTGCTCACCTCAAGCCTCCTTCGTAAGATGCAGCTTCTTAACGATGGAGATTTGCCGATGAAGGCCTTTCTGCTCGGCTGCGGAGCGGCCGTTGTGATCGCAATTGCGGCAATGGCTATCTTGGATCAGGTGCAGGAGCCTGTTGCCCAGGCGTTTGCTACGACCGGCGTGCGGCTCTAGGTTTGCCTGGCTGGAGGCGCCCGGAGCGTTCGCCTGAAATCCATGTTCATGCGGCGATGCGGGACCATATCATCCGCAATCCGCCGCCCGGTTTGCCAGCTTCGACACGTGGGCGTCGATGCAGGCGACGCGGCATCCGGCTGGCTGACTCCGGAGGCCTGACAGCCAAGCGGTATGACGCGATCGTCAGCCGCCAAATCGCTTGACCAGTTTTGAGCTCTTCGCTGTCTCAATTTGCTGCTTGGTCAAGTCGCTGCCGACGCTCAATCCTTTCGTCATGAGGTTGCCGCCCAATGCCGCCGCCTGCCTCTCGTTGGTGTAGTCTATCTCGACGTGATCAACACTCATGAGATGACCAAGCTCATGGGCCCAGGCGCGTCCATTGGCGAAGTCATTGCCATACCACTGGACAAAGCTGGCCGGCTCGGGATCGCTATGAAGGTATGAGCTCCCACCCGCGGAGAGATTTTCGATCGGATTGACCAGATAAATATGGACTGCATTATCCGGAGCATGGCGGAGGCTGAGAACATCCAGCATCCGCTGGTCATTGTTGCGGGCGCTCTTTGCCATATCGAGCGGCTTGTCTATCAGGCAATCATTGATCACGAACGCAATCTTGGCCTTCGACCAGATCGTATTGACGACATCGAGTGCTTTTTTGGCCGTGTCGCAACTCCATTTTCCAGACTCGGGAACGCCTCTCTCGGCAAATGGCGTGATGTAAATTTTCAACGGAATGGACATAAGGTTCTCCAAAGTTAGATTCGACTTCATCTCCCATGCATTGCGAGCAAATGATGTTGGACAACGACTTGTAGATCAAGCTGCGGTGAACTGCTTGCTTCGGCATGCCGCACTGACTCAGCATTCGACATGCGAGCTTGCGCGGACATGAATCTCGATCGCAGATTGGCTCGGCCCGATCACCGGCATGGGAACCCTCACGCACTGTCCTCTAAGGCGGCGGTTCCAGCCCATCACATGGCCCCGTCGACACATCGTTCGCTCGCTATGGGCGCGCCGTCCCCCAGCGGATCGATCAAGAGCGCAAACTATAGCTATATCAACATCTTGCGCCGCAACGATTGATCACCGAACGGGGGTACCGCCTAGTCGAGCCAGTTGACCTGCCACAATCTTCGGCGCGGCCTTGAACGCGTTCATTGCGCCAAACGACAACAAGGAGAGTGGACTGGGCTCGAGATTGTTACTGTACGGAGATTGGTAGTCGCCAGTAGCCTACGAATATTCAATTGAGAATTCTGCGCGGCCATTTTCGCGACACTACCATTCTTTGGGCAGATGCTGGATGTTTCGCCATGAGCTTCTATAGGCGTCTCCGATTTTGTCTTCTCCTTGCCGCTTCGCTATTCCTGGCCTCTCAGCCCGCCTGGGCGACAAAGCGCGTGGCTTTGGTGGTCGGCAATTCCAGCTATCAAAACGCCCCGCTGCTTCCGAACCCGGCCAACGACGCTGCAGCCATCGCCACAACGTTGAGAGGTGCAGGTTTTGATGTGGTTGACTCGAGGCTCAACCTTGCGGCGACCGACATGCGGCGGGCATTGAGAGAATTCGCCGATCAAGCGCGCGAGGCCGACATCGCCCTGGTGTACTATGCAGGTCACGGTATCGAGATCGATGGGACAAACTATCTGATCCCGACAGACGCCAAGCTTGAACGTGACACTGACATCTATGACGAGGCGTTCTCGCTTGACCGTGTCTTGCTGGCGATCGAGCCTGCGCGACAGTTGCGCGTTGTGATTGTCGACGCATGCCGCAACAATCCTTTTGCCGACACGATGAAACGAACGGTTGCCTCGAGGTCGATCAGCCGTGGGCTGGCCAGGGTCGAGCCCACCGTGTCCAACACGCTAATCGCGTTTGCGGCAAAGGCCGGATTAACGGCGCTTGACGGCAACAGTAAGAATAGTCCGTACGCCACGGCTCTCGTGAAGTATATCGCAAAGCCGGGACTCGACCTGCGCAGGGCTTTCGGCTTCGTCCGCGACGACGTCTTGCAAGCCACGGGCAACCGACAGGAGCCGTATGTCTACGGCTCGCTGGGCGGCGAGGACGTTGCGCTGGTTCCTGCTCCCATGGCAGAGGAACCGACGCAAGCGGCCAACCCCCAGTCGGAAATACGTCGCGATTACGAACTGGCCCTGCAGCTCCGCAATAAGGCCGCGCTGAGTGCGTTCCTGACCCAGCATCCGGACGGGTATTACGCAAGTCTGGCCAAGCTTCAGCTCAACCAACTCGATGCCGAGGACGCGCGCATCGCAGCGACAGAGAAGGCGCGGCAGGCCGAGCAGCAGCAAGCGCGGCTCAAGTCCGAAGGCGCCCAGCGTGCCGACCAGGAAAAGGCGGCTGCGAATCTGAAGGTGGCGGAAGAGGCCCGTATTGCTGCCGAGAGGACAAAGCAAGCGGCGCAGGAGCAGGCAGCCGAGGCCGAGCGAAAGCGGACCGCATCGGAAGCCGCGATAGTCGCCGCGCTCTCCGGGACTAAGCCGGCCGTTGAAAATAACGTCGCGGCTAGTTCCGAAGCTGCCGCGCCTGTTCAGGATGACCAGGGCGCCAAGCTTGCTGCGCTGAGCACGGGACCGCAACAGACTGATATCGCCAAGGCCGATATCGCGAAGTCCATCCAAAGCGAATTGAGCCGCGTTGGCTGTTTCAGCGGTGCCATCGACGGTCAATGGAATGCGGCTTCACAGCGCTCGCTGGCCCTCTTCAATCGGCACGCGGGAACCAAATTTGACGCCAAGCTTGCAAGTCTGGACGCGCTTGACGCGATCAAGCTCAAAGCGTCGCGGGTCTGTCCCCTGATCTGCGATCATGGTTACAGGGCTGACGGCGACCAGTGCAGCAGGATCACCTGTGCAGAGGGCTCGTTCCTCAACGACGACAATGAATGCGAGACGCGGCGCGGGAAGAAGCCCGTTGCAAAGCGCAATACCAACGAGCGTCCGTTTCGTGCAGACCGTTCGCCTCGCGAGAGGCCGAACCCGACTGCGGAGGTTCCGCGGCGACAGGCGACTGCGAAGTCCAGCGGCGGGAGCGGCCAGATCGTTTGTGATCAATATCTGTGCCGTCAGGTCAGGAGCGGCTGTCACCTTGAGTACCGTGGCGGTGGCGGTCCCGGCGGCAACACTGGCAATGTCGAGGTCTGTCACTAGCACGGCACAAAGCTGCCGCAGGCTCATCGGCAGCCATTGGGCCGCGCGGAATTGGTATCATGAGTGCAGCGAACGACCGAGCATAACGTCAGTTCGGCCGTATCCTGTACCTGACGTGGCGGAAGCGGAGCGACCTGCGTGGTGGCCTGTGAGCTGGAGCAGAAGGACCTCAACGCCTTTCCGGGTGTGACGCTCTTCACGAAGCGGCAAGCGCCCGGCATGAAGCCCACAGCGGTCTATCTTCCGCCGAAACACGTAACGGCCGCCACCAAGTTCGATGTCGTGATCTGGCTGCACGGCTTCTACGTCAGGGACCACGAATTCCTGTTCCACAATGATCCTGCACGGCTGCGCGAACAGGTCCGGGATTCCGGCAAGGACGTAGTGCTTATTGCGCCGTTCCTGGGCTACGAATATGCCGTCGGCCACAGCTTTGCCGGAAATTATAACGTGAAGGATTTGGCAGCCCCGAAATGGGGCGAACGCTACCTCGAGGAGATCCTTGGGGCTCTTGCAAAATTCCTGGGTGCTTCCTCGAATTCCATTCCTCAGCTCCAGGTCGGCAAGCTCGTCATCGCATGCCACTCCGGCGGCGGTAATGCCATGCGCAATCTTGTCGGGAGCCTCGGAAAGTATCAGTCGAACCTGACGGCATGTTGGGGATTTGACTGCCTCTACGGTGCCGGAGCACAACCCGACGATGCGACATTCTGGTATCAATGGCTGTCTGGGCAGAACGGCTGCGCGCTCGAGATCGTGTATGGTCCGTCAACTCTCCCGCAATCTGTGAAGCTGGATCTGATCGGACGTGGGCTGGCCACGATCGATGGCGATCGAGCTCAGCCACAGCGCCCTGCCCTCAAGAATCTCAGCGTAAGCCTGGGTCACTACGACTCGTTTCCGGCGTTCGGTCAGATGGTCAGGGTCAACGATCTGGATCCGGCCTTCGTGGATCGCTTCATGATTCCGCAGGTCGCCGACCAGCCCCGGCTGAACCATAAGCCGGCGCCACAGCACGGGGAATTCCTCCAGCACGCGATTTCCAACGTTCGCGACGCTTTCCCCTTTCCGAAGGACATTCACTACATGATCGCCCGGGGCGGCTTCTTCAGCCGGCTGAGCAAACTGTAGCCTTGCCACGCTCCGGCCTGGCAGATCCTTGGCTCACTTGATGGAATAAGATTTGATGTCGAACGACCAATTGTTCGACATCAGTTTTCCGCTGCTTTTGTCCGGCACGCGCAGCTCACTGGTCCAGGCAGAAAGATAGCTCAACGCCTCGGCCTGGCCTTGCAGCTTGCGGGGCAAGTCGGGCAAGTCGAGCAGTTGCACACGCCGCTCGCTCAGGATCGCAATCATCACCGCGGACCCGGTCGGCGGTGCGACGACATATTCAAATCCCCGCTGCCGTGCTGCCGGGGTCGGAACGACGAATTCGACGCCGGGCTTGACGAGATTGATGTCGCCGCCGCCCGACTGCGCCAACAGCTCGGGAGTCGGAAAGATCTGGGACATGCGCCCTTCGGCATCGACATCGACCAGAATGAGATATCCCGGCTTCCTGGCGGTCACGCCGAAAGACACCTTGCCGCCGACGCTGACGGTCTGACTCGGCAGGATCTCAAGAGACACACTTGCGGCATTGGTCTGCCCGCGCGCGGCCTGTACGGACCAGAGCCATGGTGCGTGCGCTGTACCGACATGCAGCGATGCCGGTGGCAGCGGTGCTGCAGACGCAGCCCCACTACCCAACAGCAGCAGGAATGCGAACCATGGTCGCTCCGTGCGGATCGGCTGCGATGACGGCATGGCCTGCTTCCCCCAAAAGTCAGGGAGCGCTAAAGAAGCCGATCGAGGCGATCCGCGCGTCCGCAGGCAAGTAACGCTCGAGGCTCTTGATCACCTGCCCCGAGGCACGGCGTCGATTGAGCTGCATCAGAACCGTCTCAAGATCAACCATGCGTTGCTGCGAGGTCACTGCAACGACCTGCTCCGCACCGAACGGCTCGCCCACCCTGAGCGGTAGCCGCAAGCTCGCCGACCGGGCCAGCGCCGCATCAGAACCCACCGGATACAGCACCTGGATAGTGCCATCGCCGGCGACATTGAATAGCAGCACCGCCCGTGATGCCACATCAGACAAGTCCACTTCGACGGTCTGGCCAGCGCGCTGTTGACGATCGTCTGGCCAAATACGCATGATCTGCGGCGACCGGGTCGCCATGCGCTTGAGCTCACGAATTGCTGCCGTCCGGTCAACCACAGTCGGCAAGCTGGCAACATCCACCCCATAGGCGACCACATCGCCCCACGCGATCACGTCGTGGGACACAGGGTCCCAGATCAGGTCGGGATTGTCCGTCGGTTGAACAGCCTGCACCGTGACATCCTTTGGCGCCACGCCCGCAAAATAGTTCGTTTTGCCGTCGAGCGCGGCCAGTCGGATCGGCGCCGCTGGGCGGAGAGACGTCGGCGCGACGCTGGTCGGAGCGGCATTGGTCGCAGCGGCAAGGGTCGGAACGGTTGACGCCTTGGCCGTGACAGCCGACGGCGCGGGCACCTGCCCCTCGACGGGCGCCGCTGCTCCGGTCTGACCAGACGCCGCTCTCGCGGCCGGCCCTTGGATCAGCACCACGCCGCGCGTCAGTTCGAACGCGATGTCGGTTTCAGGAATCTGAGCCGGCGATGATATCGTCACGACGTTCTGGCGCTGATCCGAGAGCTGATAGACCACCTGGCGAACATTGCTGAAGAGCTCCTTGAGCGTCACCTTCCCGTCGTGATTGATGTCCGCACTGCCTTCCACCGCCCGAGCGATCGCATAGCTGAGAGCCCCGCGCAGGCCATCGATTCCGGGAATCCGCACTTCGGGCGCCTTGGTGTAACGATCAACCGCAGCCAGGAACGCGGTGTGGTCGAAATCGAGCTCAGACTTCGGATCGTTGCTGTCCGATACCGGTTTCAGTTCATCGACCAGCAGCGTGTAGCGCGGCACCTGCCGGAAGCTCATCTCCTCGGCACGCGGATCGATGTCGCGCACCATTCCGCCGCCGTGGCAAGTGTCAGCCACGAAGATCACCTTCGCGCCGCGCAGTTCGAACTGCCGGATGAAATGGTTGAACTCGCTGCCCAGAATACGCTCGACCGACCCGGTCGGCGTGGTTTCGAAGCCCGGCAGGAGGAACACGTTCTCCATCCCATCCGGCTCGGAGCCCTTGACGCGCTCCGGCTCCTGGGTGCCATGACCGGCGATCGACAGAAAGATGAGGTCGTTGTTCTTTGTCCGCTCCACCAGGGCGCTGATCTCGCGCAGGACGCTTGCCCTGTCGGCTTGGGCGTTGGTCAGCTCGACGACGTCGCCGACACCCATGGACTTCAAGCTGGTCACGATGTCGGTGGCGTCGGCGACCGCGCCCTTCAACTTGCGCACGTGCTGGTAGTCGTCGACGCCTATCACGAGCGCACGTACGGCCGCCCCGTCCGGATTGCTGATCGACAGTCCTCCTGCCGCATGTGCGTACGGGACCGTCAGGCCAATCGACGCAGCGAGCCCGATAGTGGCGCACAGCCACCCGATCTTGCAATCAAGTCCTCTGGGCACCCGCATCGTGATCCACCTCGACTTCATGCCTACCCATTCTGTAGCGCCAAGGACACACGGGGTTCAGCGCCTCTTGCTTGCCGTCCTGCGGCCCGCCGGCGCTTCGGTCTCTTGATAGGCGCTCGCCGAAACTGTCGTCTGATCATCCGCGAAGGCGCGAAAGCGGACCGGAACGTAGCCACGCGCGAGCAGGCTCGCCAACGGATAGACGTTGCGGCAGACGCGGCCGTTGCAGCCACCGGTCGAGGATTCCATCACCTCCGCTTTGCGGTCAGGCGTGAACCGCAGGAACAACATCACATGCGAGCCCGGCTTGTTGAGCGCATCGCCGGGCTTCAGATCCCAGGGATTTGCCACGGGCGCTGCAATCGCGGGGATGGCAGCAGTCGTGTAGTGGACGGAAAGTCCCCACGCGGCGCTGACGAATGCCGAACAGTCGACACCCGCCACATCCGGCCGCGGTGCGTTGCGGGTGCAGACATTGCCAGCCAGCGTCCCACTCTCGATCCGCTGCCGGAAGTTCGCAAGGGAACCGTGACAGCCCCAGCAATAGGGTACGCCTCGCACCTCCTGGTTCACCTTGCCCTGGAGATACCACGGCCGGCGAATACGATTGAAGCCGCTGCATTGGCTGTCCGGATCGCTGCCGTAGTTCGCCTGCGTCAGCTTCCACTGGATACCCTCGAACGCAAATGCAGCCTCGATCGCCTGCTGGCGATTGGACGGCCGCACGGCCGCTGTCGCGTTGAATTTAACGTCAGGCTGCGGCGGTGGCGCGACCGCTGTTCGCGACGGCCGCACGTCGATAACCGAAACGTTGCCTAGAGACCGGAAGCCGACGCCGACCACTTCAATGCCGTCCGGCTTGGTCCGCAGGAAATAGACGTCGCCATCGCCGGAGACCGTAACGAACCGCCTGGTCAACGGGGTGTTTTCCAGCGGCAGCTCGTAGATTCCCTCAAGACGTCCGTTCGCGGCATAGCGCGCGACAAATGTGGACGCGTTCTTCCCCGATGGCGGAATGTCCTCGGCCAACACGTAGAAGCGGTCGCTGTTGTCAATCTCGAGAAACTCGACCGTCCCAAGCTGGTTGCGCACGCGTAAGCCGAGCTGGCCAATGGTCTCGTTGGTGACCATGGTCTGGATCTCGATCCGGACGGCGGCATTGCCCTTGTCTGGAATGATGTCGGCGATCACCGAGCCCTTGCTTCGGGAAGCAACATATTGCCGGTCGGGCTGCCGGGTCGTCCTGACGATGGCCGCCCGGGTGTTCTGATCAAGCAAGTCGATCGCGCTGCCGGGCGCCTGCGATCCCATCTGGGCGAAGGCCGAGACAGCGACCTGATCGTCCGCACCACGGCTCGAAACTTCCTCAAGCTGGATCACGTCGCCGCCGAGTCCGCGCGTCGACTGCCCTGGCGCCGCCTTCAGGGTACGCACGCCGCCGTCCCAAACCATGATGTCGTCGTTGTGGACGACGAGGTCGGTCGGCTGAACGTCCTTCGGCATCCTGAGCACGTCAGGATCAGAATTCGGCTGTTTGGGATTGAACTGCAGGATGCGGCCATTGACCTGATCGAGCAGAAACAGGTTGCCCTGCCCGTCGGCGCTGAGCGCTTGCGGACCTGCGAGCTCGACGTCCTCGCTGGCGGGGACGATGCCGACCATAGAAGCAGCCGAACCGCCGGCAAAGCTACGTACGACAGTATCGTCAGCCTGCGCTCTGGTTGCGAAAATGCCAGCGCCAAAGAAAATGCCAGCGCCAAAGGCGAATAACCGGATCCAATGAGTTGGACGAAGCATGTTCGCCTCAATGTACCCCGAACCGATCGCCGCGTCGGACCGACTAATCCGAGATGCCGTTAAATGCGGCGCGTCAATTAGTGGTGATCAATCTCAATCGCGTTCAATTCTATCACTGGACGGTGATAGTCCGAACTTCTTCCAGCTTGCGGTGCAAAATCATGGCCAGGAATAGATTTGAGCAGGTCAATGAAGTCCAGCCCGACGCGATCACGCTGGTCCTGAAACGCGACAATGACGGCGCCTCCGGATCGATCGTGCTGCCGGCCGCTGCGAGTGGGGGGCGGCTGACCACTGACCAGGTTAGCGCCCAATTGCCGGCCCAGGATGCTTTTCGCGGCGCGATCCGGCTAGCCAATGACGTCAAGCTCGCAATCGTGGTGTGCGATCCAGACGGTGTCTGGAAGTCCGAGTGGGGCGATCTTTACCAGGCGATCGACTGACCCATCGCCGGACGGAACCGGCATATGCTGCGACGCCGTATGGAGGCTAGCATGGTGAACGGACCGTCCACCCCGCCGTCATTCCGGAGCCGAGCCTTGATGGCCGCGCTGCTGGTTGCGACCGGCTGGCCCGCGCAGGCCAACGACTCGGCGGCCGAATTGTCGATCGGCGGGCTCCAGCTCGTTCGCACCAATGACGTGGCCATGGAAAGCGAGGACCTTCGTATCGCACTCGACAGGATCAGTGTTCGCTACCAATTCACCAACACCACCACCAAGCCGGTCACGCTTACCGTTGCCTTTCCACTGCCCGACATCGACCTGTCGGAGGCGGAGAGCATTGCGCTGCCGTCAAACGATCCGGTCAACTTCGTCGACTTCGAGACCAAGGTCGACGGCAGCCTGGCGCCGCTGACCATCGATCAGCGTGCGATGGTTGGCAACAAGGATGTCAGCGCCCTGCTCCGTGAGTTCAAGCTGCCGCTGCTGCCGATCGGCGGACGCGAAATCCGGGTGGCCGACCTGCCCGCGGCGACCCGAACCCGGCTCGTGGACGACGGGCTTCTGATGCCTGCCGGCATGAGCGACAACGGTCGCCAGCAATATGCCCCAGGCTGGATCACCAAGACGTCGGCTGTGCGCCAGCAGGTGTTTCCGCCCACGCGCACCGTCACCGTCGAACACCAGTATCGGCCGAGCGTCGGCTCCAGCCCTGACACCATCCTGCGCTCGAGCCTGCGCCGCAGCAGCGCTCTCAGTCAGGAAGTCGCGCGTTATCGGAAGGAGTACTGCGTCCAGGATGCGTTCCTCACCGAGCTCGACAAGCGCGCAGGCAACAGCCAGGCCAACACCGCGAAGCTGCAGGAGCGGCGGATATCATACGTGCTCAAGACCGGCGCGAACTGGGCTGGGCCGATCCGCTCGTTCAAGTTGACGATCGACCCAGGCGGCAGCGATCGGTTGGTGAGTTTCTGCTCGGGGCGGCTCAAGGCATCCGCCGCCGGAAGCATGCTTGAATATACCGCAAGCGACTTCAAGCCGGATGCCGACCTGAAGATCCTGGTGATCGGAAAATTCTGAGCGTGTCTATCAGTTCGTGAGCAGCACGTAGCGCGCGGCTGCGACGATTGTCACCTTGCTGCGCTGAGCCTCGCTCATCGCCTGCAGGAAGAACGTGTCGGCAGCCATCGGTCGCGGCTGGCGCAACGAATCCAGAACCTGCGGAGTTGCCACGACCAACAGCAGTTGCGGACCGCTCGCGCGCGCTGTCGGGAGCGTGAACGAAAGCGAGTCGATGCCCGGCTTAAGAAGATAAGACAGGCTCTGGACCTCGCCGCGATCCGACACCATGAGCAGTTCGACCACGCGGTTGGCGAAGTTCTCGATGGTGCCATTGAGGGCTTCGCCGGCTTTCAGCTCTGTCGCTGACAGGCTGATGCGCGGCGCCCGCGCCTGATCGCTCCCGACCTGACTCAAGAACTTGACGGCCGGACATTGCGCCTGAGTGACTTGCCGGACGCCGACCGATGCCTCGAAGCCCTGTTCGCGCCGGAACGCCTTGTCAAAGGTGTCGAACGGAGCGGTCGAGGCGCCGAAGCCTTCGATGACAGCGGCATTTTGGCTCACGGCAACCGGCAGGATGAAGAAGCAGTCACCGCCAGAATAATTTGCCACATATTTGCGGATGCGCTCGGCTCGCCCCGGCCCATCGAGTGCCGGAGACGGCGTCGCCGTCGGCTGCGCGGGCAGCTTCACCTGCTCCTGGCGTCCGGGCTGAGGTCCGGCGGGCTCGACCTTCGGCGGCGCGACCGTTCCGGCGAGTTTCGGAGGTGGCGGCAAGACCGCCACGCGGGGCGCTGACCAAACCAGCTTGTAGAAGGCATAACCACCGCCGCCGAGCAGGAGGAGCAGCGCTGCTGCACCCGCACCCAGCCAGAGGCTGCGCGGTCTCTGCGCGGTCGATGGCATCCTGTCCTGCAGCACCGGCGGCGCGCTTTCCGGCCGCCGCAGCGGATCGAAGCCACGCAACGGCGCGGCGGGTATCTGAGCCGAACCAACCGGCATCCAGTTAGCGACCTCCGCCATAGTCGGACGTAATGCCGGATCAGGCTGCAGCATCTGCTCCAGCAAAGGCCGGATGCGCATGTCCACCGCACCGAGATCGGGCACACGCCGGCGCTTCTCCACCAGTTGAAACTGGCTGCCGCCCATGTCGAGCTTCTGTCCAGTCAGCGCATGGAACAGCACCAGACCTAGGCTGTAGACATCGGACTTCGCGGTGACATCATTGCCGTACAGCCCTACCTGTTCCGGCGATGCGTAGTTATCCTTGCCCGCGAAGCCCGAACCGATGATGGTCTTGTCACCCATCTGGGTCGACCGGGCGATGCCAAAGTCTATGATCTTGGCCCGCCTGACATCGTCGAGCGGTACGATGATGTTGTCCGGCGAAACGTCGCGATGGATGATGCCGTGCTCGTGGGCGGCCTCCAATCCCGATGCGACGCGCTGCATCAGCTTGATCAGCGCCTCGAAGGTCAGCGGCCCCTCCTCGAGCATGTTCGAGAGCGAGCGGCCGTTCACAAACTCCATCGCGAGATAGGGGCGCTGCAGCACCGGCTCCACGGTGAACAGAAAGTAGCGAACGATCGCGTCGTGCGGAAGGTTGTGGAGCGCCGCGGCCTCCCGACGGAACAGCGCGAGCGCCGCCTCGTTTTCGACCATGTCGGGCAGCAGCATTTTCACCGCAACCGGCGATCCGGTCTGGATCTCGCGGCATTTGTAGACCTCACCCATGCCACCCGCGCCGATCACCGCTTCGATCTCGTAGATGCCGTTGAGCCGGGTGCCGGGCGGCACGCCGTGATAGGGGGATCGGAACGGATCGTTCGCAGTCATGGCTGCGGCTCCCAATCGAGCGGCGATCTTGTCGGCTCCCGGGATTGCGGCATCAGCAGCCGCACAACCACGATCGTCACGTTGTCGAGCCCACCGCGATCAAGAGCCAGAGCGAGCATCTCATCGCAGGCCGTTTGGGCACGCCGCGTGGCCGCGTGTTGAAGGATCTCGTCGTCTTGCAAGTGCTTGGTCAGGCCGTCGCTACAGATCACGAAGATGTCCTCCGGCTCGGCCGGCCCCGTCACCACCTCAAACTCCGGATCATCGGCGACGCCGACGGCCCGGGTAATGGCATTGCTAGGCCAATCCTTGACGTCTTCGCGCGACAGCGCTCCTTCGGCGATCAGCTCCTCCAGTTCGCTGTGATCATGAGACACCTGTTTGATGCCGCCGCGGTTGATCAGGTAGACCCGGCTGTCGCCCGCCCATATGCAGGCATAATAGCCGTCGCGCACGAGCAGAACCGCCGCTGTGGTACCGACGATGGCACCCTGGCGTTCATGACTCAGCGCCAATATCTGCTGGTTCGCGCTGAACAGCCGCTCCTCGCACTCCGCCAACAGGTCCGCGGCTGACTCCGGCATACCGATCGCATCGAGCGACTGCACCACGATGCGACTGGCGAGATCGCCGGCCTCATGACCACCCATACCGTCGGCGACGGCCCAAAGGCCGGCATCGGTTCGTACCAGACATGAATCCTCGTTCCGCGCCCGCACCCGTCCGGGATGGGTGACGCTACCGACATCGAACAAGGATGGGACGTGTACCATCGCGTGTCATCCCGTCCCGCATGCCGAGCGATCGAGATTCCCGGTCAGCAGCATGGAATAGTGATACGGATCAGGCAATCCGCGGTAACACAGCGCCATCGGTGGAAAGCCTTCGCCTCCGGCGGTCCACCAGAAGCTGGCCGCGGCATAGACCTGTGGATTGGTGGAGCAAAGTGTAGCAAACGACCCGGCGAATGCGTCGACCGCCGAGACCGTCCCCGCCGCCGATCCGATCGGCGTGCCGTCGGCAACGGTCGCCTGCAGTCGCGGCACCGCGAAACGATCGAGTTCGTCGGAGATCTGCTCGAAGGTTGCGGCCCGATCCAGAGTGGTGAGCAGGAATGTCTCGGCTTGCCCAAACCATTCGTCTTGCGGGTCGACATTCGGCGGCGCCAGCGAGGCGTCATCGTCCGTCACCGCGTGCAGCGTCAGTGGATAGTACCGCCCTACCCCGTCGACCGAGGACATGATTGCACCTGTCACCGTGGTGCCGCAGATCGCGGCTCCGAGCCAGAATCGCCAAACCGGCGCGGTCAAAAAGGCCTGCTGCCAGCCTGAGCCAAGCTGGTGGCGACTTGCCGACAGCGCAGCCTGTAGCCACGGCTCCCAGGCTTCCAGGAAATTGCGCGGGGTCGCGATCGCGATGAAATCGCGCTTCGCGCCGATCTTGCCGAATAAACCGCAACGCATGGTCATATTCCGGTCGGGCAACGGAACTCGCGGAGCACTGACAGGTTCAGCGGATTGCGCAACGATCCGGTCGAAATCTGATAGTTGAGCTCGCGGCCGGCGACGATGAAAGTCGCGCTGGCGGTTTCCGCCTTCGCCACCAACGAGCCTGCCTCCAGCATCCGGAACAACGACCAGGGACCGATGCGCTCGAGCACGGACGGCGGGCCGGTATCGTTGCTGACCGAAATCGCCGTCCGCGGCGAAGGACCCGGCCACAGGACGGTCGTCGGTGCGTTGCTCTGCGGCGGTGGCGGTGGCGGCGGTGGCGGACCGCCGAAAAAGGGCGAAGCGGCCGGTCCGGGAGTGGTTGGGCTGGTAATCGTGGTGCCGCCGATCTCGGTCTTGACGGTCACGCCTGGCCCGGATGCCCCAGGGGGGCGGATCGCGAATGATACCGCCGGCACACCGCCGCCCGTCTGGAAGAAGGCATCGCGGATATAGGCCGCATTCTGGAATTGCTTGAGGGTGTCCGGCGAGAACGAACGGCCGACGGGGCTCTCCTTTCGCCAGACCCAATCCGACCGCGACGTGTCGGCGTAAGGTGCCAGGTACTGAGTGAAGAACTTGTCCATCACCCCATTCGGACTGAACAATTTGGCGAAATCCGCGAGGGGCACCTCCTGATTGCTGCTGCGGACAAACGGATAGCGGTTGGTCACCGTCTGTTGGCACACCGGCGTGACCTGATCGCGCAACGTCTGCAGGATCTGTCCGGCGGTCGAAGCTGCAATGCTGCCTTCGAACTCCCCGGCCGCCGCACGCAACATGTCGGAAAATGGCGGTGGCATGCGCGAGGCATTGTTGCGGAGCGCTGCGACCTGGGCCTGGAGCGCAGCACTCGCCTGCGCGGTCAGTTGCGGATTCTCGATGATCAGCGTCAGGTTCTGCGCGATGTCGTTCAGGTTGGCGATGGTCGAGTCGATCGGCCTATGGGTGCTCTCGCCTTCTAGCACCGCATGGTAAGGTTTGAACTGTGCTTCGATCGTCGCGCCGGGCGGTCCATCCTGGGCATTGGTGAAGAGTGCCGGCGCCGGTGCAGCGGCGGCCACGGCAGCAGCAGCGTTGGCCGGCTTCGCCCGTTCCTTTGTCAACATCGTCTCGTCGCGCACCGATTCCAGAATTTGCCGCATCGGCGATGTCGGCGCCGAAAGGGCCCTCAGCACCTCGTATTTCGGCTTGTCGGCGAGCAGCTTCTTCAGGCGCAGGCTGCCGAGTGCCGTTCGCCAACTCGTTACGAAATCATTGGAATAGATGTTGAGCAGATCGCCGGCCAGATTGTCGTATTGCTGGTCGATGGCCGACTGCTGGCCGGCATCACCCAGGACCCAACGCTCCCGCTTCATCCGCTCGGACAAGCCGGGCAGCCGGGCGATGAACTTCTGATGGAAGCCGTTATACGTGAAGAACTCGGGCACCCGCACGGCGTCCAAAGCCTGCCCCGTCGTGGTCTCGAACACGACGGCCATGTCGGGGCCCCCGCGGCGACTGGCGATCCAGTCGCCGGCGGTCGATGCACGCGCCTCCGATTTCAGAAACTCGTACGCACGTTGCGACACGCTCAGGCGCGCCAAGGAGCTCTGTGCCTGCTTGATCAACCGACCATCGAGTTCGACCAGCGGCGGCTGCTCGGTCTCGAGGTCGAACATCGCCACGAGGTTCTCATCGAGTAGACGTCGCCCTTCCGCGTTGGTTGCGCCGGGATAGAGGTTGTCCGCCCAGTCGCGTTGCATCCAGGAGCGGATCAGCTCGCGGTCCGGCGACTGCAGCCCGCCGAGCATCAAATAGACCTTCAGCGCCTCGTAGACGAAGGCAGGCTCGTTGATGCGCGCATTGAGCTGCTCTTCCAGGCGATACAGCAGGCGCGGCCGGAACATGCGCTCGAGTGCCGTATGATAGGCCGCCTTCGAGGGCGATAGCAGCCGGGCGTGCTGGCTGAGCCCGTAGCGCGCCGACAGTGGCACCGGCTCGTTGCGCGATCCGTAACCCGCCGGGGCGTTGCGCAGCCGGTAGAGCAGCGGCAGCACCTTGTCGAGATCATGATCGGCGATCAGCGTCTGCTTGATGAGTGGTGCTCCGGCGGCCGCATATTCGCTATCCGCCTGCAGGCTCTGCTCGATCAAATCGGAGTTGCGCTTGTAGCTCGTCAGCCACGCTGCGATCAGTCCGATCGAGACCAGGCCGATCAATGACAGCGCTGCGGTCTTCAGGATCAATGCGCGGCGCACCGCGGCGCGGTCGGTCGAAACCCAGTCGGCCTCGCCGATGATGACCTTGGAAATCAGATCGGCGAGGAAGTAGCTCTTGCCCGTTCCCGAATAGGATTCGGAACCGACCTCCTCCGCGCCGAACGTACGCGCCAGCGATCCGATCAATTGGTCGATCGGCGTGCCTTGCTGCGTACCCGAGGTGAAGTAGAACCCACGCAGATTCGCATTCACGTGATAGCGCGTCGGCTCGAATATCTGGTTGAGGAAATCGTGGATCTGGGGCTTGAGCCGCGCCATCTGCGCCGGGAAGCCGAACAGTTGGACGCGGTGCTGCGGCGTCGGCTCGTCCTGCAGACGGTCGAGCGTCTCCTCGCTCAGGCGCTCCAGCAGACGGTCGAACTCGAGCGGGATCTGCCCGACCAGATTCTGGGTCTTGTCCGCGGTCTGGAACGTGGCGCCCCAGACCTGTCGGCGGCCAGCGTCGCCGAGATAGGCGAAATACTCGGTGAAGCCGGCAACGAGATCGGCTTTGGTAAATAGCGCATAGACCGGGAAGCTGACCCTGAGCTTTTGATGCAGCTCGAGCAGGCGCATCCTGATGGCATCGGCGTGAAGCGCGAGCTCCTGCTTCGGTAGCGTCAGCACGTCTTCGATGCTGATGGCGACGAGGACGCCATTGATCGGCTGGCGCGACCGGCTCTTCTTCAGGATGTCCAGAAACGCCAGCCAGCTATCCTTGTCGGCCTTGCTATTGGAATCCTGGGTGGTGTAGCGGCCGGCGGTATCAATCAGCACCGCTTCCTCGGTAAACCACCAATCGCAGTAGCGGGTCCCGCCGACCCCTGCAATCGCCGCCGGCGTCGTCCCCCGCGCGAGCGGAAATTTGAGCCCGGAATTGACCAGCGCCGTGGTCTTGCCGGCGCCGGGCGGACCGATGATGACGTACCAGGGTAGATCGTAGAGATAGCCCGACTTGTTGCCGCTGGCGGTCTTGAGCGTCGCGAGCGCATCCTTCATGCGCTCCTTGAGCACCGGCTCGTCACTGACGGGCTGATCCGCACCGGTGATGCCGTCGGCAATTTCCTTGGCATTCTTGCGGCGCTTGAACAGATTGAGGCCCACGACGCCTGCCACGGCCGTGGTGAGCAGAAGAATCGCGATCTGGCGGACGATATGGTTCTCCAGCGGCCGCCAGTCGCCGAACGCGACGAAGGGACCGGCGAGATAGATCACCGCCCCGAGCGAGCTGAGCCCGACTCCGTAGAGAACGATGCGGAGAATGTCCTTGGCAAGCATCTAACCATACCTGTCGCAAACCGCGTGAGCTGGCGGTATCTGCCTATTCGCTGCGTTCGATAAAGATCTCGACGCGCCGGTTCTTGGCGCGTCCTTCAGGTGTCGTATTGCTGGCGATTGGCGCATCGGCTCCCTTGCCCTCGACGTCGACGCGCGAGGCATCGGTGAGGCCCGGCTTCAGTGCGCCGGCAACCGCCTTGGCGCGCTCGACCGACAACTCGAAGTTCGAAGGAAAGCGCACTGTGCGGATCGGCGAACTGTCCGTATGGCCGACGACCCGGATTCGTCCCGGCTCCTTGTCGAGGGTTGCCGCCACGCGGGCTGCGACCGGCTTGAAGCCGTCGAGGATGGTGGCCTGGCCCGACGCGAACAGCGCGAGGTCGCAAACCCTGATCACGATGAAGCTCGCGGTCTGGTCCGCGGTCATGGCACAGGCGGTGTTCTCCTTGGCCAACGCGTTGCGAATACGCTGGAGCTGGGTGATACGATCCGGTGGCGGCGGTGGTGGCGGCGGTGGCGGTGGTGCAACGACACGGCGCTTGAGCTCGATCGGATCGGCCGGATGCAGCGCAAGCGCCACCTCGGCAGCATTCTCTGCCCGGCCGGCCAGGAGCGTCCGCAGGACGAAATAGGACCCGGTCAGCAGCGCGGCGACCACGGCCGCCACGAGCCAGACCGGAACACGCAGACGCTGCCGGCGACCAGCCAGCGCCTGCCCGCGCCAGTTGGGCGACAGATCGCTCATCGTCTTGGGCCGGACCCGGCGCAGCGTTTCGTAGAGGTTGCGCTGGATCACCTGCAGGTTCGCAAGCCCACCCGCCGACGTGCGGTGAATGCCCTGGAAGCCGAGCGCAAGGCAGGCGTGCTGAAGTTCGAGCACCGGATAGTTGACCAGCGGATCGCCCTTCAGATGGTCGAGTATCTCGAAGAAGCGGACGCCGCCGATCCGCTCGCCGAAGAACCGGCTCAGCATCGAGTATTGCGTCCAGACGTGGCGCTCCTCGGTCGGGATGTGCTGCACGATATCGTCGGCCGTGGCGCACAGGATGTATTTCGCTGTGTTGGCCTGGTGCTCGGAAATGCCCGCTGAACGGATATCCTTCTCGAAGAATTTGATGGCGTCGGCGACCTGCTCCATCAGGCTCGCGAATGACGCGCGCATGAGCGCCACCCGCAAGCGGCCAAGCAATTGCAGCAGCGGGCCCGCGGCGCGCATCACCGGATTTGCGTTAGGCGCGACCAGATCATCGACACGCAATGGTGGCCCCGGCGGCAGCATCGGCTGCGGCGCCTGGGCTGGCGCGGGCGTCGAGATCCATTCCTCAGCCGGATGGCTGGTTGGCGCGGCGGCATAGCCCGGGCCCTGCGGGACCGGAGAAAAGGGTGACGGCGCAGGTGCGCCGGGAGAAGGTACGGGCGACGGCGAATAGGCGGGCCGGGCAACTGGTCCCTCGCCCGCCGAAGGCTGAGGGGTCGGAGCCGGCGGCAACTTCCCGCCGGGGTTGGGACGGATGATCGTCCGCTCGCCCCGACCGAAAGGATTGACCGGCTTGTCCCTGTCGCTCATGGCCTGTCTTCCAGGATAGCCCAAAGGTACAGCTCAAGCTCCGGCCAGTCGCCGGAGAAGTGCATTCCAATCGAGGCCGCCGTGCTGAACTCCGGCCATAGCGGCGACTTGCGGTCGAGATAGAAATAGACGTGGTCCGTGATGGCCCGAATGTGCGGCGGCGGCGTCGGCAAATGCACCAACGTCAACCCCGGCAGGTTCGCGTGCACGATCTCGTTCATCTTGGTGTTCGGTCCGACCTTGAACAGGTGCGGGAAATCGTTCTGGATCTCCACCAGCGGCCGCCGTGCGGCAACCTCCAGCACCAAGGTCGCATTTCGAAACAGCGCCCGATCGCGGATCGGCGATACGAACGCATTCTGTGCGCGTTCGATGATCTCCAGGCGGATCGCCCGCCGGCCCAGGCGCGCGCTCAAGAAGTCCTGGATGTCGCTCACCAGCGGTGTGAAAATGTTCTCGAGATCGTCGTGATCGTACGCCGGATAGTTGCGCGCGCGCCGCTCCGCCGTGGCAAACGTCGCAAGTTCACCCGCGAACCTCAGCAGCTCCTCGTATAGCCGCTCGGGATGCACGCTGCCGGAACGCTGGAAATGAGTCAGCACGGGAATGGTCCGGTTCAGCACTTGCAGCACCAGATAGTCGACGCTCTGCAAGCCGCCACCGGACGACGGATCGACCGCATAACGCGCAAGCTCGTCGAGCTTGGTCTCGACCCAGCCGATGATGCGGTTGAGCCAGCCGTCGATGATCGGATGTGCGGCGCAGACGAGCATCGGCGGTACGAACTTGTCGTCGAACAGGACGTTCTTGTCGCGCACCTCTAGAATGCGTGCGATGCCGAGGCCCATGTATCCGGGCTTGCTGGTCTTGCGCAGTTCGAACGACAACCTGGGATAAGCGATGTCGATCTCTTCTTCGATGCGCAGCGCGGAAGTCGAGTCGATGAAGGTCTCCGACGTGCGAACATAGCGACTGGCGCTGTCGGTGCGGTCCTCGTCCACCTCGCGGGTGTTTGGCGCTGCGACTGGCATCATCAGCCAGACGATCTGGCCTGCGGCCGTCTCCGGCACTTCGATCGCTTCGGGGATCGGGCTGTCTGCAGGAATATCGAACGGCGTTCCGTCCGGCATGACGCCGGACGCATTGCGCACCGCGAATTTGCTCTGTTCGGTAAGGTCCTTGTCGATCTCGAGCTGGGCAAATCCCCAGGGATATGGCGTTGTGTAGCGAACGCGCTTTTCCAGCAAATGTTCGATGTAGCGATCGTTCTGCTGCAGATGATGCGGTCGCAGAAACAGACCTTCTGACCAGAAAACCTTGCTATACCAAGACATTCCTGCATCCACTCAGCAATTTTCCGGCGACCACGTGGCCGCCGATAGTTCACTTTGAACCGACCTTGTCCGCGCGGTCGTAATAGTCCGAAAAATGCAACATGAAGGTATCGATCGGTGCGCTGTTGTCGCGACCGAGATGCGCCTTCCAGCGCGTCAAAAATTCGTCCCAGAGCTTGCTCTTGTTCGTGCCGAGCCAGGAGCTTGCGCCGCGCTGAAGCTCGAGCTCGCGTGCCATCAGTGTCGGATCGATACCGGCGATCAGCTCATGGACCGCGTGCTGCATCGCCATGTAGGTCTTCAACTGATGTGATTTGAGGTCACTGAAGCCCTGCGCAAAGGCGCGTTGCGCGTCGAGGTAACTGCGCGTCGGCGGTCCGAACAAAATGCGCATTGCCTCTTCCGACGTCGGCGAAAATTTCAGCGGATTGTTCTCGATGGCCTGGACGGTGGTCTGGCTGGTACTGCGGGTGAGCTGCTTGGCCTGGGTTCGCGCCTGCAGCAGCGCCATCAGATTATCCACGGTCATGCGTAAGATGATGCCAAGCTGTTCGGCGAGCTCGGCATCGGTCTTGCGGGCAAAGAAGTTGTCGGGCAATCCGGCAGCGCGTGCCACCAGCCGCGCGAACTCAGTACCACCGGCTGACATGGCGGTGTCGGGTCCCTCGTCTGCCGCCTGCGCCGGGCGGAGCATTTCGGCCTGCGGTGGCGATGGCGATGGCGGCGGCTTGCCAGCCGCTGGTTCGTCATCGGTCCACACCGATGGCCGGCGTGGGCTCGGCATGGCGGGCGGGCGCTCGACTTGCGCCTTCGGCGCCGCGACCGGACCGGCTGCCCAGCTCATGTCATCCTGCACGGATGGCTGGTACGGAGGCATCGACGATGAACGTCGAACAGGATCTACAACCGGCGCCGGAACGCTCGCCGCCCAATCCAGAAACTCCGGATTGATGGGCCGTGCGGCCTCGCGTGGCTTCTTCAATTGTTGCGGGTCGATCGGCGGCGGCACGTCACGGTCGGCTGCCCAAAGCTCCCCGTAGTTCGCGTGCTGCTGGACGAGAGGTGCCTGCAGTTGCGCCTCGTGGTTTGGGGCACGCGCGCCAGCCTCATCCTCCAGGAAAACTGCGATGATGTAATGGCCGATGGTAAGGCGATCGCCATCGCGCAGCCGGTGCGGCCCCCGCAGGCGCTGGTCGGCACCATTGAGAAAGGTGCCATTGGTCGAGACGTCATGCAGCCAATAGCCGCCGTCGCGAAAGTGCACCTCGCAATGCTTTCCGGAAATCATCCGCGCCGGATCCGGCAAAGTCCAGTCGAGGTGACGGTCCCGGCCAATGTCGACCGAACGCCTGCCGGTGACCGTAAATGACACAGGCCCACCGTCGGGAAGGTTCGGTTCGTTCTCGATATGAAAGCGAAGCACCATCACATCGTCCCGCTACCGTGAAGGACGCGGTTCACCGCGAGCTAATTGAATACCATCCTCCAGGCACGCCGTCATTATCCGGTCCCTCGAGTCGCGGGGGAGCCGGCAAAGGCCGATCAGCAGGGCTGCACGCACCGCCCGCGCGGTTTGATCGGGCTTGGCTTCGACCGGCGCGAACTCCGCCGGAACCACGCTTCCGCCGGACCAGCCGGCCGCCAGCGCCAGCCATGTCGCCGGCTGCTCGGGATCGTTGGCATTGCCGACGGCCAGGGCCTTGTTCCGGGATTGCTCCTCCGGTTGGCGGACCCAGGTCTCGGCGAAGTTAAGTGACCTGCTGTCGTTGGTGTCGAAATGGTCGAACATCCGTCGCAGCGAGCGACATCCCCAGGCAATGGCCACGCGCCTTGGGAGCAAATAAGCGCAGAAGGATACGGCCTGGTGCCAGTTGCGCGCGTCGGCGGCCTCCTGAAGGAAATCCAGCGAAGGCTTGTCGGCGTCGGCCTTGCCGACATCATAGCGCGCCATGGGATAGGCTTGAAGCAGATCCTGAACCGTGCCGAACCGAACCTGCGCCATAGCCGTCAGCCGACAAGGGTTGGAGTGCCGTGGGCGGCAAGCGGACCACCGGCTGAAAGCGCCATGGCGGCCTGCGCCGTCATGGCGATCGTCGGCGCGTTGATGACAATGCCCGCCGGGGTCAGGATGATCTGGCTGGGACCAACCTGCAGCGTGATGTTGGCATTGGCCATGAGCGTGATGCTGATGCCCGCATTCACAGACTGGTCCATGGCCAGCGTGATGTGCTGACCGCCCAATTCAATATCGAGCTTGTCATTGCCGTTCTTGAGCGTGGTCTTGCGGGTGTCGCCGCCGAATGCAGCTTCGCCGATGGTCCGTGTCTCGGTGTCGCGGACCGTCACGTCGTGGTCCTTCTCGGCATGCACCGTGATCTTCTCGGATCCCTTCTTGTCCTCGAAGTTCCACTCGTTGTAGCCGCTGCCACCTTTGGTGGAGTCCGACTTCAATCCCGCGATCGTCTTCTTCGACGGCAGATCGTAGGGCAGCTTGTATTCGTCATTGTACACGGTGCCGATCACCAGGGGCCGGTCCGGATCCCCTTCCAGGAATTCGACAACCACCTCCTGTCCGACGCGCGGAATGATCTGACCGCCCCAGCGCTTGCCAGACCAGACCTGGGCCACGCGCAACCGGCACGACCGCTTCTTCTTCCGATCCCAGAAAAAGCGGACATAGATTTCGCCCAGCGACTCGACGTCGATTTCCTCGCTCGAATTGTCGTCCTTGGTCACCACCTTGGCGGTCTGGATGCCGTTGATCCTCGGTTTCGGCGTCATCATCAGCGCTCGAAACGGCCGATCGCTGGGCAGAAACTCGTAGCTTCCGAAATAGACGTGTTGCCCGGCGTCGCTGGGACCACCAGTGCGGTAGGATTCGATCGAGAACGAATGCGTGGCCCGCACCACGAGATATTCGACGTTCTGCGAGTCCTTGGAGTGCTTTTCGAGCTTCGTCAGCCCACCGGGGAACAGGTTGACGGCGTCGCCGTTGCCGCGGCGCCGCCGATCCATCGCCTGCTCGGCCTGAAGCTGGATCTTCGCGTAGCGCTCACCGTCGGATTTTTCCTTGAACTTGCCGGGATAGTCGTAAAACTCCATCTCCGACCGCGTGTAATGCTCGGAGCTCTTGGCGTCACTGATCATCTGCGCGTTGGGCTTCTGATAGTTGTAATCGTTGAGCTCAATCTTCCCGGTGCGAAACCGGCGCTCCGAGACCCATTCGTAGATGTGCTGCTCCGCTCGACGGTCGGCTCCCGTCAGCGGGATGTACGGAATCGTGGCAAGACCGCTGATCGGGCTGTGCGACGATTTGGAGTCCGCCAACACCAGCGTGTGCTTGCCGCCCTCATGCTTGAAGAAGTAGTAGATGCCGTGCTGCTCCATCAGCCGGCAAACAAAGCTCAGGTCGGTCTCGCGGTACTGAACACAATATTCGAGCTTCGGACAGGAGCCCTCTTCGGTCAGCTTGGATTCATAGTCAGTGAAGCCGCGTTCGTTGAAGACTTCCTTGATGATGTCGGGCGCCTTCTTATCCTGAAAGATCCGGCAATCGGTGGTGCGCGACAACAGCCACAACCATGGCCTCAGGACAATCCGGTAGCTGAAATAGTCGTTCTTCACCCCGAGCCACTGGGCTTCCGTCAGAATGCCGCTGAACTCGCGCTCCTTCTCATGCAGCTTTATGGTCAGCGTGCACTGCTGACCGATCGCACGGTCGAAGTCGAGGTCGGCATCCTCGCTGAGACATTCGACACGATATTCGAAGAGTTCGCTGAGACCTTCCGAGCCCTCGAAGCCAACAAAAACCAGAACGTCCTTGCCGAGAGGCGTCTTGAGTTCGCAGAGGCGGGTATCTTGGGTAAGCTGGCCCATGTGGGCGTTAAACTCCCTCATCGCCCGCATGATCGGCTGCAAAGAGCAGATCAGGCGTCTTGCAAGAACCGCGGATATCCTGCCCGCCACTGGCAACGCCGGCAAGTCCGCCCCGGAGCCGGGCCTCCTGACGCACCACAGCAGCCGTCCAAAGAACCACCCGGGCCCTCAAGTAGTCGGCTCCAAAAGCTTGCCGGTTCACGCGAAAATGTCATGATCATCGGGAATGAACCGAGACCAGCAGGCGTCTGACCCATAAGGCAATCGGATCATGATCCCCCCTGCATGATCCGCCAGATGTCACGGGCTCGGCAGAGGGGCCATGGCCGAGCAGATGGACGATCTCGCATGCTTGATGTCGCCACCCTGACGCAGCCCATCGCCGCCGACGATCCCTGCGGGCCGGATCTCGACGCCATCGGAGACGTCCAATATCTCAACTTCTTCGCAGGTGCGGAATCCCTGCTGCCGATGTCGTTCTTCGAGGTCGTCAACGCCAACGGAGAGCGCGGACGCTTCGATCCGAAGGCGGTCGATTTTGCAGGCCAGTTCGCTGCCGCGCAGCCCCTTCTGGCACGCACCCGCGATCTGCGCCTGAACATGCTGCTGGCCAAGTTTTCCATCCTCAACCGCGATCTCGACGGCTTTCTGAGCTGCCTGAAGGCGACCAACCTGCTGCTGCGCGAGCAGTGGGAAGCGGTGCATCCGAGGGGTGAGGACGGCGACTACGCGCTTCGCGCCGTCACGGTCGAAGCCATCGACGTCTTTCCGACCGTGATCAACCCGCTCCAATTCCTTCCCCTGATCGAGAACCGCAGGCACGGCAGCCTCAACTACCGTGCCTATCAGGTTGCCAAGGGCGAAATACCCGCCGGTGACGCCGACGTCGATGGCCCCGATCTCGCGACCATCGAGCGCATCGTCGGCGAAACGGACCTGGACACTCTCAAGACCGTCAGCGCGCGGTGCTCAGCGGTCGCCGCTGAAGTCGCAGGCATCAAGGCGACCTGGCACGAAAAGTTGAACTCGGGGCAGCCCATCAGTCTCGACAGGCTGTCCGGCTTGGTGAACGGCATGGCTGCTTGGCTTGCGGGTCTCGTCACGGCGCGTGATCCGGCAGCAATCGTCGCGCCTGCGGAAGATGCCGCTCCGGTCGACGCACAAGCCGCGCCGGACACGACCGGCGCGCTGACTTCGCCGGCGCAGGCCTCCGCAGCACTTGCCGCGGCGGGCGACTATTTTGCCCGAATGGAACCATCCAATCCGGCGCTGCTGCTGGTGCGTCAGGCACAGGAGATGGTCGGCAAATCGTTCATCGAGGTGATGCGAATGCTGGTGCCCTCCCACGTGGAGAGCGCTGCGATCAACATTGGACGAGACAAAGTCTTCGACCTGCCGATCGAACGCATGGCGGAGCTCGCCACCTCGCTCTCATCCACGACCGAGGACAACACTCAAGATATTGTTTTTTCAGTAGAAAATAGAGCGCAGGCCTTGGGCCTGCTGACGAAGGTGGCGGCGTTCTTCCGAGCCGCGGAGCCATCCAGCCCTATCCCGCTCTTGGTCGATCGCGCGCGCGATCTCGCACAACGAGACTTCCTCAGCCTCTTAAACGACGTCTTGCCCGAGGGCGCGTTGAAGACAATCGACAAATCGCATTGAACCCGCGTTTCGCTCGAGGGGACTAACTGGACATAAGGGAGCTTTGCCGACCGCGAGTTGAAGCGCCTTATCAACCTGCGTCGTGCAAGTCGGCCTCTAAAGCGATTTCGTAAAGAGGGGAACCATGGCTACCGATAGCGGACAAAAATTCATTCGGCGAAACCGCGCACCGCGCGTGCACATCACATACGAAGACCCTTACGACGCCGAGCGGCTAATCGAACTGCCGTTCGTCATGGGGGTCCTCTCGGACCTTTCCGGCAACAACCCCGGCGTCGAGAAGACGAAAGTCGAGGAACGCAAATTCCTCGAGTTCGACATGGACAACTTCGACAGCCGCATGGCGGCGATCCAGCCCGGCGTGACGGCGCGCGTCGCCAATCGCCTCAGCGAAGGGTCCGACGATAAAATCTCCGTCAACCTGCGCTTCAACAAGATGTCCGACTTCACCCCCGTCGCGGTGGCCCGGCAGGTGCCGGCTACGGCCAAGCTGCTCGAGGCGCGCGAACGGCTCGCCAATCTGCTGCGCTATATGGATGGCAAGGTGGCCGCCGAGGATCAGCTCAAGAAACTTCTCGCCGATCCTCAACTGATGGCCGCGCTGCGGGAGCGCGCCCAGTCTACTGAACCCGACACCGAGAGCTAAGGGAAGGAACGGGGACCATGGCAAAAGAAGCTGTCCATAAAGAGCCCACCACCCAGGTCGGGACCGTCGAAGCTGATGAGTTTGCTGCTCTGCTGAAGCAAAGCTTCAAGCCGCGCACTGAACGTGCAGCGACCGAAGTCGAGAACGCGGTATCCACGCTCGTTCAAGAAGCGTTGAAGGATACCAGCGTTATCAAGTCGGACGTGCTCGACACCATCGAGGAGATGATCGCGCGGATCGACCAGAAGCTGACCGCGCAGATGAATGAGATACTTCACGCACCTGAGTTCCAGGCGATCGAAAGTGCCTGGCGCGGCCTGCACTACCTCGTTTTCAATTCCGAGACGGACGCCAACCTCAAGATCCGGGTGATGAACGTCTCCAAGAACGAGCTGTATCGCAATCTGCGGCTCTACCCCGATGCGCGCTGGGATCAGAGTCCGCTGTTCAAGCAGATCTACGAGTACGAATTCGGCCAGTTGGGCGGCGAGCCGTTCGGCTGCCTGATCGGCGACTATTACTTCAGCCACCTTCCCACCGACGTGCAGTTGTTGCGCGATCTCAGCAAGATCGCCGGCGCCGCCCACGCGCCCTTCTTCAGCGGCGCCGAGCCGACGCTGATGGGAATGGACTCGTGGACCGAGCTCTCCAACCCTCGTGACATCGGCAAGGTCTTCGACACGCCGGAATATGCGGCGTGGAAGGGACTGCGTGATCAGGACGACTCGCGCTATCTCGGCCTGTGCATGCCGCGCGTGCTGGGTCGCCTCCCCTACGGCGCGAAATCGGAGCCCGTGGAAGAGTTCGCCTTCGAAGAGGAGACGGATGGGCACACCGGCGACAAATACGGCTGGATCAACGCCTCCTATGCGATGGCGGTCAACATCAACCGCGCCTTCAAGGAGTTCGGCTGGTGCACGCGCATCCGCGGTGTACAGTCCGGTGGCGAGGTCATCAACCTGCCGACGCACACATTCCCGACCGACGACGGTGGCGTCGATCTGAAATGCCCGACCGAGATCGCCATCAGCGATCGCCGTGAGCACGAACTTGCAAAGGCGGGCCTGATCCCGCTGATCCATCGCAAGAACACCGACAAGGCCGCCTTCATCGGCGCCCAGTCGCTCTATAAGCCGAAGAAGTATTTCGGCGAGAAGGGCGTGGATGCAACCGCGTCCGACAACCTGTCGTCACGTCTGCCCTACATGTTCGCAGTGTCCCGCTTTGCGCACTATCTGAAGTGCATGGTTCGCGACAAGATCGGATCCATGAAGGAGAAGGATGAGCTGACGGTCTGGCTGCAGACCTGGATCAACGAGTACGTTGATGCCAACCCAGCCCTGTCGTCAGAAGCTCAGAAAGCGCGCAAGCCGCTGGCCGCTGCGAAGGTTGAGGTCATAGCAAACGAGGAGAACCCGGGATATTACAACGCGCGCTTCTTTCTCCGTCCACACTTTCAGTTGGAAGCGATGGATGTCGGCCTCAGTCTGGTTTCGCGCCTGCCTGGCCCCAGCTCCTGACGTTGCATCATCGCAACCGCAAACATGCATAATTTTGAGAGGACTATGCTATGGCTGTCGACATCTTCTTGAAACTCGACCCGATCAAAGGCGAGTCGTTGGACGACAAGCACAAGGACGAAATCGATATTTTGAGCTGGTCTTTCGGCGAGAGCCAGACCGGCACTTTCCACAGCGGCTCGGGCGGCGGCGCCGGCAAAGTCAGCGTGCAGGATCTCCACTTCACGCACTTCGTCGACAAGGCCACGCCGGAGCTTTTCAAGGTCTGCGCGAACGGCAAGCATATCGATAGCGCGATCCTGACGGTCCGCAAGGCCGGCGAAAACCCGCTCGAATATCTCAAGGTCGAGATGAAGAACGTTCTGGTCACCAGCGTGTCGACCGGCGGATCGCACGGCGAAGATCGCCTCACCGAGAACGTGAGCCTGAACTTCCAGAAGGTGAAGATGATCTACAAGACCCAAACGGAAAAAGGCGCTGCCGGCGCGTCGCCGACCTTCGGCTGGGACGTTGCAGCCAACAAGGAATGGGCCTGATTGTCGGCTCCTCGCCTGGCGCCGGTTGCGAATAGCGGGAACCGGCGCCAAGCGGTGCGATTGCGATCGCACCTGTCGGCCGGCCCGACCGCCTGCTGACACGACGTCAAGTTGGACGCCAATGGGCGTCCCCGGAATTGTATGCGGGTTGGGCGTCACGGGGACCGCAAATGAGCATTACACCAAAGAGGGATCGGCTCTGCCCCCCATTGATGCTGGCCTTTCGTTCGGCTCATGAAGCGCGCGATGCGCGCAAGAAGCTCAATCTGCGCGATGAGTTCGGCGAGCGGGTCATTGCCGGGCGGCGCAGCGCAGGCCGTTTTCCGATCTCCGAAACGTTGCTTCGGCGCGAAGTCTCCCATGACATTGAATCGCTCCTCAATACCATTGCTCTGGAATCGACCCTGGACCTGAGCGGCCGGAATTGCGTCCGAACATCGATCCTGAACTATGGCTTCCCCGATATCGCGCACCGTTCGATCGACGAGGTCACGGACGACGAGCTCAACGACGCGCTACGCGCGACGCTGACGACGTACGAACCAAGGCTCGATCGCAAGACGATCCGGGTCCGCCGCGACGGCTCTGTCGGCCCCGAGCAGCTCAAGCTGCGCTTCATCGTTCACGCCGACCTGAAGGCCGAGCCGCTCAACGTTCCCGTGGAATTCGTCGCCGATGTCGACCTCGACAGCGGCGATATCCAGATCAACCGACTTTAACATGAACCGCGAATTCCTGGACTTCTACAATCGTGAACTGTCACTGCTGTACGAGCAGGCAGGAGATTTCGCCGAAGAATATCCTGGCATCGCAGAGCGCCTTGGCGGCCTGATCCGGGATCGCTCGGATCCGATGATCACGGGGCTGCTGGAGGGTGCCGCGTTTCTCGCTGCCCGCGTTCAGCTCAAGCTCAAGCACGAATTCCCGGAATTCACCGCAAACCTGCTCGAGCAACTGGTTCCGAACTACCTTGCCCCCACCCCTTCCGCCATGCTCGTCACGGCACGCCCGCCCTATGCCGACCCGGCGCTGCGCGACGGAAGGAAGATCGCGCGCGGCGCCTATTTCGATGCCACCTACCGCGAGAGAGAACGAAGCCTTTCCTGCCGATTTCGACTTTGCCGCGAAATCGTACTTTGGCCGTTTGACGTCACCGGCGCGGAATACTTCTCCACGGCGGGCGCGCTGCAGGCGCTCGGGATTCCGGTCGGCGGCGACGTCATCGCCGGGCTCAGGCTATCACTGACCCATCGTACCGCAGCCCGGATCGACGAAGAACTGCCTGACGCAGAGGCCCGGACCAAGCCGGAAACCTGGTTTGCGGGTTGCCGCGTGAGCGAACTCCCGATCTACCTGTCCGGCGCGGAATCCGACGCCATCGCGCTTTACGAGCAATTGATCTCGAATTGCAGGGGCGTCTACTTCCGCCATCTCGACGACTTCGGCGATCCGGTGGTCACTCGCGCGCCCCAGGACTGCGTGCAGCAAGTCGGCTTCGACGAGAACGAGTCACTATTTCCCAACGACAATCGGATCTTTCGGGGCTCGGAGCTGCTACGGGAATATTTCGTGTTTCCACGCAAGTTCCTTGGCATCAACCTGACCGGACTTCGCGGCCTGATGCCACGGCTGCGCAGCAAGTCGATCGATATCGTCTTCGCCTTCGATGAACACAATTCGCGGCTTGCCGCCTCGGTGCGTCCCGATACCTTCAAGCTCTATACTGCGCCTGCGATCAACCTGTTCGAGAAGACGAGTGACCGTATCCCTGTCAAGTCGAATACCCACGAGTATCATGTGGTGCCCGATCGCAGCCGCTATCTCGAATACGAGCCGCACCAGGTGCTCGAAGTCTATGCGCATTTTCCGGCGGAAAAAGACAAGCGGCCGGTGCGCTCGCTGTATTCGGCCGCCGTCGAACGGACCAGCGGATCGGTCGAAGGGCTCTATTTCACCGTCCGCCGGTTGCCCCGCCGCCGCACTGTAGAGGAGACGACGTACGGCACATCCTCCGACTACACCGGGACGGACATGTTCCTGTCACTGCTCGAGCCCGGTGAACTGAGTGGCGAAGGCTCCGTCGCCGAACTCAGCGTCCGGGCGCTGTGCTCCAACCGGCATCTCACCGAGCACTTGCCGGTCGGCCAGGGCGGCGCCGACTTCCGCCTGCTGGACGACACCTCTCTTGATTTGATCTGCGTCGCTGGTCCCACCCGTCCACGCGAGCCGGTGGTGGCCCAGCTACGCAGCCGCAACGAGATCGCCAACAGCGGAATCGTCAGTTGGCGGCTGATCAACATGTTGAGCCTGAACTATCTTGGTCTGGTCGAGCGCGGTGGCGGCAAGAACGCCGGCGCGCTGCGCGAGATGCTGTCCTTGTTCGCCGATCAGTTCGACGACGCCACGGAACGCAAGATCCGCGGCGTACGCAGCATAGAAAGCCGTCCCGTCGTACGGCGGGTGCGCGAGCGCACCGGTAGCGGCGCTGCGCGCGGCCTGGAGATCACCGTTACGCTCGACGAGAAAGCATTCGAGGGCAGCGGTGTGTTCTTGCTCAGCGCCGTGCTGGAGCGCTTCTTCGCCGAATACTCGGGCTTCAACACCTTCACCCAGACGGTCATCTCAACACCGGAGCGTGGCGAGATCATGCGGTGGCCGCCTCGCATGGGCACGCGGAGACCGCTGTGACGCTGATCGAGCAGATGAAGGCCGAGCCCTGGCGGTTCGATTTCTTTCACACGCTGCGCCAGCTCGAGCGGGCCAATCCGGATCGACCGCGGATCGGTGACAGCGCCGCACGCCGCGAGGAGTATGTCGACCTCGGCCAGGTTCCTTATCTGGAATTTCCCGCGTCCAACCTCGCGGCGGTCGACGGCCAGGATGGCCGGCTGAGGATACTGGTCAAATTTCTGGGCCTGCTGGGCCCTCAGGGCGCGCTGCCGCTCGCCACCACCGATGAAAGCCTCGGCTGGTGGCTGATGCGGGACGACGCCTTCCCGCGCTTTCTCGACCTCCTCAATGGGCGCTTCCTGCAGCTTTTCTTTCGCGCCTGGGCCGACGCGCGGCCGATCGCGCAGCATGACCGGCCGGCGGAGGATCGCTTCATCGCCTATGTCGGCTCCTTCGCCGGGTTGGGATCCGACGTTTTCGCCAATCGAGATACCGTACCGGACATGGCGAAGCTCAGCTTCGCCGGACTGGTCGCGCCCAGGGCAAAGTGTGCGTCACGGCTGACGCGGTTGCTGCAGGGGCTGTTCGACGTCACGGTTGAGATCGACGAATTTGTCGGCACGTGGCTCTCGTTCGACCCGAGTCACTGCAGCCGGCTCGGCGGGAGCCATGCCAGGCTCGGCCGGGACGCTCTTCTGGGCTCACGCGTGTTCAGCGTCGAGGACAAGATCAGGGTTCGACTCTTCGTCAAGAATTTTGCCCAGTACGAGCAATTCCTACCGACGGAAACGCGCAACTTGTCGGAGCCACTGGCGGACGCCGTGTTCTTCTATATCGGCGACGAATTGGAATGGGAGGTGGAACTCGCCATCCCAGCGGGAGAGGTCGTCCCGGTCAGGCTCGGACAGAGCGGACGACTCGGATGGACCACATGGGTGTCGCCCAACTGGACCTCTACCGAAGAATATCGCCGCGATGCGCGCTTTCAGCTCGGCGAGCGCTTGAGGGCCCGTCGGAGCAGCGCTGCCGATGCCGCGGCGATTTGAACCTATCCGCCGCGCCGATCGTCCTAACACTATGGGATTCGCGGCAAAATCTCCGCTTGATGCCGGGCATCCACGGAGCAAGTGAGCAGGAGGGGCCGCTGTGACCGACATCAGCCTTGAAGCCGTAACAGGCAAACTGAACCGGGCCGGCTATGATGCCTTCATACAGGCCCTGCGCCACGCCAAGAGCGCCGGTAACCGCAACGTCGAGCTTGCGCACTGGCTGTTTCATATCCTGCAGCAGGAACGCAACGACCTCAGCCTCTCGGTCGATCACTATAAGCTCGACCGGGCACGCTTGTTGTCGGACCTCGCCGGCGTCATCAATGGCTTTCGCAAGAACGAAACCGACATGCCGGGCGTCGCCAATTCGGTCATCGATCTCCTCGATCGGGGCTGGCACTATGCGACGCTCTTCTTCGGCGAAACCCAGATCCGCACCGGCCATCTGTTGGTGGCAGGCCTGAAATCGAACGATATCCGTCGCACGCTGAACAACATCTCGCAGGAGTTCGCCAAGGTCAACGTCGACGCACTGGCCGCGGAGCGTCGCGCCGTCTGGGCCGGCTCCGACGAGGAGACCATGCGGCCGATGGACGGCTCGGGATTGGTCGGCGCCGGCACGGAAGGTGCGGACAAGGCGGGTCCCAAGGGGACGACACCGCTCGACCGGTTCTCCCAGGATCTCACCGCCAAGGCCAAATCAGGCCAGATGGATCCGATCCTCGGTCGCGATGAGGAAATCCGCCAACTGATCGACGTGCTGATGCGCCGGCGGCAGAACAATCCAATCCTCACCGGCGAGGCCGGCGTCGGCAAGACGGCCGTGGTCGAGGGCTTCGCCCAGCGCATCGCCGCGGGCGACGTTCCGCCACCTCTGCGCAACGTAAGGCTCTGCGCGCTTGACATCGGCCTGATGCAGGCCGGCGCCTCCATGAAGGGCGAATTCGAGCAGCGCTTGCGCTCGGTGATCGATGAGGTCCAGAGCTCACCCACTCCCACTATCCTGTTCATAGACGAAGCCCACACGCTGATAGGCGCCGGCGGCGCGGCCGGCACCGGGGACGCCGCCAATCTCCTGAAACCTCCCCTCGCCCGTGGCACGCTGCGCACGATCGCCGCCACCACATGGGCAGAGTATCGCCAGTATATCGAGAAGGACCCCGCGCTTACGCGGCGCTTCCAGCCGATCCAAATCGATGAACCCGATGTCGACACCTGCTGCACCATGCTGCGCGGACTTCTCGGTCCGATGGAGAAGCACCACGGAGTCCGCATCTCGGATGCTGCAATCGTTGCAGCAGTCAACCTTTCGCACCGCTACATTCCATCGCGACAGTTGCCGGACAAGGCGGTCAGCCTGCTCGACACTGCCTCGGCGCGCGTGGCCATCAGCCAGAGCGCGACGCCAGCCCTGATCGAGGATACCCGCGTCGCGATTGCCGCTCGAGAGGCGGAAAGATCAGCGCTAGTGAGCGATGGCGATCTGGGGGTCGAGGACAGCGAGCGCATTGTCGCGATCGACGGCGACATCGCAGCACTGAAGGAAAGGTTGACGAGCCTCGAGACCGATTGGGCCGCAGAGCAGAAGCTCGTCAAGGACATCCGCAGCATTCGCGAGATCCTGACCGAACCCGAGGAAGGCGAGGATCCGGCTGCCAAGCGCGCCGAGCTGCGCGGCAAGTTCGAGACGCTGGAAAGCATCAATCCGGAAAAGCGGATGGTCTATGCCCATGTGGACCAGCAGTCGGTAGCGTCCGTCGTATCTGACTGGACCGGCATCCCGGTCGGGCGGATGATGCGCGACGAGATCGAAACCGTGCTGAAGCTGCCGGAGATCCTCAACCGCCGCGTCGTCGGCCAGTCCCATGGGCTGACGATGATCGCCAAGCGAATTGAGACCAGCCGCGCCAAGCTGGACAACCCGTCGAAGCCGATCGGCGTGTTCATGCTGGCCGGACCGTCCGGGGTGGGCAAAACTGAAACCGCCCTGGCGCTTGCCGAGACCCTCTACGGCGGCGAGCAGAACATGATCACGATCAACATGTCGGAATTCCAGGAGGCACACACCGTCTCAACCCTGAAGGGTGCACCTCCCGGCTATGTCGGCTATGGCGAAGGCGGTCGTCTCACCGAGGCGGTCCGGCGCAAGCCCTACAGCGTGATCCTGCTCGACGAGGTCGAGAAGGCCCATCCCGACGTCCACGAGATTTTCTTCCAGGTGTTCGACAAGGGAACCATGGAAGACGGTAACGGGCGGCGGATCGACTTCAAGAACACCTTGATCATTCTGACCACCAACGTCGGGACTGATCTGATCATGGGCCTGTCGCGCGATCCAAAGTATCGCAACGAGCCGGAGGAGCTCGCCAGGATGCTGAGACCGGAATTGCTGAAGGTGTTTCCAGCGGCGCTGCTCGGACGCATCGTCTCGATTCCGTACTTCCCGCTATCGGACGAGATGCTCGCCGGGATCGTCCGGCTGCAGCTCGACCGGATCGGGCGGCGTCTGCGTGACAATCACAACGCGGCCTTCAGCTACGACGATGCGGTCGTGGAGCACATTGTGTCGCGTTGCAACGATCCGGATTCCGGCGGGCGCATGATCGACAACATCATCACCAACACCCTGCTGCCGGAGCTGTCCCGCGAATTTCTCAGCAAATCGCTTGCCAAGGAGGAAATCAAGCAGGCCCGGGTCTCGATCGAGGACCACAAATTCGCATATTCGTGGACCTGAGGACGATGAACATTCAAACCGAGCATCGCCAGCCGATCACCGGCCCCACACCATACGACGAGGTCTTCTACCCCGGCCACGTTTACGGGCTCACTCACCCCAACCACCTCGCAACCATTGCCGCCGTTTACGGCATGCAACCGGCTCCGGTCGAGCGCTGCCGGGTTCTGGAGCTCGGCTGCGGCGTTGGCGGCAATCTATTGCCGATGGCCTTTCAATATCCGGACAGCGAATTCATCGGCGTCGACCTGAGCGGCGTGACGATCGAGCGCGGCCAGCGAAATATCGCCACATTGGGCGTGAGTAACATCAAGCTCCTGCATTGCGACATCATGAATGTCGACGCAAGTTTCGGGCAGTTCGACTACATCATCGCCCACGGCGTGTATTCATGGGTGCCGCCGGCGGTGCGCGAGAAGATGATGACGATCTTCAAGCACAACCTGGCGCCGCGGGGGGTCTGCTACGTCAGCTACAACGCGCACCCATTCTCGCATCTTCGCGACATGGTCCGCGACATGATGCGGTATCACACCCGCCACCTCACCGGCATGAAGGAGAAGGTAGGACAGGCCCGCGCCATCCTGAAGTTCCTGAGCGAGGGCTCGAAGGCAAATTCGGTGCACGGTGCGGTCATGCGCGACCAGTGCAATCGCGTTCTCAAGGCCCCCGACGAGCTGTTGTTTCACGACGATCTCGACGAGGGCGCCGAGGCCTTCCTGCTGCATGAAGTCGTCGACGATGCAGGCCGCCATGGCCTGCAATATCTGAGCGACGCTGATTTCTCGCGACGCTATCTCGCCGGCTATTCCGAGGAGGTCCGCGCGACGCTGCAGCGCTTCCCGGAGAGTGAGTTCATGGCGCGCGATCAGTATCAGGATTTTATCGACGGTAACGGCTTTCGGCGTACCTTGCTCTGCCACGACAGCATTTCGCTGTCCCGTCAGATCGACCTTGATTTCGTCACCCGGTTCCATTTGCTGAGCACCACAAGCCCGGTTGATCCCGACGCCTGCGTGACCGACGATTCTGCGATGGAGTTCGAGAACCAGGACGGCAGCAGGATCACGGTGACCAATCCGCTCCTGAAAGCCGCGCATCTGTGCCTCGGCCGGGCCTGGCCCCGTGCATTGTCATTTGACGAACTGCTCGAGGGCGCCCGCATGCTGCTGGGCGGCCGGCGCGCGGACGATGATCAACGGGTGCTGACGGAGGCGATGTTCATCCTGGCTTGCAGCGGCGAAGTCTCCTTCCTGGGATCACGGCCCTTTCTGCTGAAAGAAGCTACCGACCGTCCGCAAGCGAGCCTGCTCGCGCGAAGACAGGCGCAAACTGGTCCGCTGGTCACCAACCTCCTCCACCAGACAGTGCAGCTAGAGGACGATCGGACCCGACATTTCCTGCAACTGCTCGATGGAGCCCGGACCATCGATCAGATCATTGCCGAAATGACTGAAAGATTTGGCCCAACCACCCGGATCGTCCAGACCGATAGTGCCGGGCAGCCTGCCGAGCCGTTGCTGTTGTCGACCCGACAGAGCGTCGAACGTTCGCTTGCGATGGTTGGCAAGCTCGGGTTGTTGATTGCCTGATGCGCTCTGCTGGCCGAGGAGCCATCCAGTGCGAATGAGGGCCGGCATTGAACCCGGACACGTCAGGGCTACACCAATCGGAGACGACGTTTGACTCGGAGGCGGCCCGCGATGACCACCAACCCGACGACGACCGATACTTACCGGAAGATCGCGGCGCGGCTAACCATGTTTCGGCCGCAGATCGATCTGACGCAGTATTTCGCGGGGCCAAACCCGGATGTGCGCCTTTACGACGAGAAGCCCTACATCCGACACCAACTCGAGAAGTACGGTGTCGCTGCCGCGACGAACACGCTCGACGGCGTCACCTTCCTGCCGAGGGACTGGGAAGACCTGATCAAGAAGTTGCGCATTGCCAAGACGACGGACGGGTTCGACGCCTTCGCCGAAGGGCAAAGCCCGGAGAAACAGTCGCATTGGGCCCTCGATTTGTCGATGGCTGCGACGATCGGCAAGGGGTTTCGGGAAATCTGGCGCCCAACGCTCTCCGAGAGACCACTCTCAACGCGAGACCTCCCAGGCCGGCACGGCTTCGGCCTTGGACGCGACCGCGGGCAATGGAGCGACGCCTACAGTTCGCAATTCGGCAAGGACCCGCAACCGCAAGACATCACCTCGCTGCATTTCGCGGTAGCACCCGATCGGGTGAACGTTCACATCGACGAAACGGGCTTCGTGTTCGAGGGCGTCGACGGTGAGCTCACGGTCGGACCGAACTTCGCGCACCACGCCGGCAATGAACTGTTCTGGAAGAGCAACCCGCATCTGCCGCGTTGGGCGGCCGAACACATCGACCTGATCCTGCCGAACAGCGCGAATGACTTTTCGCGCGTGGGAATTTCGGTCGACATGTACCAGCGCAAGGACTTGCGCGTCACGGTCACCGGCTCCTGCGGGATTTTCGGCGGGTTCGAGTGCTCGGGAACGGTGAGCATCAGCGGGACGCACGACCTGCTCGGCTCGAAACCGAGGGGCGCGCGCTAAAGAGCATCGGCAGTTTCGACCTTTCAAACCGTTGGCGGCACGCCGAAGGACTACGAATGATGCGTGCCGCCTCCCTCTCCTTCGCGCAATCTATTCAACCGTCACGGACTTCGCGAGATTGCGCGGCTGGTCGACGTCGGTTCCCCTAACGACCGCGGTGTGATAGGCCAAGAGCTGCAGCGGTACGGCAAAGACCAGTGGCGCCACGATCTGCGGCACGTCCGGTAACTCGAGCACCGACCAGGCGTCTGGTGGCGCCAGCGAGGCGCCTCTCTGATCGGTCAGCAGGATGATGCGGCCGCCTCGGGCAATCACTTCCTGCATGTTCGACATGGTCTTCTCGAACGTCATGTCGCCCGGCGCGATCACGATCACTGGCAGGTCCTTGTCGATCAGCGCGATCGGCCCGTGCTTGAGCTCGCCGGCCGCATAGCCCTCTGCATGGATGTAGGTTATTTCCTTGAGCTTAAGCGCGCCTTCCATGGCAAGGGGATAATTGGTCCCGCGGCCTATGAACAGGGCGTCACGGGAAGCGGAGATCTTGCGCGCGAGTTGGCCGATTTTCGGTTCCAACTCGAGTGCGCGCGTCACATAGCGCGGAATATCAGCGAGCGCCCCGACCAGCAACTTCTCGTCTTCGGCCGCGAGCACGCCTCGATCGCGGCCGGCCGCGATTGCGATGCAGGCCAGCGTCGCGAGCTGGCAGGTGAACGCCTTGGTGGATGCGACCCCGATTTCCGGGCCGGCCAGCGTCGGCAATACGATCTGGCTGGCACGGGCCATGGTCGAGGTTTGCACGTTGACGACTGAAAGTACGCGCTGACCATGCGTCTTGGCGAATTCCAGGGAGGCAAGCGTATCGGCCGTCTCGCCGGATTGCGATACGAAGATCGCCAGATTGCCCGCACCGAACGGTACGTCCCGATAGCGGAATTCGGACGCGATATCGATTTCAACCGGCAGCTTGGCGTAGCGCTCAAACCAGTACCTCGCGATCAGCCCAGCATAGAAGGCCGTGCCGCAGGCCGTGATCGACACGCGGTTGATCTCGCGGAAATCGAGATCGGAGTGCTCCAGCAGCCGGATCGTGCCGTCCGAAGCATCGATGTATTGCGCGAGCGTCTGTCCGAGCACCTTCGGCTGCTCGTGAATCTCCTTGGCCATGAAGTGGCGATGCTCGCCCTTGTGAACGACCACTGCCGAACCGACTATCCTGGCCGGCGTGCGCTGCAGGTGCTTGCCTTTCACGTTGAGAAATTCGATTCCTTCTCGTGTAATCACCGCAAGATCGCCGTCCTCCAGGTAACTGATCATGTCGGTCAGAGGCGCGAGCGCGATCGCGTCGGAGCCGAGGAACATTTCGCCGTGCCCGTAGCCAACGGCAAGCGGCGAGCCCTTTCGCGCGCCGACCAGGAGATTGTCGTGCCCCTCAAACAGGAATGCTAGGGCGAACGCGCCGTTCAGCCGCGGCAATGCCTTGCGTACTGCTCCGACCGGATCGCATCCGTTTTTCAGTTCGCGACTAACGAGATGCACAACCACCTCGGAATCAGTCTCGGTGGCAAAATGCGCTCCGGCCTCCTTGAGTTCGTGGCGCAACTCACGATGGTTCTCGATGATCCCGTTGTGAACGACCGCGACGCCGTCGGCGGCATGCGGATGCGCGTTGTTCTCATTGGGACGGCCGTGTGTGGCCCAGCGGGTGTGACCGATGCCGATCCGCCCGATGAGGGGCTCCGATGCAAGCCGGCTCTCGAGATTGACAAGCTTGCCAACCGCGCGACGACGCGTCAGCAAACCGCCTTCGAGGGTCGCAATACCAGCAGAATCATATCCGCGGTACTCAAGCCGCTTCAACGCGTCCAGAATAGGCGCAGTAGCCGGGCCCTGCCCGACGAAACCGACGATTCCACACATGATCTATCTCCGACGATCTACAATCCGCCGCGCGAAGAGTACGGGTATCTCGCGGGCGATCGCGCCAATCCGGCGACTGTCAGCGCCAGGGGAGCGACGCTGTGATCTTCGTCTGCAGGCGCCGGCGTGCTTGCTTCCGCATGGCGCTCAAGGCCGAACTCCTCCCGGCCCGCGCGCTTCTCGAACATCGCCGACAACAGAGATGCGAGAGGAGATTTCTTCTTCAGCGCATCAATATCGACGACGCGGATCGCGTGCCTGCTCTCTCGCTCGATCAGGCCGCTGTCACAGAACCTCATCATCGTGCGGCTCAACGTGTCGCAGTTGATCACGAGGTAGTTGGCAATGTCGGTACGCGACATCGGAAGCTCGACCGACACACCGCGCGAATCCTTGCGAATAAATCTCAGCGCGAGAGCCAAAAGGAACGAGGCAACGCGCTGCTCCGTCTCAAGACGACCTATCAGCAATTGATGAATGTTGGCACGTGCCATTTGATTGTGGCACTGCGTGACCAGGAACGTCCAGTAATCATGCGACGGCACGACCCGATTGACGGGAGGCGGATCCAGGGACACCAGCGATGCGCTCGTGATCGCTCGTAGCGACACGCCGGGCGCGGGAAGAACCGTCGCGGCCGACAGCACGTCGCCGGCGACGAGAAAGTCCAGCACCTGCAGCTTTCCCTTTGCCGGCATTGCGTCGATTGCCAGCATGCCCTCCCGCAGCACCACCACCTTCCCCGGCGGGGGAAGCGGAACGCGCTGCTGAGAGCGGAGGTGCAGGCAGTCACCATCCGCACAGATGTCTTCGATAAATCCTGCAAGCTCGGATTCGTTGAGCGACCGGTTGGCGGTGGACGAACACTGCTGCGTTGGAGAGAGATGCGTCGGGGAAATTGCTTCAATAAATGGCTTGCGCCGGGGGATCATTGCGGAACCCTCTTGGGGAGCCTTGGCGCTGACGTCGCGTCAGCGACGAGTGCTCGAAAAATAAATGAATGGATAAACACTATAGTAGAGTGCCGAGTGTAGCACGCTCAGCCGTCGATTGTATGGTCATGAGTGGGTACCTCATGCGCCGCATCTCACATCGAGAATATCCTTTGGGGGTAGCCCCAAATCGCGACGATAGCGGTCATGCGCTTGTCACGCTGATGCCGCTCTCCGACACATGCCGACATGGCGACCGCGACGTCCAGGCACAATCGCGACCAAGGCTGCGAGATCGCTCTCGTAGAACGTAGAGCAAATTGTCCGATTGCATACACGGGCAGCCAACAAAAACCGAGCGCTCCTCCTCGGGAAGAGCGCTCGACGTGCCGACCGACGCTTCGGCGTCAGTGCCGAGGTATTGAGCGACGATGCCCAGCCACCATGCCTTGACGCACCTCATTCATCGCAGCCTAACCCATTGCGCGCATCAAGTGCAGGACAAGCTCACGCCTGGAAATGCTCTTACCGTTCGTTCAGCGTGTACGTGCGGTTCTGAGGAGGCTCGGACTGCGGTGCGGGACCGAGCAGGCTCGGCGAGACCGCAGACGTCGTCTTCGCGATCACCTTGAGCACGTCGCCAGGCATCAACGATGACGTCTCGGTCGCCTGGAACGTCTGGGGGCCTTCCCTGGACTGACGCACGATCTCGTAGCCTTCCGCCTGCGCTACGCTGCTCGTTCTCTGAAGGACGGTCGCAAGCGCCTTGGCCGACGTCATGGTTTCTTGAGCCGCCGTGATCTCCCTGTCGATGGCCGCAATCGCCTTCGCAAGGTTCGCCGCGTCCTCCGAAGACAGTCGCGGACCGGCTTCCTCCGCGTCCGCAAGCCGCGTCTCGGCCTGTGCGATCTCCACGAGATAGTCTTGCCGGCGCGCTTCGATGTCGGACAATTCCGTACGTAACGTGACGACGTTATTGCTCGTCACCCAGCCCTTATCCTTGAGCTTTTGCAAGTCGCTGAGACGCTCGAGCCGCATGTCCCGCTGGGCATCGGCCTGCTCGAGCTTGCGTCGCAGCGCTTCCACCTCGTTGCGGACGGAGTCCGCTTTGGAAGCGACCTCCCGAACCTGCTGCATGCGCCTGGCTTGTTCGGCGCGAAGAATGGTGTTTTCGGTGGCGATGAACGTCTTGGCGACCGCCTCCTCGCCGCCCAGCGAGGCCAGTTGAACTGGAACCGACAGCGACGATGCGCCATCGCGCTCCGCTTCGAGCCGTGCACGACGGACCAGCAACTGCTTGACCTGAACGGTCGCGCTGCGCAACCGCTCCATCTCCCGCACGCCCTCGATCACGCTGGTCAGATTGCTCTCGCCACGGTCGAGTCCGCCGGCGAGCGCGACTGCATGGAGCACGATCATGCCGGGCACGTGCTTGTAGGAGCCGGGATTCTTGACCGCACCGAGCACGTAGACCGGCGCGCGCTCCGCGATCTTGACCTCGATATTTGCGCTGCGGCCCATCATCGACATGAACGAGACCGCGATATCGGCCCGCAGCTCTTCAAGCCCGCGTCCCTGGACCGCGAAGCGTCCAAGCATCGGGATCGAAATCGCGCCGTCCGGCTCGACGGTGTAGTCGCCGCCGAGATCCGTACGCTGATAGAAGGTTCGCAATACGCCCTGCGGTTCGCTCTTGTCGCGGCTGCCCTGCTTCGCAGCTCCGACATCGATCGTTTCGTAGAACGAGATCTTGAGCTTGTCGCCAATCTCAAGCGATGGCTCACCTGGCGACGCGGTCCTGGCGGCATCGGGGGTGCTTCGCTGAGCCGGACTCGGTGGACTCGTTTGACCGAGGACCACGCCACCCGCCATGGCGACGGCGACCAGAACTGTAGCGCAACTTCTGACGATCGCGAGCATCGGACTGCTCCATTCCTGCAGTGGCCCAGCAACCTCCTGGGTCTCCGACATCGCATCTACCCGTCACACGCGAGCAACTCAGCACGGAGACACGGGCTGTGGCCACGCGTCAGACTGACGGGTTGCGAGCGGCAAAGCGAGTGCAAAACTCTGACCTGCATCAGCAACGATGGAGGCGCACGCAAACGTGCCCAAGCGGTACATAACGCGCTACCTTGGATTACGCCCATCCGCTTGATACTTGATGGAATTCCAAATCCTGTCGTGGACCCTCACGCGCCCCTGTTTGACCGCTTCATCGGCGAACTGGGGAAGCAATTCGGGAGGCAGACGTCCCTCGCTCCACAGCGTCGTCAAGTGCGTCACCACCTCGGCATCGGTCTCGACGCGGTGCAGCATCGCAAGCCAGTCGGCCGCCCGTTCGGCCGGAAGCTGCGCCGGGTCAACCCGGATCAGGAACCAGCGTGCCAACTCACTGTTGCCTTCGAACAATGACAGCTCTGCAGCAAACAGCGGTCGCGTGAGCAGCGCCTCGGTGGACAGGAAGGGCCGGATCGCAGCCAAGGCAGGCTTGCCGAACGCATTTGCCACTTCCTCGGCCAGCACACTCTGCGCAATCGGATCGGTGCCGCTACGCGCAAGCTGCGCGATCTTCGTCAGCGGTGCACCGACATTGCCGACCGCAGCCGACGCCTGAACGAACGCGCGTAATTGCTGCCCGCTGGGCTTCGACATGCGATCGCCCCAGCGCAGCAGCATCCGCTGCGCAAGGTCCCTGCGTCCCTTGCTGGCGAGGTAATTGATCATTCCCGGCGTGTCGTCCGGCATCAGCTCTGCACAGTCCGATGCCAGTTCGGACGCGCCTGTATTGAGGCCAGATCGCGCAAGTCTGAGGATCAGCTTCCCGCACAGGAAGGGGCTACGCCAGGCTTTCGTCCAGGCCCGTACGCGTTCGATGGCACGGGCGTTCTCCTTGGCCTCGATCAGCAGCTCGAGCAGCAAGAGACGCCCGGCGCTGGCTTCGGCCGGCGCCCGTTGATCCGCCAATTCCAGCCACTCGCGCCCCTCGCGCCAATCCCCGCGTTCGGCGAGCATCGTTCCCAGCCGCTCGAGCTGAGATTCCTCCAGCATCCCCTTGCGCGCATAGGTCTGCAACGTTGACAGCTCGTCTTCGTGCCGTCCGTCCAGACGAAGAAGCGCGACAAGCCGGGCGACACTTGCCGGAGAGGGCTGCGCCGCGACCAGGCGCGCCTGAACGTCGAGATAGCGATCCCTTGCCCCACTCAGCAGCAGGAGCTGTGCCTCGCTCTGCAGCGCCGCCACATCGTTCGGACGCACCGACAGATACGCATCAAGCGCTTCGGCTGCACGCGGCAGGTCGCCGAGCGCCGCGCGGGAGCGGCCAAGCGCCGCCAGCGGTTCCGGATCCCCGGGAGCGTCCGCCGACTGGCGCTCGAGCAGCGCAATCGCTTCCTCATGTCGCCCCTCGCTGGCGAGCACGGCGGTATGTTCTTCGCGCCGGGGCAACAACACGACGGCGGCGACAACGAGTGCGACAACCACCATGAGAATGAATTGTCGCGAGGTCTTCATGTCGACACCTCATACGTCGCGTGTCGCCACCCGGGGCAGACGGTCGTGCATCGCAGCACGGTCAGGAACTTACCTGACATAGCTCCCCACTTGGCTGCTCAGCGAATGCGTGCGGAAAAATGCAATCGTCCGCTGCAGGCCTTCATCGAGCGATACCGTGGGCGTCCAGCCCATGACTTCCCGCGCCCGCGTGTTATCCGAAACCAGCTTCATGACCTCGCTCAGTGCCGGACGCAACCGCGCGTCGTCCTGGACGAGCCGTTTCTGGACGCCCATCAGCTTGAGGATCCGTTCGGCGAACCAGCCGACCGAGTAGGTCCTGCCGGTGCCGAGATTGATCGTCATACCTTCAAGTCCCTGGGTTGTGCCTGCCGCCATGAAGCCGGCGACCGTGTCGCTGACGAGCGTCATGTCCCTTTCGGGAGTGAGCGAGCCGAGCCGGATCTCGTCGCGCTCGAGTGCCTGCGAAATGATGGTCGGAATGAATGCGCGGGCGCTCTGGCGAGGCCCGAACGTGTTGAAGGGCCGCACCGTCGTGACCGGCGTCCCGAACGACCGGTAGTAGCTCTCCGCCAGCTTGTCGGCGGCGATCTTCGTCGCCGAGTACGGTGATTGTCCCTGCAACGGGTGGTTCTCGTCGATCGGCGTCCTGAGTGCGGTGCCGTAGACTTCGGAGGTACTGGTATGCACCACCCGCTCGGTGCCGTAGCGCCGGGCGGCCTCCAGCACGTTCAACGTGCCTTCGACGTTGGTGCGCACGTAACTGCGCGGCGCCTCATAGGAATAGGGGATGGCGATCAGCGCGGCTAGGTGGAATACAGTATCCTGCCCCTCGACAACCCGGTTGACGAAGTCGCTGTCCTCCACATTCCCGCTGACGATCCGTATCGCGTCGCGGGTCTTCGCATCGAGAAACGCGAGATTGCCGATCGACGACGAGGAATTGTATCGAACCATGGCAGTCGTGATCGCCCCCGCCTGAGCGAGCGCTTCGGTCAAATGACTGCCGATAAAGCCGCCCGCACCAGTTACCAGAACTTTCTTACCTTTCCACATCGTTTACCTCCGCTCCAGAAATCGCATACGTGATGAAAAGTTTTCGGAAGAGCCGGCAATCGAGCTGCCGGATGGCGAAAGTTACATCCCTGTCGACTCCTCACAATGACGGGTTGTTGGTGACAAAGGCGTGGAAGTGCAGCCAGGACAGTTCTTTCAGGACGAGGCTGAAGCCCACCAGAAGGCTGACGGCAGCCGCAGCCATGTTTCCGTAGCCGTAGAAATCCGAACCGAGGGGCAGGAACGCCAGAGTCAGAGCGGCGTTGAGCACGAGGAACGTGAGCACGATGAGCAATGCCGGCCGGCGCAGATCGAGATGGAGCAGGAACGTGAAGCAGAACATCGCGCTGGTGTAGAACGCCATCGAGCACAACGAAATGCGCAGCGTGCCCATGTAGGCCGGACGCAGGCCAAGCTCCGGCATGAATACCAGGGAGAACATGATCATCATTCCGGCAACGATGGCGAGTGCCGAGAACAGCGCGAACATGCTCGACAGTACGTAAGTCCCGACATTGCTGACGATCTCATTCAGCTCACGCAGCGTCGCGCGCTGTTGCATTCGCGTATGATAGTTGTGGGTCATGACCGAGAACCGTGTCTCCACATGGACGAAGAACACCGCAATGACCGGAATCGAGGACAACTGCGCCCAAAACATCGCGGTATCGTAGCTCGGCATGGTCTGCAGCGCGCCGGCTACCACCAACCCGCCAGACGGCGCGGCATGCCACATGATGATCTTGTCGATCCACAGGCCGCATGCATATGTGAGGCCAGCCACTGGCAGTTCCCAGTGCCTAATCAAACTAGCCTTCAACTTGCCATCGACGACTATACTGCTACCGAAGCGATACACCACGTTGCCAAGCATGATCAGGTTGATGATCGCGAAGCTGCCGTTGAATGCCAGCAGAAGCGCTGCGGCTCGCGGCTCGTGCAGCGCATTGCCAAAAAGCACCATCGAGATCGCGCCTGCGCCAAACGCAACCAGCACGGCGTTGTATGCCCGTACCCCACCGAGGAACGGTATCAGCAACCACGAGCAGCCGATCATGATCGCGTTCTGGATGCTTACCACCTTCTCGGTATCGTCCAGCGTGGTTGCAAAAATGTAGAATGGTGCAACACTCACGAGTGTGAGCAGGCTGAAAGCACCGACCGAAACGACGAGCGCGAAAAACACGTTGTCGCAGCATCCGCCCTGTACCTGCTGCGCCACAAACCGGCCACACAGGAACGCAAGCGGGCTCGTAACGATCAGCGCATACATCGAATTGTAGATGACGACGGAGCGGAAGATCGTCAGGTCGATGCAGTTCCCCGTGCATTCGGTGCCCAGACTGAACAGGCCGAGGACGGTGAATATCCAGGGTCCGGCGACGAGCAGCGCGGCATATGTGTAGGCGCCAAACACGCCCGACAGCGTCCCGCGCCGTGTCATCGCCTCAATGGTGACGTTGATGCCGGTCATGATCGCTCTGGCCATCGGAAACGGATCGCGCCGCGAGATCGGCGTAAAGTCCTTCATACAGAGCCCGGACGCGGTCCTTATGGTAATAATTGGCGACACGGCGGCGCATGACGTCCGCCATGTCTGCCTGCATGTTGCGGTCGCGCAGGACAGTGGCCAGTGCCTCAGCCATCGCCTTGGGATTGCAGGGCTCGACGACGAACCCTCCCCGCCCCTTGACCGGATCGCCGTCGAAGCCCTCGAGGATCTCGCGACACGATCCCACATCGGTCGACACGATCGGAATCCCGATCGCGGCCGCTTCCAGCACGGCGATGGGCTGGGCTTCGCTAATGCTCGATAGCGCCAGCACGTCGGCCGCGGCGAGGTAAGCCAGGACGTCCGGTACCCTGCCAGGAAACTGCATCGACGAGCCGACCCCAAGCTGGTCGACGAGCCGATGGCAGCTTGCCGCATATTCGGGATCTTCGTCCTCCGGTCCGATCAGAATGGCCACGACGTCTGGCACCAGCTCCTTGAGCAGCGCGACGGCCATGATGAAGCTTCTGACATCCTTGATCGGCACGATGCGGCCAATCATGATCACCGTCGGCGGCCGTGGCTTCGTGCTTTTCGGGACAGCCGCGAACTTTGCGACGTCGATGCCATTGGGGACGATCCGCAACTTCTCGTCAGGCGCGCCGTCATTGCGCTGGAAATTCTGGTTGGCACGGTACTGCGTCGTGATGACGTCGCCGACGTCGTAGCTGATCTTCGAGAAGGACTTGAATGCCTCCAGCCAAGTGGAGCGCAGCTCGATCGGCTCGGCCGTCACGTAACCGCCGGCGCCCGAGTCAAACAGCCAGTCGGACACCGCGAGCTCGATCCGGCGCTCGTTCGTGTAGATTCCGTGTTCGGTGACCAGTAACGGCGCTTTCGCGGCCACCCGGGCATAGCTGCCCACGATCCCGGCGAACCCCGTTGCCACCGCGTGAAACACGCGAGCTGGTGGCAACGGGGTCGTGATCACGGCGAGCACGCTGCACACGAGGAAGCGCCATGACCAAAAGAAATCGAGAAGCGGACCATTGGGCAGAAGGCTCTCATAGGCCTCCTCCATCGCGCGCCAGCCTTCCTTGGAATCCAGCAGGGCTGCCCGCCCGAAGCCTGTGATCCGCACGAGTTCGATCAATTCTGCGAACTCGTCTCCGTTTCCGGTGGTCAGCGCGCTCCGCAAGCCCTTGAAGATGCGCTTCAAGCTGTCCGCGTCGCGCGAGGTCGGAATGCGGCCGCGAGGACAGACGTCAAGGAGGATGTCGGTGACGCCAAGGACGTTGTCCGGGAGCACGAAGCTGCGGCGCCGTGGCTGGCTGGAAATGCTGATCGCAATGACGTGGAACGTCAGGGTCGGCGAGGCGCGCATCAACGCGTCGGACCATGACGCCACGCCGCCGAGCACATAGGGGTAGCCTCCTTCGACGATCAGGCAAACGTCAGCCGTGCCTGTCGCTGGCGCGGGTGTCGAAACGGTCTGATGCGCGGATGACGACGACGACATCACGTTCTCCGGCTTGATAGTTGGCGCCGCGCGGCGTCCAGGCGATCGGCAGACGCCTGATCGGCGGGATCCAGCTCCGTTGCGCGCGACAGGTCACCGACGGCAGATTCGATCTGTGCACGCGCCTGCTCGCCTTCCAGCAGTCCGCTCGCGGCGTAGGCAAGACGGGCTTCCGCGAGATTGCGCCAATTCAGGGCCGTCAGGGGGTGCGCGGCGGCTGCGGTCTGGCAGGCGCCGACCTTGCCGACAAACACGGCGTGGAGCTTGGATATGACGGTCGCCGCCAGCACGCGCACCGACGCGTCCGAGTCGCGCAGGCCGCGCCTCAGGACGCCGACCAGCCGCGTCTCGAACTTCCGCCAAACGACGCCTAATGCCTCGAGCTTCGCCGGCTGCGATCCATCGGCAATCGCGTCCATCAGGGGATGGATAAGAGAGGCACCTTCAATGCGCATGCGGTGGTCGAGCAAGGCGATGTGGACGCGTTCGCAGTACTCGACCTCGGTATGCTCCGCTGTCATCCGCACAATGCCTTGGTCGCGCGCCATCCCCAATTGGAGCGGCGACGAGAAGGCAACAGCCATGGCAACGAGCGTTCCGAACGGCCCCGCCACGGCCGACCAGGCAACGATCTGAAGCGCCGCAAAGTAGCGATTGCCACTCCCGGCGCGACGCGCGCGCCACACCAGAACCGCCGCCAGCGCCGCGCTGCCCAAGACGTCTGCCGCGATGTAAGTCCCCAGCTCGATCTGGCCGTCGAGGAGCGCGCCCAGCAGCGCGATCTGACACGCGAGCAGCGCAATACCGAAAACGAGAAGCCAGCACGTCGATCGGATAAGGCAGCGGAGGCGCCGCACGAACTGGCCAATTCCCCTTCGGCCGACCGTGAGTTGGAGGGCCGCCGCGGACGTCATGACTGCTTCTCCGGCGCTGCATCCGGGCACGCGTACAGAATTGTCGCAAAGGCGCGTCCGATCTCGTCGGCGCGGCGATAGAACTCGCTTGCATCACGTGATTCATCCAGGTCGCAGACGATCACCGCCAACTGCGCCGCGGCATCACCGGACGGCGGCACGCGAACGACATGACGCTCGAGGCGCGGCTCCAGGTCGCTCGCGCTAGGGCGGAGTTCGCGACTCTCGTCCTCGATGATCATGGCCTCGACTGCGAGAACGGAAAGGGACTGCATCGACCCGGTGGGGCGGATGTTGTCGTCCGCGATGGCCCACACCGGCACGTAGCCGCCTCGGTCCCTCAGATAGACCGCCATGGTTGAGGCGCCGGTCGCGACGCGAAACAACTCGCCACAGCTCTGCGCTGCGGACCGCCGACTGCTTAGATCGATCAGTGCGAGGCTTCGCGAGAACGCCGCTGCACTGCCGGTTTCGAGTGCCAACCGGCGTTCAAGCGCGTAGATCTCGATGGCGGCGCGCTCGATGCCGCCGCTGAGGTCGTTGGCGCGCCGACGCATGGCCGCGAGCTGGTCGGCCAGCTCCTGGAATTGGTGAATGTGCAGGTTGCGCAGGCCGCCGAGCACAAGGGCCGTCGCCAGCCAGGTTGCGGGCTGGACCGCGACCATCCGGGCATATGCGTAGTAGTCCTGGACCGCAGAAGGCGGCGACAATTGAGCGAGGTATATCGCGGACGCCGCAACGCTCGCGATCAGGCCGCCGTTGACACCGTACTGGCAGGACGCCAGCAGGACCGGAAGCCAGTAGGGATGCGGCAGCCCGAGGACGTCGACCGTACCGAGCCAGTGCTGCAAGGCCGTGATGACGCCAAGCATCGAGAACGTCTCCAGGAGCAGCCTCCGCCACTCCTTGAGCGAGAGAATTTCGAGCAGGGGCAGCTCCCGGTGCGGCACGCCGCCGTCGCCGGTCTTCACGCTTCGATCCTCAGCGCGATTCCTCACAGAGGCCGGAACCGCCAGATCACTCTTGATCGAAGTGCTCGACATGACCGGATACTCACCAGAGAGCGCCAGCGGCCTGACGATGCAAACTCCTTTTTCAGGCCACATGCGATCATCGCGCAAAGCACGCATCTGACGGCACGTGCGAGCGCCTGATCACTGGTGTAACGGCTGATTTTGGAGAACGCCAACCAAGAACTCTGACCTGTATCAGATCGCCGTCAGCGCCATCGGTGGCCGGTCTTTCTCGCGCGACTGTCCGGAAATCAGCGATTCTCAGGCACGATCAGGTCCAGCGATCGCGTCGCGACGTAGGGATGATGACCAAGCTCGCGTTCCCGACGATAGATTTCCGCAATCGTGCTGGCGTCATCGGGATTCCAATAATCGAGGCTCAGAATCGGCAACGGCGGATTTCTGCGCGTCGCGGGCTGGAGCAACTCCAGTTGCAGGTCGAGCTGGTGACGATCGACCCAGGTAAAGCCTTCGCCACGAGGCCCGGGTGAGGTCATCAGGCTCTCGGCAATCACCGCGTCGATCTGCCCGGCGAGATCCGGCAACAAGGCATAGCCCCTGTTCATGATCAGCATCATGTCCGGCCAGCGGGCACGGATGGACGCCACCAGCTCGATCGCGGCAGCACGCATGCCGCGATAGCGGACCGGGTCCCGGCTTTCGAGATATGGCGGCGTGTCGAGAGCATCGAACATCAGACCGGTGAAGCCTTGCGCTGCGAGCGCCGGGATCCGAACGTCCAGAATGAGCGATCGCCACGTCGGATTCCTGATATCGACCCGGTGGGTCCCGGGCCAATCCGGATTCTCCGGAAGCAACGCCGCGGGATCGAGCCGCGCGACGAGCGGATCCGACATCCTGATTTCCGCCAGGCTGAGATATCCGCAAACCTTTCCGCCAGCGTCGGCGACCAGGCTGATCGAACCCTGAAACGCAGGGTCCAGCACCACAATGTCGTAGGTTGCCAGCACCGCCTCCTCGGCTGTCGCTCCGTAGAATGCCAGCCAACGTATGGGTTTCGGCGCAACGGCGCTTGCCTCGATCGAGCGGGCTGCTCTGGTCCCCGCAGACAGGAAGGCTGCACCCGCGGCCAGAAATCGTCGGCGTGTCGGCCGACGTAGGCCGGCTGCGAACCGGCCGATCAAGGATCGTGCCTCGATCATGACACCCGCAATGCGCGTTGTTCCATTGCGCGAGATATGCGCGCGATCACGCCTTGGAAGTCGGTCGGCGGTGGCGGACAGCCGAGCTTTTCGAGCAGATCGGTGCTCCCGATGATGGTGCGCGGCTCGTTGCCTCGTACCCGCGACCAGTCCACCTCGATGTCTACCTTTCGCCCGGAGAAATCGATCAGCATTTCGACCAGATCGCGCAGAAGCGGCGCCTGGCCGCTGCAGATGTTCACGACGCCGCGAACATCCCGCCTGTCCGCGAGCTGGCACAGCAGCGTGGCAATGTGCTCGACGTCGATCATGTCCCGCCGCACGTCGATGTTGCCGACATGCAGCGTCCCGCAATGGCCCGGCATGGCCGCAATCTGGTTGGCAAAATCCCCAATCGCCAAGTGCGCAGGCATATCGGGCCCCAGCGCATTGAAGATACGCGCCACCAGCACCGGTGTGCCGGTCGCATCGCCGTAAGCAAGCGCCGCACGGGTCTGAGCCTGCTTGCTGACGCCATAGGGTGAAAGCGGTGCGCAAGTTGCCGTTTCCGGGACGGGTTCGCCGTCCCGGATTGCGCTGCCGTACTCCGCGGCACTTCCGGCCATGATCAATCGCGGCCGCAGACCCGTCCGCTTGAGCGCCCGAAACAGGGCACGGACCAGATCGGCATTGGTGTGCGTAAGCTCGGCGGGCGTTCCGCGCGCCTGCCCTGCGAGATGAAAGATGCAGTCGGGCTCCGCATCCTCGAGAGCCCAGTCGAGAGCTGCTGAATCCCAGGATGCATCGTCAAGGACAACATGCGTGACGTCGGCCGCCGGCCGGCGACCGATCGTTGTGACGGCCACGCCGCGCTGGCGAAGCGCGGCGACAAGATGCCGTCCGATGAAGCCCTGACCGCCCGTGACGACGGCGCTACGCATGACCCAAAAACGCCTCGCGATCTTCCTCAAACATCTTCTGTGCAAGTGCAAAGTCGTCGGGTCGACCGATATCAAGCCAGACGCAATCGTCCTGATAGCAGACGACGTTGCCGTTACTGCCGTTGATCTTCAGCAAGAGATTTGGCATGTCGAGATAATCGACGTTGGACACGTGAGGCCGCACCGCCTCGCGCTGGAGGATGTAGACACCCATGCTGACGTGATACTTGCTGGTGGGCTTCTCGCGGTACGCGCACATCCGATTCCTGGCGTCGAATTCGATCAAGCCGAAGTCGATCTTGTTCTCGCGCTCGTAGACGCCGACCGATGCGTCGGCATTTTCGGCGATATGACGCAGCGCCATATTCCTGAGGTTCATCGTGGTCAGGAGATCTCCATTCGTCACGAAGAACGTATCGTCCAGGTGAGGCAGCATGTTGCCGAGCGCGCCTGCGGTGCCCAGCGGCTTGTCCTCATCGCTGTAATACAGCTTCAGTCCGAGATCCGAACCGTCGCCGAAATAGACCTCGATCAGATGTCGAAGGTGATTGACGGCAATGATCACCTCGCGCACGCCAGCGGCTCTCATCCGCCGGAGAAGGAGCTCCAGGATTGGCATATCGCCGAGCGGCATCAGCGGCTTAGGAAACAGGGCCGAATAGGGATGGAGGCGTGTCCCTTTCCCTCCTGCCATGATCACCGCCTGGCGGACGATAGCCGGTGGCTGCTCGCAGATAGGATAGGCGTGGCTGATCGCAGACCGAGATCCAGGAAAGGAAAGCTCATTCATTCGCCGTCTCCATAATTGCGGCGACGGTCACCCTCACATTCGCGATTGGGGCGGGGTGCCGCCGCATGCTGATGACGCATAGTTTCGAAATTGGTCACGCCGCAGGAACTTCGCTCTCGTCGACGTTCCAGCAGCGCTCGAAATCAGGAAATGTCTTTCGATGATCACCTTTAATGTCATGGATTTTAACTTATCGAATGCACCAACGGCCAACGCCAATATCTGATTTGCATCAGATGGGCTTTGAAGGCCCCCTTCCTCTTGCCTGCATCGCCCTGCTCGCTGCCACAATCGTCCTCAACCAGTCGGCGATCCCGAAGAGCAGAGAGCCAGACCGTCTGGTCACGATAAACCGTGCCGGCTGCGAGACTATTGCTCCTGCGCGCGAACGGGCTCGACGCAGTTCATATTGATCTCGACCGCATTGATCGCGCTGGCCGGAACGACGAACTTCAAATTTCCGGCATTATCGGCGTCCACAATTTGCTGCCAGACGTCCTCGCCCGCCCGAGTGACCTTGATCGTGTAGTGTCCGGGCACGGCACCCGACCAGAGAAACGAGCCACTACCGTAGCCGCGCGCCTCGAAACTCGCCGCACATGAGCCTTTCACGAGGTGACCGATGAGCCATCGGCTTTCGACCAGAGACAAGCTCCGAGCGCCTGTGCCGGCCGGGCGTAGAACGACAGTGGCCTGCTCGAACGTCCGGTCGAGCGCGACATAGAGCGCGGCGCCGGCCCGCTTTTGCCCTACGACACCGACACTGCGCTCAAGGTCCACTTCACGGTCATCAGCGGCGTCGAACCGGATCGTCTGCAGTTCGCCGCGATTGCTAATCCGCCAGGCCTCACTGCCTACGCGATCTATTCGCGTGCGGAAGAACCCGTCGACTATGGCCGCATAGCCGTCCACCGACACGGGGCTGAGGGCGCCGGAATTCGCCTCGCGCAACAGATCCCTCACCGAACGCAGCGGGGCCGGATATTCGCCGACATAGGCATGATAGCTCACGGTGAACGGCTTGAGGCGACGTGGTGCTTCCGTGTTGAGAAGGGTTTCCTTCAGCGCAACAAACCCATTTTGACCAATCGGCCCCTCCTTGATGTAGTAGCTATCATCACTGACCGGCATATTGATGATCTGATCGGGGCTTGCAGCGGTCAACGGCGCAAGGTTTGAAATCGACGGATACTCCGCATCGAACCGTGAGAGCGTCGCGCGCAGATGGCGTTGCGGCAGAACGATGTTTCTGGAGGCCAGCAGGCGTTCCCGCAGGATTTGCGCCTGCCTGGCGCTCCTGCCGAAATTCGTGCCCGCCTCCTCGCGAAGTTCGACGGTCGTCGACAAGCCGTCGAACGGTTCGATCAGGTCACGTAGGACGACATCGCCAGCCGCCAGAGAGTTTTCCCGGGCGTCTTCGATCTTGCTCGATCGGGTCCAACCTTCATTGTCGAGCACACCGAGGAATAGCCGATTGCCCGATGCGGTTGTCACATCAGGCACCGGCTCGCCATTTGCGTCGAACGCCGCAGCAAGGAACGCAAACGGATTGAGCAGCCACCTGCCCTGGAACAACGGGGGGCGTTGATGGCAGAACTCATACCCCAACGCGGCATATCCGCCTCGCCCACCGAGCGCCACGAGAACCGCCGGTCTCCGTCCGTCGGAGGGCGGCGTCTCGAGCATTAGTCCGATCTGCGTACCGGGTCCGCTCGCCGCAATGACCGGATAATCGGGGATGACCGGGTCGAGGCGGCACTCGAACTCGATCAGGCCTGCATCCCGGTACGCAATGCGCGTTCCCAGCGTCGGCCCGATGGTGTCACCGGTGTGTCGGATACCGAGTCCGCTGAGCAGCCGGTTCACCGCCAGAAGGTTGGCCGAGTCCGGCGTAACACCGATGTCGCCCAGAATGACGTAGCGCAGGTTCTGGCGCGAGACTTGGTTCGCCCAAGCGAGATAAGCATCGCCGTTCGCAACCGGTCCGGCGAACCAGGTGATCACGCCGCGGTAGCGCTCCATCTCGGCCGGACTTGGCAACCCTGTGCCAATGTCTCGAAATCTGACGATGAAGCCCAGATAGTTGAGCGGCAGTTCGGCAAAGCGATGAATCCGCGAGAGCTCGGCACTGCCCTCTTGCGCGCCATCATAGAGCGCGAGGATCTCGCGCTTGACCGGCATCGGCTCCTGCGTTGCGGCGGCCAGCGCACCACAATTGGCAAGAACGGCTAAGAGACCGGCTGCGAGCAGGCCTAAGCGAAGACGTGCTGAGATGGCCATAGCTCGCTTCCACGACGTCCCTTGCCCCAACGCATTGTGGGCATATTCCGGTGAGCAGGCAACGCGTTCTTTCCCTCCTTGTGCACCACCCTCTTCCTCCAAGTCCGTCATCAGACCAGATGGAAGTCGACAGAAGCGCCTGCCTTGAGCGTTGCAAGCGTCACATTGTTGAGAGTGATCGAGTCCGTCGGATCGACCGTAATCACCACATTGGCGCCCTGCTGCGCCACCGTGACCAACCCGCCAGCGGCGTTTTGGGCGGTGCCGTTGACGAGTGCGGTCGCGGTGGTGCCGGCCATGAACATCGACAACGAGAGCTCAAGCACGTCGTGACTGGCGTTGGTGCCGTTTGCGAGAAAGTCGGTGATCACGTCCTTGCCGAAGCCTGCCACGTATACGCCACCGGCGGTGCTGGGGTTGACCGGCGCGAAAACGAAGGTGTCGCTGCCGTTGCCGCCGGTCAGCAGATCGTTGCCAGCACCACCGATCAGCCTGTCATTGCCACCTCCGCCCGAGAGCGTGTCGTTGCCGGCGCCCCCGGTGATGGTGTTCGCCAAACCATTGCCGTTGCCGACGAAGTTGCCTGAGCCGGTGTAGGTCAGGTTCTGGACGTTCGTGGGCAGCGAATAACTGGCCAGCGAGGTCATAACCGTCGAACCTGTCGCACCGGCTGTCTCAGTTACAATGGTCTGGGCATTGGTCACGGTGAACGTGTCCGCGCCGCCGCCTCCTCTAAGCGTAACGTTGGCGAAGCCGCCATCGCCGAGTTGATCTGCGCCCGTCCCTCCGGTGATCGTTTCTCCTGCGGCCGTCGCCGTCGAGCTGAAGCTTCCCGTTCCGGTGTAGACCAAGCGCTCGACATTGGCCGAGAGCTGCAGGCTCGGCAGGTTCGTCTGCACAGTATCGGTGCCCTCGCCGGGATCCTCCTGGATCACGGTGGTCGCACTGCTGACAATGAAGGTGTCGTTACCGGTACCTCCAATCAGGGTGATTCCGGTTTGACCGTTGTCGCTCAGGATATCGGCGCCGGCGCCGCCGTTCAGGGTCTGATTGACAGCTCCAGCCGTCAGTGTATCGGCGCCTCCTAGACCATTGATGATCGCGCCCGGCGATGTGCTGGTCAGGTTGTCAGAAGATCCCGTTCCGTTGACGATCACTGCGGCGGCAAGCTGCGCCGCGGTCATGACCAGACCGTCACTGAACTGGAACAGTTCGACATTGGAGAACGTGGCCGTGCCATTCGGCGAACCTGATCGCGTGTCCGTAAGCGTGATGCTGCCGTCCGAATTTGTGGTTTCGGTATATTGGCCGAGCTGGCCGCTGAAGATGGCCGTATCGGTTCCGTCGCCGCCGTTGATCCTGCTGGTCCCGTCAAAGCCGCTGAAGGTATTGTCCGAGGCGTTGCCGGTCACGGTGACGCCGGTGCTGCCCGTGTACACGAAGTTCTCGACGTAATCCGGCATCACGAAAGTGGAAAGATTTGTCCGGATCGTATCCGTGCCTCCCGTCGCCTGCTCGATGATGACGTCGTTTGTCCTGGTAACGATATAGGTGTCGTTGCCGGCTCCGCCGATCATGGTGTCGATGATACTGGCGGACGCGGTCCTGCCGGCATCGCGAAGCGTGTCGTTGCCGTCACCGCCGTCCAGGGTGGTGTTGCCGCCGGTGCCAGCCGTAAGAATGTCATCGCCGCCGAGGCCAAGGATCGTCTGCCCCGCATTCGCTGTCGAGGTGCCGGTCAGAGTATCATTGCCGGCGGTCCCGATGATGAAGCTGCCGTCCACACCCTGGATGTTGATCGTCAGCGTTGCGGAGGATTGACTGCCATCCGCGTCCTTGATGGTGTAGTTCAGCGTGAAGAACAGGTTACTTGTCGACGTCAACGCCTGCGTTGCTGCACGGTTGCTGTCAAGCGCATAGCTCCACGTGCCGTCGTTGTTCTGCACCAGCGTGCCGTAGGTGTTCAGCCCAGTGATCGCCGTCGCATCGTTCGCTCCCCAGGACACGAAGCTCAATGGCGCATCCGCCCCGGAAGCGTCGTTGCTGAGCACGTTGCCCGTCAGCGGAGTGAGGCTGCCTTCCACCACGGTGGACGGGCCATCGTTGACCGCCTTCGGCGTGTCATCGACCGCCCGGATCACCAGGTTGTCGCTGGCCTTCGCGCCGGTGGATCCATCCACTGTCAGCAAGACGCTGTCGTTGTACCCTGTCGCATCGACAGTATCGTTGCTGCCGGCGGGCACCGGGGTGGCATTATTGATAGCTGCCGACAGCGTGTAGCTGAAGCTCACCGTGCCGCTGAGGCTGTCGCCGGTGTAGCCGGTCAGCGTCAGATTACCTTGGCCCGTATTCACGACTTGGTTGGCGGCGGCAAAGGCCTCGATCTGCGCCAGCGTAAAGTTCGTCCCGCCGACCACGAGGTCCTTGATCCCGTCGCTTGCCGAGATCGCGAAGCTGCCCGTCGTGGTCGCGCTGCCCGACCCCGAGCCGTTCGGAGCGAGTCCAGCCTCATATACCGTGGCGTCCGGGCCGGTCGCCTGCGCCGTCACCACCGCGGCGGCGGCGGTGGCGTCCGCACCCGTGATGGTGATCGTCAGCGTCGACGACGATTGATCGCCGTCGGCATCCGTCATCGTGTAGTTGAGCACCTCGGATAGAACATCTTTCGATGTCAGCGCCCGCGTCACCGCACGGCTGCTGTCCAGCGTGTACGACCAGGTGCCGTTATTGTTCTGAACCAGCGTACCGTAGGTGTTCAACGCGGCAATCGTGGTCGCATCGGCTGCACTCCACGAGACGAAGCTGTCCGGCGTATCCGCACCGGAGCGGTCGTTGGTCAGCACGTTGCCCGACACCAGACTGACGCCGTTCTCCACCACCCCATAGGGGCCATCGGCGACCGCGGTCGGCACGTCGTCGAGCACCCGGATCACCAGGTTGTCGCTGGCCTTCGCGACACCGCCGACGCCGTCGACCGTCAGCAAGACGCTGTCGTTGAACCCGCTCGGATCGACGGTGTCGTTGCTGCCGGCGGGCAGAGTGGTGGCATTATTGATCGGTGCCGATAGCGTGTAGCTGAAGTTCACCGTGCCGCCGGAACCGTCCCCGGTGTAGCCGGTCAAGGTGAGAATGCCTTGGCCGGTGTTCACGACCCCGTTGGTCGTGCCATAGGCCTCGATCTGCGCGAGCGAGAAGGTCGTCCCGCCGATCACGAGATCCTGGATCCCGTCGATCGCAAGGATCGTGAAGCTGCCCGTCGTGGTCGCGCTGCCCGACCCGGCAGCCGAACCGTTCGGACTGAGCCCGGATTCGGACACCGTCGCATCCGGGCCAGTCGCCTGCGCCGTCACCACGGCGGCGCGGTTCAGCAACTGCGCCTCACTGAAAGTCCCGTTCCCGAACCGATAAAACTGGATGTTGGTGTCGGTGTCCGTGCCATCGGGAGAGTTCGTGCGCAAGTCGGTCACGGTGAAAGCACCGTTGCTCGTATTCAGCGCGAAGCTGTAGTCGCTCGTCTTTCCCGAATAGACCGCGGTATTCGTGCCGCCACCGCCGTCGATGACGTCGTTGCCGCCGCCGCCCGTGATGACGTCATCGGCAGTCCCGCCAAAGATCCAATCATTGCCAGCGGAAGTGACCGCGACCGCACCGTCGGAGACCGCGACATTGTGCTGGACCGCCAGCCCCTGCGGGCCGTTCGGATTGATCGCCAGCGCGCCGTCGTTGAATGTCAACTTGAGATCGCTTCCGCTCAGCGTCGCGGTCGGCGCGCCCTGGATCGACACGACATTTGCGCCGGGTGTCTTGACGTGGACGTCGACGACGCCGTCGCCCGCCATTGCAAACGACAGATTCGATCCGTCGCCGGTCACGGACAACAGGTCGGCGCGCATCGGCAGCAGGTCGATATGCGTGACGTCGTCCTGCGTGGTGCCGAGCGTGACGGTGAACTGGCCGCCGCCATAAGGCAGGAAGATACTGTTGCTGTCGTAGGCGTACCAGTTGCCGGCATTCTGGATGACCTGGCCGGTGGCGCCGTTGACGACGTTCAATGCCATCGCGCCCAGGTCGGGCGCGCTGGGATCGGGTGTGATCGTCGCGGTGATCGTGTTGCCGCTAGTGGTTTCCGACAGCGTTGCCTTTTGTTGCGCGGCAATGCGCGCGGCCAGGTCCTCCGAGGTCACGAACTCATAGCCCGCGTTGTAGGCATAGGCGATGAAGTCGGTGAACATCTGGGTGGTGTAACCGGCTCCATGGCCCGCCCCGCCGGTGCCGTTCGTATCCCAGTCGGTCGCACCATAATCGTGCCAGGGCCACACGACGATAGGCGTCTGCGAATTTGCCGAGACCTGATTGAACAGCGATTCCCAGTCGGCGAGGGCCTGGTCGACCGTCTTGTGCTGGAATTCGATCTCCGTGAAGTCGAAGGTGATGTTCGGAGCGATGTAGACCGAGCCGGTGTGGTTCGGGTCGATGTAGCCGAACGCGTTCGGATAGCCGGAACCGACGCCGGTCCAGCCGCCGTTCACATAGCCAGTGAGGCCGCCGCCGCTCGGGTAATATTGCAGGATATTGGCCGACGTTCCGATAGTGTCGTTGGCGCCAGGCACCGCTGCGCCGGCGACCTTGATGCCGAGATTCTGATCCAGAAGCGTATTCGACTGCCCGAACTCGTAGGCAAAGGTCCAGTTCGGCGCATTGGCTGGCGCGCTGACATAGAGCGTGTTGGTGTTCTCACTCCAACTGGGGTCCGGTGGATTGATCAGGTGGGTATACGAGTGGCTGCCAATCTCGCTGCCCATGGCCATGATCGCCTTGTAGTAGGGAGCGGAGACGGCCCAGTTGGTGGCCTCCCCTTGGGCAGGATGGTCGCCGATGTTGGCATAGAACGAGCCAACGAAATTATACTGCTGCTTCCACTGCTGCAGGATGGGGATCAGAGCGTCGTAGATGCCCGGGCCGCCGCCTTCAGGCGACACGTCCGACAGGAATTGGGACTGATCGAGGTCGGTGCGGGAGTCGACGATACCGGCCATCCGCGTGATGTCGATCGTCAGGCTCGGCGTCGTGCCGAACACGGCGTTCTGAATTGCATGTTGCAGCAGATTGCTGTCGCCGAGCATGCCCGTGGTTCCAAACACGGTGTTTGTGCCGCCCGTGGTGGTCTGCACGACGCCAGCGATTGTGCTTCCGCCCTGGATATTGATGTCCGCAAGGACCGTGGCGGGCTGCGTCACGCCGGCGAAGCTGAGATAGCCCGTGTTGGTGTAAAGGCCCTGGGTTGTTCCTGCGAATTGGCCGCTGGCGCCGCCGATCGGTTGGCCCGCGGTATAGCCGCTGACCACAGGATTGTGATTGGCGAGCGCGGCCGGATCTGCCGTGACGGAATAGGTCGCCGTACCGGACGAGTTCAGCGCGACGTTCAGCAGCGACTTCATGTTGGCGTAGGAATCGCCGGGGAGCGGCGCGCCGGTCTCATTGTTGGTCAGGAAATTGCCAGCCGTAATGATCGGCACATGATAGTCGTAGACCACGTGGGTTAGCGCGCTGACGATCGCCGACACCTGGCTCGACTGCACGTCTTCCATGCTCGGGAAGATCAGCGCGCTGTACTGCGACAGCTTCGCGACATTGGTCAGGTCGGCCTCGGTCAAGAGATCATAGGAGACGCCGGCAGCCGCCGCCTGATGCTGCGCCGCCATGAACAGATCGGCATAGGCGGTCTGACCTGCCGCTGTACCGCCGAAATACAGGGCGGCCGTGGTTGCCGAATAGATGATGGCGACCTTCTTGACCGTGTGGTCTACCGGGACCAGCGTCGAGGGATCGGTGATGGTGTATTGCGGGCCGCTGAAACCGGCAGGAAGTAGGGCCGCACCATTGTTGACCAGGACGGCAAAGTCGATCGAGGTAGGCGCGGTACCGCCGGCGGGCGCCAGCAGCGCCTGCGGGATCGCCAGTTCGACGCTCTTGCCATCGGCCGACATGGCGAAATTGAGCGGCGCGCCATTATTGAGCTTGGTCTCGATACCGCCCGACGTGATCGAATACAGATAGGGCTTAAGGAGATTGTCGTCGCTCCGGTCAAGCTCGAACTTCACCTCATATTCCGCTCCGATCGCGCTGCCGAACACCTTGAAGCCGGTTGCAGAGTTTTGATCCGTATTCAGATAGATGACGGTCGATGATCCGATCACCTGATCGGTCGCATCGGTCGCTTGAATGCCGATTACATAATTCTTGCCGAGTGTCGCATCGTTGATCAGGGCGCCGTCGATCTGGTAGTTCGCGACGGTGTTTCCCGGCCTCTCGAGGGAATCGGCCGCCGGCCAATCCGCAAACTGACCATCGAGCGTGATCACGTTTCCGATCGTGACGGGGCTTGCCGGAACCGAGGGATCGGTGATGACGTAGAGTGGCTCGGTGGTGAAACTTCCCGGCAGAGCTTCCCCCGCGCCATTGTTGACCAAGACCGAGAAACCAATCGAAGTGGGCGCAGTGCCGCCCGACGGCGTCAAGAGCGCCTGTGGGATCGCGACCTCGACACTCTTTCCGTCGCCGGACATACCGAAATCGAGCGGCGCATTGTTGTTGAGCTCGGTCCCTGCGCTGTCATACAGGTAGGGGCGCAGCTTGCCGTCCGGATCAAGGTTGAACTGCACGTAGTACTCGGCGCCCACGCCGCTGCCGAACACCTGCTTGCCGGTTGCGGTGTTTCGATCCGTATTGAGATAAATGAGCGTGAAGGCGGCGAGGGCCGGATCGGTAGCAACCGCCGCCTCGATGCCGATCACGTAGGTCTTGACCGCCCCATCAGCGAGGAGCGCACCGAAGACCTGATAGTCCGTCACGCTGTTGAGAGGTGCTTCAACGAGATCGGCCAGCGTCCAATCGCTGAAATCGCCGTCGAGAGTGATCCGGTTTCCAATCTTTGTCGGCATGGATGTGATCCCTCAGATTAGATCATCGTGCCGCAGCAATTGACTCGCATGACCGCGTATTGCGGCGCGATGTATTCGCAAAGGGCCTGAATTGTTCGAAATTGCGAAATGCTGAGATCTTGACGGACAGCTAAACCCCGCCTCCCGGTTTGATGCGCCACTACAAGGCCAAACGGGTGACGTGTCCAACGGGAAACCCTGTTGCGCGTCAGAGTTTCCGGGCGCGCTCGCCGCCGTGACACCGGCCGGCATTCGCGCATCGCGTTCCACGTCATCGCACAGCCACGGTGCGGTCTTGACGCGACGTCAATTGTCGCCGAGAGCGACGAAGATGCCGCCGCGCGACGCAATGCCGTCGGCTCGATGAACACGACAGAATCGGAGGGATGGGCTGCTGGCGACGAACGCTACTCAGCTACGGCGAAAGCGTGGCCGCCTCTTCTTTGGACCCAGTGCACTCGAGGTGCCGACCCGCGCAAGGGCGAGCGCCGCCAGCACGGTGCGATTGGAGACCTGGAGCTTCTGGAAGACGTGATGAAGGTGCACCTTGATCGTGCCATCCGCGATATTCAGCCGGCGCCCGATTGCCTTGTTCGATAATCCTTCCGACACCAGACGCATGATCTGGCGTTCGCGATCCGTCAGCGTCTTCAAGGCATTCTCCGAAGCCAAGTCGTGAGGCGCCGGACGCTCGGACAAAGGCAGTGGCAAGGGAGCGCGACCTTCCGCGATCCGGCGCAAGGTCTGCAGAAGCGCCTCCGGCGCTGTCTCTTTCAAGAGGATGCTGTGACCGTTGAGCGCAGACGATGCGACCAATTCGCCGTCTCGGTCCGATGAAGTGAAGAACACCAATCGCGTGTGAAGTTCTTCAGAGTTCGCAATGGAAAGAAGTTCGAGACCGGACAGGCCGGGCAGCGCGACATCGACGATGGCAATATCCGGCCTGAGATTGCGCAGCGCCTCTATGCAGCGCGCGCCATCACTGCAGGATGCGACGATTCTGAAGTCGCGATGAGCTTCGAGCAGACCGCTCAAACCCAGCAGCACCACCGGATGCCGGTCCGCTATGACAACGCTGATACGACCCATCTGGGCGATCCCCCACCTCCCCTAGCGTGATCAACCGCGCCCCAGCCCCGCTCATTCCGCAAATACTGCCACGTCCCCGCCGGCGGCGCATCTCTCGAAGGCAAAATCGGCACGGTCAACCGCCCCATTTTTGTGAAATAGCACACGAGGTTCGCCGGTTCTGTGAAGAAGGACACACAATCTATGTTTGTCGCAATGTCGTTAACTCACGCATGGGGAGTGCAGCACCATGTCTGTAGCGGTAACGTTATGCCGTCCGAAGTCGTGGCACCAACAATCGCCCTCGATCGCGCGCGATCGAAGCGACTATAACCAAAGATATATATGGATATCGGGAATTCGAATCTAACATTTATCAATTGCTCTACGAGTGCAGCGCGTGGAGCGTTCGAGTTCTGGCAAAATGAGAGAAGGGAGGAAGGCAGAGGAGAGAAGAGAGGACAGCCGTCGATCTTACCCGATGGACTGATTTCGCCACCAAGAACTGATTTCAAGAACCAATACTGATTTCAAGAACCGATATCGGATTTCAAGACGACGACATCATTCCCTCGATAAAGAGCCGGATGTCGACTGCCCCGTCTAGATTGTCATTGCGTCAAGGGCTGGGAGAGTAGAATGCAGAGGCGACGATTTATCGCAACGGTTGTTATTGGCAAAAGTGTATTAATAAGAGAGGGCATCGCTGGAATTCTGCGATCCGCGAATTTTCGCACTCTAAGCTCCGTATCATGTGTCGACGACCTGCCGCCGAGCAAGCTGCAGCCCCAGGATCAGCTAGCTCTGATGGTACACACGGGCGGCGATTTCGATGCGGTGATTGAGCAACTCGAACTGCTGCGGGATCGCAATCCAAGAGCTCGCATTGCGATCGTCAGCGATCACTATCGGTTGGATGAAGTGGTTGCGGCGTTTCGCGCGGGTGCCAATGGCTATTTCGTCGACGTCATGACGTGCGACGTCTTCATCAAATCCGTCGAACTGCTGATGATGGGCGAAACCGTTTTCCCGCAGGCATCTTTGATGTCGTTTGCGCTCGAACCCGGGAGCGACCCTCACCGAAAGCCAGAGCGGCAGGACAAGGGCCACCCCGGGCTTCCCGACGGCCAGATGGCACAGCAATTGTCGCCGCGCGAGAAGTCGATCCTGCAGTGCCTGATCGAGGGCGACTCGAACAAGTCGATCGCGCGCAAGATCGACATCGCCGAGGCGACCGTAAAGGCTCACGTCAAGGCGATCCTTCGCAAGATCCGGGTTCAGAACCGGACCCAGGCGGCGATTTGGGGGATGAACCACTGGTGTTTCGCGCGGCCGTCCAATGTGGAGGGCACGCCTACGCCTCCGACCGTCAAGATCGGCAAACGGCCGTTCGACACGCTCAAGGTCGCTTCCGACATCAAGCAGATCGAGGCGTCGCCTCCGATGGAGGTGCCCGCACCGCTGACGAACCATGTCAAGGTGCGCCGTCTCGGCAATTGAGCCACGGCAACACGTTGCAAGTCGTCCGTGCCGCCGGCGTCCTTCCGTGCCGAGATGCCGCGCTCGTTCTGGCTCAGTCATTCGCCGCATGGGATCCGCGTCCCCTCGCCGAACCCGCCGGATGACAGCAGTCGCCTGTCTAACCGAGGCCGCCATCGACCTGGAAGCACTGCCGCGTGATGCGCCGGCTCTCGTCGGACGCCAGGAACAGCGCCATGCGTGCAATGTCGTCGGGCGTCACCGCGTCGGGAATGGCCTGACGCGCACGTAGTTCGGCAATCTTCTGGTCGTCCGGAAACCAGAGCCGGCGCTGGCGCTCCGTGATGACCATGCCGGGCGCGATGGCGTTGACGCGGATGCGGTCGGGGCCGACGAGACGGGCGAGCGAGTTGGTGAAGCCGACGATCGCCGCCTTCGCCGCCGCATAAGCCGGCAGCGCCGGCGCGCCGCGCATCCACGCCACCGACGACATGTTGATGATCGACCCGCCGCCGCGCGCCTGCATCTGCGGCACGATCGCTTGCGCGGCAAAGAAGACGTGCTTGAGATTGACGCCGATCATCCAGTCGAATTCTGCCGGCGTCACTTCGGAGAGAATCTGACGTTGATCGTTGGCCGCGTTGTTGACGAGGACCGCCGCATCGCCAAGCGCTCGGCGAACCTGCGTCATGGCGATCCGCAAGGCCTCGATGTCCAGGAGGTCGCACGGCACGAACAACGGCACGGAGCCGGATGCATCCGCGACCTCCTCCACCAGAGCCTCGCCTGCCTCAGTATCAATGTCGAGGAAAGCAATGCGGGCCCCTTGAGCCGCGAAGGCCCGCACGAAGGCCGCGCCAATCCCGCTCGCCCCTCCCGTGATCAAGACGACACGGCCCGCAAGGCCGGAATAGCTCGTCTCGGTCATGCGATCAGCCGCTCCGTCTCGGGATCGAACAGGCAGATGCGGCGCGTGTCGAGTGCGAAATCGGCGGACGCACCAGAGCTGGGACGGATATCCGGCGTGATGCGCGCCATCGCGGGCTCGCCGCCGAGGCGCAGCAGCACGATCGTCTCGGCACCCGTGGGCTCGACCATCTCCACCGGCGCGCTAACTACGATGGGCGCATCGCCGGAAAATACCCGGCTGCCCTCGGCGATGCATTCGGGCCTGATCCCAAGCACCACCTCCCGGCCGATAAACGAAGCCGCCGCATCGTATCCCCGCAGGCGGAGGCGGACCTCATCCGGCCGCCCCGCGCCGATCACGACCACCGGTCCGCCATTCTCGGCTTCGAGCCGCGCCGGCATCGTGTTCATCGGCGGCGAGCCCATGAAGCGCGCGACGAACAGATTGGCCGGATAGCGGTACACGGTGTCGGGATCGGCGAACTGCTGCACCTGTCCATGATGCATCACCGCGATCCGCGTCGCCATCGTCATCGCTTCGATCTGATCGTGGGTGACATAGACGATGGTGGCGCCGATGCGTTGATGCAGGCGCTTGATTTCCATCCGCATCTCGACGCGCAGCTTGGCGTCGAGGTTCGAGAGCGGCTCGTCGAACAGGAAGAGCAGCGGATCGCGCACCAGGGCACGCCCCATCGCCACGCGCTGACGCTGGCCGCCGGAGAGCTGCGACGGCTTGCGACCGAGCAGCGGCTCGATCTGGAGCAGGCGGGCCACATTCGCGACCGCAGCATCCTGCTTCGCCTTCGGAACATGACGGCATTCCATGCCGAAGGTGATGTTCTGGCGCACCGTCATCGACGGATAGAGCGCATAAGACTGGAACACCATGGCGATGTCCCGATCCTTCGGGGGGATGTCGTTGACGACCCTTCCGCCGATTTCGACGGCGCCGGAGCTTTGACGCTCCAAGCCGGCGATGATGTTGAGTAACGTCGACTTGCCGCAACCGGATGGCCCGACCAGTACGGTAAACTCGCCCGGGCCAATCTCGAGGCTAATTCCCTTCAGCACCTCGATGGCGCCGAACCTCTTGTGAACATCGCGAATAGTGAGAGCTGACATGCGGGCCCCTACTTTACGGCACCGGCGGTAAGGCCGCGTACGAAGTACCTGCCGCCGAGGAGATAGACCAACAAAGTGGGCAGCGCCGCGATCATCACCGCGGCGCTTTGTACGCCATGCTGCGGGATGTCCGCGACTGCGGCGGAGAGCGCGATGAGCGCAGCCGTGACGGGCTGCTGTTGGCCGGTCGTGAACGTCACACCATAGAGGAACTCGTTCCAGATATGCGTGAACTGCCAAATCACGGTGACGATCAGGATGGGAGGCGAGAGCGGCAGGATGATGCGCCAGAAAATACGAAAGAACCCTGCGCCATCGATGCGCGCGGCTCTGATCAATTCATGTGGAATGGCGACATAGTAGTTTCGGCAGAATAGTGTGGTGAAGGAGAGCCCCTGAATCGTGTGAACCAGCACAAGACCCGCCAGCGTGTTGATGAGACCGATGTCCCGCAGCACGATGGTCCAGGGAAGCAAGCGCATCTGTTGGGGAAGGAAGAGGCCAAGGGTCACGATGCCGTAGATCCAGCTATCGCCGCGAAAACGCCAGAGCGACACGGCGTAACCGGCAACCGCACCGAGCACGGTGGAGATGATCGTCGCGGGAATCGTGACGAGCGCGGAGTTCAGCATATACGGCCGTATGCCGGCGCAGGTCTCCGCGACGCAGAAACCGCTCCACGCAGCGACGTAGTTGCTCCAGGCCCACTGCTTCGGCCAGCCGATCATCGAGGCCTGCGCGATCTCCTCGTTGGTACGGAGCGAGTTCAGCACGACAACAGCCAGCGGCGCGAGATAGGCTGCAGCGATCAATGAAACGACGAGATAGATCAAAATTCGGCTCGGCGCGAAGGTTCGGTCACGCATGGGCGGCCCGGCGTCGCTGGAAATATCGCCAAGCTGCATACGGCAGCAGCACTGCGAGAAGAATAAGCAACATGAGCACCGCCGCCGCCGCACCGCGGCCGAGGAGGCTGCGCTGGAACATAAGGTCGTAGACGACAAGGGCTGGCAACTGGGTCGCGATTCCGGGCCCGCCGTTGGTGAGCGCACGGACGAGGTCGAAGGTCGAAATGGCGAACTGAAGCTGGATGACGATCACAGTCACGGTGATCGGCCAAAGCGTCGGCAGAATGACGCGCCGGTACGTTCGGATCGGTCCAGCGCCGTCGATCTGCGCGGCCCTGATAAGGTCGGCGTCGACGGACCGTAGGCCGGCGAGGAAGAGCGCCATGGCGAAGCCCGAGGATTGCCAGATCGCAGCGATAACAATGGTCCAGATTGCCATGTCGCGGTCGACCAGCCAGTCGAACCGGAAGGAGGTCCAGCCGAGGTCGTGGACGAGCTTCTCGATCCCAATGCCAGGATTGAGAAGCCAACTCCAGACGGTGCCGGTGACGACGAACGACACCGCAAGAGGGTAAAGAAAGATAGACCGCAGCACGTTCTCGCCGCGAATACGCTGATCGAGCAGGATCGCAAGCACGAGGCCGGTCACCACACTCAGCAGCACGAAAGCACTGCCAAACAGCAGCAGATTGTTGAAGGCGATGTGCCAGTTCCGCGTCGCCATGACCGCCGTGTAGTTGCGCAAGCCCACCCAGCCCGAAACCGGGACAAGAGTGGATGGCGTGAACGAAATCCAGATCGTCCACAGCGCAAACGAGACGAGATGCCCGGCGGACAGCAGCAGCGGCACCCAGATCATCAGATACTCGGGCAGCCGGCGCACCACCCCAGAAATCGCCGGATGGCCCGGGCGCGCTGCCGCGGAGAGAGCGTCGGTCAACGCGCCCCCTCGACGGCCTCGGCGAGGCGGGTGACCGCCTGCTCTGGCGTAATCGTCTTGTTCTTCACGTACTCGGTGATCACGTCGATCATCGCTGCGGTCAAGCCGTTTTCCTGCGCCATGTTGTGCGCGAGGCTGAGGACGGCCTGATTGTTGGCGACAGCGTCCTTGAGCGCGCTTGCGGTTCGCCGTTGACCGTCCGACCAGCCGGCACCGGAAAGGTCGACATCGGTGCGCACGGGGATCGATCCCGTGATCTGCGAATACATTGTCTGGATCGCCGGATCCATGACAAGCTGTGCCATCAGCGTCTGGCCGGCCTGCAGATCGGGCTCGTTGCGCTGCCAGAATATGAAAGCATCGGCATTTAGCAGGAAAACCGGCTTGGTATTGTCGCTGGGGCCCGGCGCGATGATGAAGTCGTCAAATTTGAAGCCGGCGTTGCGCAACACGCCCTGCGCCCACCCGCCCTGGATCATTATGCCCATATCCCCGTCGACGAAGCGCTTCAGGTTGGTGGAATAGTGTTGGGCGCCGATGTTCGGGTTCATCCAGTCGGCAATCTTGCGCACCTGTGCGAAGGCAGCCCTTATCTCGGGGCCCTTCAAGGCTTTATCGTCGAGGTTCATGATGGCTGCGCGGTATGAAGCGGGACTGATGCCGGCGAAAGCGGCCTCGAATTTCTGCCCATCGTCGGGGCGGGTGCCACCGTTGGCGATCGGATATGTTATTCCGCCCGCTTTCATCTTTTCGGCAAGGTCGTTGAAGTCGGCCCATGTGGCGGGGATCTTGTCGGCTTTGGCTTTATCCATCGCGCGTTTGGAGAGAAACAGCATGTTCGTGCTGTAGATCTGCAACGGCAATGAGATCCACTTGCCTCCCGGCTTATGTAATCGTGCAAGGTCTGGAGCGACAACCTTTTCATAGCCGGCGGCAGCGACAAGGGCGTCGAGATCGACGGTCGGGGCAATCTTCGACCAGGCCGCAATCTCGGGGCCTTTGAGCTGCGAACAGGCCGGCGGATCGCCGGCCATGATCTGAGCGCGTAGCTTGTTCATCATCTCGGTGGTGAACCCGGGGACGGGCGAGTGCTGCCAAATCCCGCCCTTCTCCTCGAATTTCTTACCGAGCGCAGTGATGGCCGCCCCATCGCTGCCTGCAGACCATTGCGAGATCACGGTCAGGCGCGGCTTGACCGCGCTTTGCGCACGGGCAAAGGCCGGCAGTGCCAGCGTGGCAGCAGATCCAGCGAGCATATGACGCCTTGTTGTTGTGATCGGCATGGCAGGTTCCTCCCGGGTGTGAACTCTGTGGCGCGAAGCCGTGCGGCCTTACGGCATCTCAGGCGGCCTCCGTCGAAGCGGCAGGCATGCCGCCGCGGCAAGCAAGGCAGAAGGCGGCGAACGCCAGTGCAGCCCTTGGATCATTACCGTTCGACGGCGGCACGAAAGCAAGCGACACCTGCGCGAGCTTGCGCCCGCCGAGCAGGCAGGCGTCGATGCCGTCGATCAGGGCCTTTCGATCGTCCTCCGCAAGAAGCGACGGCCAGCCGGAGATCGCCACGCCGCGGCAGGGTTTGACGTTCAGCGTGTTGCCGATCGCGAGGCCAAGCCGGTACAGGCGGTGCCGCAGCTCTTGCCGCACGCGGGGCGACATCGGGATCACGGTCACCCAATCGCTGCCGAGCTGGAGCAGCTCCGGCTCCGACGTGCCGAGAAGCCCGGCCAAGGCGGGAAGCGAAGTATAGGCTTCGACGCAGCCATGATGACCGCAGCGGCAACGCGGCCCGCCCTCGCCGAACACCATGTGGCCGAGCTCGACGGGCTGCAAGGCATCGGCGTCGATCGCGTCGTCCATCCAGGCGCCGGCAACGCCCTGGCCGACGAACACGAACAAATGCGCGCCGCTGAACGGATAGTTTTCCGTGCGGCAGCGATGAAACGTGGCGTGCGCTACGACCGAGTTGGTGAACGCGACCGGCACGTCCGCGAACATCTCGCCAAGCTGGCCGCGAATGCGCCCGACGTCGCAGGGAATGATGGGATTGCCCGATACGCTCAACCGGCCAAGGCCGGGGACGGAGACGCCGATCTGCGACAGCCGGACCCGGCACCGCCGCGTCCAGTCACCCAGCAATGTCAGCGCATCGAGAAACACGCGGTCTACAGATTCAACGGTCGGCGCTTTCGGCAGCGGCAGCCGCTCGGTGTAGTGCAGTTCGCCCGACATTCCGCCGACACCCACACTCAACCGTTGACCCGCGAGCTCGATGGCGGCCAACGCAACCGAACCATCGAAGGATACGAGGCCTGTCGGCCCGCCCACGTAAGGCGCAGGCCGCCGGATCTCTTCGATCAGACCCTCCGCCTTCAGGTCAAACAGGATGCGCGACAGGCTCGCCTCGGATAGGCGCACTGCCTTGGCCAGAGGTGGCCGAAACATGCCGCCCGATTGAAGCAGATGCCCCAAGATGGCCGCACGCGTCTGCCGCCGACTTCTCGGCTGCTCAGACATTTCCGTCCCTGTCCTAATTCTTACTTAGTGTAAGAATTTGCGCGCGGACCATTTCTCCTGTCAAGGCGTTTGCCTGTCCAGCGCGAGACCTTGCTGTTGTGCGTAGCAGCAAGACCGGATTTGTTCAGAGCTGCCGGCCCCTTGCATAGAACTCTTCAAGATAACTCCAAACGATCTCATCCAGGACCTCAGCACGGGGTCCGTGGCGATGAGGGTCTTGGCCAAATTACGCCTGGGGTTATCGACGAGCGCAAAAGCGCTCGCGCGGGGGGTCCTTGCTTTCGCCAGGACGACGTTGGGGAGGTATGGCGCACGCTCTCTCCACATCGTCATTGCGAGCGCAGCGAAGCAATCCAGACTATCGTCGCGGCGGGATTCTGGATTGCTTCGCTGCGCTCGCAATGACGGATTAAGGTGCGGTGTAACGACTAGTCCAACTCACGATCAAATCGCATCCAACCGCAGACACACCTTCGCCATCCCGCGGCGGATTTCGCCCGAGCTTTGCTTCATCTCGTCACCCCCTTCTAGCCAAGAGGGCGCAGGGAAGGCCGGGTGCCGGCTGGCACCCATAGGTCCGCTGTGCGCATGTAGCGCAAAGGAGATGCACAGCGGCAAACAGGTGAAGCCCAACACACGGCCTTCCCTGCGCAGTGGTTTGACGGCTTATGCCGTGCTCTCCCGGGAGCCGATTTCCCTCTGGCCTCCCTCGCTCCCTGCAAATTGACGGTGCCGTCCGCCCGGTTGGGCTCGCGTGCACCTTCGCTAGAGCTTGACCGTAGCAACGACGGTCAGGACCACACGGTTTTGCCGTACGCGCGTTCGCTGATCGCCACAGGGTTCGAGGGCGCCGTGCACGTAGCCATCGAAATGTTGGCGAGACGAACCCTACAGCGCCGCTCATCCGCACGCAGCCACAGGCTCACAGGGACGACCCGCCCTACCCGCGCCTCTCGTGCCGACGCTGCCGCGTCCACCGCAACCCGGCCCGCGCATCGCGACGACGTACGATCGCCCCTCTTGGTGGACCGGGATAGGCGAGACATACGACAAATCCGAATTTCTGTAAAGTCGAATATTTGCGACTGGGAGGCCCTGAGGTGGCCCCGACGGACAGGTAAGGAATATTGGCATAATCGCTATGCGCGGCGAACGATGCGAGCCGGATCGAATTGCTTCGATCACGCTACAGGCGCATCAGCACTGAAAAGCAGTTTCGACAACAGCGAGGGCACAGCCAATGACGACCAATAACAACATGGCTCCTAGGACTCACCGGCAGTATGCGCCGGGTACCACCCGAGAGAGTTCCGACAATGCGGTGGTGGTAGCGAGAGAAGCATCACGGGCTACGGAGCAACGGTATTCATTCCTAGCTGGGCCAATCTCTTACCACTTGCAGCATTTGGAATGCCCGCTCTGATCCACGATCAGCGCGCAAATATTTTCTTTTTAGATCAATAGCTTATGGGATTTATCATTCAGCGCAAGAGAATCAATGGAATCCTGGTCGGCGCGGCAGATTGGATGAAGTCATAAAGTTGCCGTGCGCCACCTCTCCGGTAATGAGGTATCATACAACCAACCAGGCGTCTCCGACGTGGCAAAAATGCGACAATCCCGCCCCATTTGCGCAACTTTTACGCGTTCGGCCTAGATTATCGCGTCAGTCCCTGCAAAGCTTACCTGCATTTCCAGGGGCCCCGCGTCCGTAGAAGGCGGCGGCGGGTGGAGGTTAAATTGTTTGGGCGCATTCTCATTTCCGGTGCATTGTTTCTCGTCCCATGCGGCAGCGCGTTGGCGGAGCAGTTCTCGATCAACGATGCCTTGAAGCAGGCGGTACACACCAATCCGGGGGTCGGCGAAGCGACTGCCAATCGTCGGGCGACCGAGAGTGAGCTTCGACAGACCCAGAGCACACTGCTTCCGCAAGTCCGCGTCGAAGCCCGGTGGGGGCCCGAGAAATTCGACCAGAGCGCTGCCGTGGCAAGCGGTACCGCCCTACCCATTCCGGTGGCCGGAAATGGTGCGTGGCGAAACGGATCGCAGGAATCCGTCGTCGTCCGGCAGATCCTGTTCGACGGCTTCGCATCGATCCAGGACATCTGGCGACAGACGGCCCGCGTGAACGCGGCGGCTTTCCGCGTGCGTGAGCGGACAGAATTGATCGCGCTGGACGCGGCGGAAGCCTATGTCGACGTCACGCGCTATCTGCGACTGGTCACGCTCGGCGAGCAGAACGTCGCCACCCACGAGAAGATCTTCTCCAACGTCAACGCCCGCTTTGCCGGTGGACGCGCCGGCGAAGGTGATCTCGAACAGGCGCGCGAACGCGTTGATGCTGCGCGAGCGACGCTCATCGAATTCCGCCGGAGCCTGGAGGAAGCCCGCGCCAAGTACCGCAAGGTCGTGGGACTTGAACCCATCAACGTTCGCTTCCCGGCGCCGTTGGGCGGCATGCCATCGACCCGCGACGAGGCCCTTGCAACCACGGTCCGCTTCAACCCCACCATTCAGGCCGCACAGGCCGACGCCGACGCCGCAAAGCACGCGTTTCGTGTGACGGACGGCGCTTTCGTTCCGACCTTCTCGCTCGAGGGCCGGGCGACGCATAACGACAACACCTATCCTTACCTCGGTGTCACTCACGACGATTACAGCGGCAAGGTTGTCATGTCCTGGGATATCTTCCGGGGCGGTCAGGATGTCTGGCGGCGGTCCGAGATGGCCGAACGCTATGTCGAGACGACCGCGCGACATGCACGACTGCAGCGTGATGCCATCGAGTCCATCGACAAGGCCTGGGCCGCACGCACGGTCACCGCAACACGGATCACGGCGCTGCTGCGGCAACTCGAGGCTGATCGGAAGACCATTGCGGCGTTCCAGAAGGAATATGAGCTCGGCCAGCGCTCGCTGATCGATCTCTTGAATGCCCAGAACCAGTATTTCAACACGCTGGTTTCGTTGACCTCGGCGCGCGGCGTCGTGGTGTTCGCCGACTACCAACTCCTGGCGGCCATGGGTACACTGCTCGAGTACCTGAAGGCTCCGCCGCCGGTTGATGCGGCACCGGTGGATCTCGGGATTTTCGGCACCCCGGACTACAAGGCACCCACGCTGCGCGTGAAGCTGCCCCAGACCGGCTCCGAGCCGCTGAGAGTCCCGGTGCCTGCACCCCAACCGGCTCCGCAGCGCCTGGGCTATGCGAGCGAAACGCCGGAGGCCGATCTGTTCAGGGATAGATGGCAGCGTTGGGCCTATCAGCCGACCATGACGGGAGCATCCGAGTGGCTCACGCAGCAGCGAAGCACCAGTAATCCGCCCGTATTGACCCCCTCCCCCGTCACCGCCTATGCAGCGGACAAGAAGCCGCATTGGTTGGCGACGGCATTCGAGCCGGTTCAGAGATAGCCCCGCCCCCAAGCGAATGGGGTCGGGCCGCGAATGCGCTTGGCACGTTGACCAAGCGGCGTAAGGCGCGCCTGGGATTAACCTTTAGGCGCGCTTTCGCCGATTAACCAAATGATTCCTCTGCGTTTTCCGCTATGGTGGAATGACGGTTCGCTGCTCGCTCCGCATCATTTCATTTTGGGCATTGGCAATTGTTGTTTCAATCATCCGAGTCAAGGCGCGCGCCTGTCCGCCCCGTTGCTGAGGTGACGGCAGCGGCTGAACCCAAGCAAGCAGAAGGTCACCTCGAAAGGGACGACCCACTCGCATCATCGCTGATGTACCTGGCCGCCTATCACGGCCGCGCCGTCACCCGCGAGGCATTGCTGGGCGGCCTCCCGATCCTCGATGGACGGTTGTCGGTCCCGCTCTACGACCGCGCAGCCCGGCGTGCAGGGCTCGAGACCGAAGCCGTCAAGCGGGACATTGTCGACATCCCCGCCCTGGTGCTGCCAGCCGTCCTGATCATGAAGAACGGAACGACGCTGATCCTCCTGGACTTCGACAAGTCCGGAAGCGCCGTCAAAGTCCTCAATCCGTCCGTGAAGCCCCACAGCCCGGAGCTTCACGCGATCCAGACCATCTCGGCCGGCTATACCGGATACGCGTTCTTCGTCAGGGCCGCGGTCGAGAGCAATGCGCGCGCCGTCGCCGCCGGCGATCTGCCGCGAAGTCACTGGTTCTGGTCGACGGCCAAGGTGCATTGGCGCAGCTACGGCCACATTGCGCTCGCCGCCCTCCTCGTCAACATGCTCGCGCTCGCCACGCCGCTGTTCACGATGAGCGTTTACGACCGCGTCGTTCCCAATGGCGCCGTGCCTTCACTGATCGCGCTGTCGGTCGGGATGGGCCTCGCCATCCTGTTCGACTTCGTGCTGCGAACCGTGCGAAGCAAGATGATCGACGTGACCGGCAAGACCATGGACGTGGTGCTGGCTGCGAACATTTTCGAGCACATCATGTCGGTCAAGATGGCGCAGCGGCCGACGTCGGTCGGCATCGTCGCCAACCAGCTCCGCGACTTCGATTCGGTCCGCGAGTTCTTCACCTCGGGCAGCGTGGTTTCGGCGACCGATCTGCTCTTCGCCCTGATCTTCATCGGTGTGCTCTTCACGATCGCGGGTCCGCTTGCCTGGATACCGCTCGCGATGTTGCCGATCATGATCATCATCGGCCTTTTGGTGCAGCGTCCGCTGGATCGCGCCATGAAGCGATTGCAGGCGGAATCGGCGGCGCGGCATGGGGTGCTCGTCGAATCCCTGTCCGGCATCGAGACCGTGCGGGCGACCGGCGCCGAGTCCCGGATGCAAACGGCCTGGGAGCGCTCCGTCGCCGCCACTGCGCGCTCCGGCGAGGATGTGCATTTCTGGGCCTCACTTGCCCTGACCAGCACCAACACCGCCCAGCAGGCGACAAGCCTCCTGCTTGTCGTGATCGGCGTGCTCCTCATTCTGGACGGCAAGCTCTCGATGGGCGCGCTGGTCGCAGCCAACATGCTGGCCGGTCGCGTGCTGGCGCCGATCGCCGGCCTCGCCTCGGTGATCACGCGCGGCACCCAGACGTTGTCGGCACTGAAGTCGATCGACCGCATCATGTCGCTGGAGCGGGAGCGCTCGCCACAGCGCGCCTACGTGTCGCGGAAAATCGACCAGGGGCGCATCAGCTTCGATAACGTCAGCTTCACCTATCCGAATGCACCGGGCAAGGCGCTCGACAAGGTGACGTTCAAGATCGAAAGCGGCGAGCGCGTCGGCATCATCGGGCGCGTCGGATCGGGGAAGACCACGGTTGGCCGGCTCCTGGTGGGCTTCTACGAACCGCAGGAGGGACGGATCCTCGTCGACGGCGTCGACTCGCGACAATACGATCCGGCCGACCTCCGCGCCGGCATCGGCTTTGCGCTGCAGGATACCGATCTCTTTTTCGGCAAGCTGCGCGACAACATCGCCCTCGGCAAGCCCGAGGCGACCGACGAAGAAGTGCTTCATGCCGCCCGTCTGTCCGGAGTGGAAGGCTTCATCGCCGGACATCCAATGGGCTATGACATGCCGATCGCCGAGGGCGGCCGCAGCCTCTCGGGCGGCCAGAAGCAGGCGATCGGACTTGCGCGAGTGCTGATCAGGAATCCGCGCATTCTGTTCATGGACGAGCCGACCGCGCATTTCGACGTGCGCAGCGAAGCCGAATTTCTCGAGCGGCTGAAGGCGATCCATGGCGATCGCATGACCCTGATCATCTCGACGCACCGCCTCTCGCTGCTCAATGCGGTCGACCGGCTGCTGCTGTTCGACAGCGGCCGCCTCATCGCCGACGGCCCGCGCGACAAGGTGCTCGCCCTGCTCCAGGGCAAGCCGAACGGGACATCCGCCGAGAACCCGCCTCACCCCAATTTGTCCCGGGCTCAATCACAGGGCTGAACCCATGGCGTCCTCTGATTTCGCCTTCGCCAATGACGTTCGTGCCGCCGCAATGCTGCGCACGCCGCGAACCTCGCGCATGCTGCTGATGACGTTCCTCGCCATGCTCGTGGTCTTCGTGAGCTGGGCGCATTTTGCCATCCTTGACGAGGTCAAGCGCGGCAACGGCCGCGTCGTGCCGTCGCGGCAGATGCAGGTGGTGCAGAGCCTCGAAGGCGGGATCGTCGGCGAAATCCTCGTGCAGGAGGGAGCGATCGTCCAGCAGGGACAATCCCTGATGCGCATCGACGATACCAAATTCGCTTCCGAATTCGGCGAGATCAGGGAACGGCGCGCTGCGATGGCCGCACGCGTCGCGCGCCTCGAGGCCGAAGCCAGGGGAAAGAGCGAGGTGAGCTTCCCCGATCAACTCGACCAGGTGGTGCCGTCGGCCGTGGCCACGGAAACCAGCGTGTTCAAGATGCGCGCGCAGAAGCTGGCGCAGGACGTCGACGTCCTGAACCAGCAGGTCACCCGCCTGACCGGCACGCTGAAATTGCTGGAGCGGGAGCTGTCGCTGACGCGGAAGCTCTACGAGCAGAAGGTCGTGCCGGAGATCGAGATGTTGCGCCTCGACCGTCAGGCGACGGAGATGAGAGGACAGCTCGCGGAGGCCCAATCCAAGATCGCGAGCACGGTCTCTTCCTTCCGCTCCCAGGCGGATGAGGATCTTGCGAAGTCGAAGGGCGACCTCGCCGTGCTCGATGAAAACATCAAATCGGCGCAGGACCGGGTCCGGCGAACCGACCTGAAGGCGCCGGTGCACGGGATCGTCAACAAGCTGAACGTGACCACCGTGGGCGCGGTCGTGCAGCCCGGCGCCAACGTGATGGACATCGTTCCGCTCGACGATACGCTGCTGGTCGAAGGCCGTATCCGGCCGCAGGATATCGCCTTCATCCGGCCCGGCCAGGACGCCGTGGTGAAGATCTCCGCCTACGACTCGTCCGTTTACGGCTCGTTGAAGGGCAAGGTCGAGCGCATCAGCGCCGATACCATCGTCGACGACAAGGCCGAAAAGACACCGGACCGCCAGGAGAGCTTCTATCGCGTCATGATCCGGACGGAGAAGAACCATCTGGGAACGGACGAGAAGCCACTGCCGATCATTCCCGGCATGGTCACGACGGTCGAAATCCTGACCGGCGAGAAGTCGGTCCTGGATTACATCCTCAAGCCCGCCCGTACCCTGAAGGACGAAGCCCTGCGCGAGCGCTGAGGCCGCGGCAGGGTTAACAGGACGCAAAGGCCAGGGCGACAATTCGCCGACAATTCGCCGGCCGCTCGTAGCGCGCGATTGACCGCCTTTGCGACAATCGCCCCGCCCTCCTCCAGCCTTAACTCCACCTAAGCGTCGCAGACCGCAGTCTCGATCCAACAACAGGATCGGGGCGAGGATCGACGCGATAGACGTTGACGACGCTCCCGGCAGGGGACGTCGTCTATGGCACTGCATTTGGAATTGCAGCGAACAAGCCTGCGCGCGCTCGGCGTGGGGCTGGTTGCGTTGTTCGTGGCCTGCGCAACATCGCCCTCCTCGGCCGATGAGACCATTGCTCCGGACGCTCAGGACAATCTCGCGCCCGGCATTGATGCGGCGGCGCGTCCTCCGGCGACGTTCTTCCGCATCAACGACGTGCTGGCGAAGCTCGATGCCATGCGCGGCAGCGGGCCGAATGCGACCCGCCTTGCGGCGCTGACGCCCTCCAACGTCGCAACCGACGCAGCACCGGAGCCCAAGCAGGCAGCCCCGAAGGGCGACGAGCCATTCGGCCTGTTCACCTTCCGCGCGCCCGACGGGCTGTTGTGGCGCAAGTGGCGGGGGCTCGAGGCCAAACTCGCCAAGGACGCGGAGATGCTGAGGCAGTGCGAGGCCGATGCCGGCAATTGCCCCTCCAACGCCGCGCAATTCCTGCGGCTGATCGGCGCGGTGAAATCCAAATCGGGACGCGAGCGGCTGGACGAGGCCAACCGGGCGGTCAACATGGTTGTCCGTTACGTCAGCGACTTTGCCCAGCACGGCGAAGCCGATCGCTGGAGCTCGCCGCTGGAGACCTTCGCGACGACGAAGGGTGATTGCGAGGACTACGCGATCGCCAAATATGCCGCGCTGCGCGAAGCCGGATTTCCGCGCGAGGATTTGCGGCTCGTGCTGGTCCGTGACCGCGCCGTGCGCCAAGACCACGCCGTGCTCGCCGCGCGCCTCGACGGGCAATGGCTCATTTTGGACAACCGGCGAAACAGCTTGATCGAGGACGGCGAAGCGACGAGCTTCACCCCGCTGTTTGCCATCAATCATGACGGAGTCCACTTGTTCGCAACGCCTTACGCGAAACGGCAGCCGCTCACGGGCGAAATCGCGGCCTCGCCTGCCGCCGAAAGCGGCGATCAGGTCGAATGGACCGGGGACGAGGCGCTCGGCGGCGGCGGCGGCATCGGCTCCTTGCCGCTCTGGATGTGAGGCGGCAGAGACAGACGGACTTGCTGACAGAAAAACGCCGCCGGTGGGTGCCGGCGGCGTTTTCATTTAAACGTGCAGCCTACGTCGCCAGAAGCACCGGGCTCACGCGTGGTGGATCTGACCAGAAGCCAGAGTATTGGCGTTGATGCCCGTCAGAACCAGCATCATGTCGGCGCTTGCAACGTTCTCGGTATTGCCGGTCGCATTGGCGTAGATGACCGTGTCCGCTCCGCTCTGGAAGTAGACGATCGAATGGGCCGCCACAGTCGTCGGAGTCGTGGAGGAAAGCGTCGCATCGTGGGTAATCCCGGAGATGGCCGAGAAATCGATCACGTCCGTGTTGCTGAAGTCCGAGATCACATCGTGCGCCGCAACGGTGCTGTCAGTCGTTGCCAGGTACTTGAATGTGTCATTGCCCGAGCCGCCGGTAAGCTTGTCGGCCCCGCCGTTTCCTGTCAGCGTGTCGTTGCCGGTGCTGCCGGTCAGGGTATCGGCCGACGCGCCGCCGACGAGGTCATTGTTGACTCCCGCAGTACCCGTCAACGAGTGATCGCCATCGACCGTGATGTTGATCGTCCCGGCAGTCGTATCCGAGTCATGGTCGGTCACGGTCACGTTGAAGCTAAGATCCTTCGTTCCGGTGGAAGTGACCGTCGTCTCCTTGGCGAGCGTGACCTTGCCCGCGTCGCCTTCCGAGTAGATTTCCACGTAGTCGATGAACTTCGTTCCTCCGGCTGATGGAATCGTGTTGCCGGAGCTCGACGAGGTGAAACTGCTGGAGGCGAAGCTACCGTCTGTGTAATGAACGACGTAGTCGATCGTTGCCACCTTCGAGAAGGTCAGCGTAATCGACGTGACGTTGGCCTGGCTCGCCGACGGCGGCGAGTACGGACCGCTACCGTCAAAGTCGTTCACCGTTCCGAAGTCGAAACGCATGATATCGCCGGTGCCGATGTTGTTGCTGTCGACACCGAATCCCTGAGATGAACCGTTGATGTTGTGAAGCGAAATATGGTCCGTCGTCGTCGATCCGGTGATGCCGTTCTTCCAGTCGGCAAGCACAAATCCCGCATCGGCGTGCCAACCGCTCAGGAGCGACAGATTGTCCCCCGCTGCTGATGTCAGTTCCAGAAGGCTCTTCGGCCCACTGGCGACTGCTACCGAACCCGCAATGTTGACGCTGTTGAAAGCATCCAGCGGCTGCAGTTCGGTGAACGTGTAAGCGCCGTTCACTGCATCGACCGACAGCGTGAACACGTTGTTGAGCGTATGATCCGAGCCGGTATACGCCACAAGCGTGCTGGGGTTCGCCGAGTCGACATAGTAGTGGACGGCGTTGCCGTTCCAGGTAATGCCCGACGGATCGGCGTTGCCGGCAAGACTCGCCGTCACCGGATGATCGGCGCCGCCATCGACGGCCATCTTTCCGACCAGCGTCAGGTTCGCCTCGTTCGCGATCACGCCGTGATCGATCACGCCGAGGCTCGGTGTGTCGTCGTTGATCGTGAGCGTGAGCGCCTTCGTGGCCGTGGTGCCGTCGAAGTCGGTCAGCGTGACGTTCACGATGCCCGTGGCCGATGAGGTGCCCGCCGCGTGGTCATACGCGGCCGTCTGCTTGAAGGTGTATACGCCGGTGGCTTCGTTCAGCGTCAGCACCCAGGCTGCGGCCGTCAGGGTCAGAATGGTCTGACCCAAACCGTTCGTGCTCGTCGTTGCAGACGCGCTACCCAATCCACCGTCATAGACATAGGAGAACGGCGTCGTCGGATTGGCGCCGTCGCCTCCGAAGTTGAAGCTCATGGTGCCGGATTGCGTCTGCGGCACGAACGCATCGCTGTTCGAGTTGACGACATTGTCGTCGCCCGCCGCGTCGCTCGTCGTCGCCGATGCCGCCACAAGGGTCGGCTGGCTGTTGAAGACGGTGATGGTCAGCGTCGTCACCGACGTATCGCCATCGCCGTCCTTCAGCGTGTAGGAGAACACGTCCGTGCCCGACGCATTCGCGTCGGCGACATAGGTGTAGGAGCCGTCCGAGCCGAGGGTCAGCGTGCCGAACGCCCCGTGAACGCCGGCGCCAACGCCGCTGTTGTTGGTGATCGGTATCGGGTTGTTGCCGGCCTGGACGCCCGAGATCGACGCCCCATCCGCACCCAGCGTATCCGCACCCGAGTTGGTGGTGCCGACCGCAGTGATGACGTTGCCACTGGCAGAGCCGCTGACAGTCGTGTCGGTATCGGCATGCGCCGTCGGCACATCGTCGACGATCCGGATCACCAAGTCGTCATTCGCCGAGGTGCCGCCGATGCCGAACACCGCAAGCGCGATGTGGTCGTTGAACCCGGTGCCGTCGACCGTATCCGGCGGCGTCGGGATCACGTCATTGTCGATCGCCGCCGACAGCGTGTAGCTGAAGCTCACCGTGCCGCCGAAGCTGGTGCCGGTGTAATCCGTCAGCGTGAGCATACCCTCGCCGGTGTTCACCGTGCCGTGGGTCGTGCCGAACGCCTGGATCTCAGCCAGCGTGAACGTCGTGCCGCCGACCAGGATCTCCTTGATCCCGTCCGTCGCCGAGATCGTGAAGCTGCCCGTCGTCGCAGCCGACCCGTCTCCTGCATGCGTCCCATTCGGGCTCAGCCCGGCCTCGTACACCGCGGCATCCGGTCCGGACGCCTGCGCCGTCGTCACCGTGGCGCTGTCGTCCGTGCCCGTGATGTTGATCGTCAACGTCGCCGGCGAGGTGTCGCCGTCGGCATCCTGCATGGTGTAGTGCAGCGTGAAGCTGAGATGATCCGCCGACGTCAGCGCCTGGGTCGCCGCACGGCTGTTGTCCAGCGTGTAGCTCCAGTGCCCGTTGCCGTCCTGCACCAGCGTGCCGTAGGTGTTCAGCGCCGCGATGTCTGCCGCATCCGCCGCACTGCTCCAAGCCACGAGGCTCGCCGGCGCATCCGCACCGGACTGGTCGTTGGTCAGCACGTTGCCCGAGACAGCGTTGCTGGGGCTGTCCTCGACCACCCCGTACGGGCCGTCATTGGCCGCCGTCGGCGTGTCGTCGACGATCCGAACCACCAGGTCGTCATTCGCCGAGGTGCCGCCGATGCCGTGCACCGCAAGCGCGATGTGGTCGCTGAACCCGGTGCCGTCCACCGTGTCCGGCGGCGTCGGGGTCGCGCTGTCATTGTCGATCGTCGCCGACAGCGTGTAGCTGAAGCTCACCATGCCGCCGAAGCTGTCGCCGCTGTAGCCCGTCAGCGTCAGGATACCCTCGCCGGTATTCACCGTGCCATGGGTCGTGCCGAACGCCTGGATCTGGGCGAGCGTGAACGTCGTGCCGGCAACGACGATCTCCTTGATCCCGTCGGTCGCGGAGATCGCGAAGCTGCCCGTCGTCGTCTCCAGATCGGTTGCCGCTGCAGACCCGTTCGGGCTCAGCCCGGCCTCGTACACCGTGGCATCCGGTCCGGACGCCTGCGCCGTCGTCACCGAAGCGCTGTCGTCCGCACCCGTGATGTTGATCGTCAGCGTCGCCGGCGAGGTGTCGCCATCAGCATCCTGCATCGTGTAGTGCAGCGTGAAGCTGAGATGATCCGCCGACGTCAGCGCCTGCGTTGCCGCACGGCTGTTGTCCAGCGTGTAGCTCCACGTGCCGTCATTGTTCTGCTGCAGCGTGCCGTAGGTGCTCAGCGCGCCAACTGCCGCCGCATCCGCCGCACCGCCCCACGCCACAAAACTCGCCGGCGCATCCGCACCCGACGCGTCGTTGGTCAGCACGTTGCCCGAGACAGCGTTGCTGGCAGCGTCCTCGACCACCCCGTACGGGCCGTCATTGGCCGCCGTCGGCGTGTCGTCGACGATCCGGACCACCAGGTCGTCGCTTCCCGAGGTGCCGCCGATGCCGTGCACCACCAGCGCGATGTGGTCGCTGAACCCGGTACCGTCCACCGTGTCCGGCGGCGTCGGGGTCGCGCTGTCATTGTCGATCGTCGCCGACAGCGTGTAGCTGAAGCTCACCGTGCCGCCGAAGCTGTCGCCGCTGTAGTTCGTCAGCGTCAGGACGCCCTCGCCGGTGTTCACCGTGCCATGGGTCGTGCCGAACGCCTGGATCTCGGCCAGCGTGAACGCCGTGCCGCCGACCACGATCTCCTTGATCCCGTCGGTTGCCGAAATCGCGAAGCCGCCCGTCGTCGTCTCCAGATCGGTTGCCGCTGCAGACCCGTTCGGGCTCAGCCCGGCCTCGTACACCGTGGCATCCGGTCCGGACGCCTGCGCCGTCGTCACCGAAGCGCTGTCGTCCGCACCCGTGATGTTGATCGTCAGCGTCGCCGGCGAGGTGTCGCCGTCGGCGTCCTGCATGGTGTAGTGCAGCGTGAAGCTCAGATGATCCGCCGACGTCAGCGCCTGCGTCGCCGCACGGCTGTTGTCCAGCGTGTAGCTCCAGTGCCCGTTGCCGTCCTGCACCAGCGTGCCGTAGGTGTTCAGCGCCGCGATGTCCGCCGCATCTGCCGCACCGCCCCAAGCCACGAAGCTCGCCGGCGCATCCGCACCCGACGCGTCGTTGGTCAGCACGTTGCCCGAGACAGCGTTGCTGGGGGTGTCCTCGACCACCCCGTACGGGCCGTCATTGGCCGCCGTCGGCACATCGTCCACGATGTTGACCGTGATCGAGCTGATGGCCGAGTCACCATCAACGTCCGTTGCGGTTACGGCAAAGCTCTCGATCAGGCCGTTCGGCCCCTGAATGGGCGCGTGAGTTTCGTTGCTGACCAGCGTGTAGCTGTAGCTGAGGTTGGTGCCGTCGAAGCCGGTAATCGAGAGCGTGTTTCCGAGCGACGTCGTGAACGTGCCGCCGGTGAATACGCCGCCACTGATGACCGTGTGGCCGTCGATGACGAGGCTGTCCAAACCGTCAGCCGCGTTGATTGTGAACGTCCCGCTCTGGGTGAGCGCCGGGGTGTCCGGCGACGAGCCGCCTGGGAGGTTGGCCTCATACACCGTCTCGTCGCCGCTCTGAGCGCCAATGTCCGCGATGCTGACGCCGTGGTCCGAGACGTTGATCGTCAGCTTCGCGGTCGAGAAATCGCCGTCGCCGTCGGTCAGCGTGTAGGTGAACACATCCTTGACGTCGCCCACCGGATTGCCGTTGAAGCGCGTATAGGTGTAGTCGCCGTTTTCGTTGATCACGAGAGTGCCGAACTGGCCGGCGACGGTGAAAACGTGATTGACCGGAGTCGTCACAGCCGTGACGCCATCGACCTCCGTGATCTTCGCACCGTCGGTGCCCACGGTGTCCGCGACGCCATCCGTCGTGTTGGCATCGCCTCCCGCGATGTCGATGCCGGTGATCACGTTGCCTGTGGCGACGAGATCGCCATGAGCGACGCTGTCGAGATCGTTCACCGCAAGCGGTCCGTCGTCCTGGAACTGGATATTCAGGGCGACCGGCGAAACCACACTGGTGGTGTCGCCGTCGAAATCCGTCAGCGAGCCCTTGAGGTGCAGGTCGGCCGTGACGGTCGCGATGTCGTCGTAGGCTGCCTGGCTCGATCCGGTGAGGTCGTTGTGGATCGCCTGATACTGCGCGATCCACACATATCCGGTGGAGTCGGCGTAGACCCTGAACACCTCGGTCTGGCCGGCCATGCCGACCACGGCGCCGCTCGCCTCGGTGGTCAGCAGGATGTGCGTGCCATCGAGCGTGGTCAGGCCGGATTCAAGGCCGGTAATCGCGTTGCCGTTCTTGTCGGTGATGGCAAACGAATAGGTACCGGGCTCGTCGGCGCCCACCTTGCCGGTGAACAACGAGCCGGAATCGAGCACGCTGGTCGCGGACTTGGCATATCCGATGGCGCCTGCCTCGAAGATCGCGGCGGGCGGCGCGTCGGAAGTGTCATTGGCGGGATTCGGATCGGCCGTCGTATTGACACCCGCACTCTCGTCCTCGCTGACCTTGAAGGTCTCGATGACGGTCGTGACCGTGGTGATGGTCGACTCGATGCCGTAGACCTTGAACGAATTGCCGTCGGTCAGCGTCTGCGGATTGCCATTGGCGCTGCTGTCGAACTGGAAATTGTCGTAATTGCCGACGTTTAGCGTATCGAACTGCGTCGCTCCGATGACCTTGACCGTCGAGAGGTCCTGCACGCCGTCCAGCACATAGCCGATTTGCACGTGCGTGGTGCTGTCGAACACAGCGGTTGCGGTGACGGGCGAACCGTCAACCGTGAAGGTCAGGTTGACGAATTGGCCGCCTTCCGTCGCCGAGATGAAGACGACCGCGGTCTCGACGCCCTGCGCTTCCGCCACGTCGATCGAGAACGACGCCGTGTTGACGGAGTAGGCCGACCCGTGGCTAACGGTCGGAGTCTGCGGATTCCCGGTGATCGAGACGTTCTCGAAGAACGCCATCGTCAGGATTTCGGGCCCTGACAGCGGCTTGGTGCTGTAGCCGTCGATGATCTGGCCGTCGCCGACACCGATCTTGCTGCCCGTGGTGTTGACGGAGTCGTCCTTGTCGTTGAGATCGACGCCGGTCAGAATGATGTCGTGATTGTCCTGACCGTCCATGGCGCGGATGTCGGTGTTGCCGGCCTGGAGCGTGTAGGTGAAGGTGTCCGTTGTCGTGACTTCCGTCTCGGTTGGCGCGCGCGCCGTGATGACGGGAATGTCGTCGAGCACGGTGACCGTGAAGGTCCCGGTCCCGAGTGGAATGCTGTCGCCGTCGCCGTCCGTTGCGATCACGTAGGACGAGAGATCGATGACCTCAGTGTTCTCGGTATTGTCGCCGGCGAGCCCATTGAGCGTCGGATGATCGATCTGGTCGTGCAGCGCGAACACATAGGAGCCGTCCGAACCGACCGTGAGCGTAAAGACTTCGCGATCGTTCGAATCGAATCCCGGCGTGCCGCTCTCGACATAGCCGTGCAGGCCGTTCGCATCGGTCACGATGAGGATGTGATCGCCCTTCGACGTCAGCCCGCTGTCCTGCGGACCAAACATGGTCTTCAGGCCGAAACTGCCGAAGCCGTCGGCGCCGAAATTCACCAGCGTGTCAAGCTTGCCGTAGGTGGCCGAGGTCGCGACAGCCGAGTTGGTGCCCTGCACTTCACCGGGCAGCAGAGGTGAATGATCCGGATTGGAATTGGACAGGTCCGTAGGAGTGTGGAGACCGTCCTCGTCGACATTGGCGTTGATCGACGTTTGGGAAATCAGCGTCGGACCGTCGTCCCTGAAGTGGATCGTGCCCGAGATGTCTGCCGATGCGGACGCCGTGTCGCCGTCGCCGTCCTTGATCGTCACGACGGCCGAAATCGAGCCCGATGCGAGCGAGATTGTGTCGTTCGGGTTGGAGCTGCTCGGGTGATAGAGCGAGAGATATTCGACGACCGACACCTTGCCGGTCGAAGGATCGATCGAGACCGCGAATGCCGCCTGCCCTTCAAGATCACCGGAATCGACGCGGCCGACGATCCAGCTGTTGCCGGACCCGTCGCTCTCCGCATGAAGGCTGATCGCCGTTCCGTCGGTCAACTTCACGCCGGAGACGGACGAATTGAGGTGCAGCGAATAGCTCACCGGCGTCGTCGGATCGGGCCCGTCGACACCAAAATACGGCAGGAAGCTCAGTGCCGCGCTGCTGCTGGTCGCATAGGCAAGCACCGGTCCGGGCTCATCCGGATCATTGCCCGGATTGGCCACGTTATCGAAGACGTGCAACGGGCCAGTAACGTCGTTGGCCTGGTTGCTGGGGGTCTCGTCCGCGGTCACCCCGAAATCGCGGGTGACGGAAGCCGCCACCAGCGGTCCGTCGTCTTCGAACTGAATGTCACCGGAAATGTTGGCCGACGCCGAGGCGTGATCCCCGTCGCCATCGGTGACCGTGACGGTCGCCTTGACCTGACCGAGCGCGTTTGCCAGCGAGACCGCCTCATCGGAATCGACGCCGACATCGGCGCTGTCCTGGTGAAGCGAAACGTATTGGACGACGGACACCTTGCCGCTGACCGGATCGATAGCGATCGCGAATGCGGCCGGATCGCTGCCGGTGTTGGTCACGTCGGAGCCTGAATCGGATCCGTCGTAACGGCCGACGATCAGGCCGTTCTCCAGGAACAGGAAGATCTCCTTCCCTTCCGTCGTGGTGATGTTGGAATCGACCGGACCGGTCGTGCTGTTGCCCTGCGTATCGGTGAGCGTCAGCGAGAACACCTGGGCGCCCGTCTTGGCTGCGCCGTCGGTGCCGTAGTCCACATTGTTGATGGTGAGCGCCGCGACGGTGCTCTGCGCATAGCCCAGCGGAAGACCGAAGAGGCCCTGCGGGTCGTGCCCCGGATTGGCGACCCCGTTGAAGACAGACGTGAACAGAATATCGTTGTCGTCGCCGAATGGCGGGCTCTGCAGAAACAGAGTTTCGTCGTGAACGACCTGAAAGCCTTGCATCTCCGACGCCGTGACGGTCGGACCGTCGTCGTCGAAGGCGATGAACGATTTCTCGTTGCCGATCAGCGTGACCTGAACCGACGAGCTGGTCTGGTCGCCATCGCCGTCCGTCGCAGTGGTCGTGAGCTCAAGCTTGAGCGTCCCGTTCCCGGCCATGTGCAGGATCGCCTGCTCATCGAACAGGGACGGATTCTCCGAGCCGCCATTGTCGATCGGCAGGAACTGGTCGACGGTGATTTTCGCCGTGGCGGGATCGCTTGCATTCTCCAGCGTGATGCGGAAGGCAACATATTCGTCGCCGTTATTCGCGATGCCGTCGCCGACAATGCGCCCTTCGATCGTGTTGTCGTCGACCTGAACGAGCACGATGGCGCGCTGTGCCGCCGTGAGGTTCTCGAGCGGCGTGCCGACCAGCGCGGTCGCAGTCAAGTTCGTACCGGCCGTCTCGCTCGAAAGCACCAGCGTGAGAACGTTGCTGATACCACCGCCGGCGCCCGGACCATCCGTTCCGAAGTCGACGATGGCCATGTCGAACAGATCCGCGATATCACCCGCGGGGGTCGACAGTTCGCCGATGGCCTGTTCCTGGGTGGGATTGGTCGCGACGGTGACGATGGTGACACCCGTATCATCGGCCGTGCCGTTCGGCAGACCGCCGCCTGACTCGGATTCGCCGACGTTGTAGGTGTCGTGCTGCGGGCCGTCGCCGTGGCCGATGGTTTCGTCGAGATTGAGCCGGTCAAGATTCGACGGATGTTCGCCCTCTTCCCGCGTGATCGTCGGACCGTCGTCGTCGAAGGCGACGAATGAATTCTCGCTGCCGATCAGGTTGACCTGGGTCGTCGAGCTGGCATGGTCGCCATCGCCATCGGTGACTGTCGTCGTGAGTTGCAGGTCGAGCGTGCCGGCGCCGGTGAGCTGGAGGAGCGTCTGCTCGTCGAACAGCGATGTATCGCCGTGATCGATCGCCAGGAACTGGTCGACGGTGACGTGCGCCGTCGCAGGATCGTTGGCGTTTTCCAGGGTGATGCGGAACGCGACGTACTCGTCGCCATTGTTGGCGACGCCGTCGCCGACGATACGTCCCTCGATCGTGGTATCGTTGACCTGGACCAGCACGATGGATCGGGCCGCTGCGTCGAGGCCTTCCAGCGGAGTATTGGCAAGCGCCGTCGCGGTCAGGTTCGTGCCGACGGTCGCGCTCGACAGCACCAGCTTCATGACGTTGCTGATGCCGCCGTCCGGACCGGGACCATCCGTTCCGAAATCGACGAGCGCCGCGGGGAAGAGATTGATGAGCCCGCCAGCGGGCGTCGACAACTCCCCGATCGCCTGGGCCTGCGTCGGTGCAGTCGACACCGTGATGGTGGTCACCCCGGTGTCGTCCAGAGTGCCGTTCGGAAAGCCACCGTTCGATTCTGTTTCGCCGGTGTTGTAGGTGTCGGGCTGCGGGCTATCGCCGTGCCCAATCGTCTCGTCGAGATTCAACACCCCGAGGGAAGGCATTTCGCTGCCCTCGCCGCGCGTGACGGTCGGACCGTCGTCGAGGAAAGACACGCCGAGCGAACCGGTCGAAACCGCAGTGGCCGTGTTGCCGCTGCCGTCCGTCACCGTCTGCTGCACGAACACGACGTCGGCAAGCTGGGCGCCTTCGCTCGTGTCGGGTTCGGACGCGGTACCGTGCTTGATGGCTTCATACTGAGCCACGTCAAGCTTGAAGGTCACGGGATCGAGATAGAGCTCGAAAGCGATCGCACCGTTCGCATCTGCCGCACCACCGGCGGTGCCCTCGCGGCCGACGACGAGATTGCCTTCGGTGAACAGGAAGATTGCGTGGCCGGTCACCGTGGCCTGCAGACCGGAATCGACGCCCGCGAACGCCGCGCCGGTCGACGTCGTCAGTGCATAGGTGATCGTTCCAGTGCCGCCGCTCCCGAAACTGGCGCTCGACGATGCGATCTCCGAAACGGCGCTCTCGGCCCATCCGATCAATCCGACGGGAGAGAAGACCGCAGGCAATGCGGCAATGGCCCGATCGTTGGCGCCGTTGAGGGTCTGCACGTCGACGGTTTCGTCGTGGATGACTATCGTGCCCGAAAGCGTGAAGCCAGCGCTCGGCGGAATCGTTGTAGGCAGTGCCGTGAATGTCTCCGGACCGAGGGCGAAATTGCCGAGCTCTTCCTGACCCAGCAGGTCGAGCGGATTGCCCGCAACCAACGGATCGACGGCGCTGCCGGTGAAGTGGGCGCCGCTTGCTTGCGCGTTGCCGTTGCCGTCGCCGGCTGCGGGCAGCACTGACTGATCCGTCGTGATCGGGAAGAGGCTTGCGAACTCCTGCACGTTGACATCGCGCCCGGGCGCGAGCTCGATCGACAGGAGCCCGCCATCGTCATGCCGGGAGTCGAAGACGGGATCGACCGTGACCGTCGACTGGTTGTCGAACAGAATGATCAGCTTCTCGCCGACATGGACGAGCGTGATCTTCTCATTCGCGATTGCCGAAAAATCGAGCTTGACCTTCTGGTCATACCCAAGATGCACGACCACCGCCTGATCTGTCAGCGGCTTCGATAGCGAGAAAGTTCGAACTGGGGTGGAATTGGTCGGAACAGCGGAACCGGTGGCCTGAGCCACCTGAAATTGAGCATTCATTAATTGCCCCTGCCAAACACTCTGTGCGCTTGAAAAACAGAAAGTAAGCCGAAAAACTTAGGTATTAAGCTATTGTTAACTGCATCAGCGGTCAACGAAATCAACTAGTTAACGAAGACTTTTTGGTCGACCGTGGTAAATTGGTTGATATGGGTGAGCGTCGCCCGAAAAGGCATTAGAAATGAATATCTTGCCGCGAATTGATCGGAAAAGTTGCACCAAATCGGGAGCGACAATGAAGGTACTATTGTCCGCCGTCGTCGTAATGCTGTGTGGATTCGCCACGCCGGCACGGACCCAGGATGCACCCGCTCCGGTCGAGCGAACGGTCAAATCGGCGCCCAACAGGGACACGCGAATCGGCGTCTACATCAACGTGCTGCCGGACTGCACGTCAGGGCCCCTCCCCACGATCCGCCTGGTCAATCCGCCCGTATCCGGAAAGGTGACCGTCAAGTCGGCGAAGGTGAAAGCGACCAACTACAAATCTTGCCTCGCGCTGGAGGTGCCGGCCTACGTCGCGTTCTACAAGTCGCAGCCCGACTTCATCGGCGACGACGTGCTGACGATCGAGGTCAAATATGCCGGCGGCCGAACGGAAATTCAGAAGATCACGGTCAACGTGACCGGTCCGGGCACGCAGCAGAAGATTTAGGTGGGGGCGGACCTACCGCGCGCAGGTGCCAGTAGGGCCTGATCTCGCCCACGGCGTAGCGCGTAGACGCGCATCGCTAACAGCAAAAATCCGGCCGGGTATATTCCCGGCCGGACTTTCTTGCGAACCATCGAGCTGGCCGCATCGATCAGTCAGCGTCCCCTCCGCTTACGCGTGCAGGGCGAAGTCGTTCGAGCTCAAAGTACCCGAGACATTGGTCAGGTGAATTTCCATCACGTGAGCTCCGGACGTGGCGTCCTCGCTGCCACTGCCGACGTTAGCGTAGATGGTGGCGTTGCTGCCATTCTGCACGAACTCTACATGTCCCGCCGCCAAGGTCGAATTGAAGGTGGTATCGACAGCGGTCAACCCGAGACCATTCAGGAAGCTAATCGTGTCGCTTCCATGCGTGAAGTCGATGATCGTGTCCGACGCGCTATGGGTCGAGTCGACAAGAGCGGTAAAGACGAAGTTGTCATTGCCGTTGCCACCCGCCATCAAGTCAGCGCCACCGAGACCCTTGATGGTGTCGTTTCCAGATCCGCCAAGGATGTAGTCGACGCCAGCGCTGCCGGTCAGGCCGTCGGCGCCGTTTTGTCCAGCCTCAATATTGTTGGTGGGAGAAAGTACGTAGGCCGTTGAAGGCGGTACAGACGGCATGGTATCGCCCGAAGGCGTGTTTGTGCCGAGCAGCAGGGTAAACTCGACGGTGGTCGACGTGCCATCGGGCGCGTCAGCATCAGTAACTGTCACCTGCAGGTCGTGAGTGCCGGCCGATGCGTTACCTGCAATGAGCAGATTTCCAGCCGAGTCGATGCTGATACCTTGATTATTACTGTTGCTGGCCAGCGACCAGGCGTACGTGTCGGTGCTATCCTTATCGACGGCAACAAAATGACCGAGGCTGTTCCCGGTGTTTCCTGTCTGATCCGGCGCGAACAGGATGTTGGTCGGCTTGCCGGTGTCCGCGGCGACATCAAGCGAGCCATCGAGATGGATGGTCACGTACTCGGTCGTCGTGCTGACCGGCGCATGCGCGTGCAGCGGATCTGTAATGCTGTAGTCGTTCAACACGACCTGGAAGGTGTCGGACGTATGAACGCCATCGATCTTTGCATCGTCGATCGAATAGTGCCAACTGACCGTGCCCGTGCTGTCATCGACGGTTGCTGTCAGTGTGCCGAGATGATTGGTGTTGTCGATCGACACCGTATGGGTGTCGTGGATATCGGCATCGGTGAACGAGAGCGTGCCATCGGCCGTGAATACCACCGGCGACGTGGTGTCGCTGGTATAAGCGTCGGTGACGGTGGCTTCCGTGTGGTTGCCCGCATCATCGTAGCTCGATGCAAACACCGCCGCATCGTCGGTGCCGGTGATCGTGTACGTGACGGTGATCGGGTCGATGGTGGTCGAGTTGTCACCCGGATGATGCTCAACCAGATTGACCGTAAAGGTCTCGACCTTGGTTTCGCCCTGACCGAGGTAATTGATCAAGCTGTCGGCCACCGAATACGAAAGATCGATCTCACCAACCGCACCATTGCCGCTGTCGGTCGCCACGGTCGCCGTCAACGTACCGAGATCGCCGGCCGCCGCCACGACGCCTGTGGTCGGGTCAATCGAGTGAGTGTCGGTCCAGTCGGCGTCGGTGAACGCGAGTGTCCCGTTCTCAGTCTCGACTCCCGTGGTGTCATCGCCGGTTGCATTTTCGGTGACCCCGGCCGTCCCAGCGAATGAGACCGGGTGACCGACAACGCCGCTCATGTCGCTCCCGGCCGTCACGACGGCCGCGTCATTGGTGCCGGTGATCGTATAACTTACCGTCGTGGTGTCGGTGGTGGTTGTACCGTCGGGGTGTTTCTCGACAAGATCGACCGTAAAGGTCTCGGTCTTGGTTTCGCCCTGACCGAGATAGTTGATGTCGCTGTCGGCCACCGAATAGGACAGGCTGATCACGCCGGTCGCGCCATTCTGGCTGTCCGTGGTCACGATCGCATCGAGATGACCGAGATTGCCGCTGAGTTCGACTGAAGCCGTATGGCTATCGTGCCAATCGGCGTCAGTGAAGTTCAGCGTACCGATCGAGGTTTCGCTCCCGGTCTCGTCCCCCTGCGCGTCCTCGGTCACCCCGACCGCCGTGAACGGTCCGTTGTCGGGGCCGCTCGTGTTGGTCGCCGCGACGATGACTGCGGCATCGTTGTCGCCCGCAACCTTGATGTCGGCCTGCGCTACGCTGAACGCGCCGTTCGACATGCGGATAATGTAAGTGAACTGACCAAAGTCGATGGTCTCGCCAGCAGAGAGATGCTGCAGAAGAGCAGTGTTCGCCGGGTCCAAAACGAAATTGATGTTGTGTGTGGCGTCGAGCAAGACTTTTCCGGTCATATCCCCGACGGTCGAATGTCCGGTCAGAGACACACTCGATGATCCGGGCAGCGGCGCGGCGAAGTTCGACAGGTCGACGTAGTGCGCCAAATTGCCCTGAACCTGAGCGACGGTGTCGGAGGTGATTCCCATGATCGTGGCGGCCGCTCCGCCACCGTCGTTCGCCAGAATGTTCTCGTTCGGGTCGCTGCCGGTGCTGAGTGACTGCGTTCCGTCGCTCAAATCATCTTCCTGCAGAAGTAGATTGTCGTTCTGCGCCTGCGGGGTGAATTTGACTGCAACCGTCAAACCGCCTTTTGCCGTTCCCATAATTTAACTCCTCAGAGGTGATGCGGCAGCACGCCGGAGCGATGTCGCGAAAAGCGCTCGCCTCGTCGGCTGCTTGAGAGATTTAGTAACGATGAAATTCGCGAGCGCTCGTAGAACCCGGCGCGCCCGCTGCTTGGTCCTTCAATTCTGTCTGTTTGCTGAGAGCGCCCGCCCTATTGAAAATGGATACGATGTTGGACCGACCGACGTGCGCGGCCGTTAAGAGAGAGTGTCTGAAATTTCGAATTTGGAGAACGCGGCACAAGATACGTATCGACGCAGCCGCGACTAACGGCTGGCGAGCGAATGGCTGAACTGGATTGAGCGTACTCACACACCGTCCGTGGACGCGCGGACGTGGAGATAGTGCCGCGAGCACAAATCGCTTCGGCGCCCAAATCAGGCGCGGAAATAAAGTCGCCTCGCGAAGAACGCACCCCAGCCCCACAGCAATCGCTTTAACCAAATATTAGCCAAAGGCTATCGTGCGCGTTTGCATTGAGGCAATAGTAGTACCTCGATTTTGTTCGCTCAAAACGATGCGCTTCGCTCAACTTGAGCCAACGCATCGCAACGTCGCGGCATTAATTCCCTATCAGACAGCATTTAAATACCTTCATGCTTCGAACCCGATACAGCAATGCGCATCTCGGCGTCACCGCGATTCGGCCTCTGCGTGTGCTCGTCGGCCACGCAGATATCAACTCTTGCGCGTCCGCATGAGCAAGCCGGAGTATCTCGGCTCCATGCCGCGGCTGTTGCTGGATGGCATTTCGATCGGCGCCGTGCTGCTCGATGCCGCGTCAGGCCGGATCGCGTATGCGAACAATGCTGCGCGACGGGCTCTGGCGTACGATGCGGAAGAGCTCCATCAGCTCACCCTGCACAATCTGCTGCATCCCGCGCACCGTGACGCGTGGTTTGCCAACTTGCGCCGCGTCGTGAATCGCACGACCGATCCGTGCCGCTTCGAGGCCCTTTACTTGGCGAAGAACGGCCACTTCGTGCGAATGAAAACCGTGCAGTCCGGCGTCGCGAATGATGACGGCACGGTCAAGTGGATCGGCTGCCTGCTCGAGCAAGTGCCTGCGGCGCATGACGAGGCCGCCTCGGATCTTGCGGGCGTGACGATCTGGCGGTGGAGCGTGCCGGGACGGCCCGACGGACTGGGCGCATATCGCGTGCTCGCAGGACCGCCTCCGGCCTCCTCTGAGGCCACATTCGATATGCTGACCGAAGCCGTCCATCCCGACGATCTCGATCAGGCGCAAGGACTGCTCAGACGAGGGCTCAGCGGCGCAGCGGGCATGCTGGCTTACCGAGAACTCGCCAGCGATGGCGATGTGCGCTGGACCCGACAGACGGTGAACCCGGTTGGCGACGACCGAGGACAGGTGACGCATCTGATCGGAATAGATGTCGACATCACCGAGCGAAGGGAGCGCAGCAGGACGTCCGAGAAGATGCTGCACTTCATCCAGCATCTGCAAACCCAGTGGGACAAACCCCTTGTCATCGCCGACGTCGCCCGCCAGCACGGCGTCAGCTTACGCGCCGTACAGAAGCATTTTGCATTGCGGGGGACCTCGGTCGCCGAATTCCTGAAGCGCATCCGCCTGGTGCACGCCTACGACATGCTGGCGGCGGCCGGCTCGCGAACAACAGTGACCAAGGTCTGTGCGAAATGCGGCTTTGGCAATCTCGGCCATTTTGCCCGCGACTACCGCAGCGAGTTCGGCGAGCTGCCCTCGGATACCCTGCTACGGGGCAGGATGCGGCGCCCTGACCTGTCGCGTGACGGCAACAGGTGAAGGCCAAGTGCGACCTCTCGGCGTCGCGGCAACGCCGCCGTTTGACGCTGTTGGCGATTTTTGCTCTCTTAGCGTGTGATTTCAAAATGTCTTTGGGGGCGGCGATGCGCAATTTAACGGCCAAATGTCTCACAGCGGCGGTTCTTTTCGGAGCCGGACTGGCTGGCAATCCCGGCGGGGCCGTCGCGGCCGACATGGCCTTGAAGGCTTCGCCCGGCGCGGTCGGCAGTTGCTCGGAGCTCGTCTTCACCTGCGAGAACGGCAGGCAGTATCCCCTGTGTCCGATCGCCGTATCGATCGAAGGCGAGGTCGTTACGGCCTCGCTACATACCGGCCGCTCCGGCGGCGTGCATGTGCGCCTGGTCCCGATGGGGGTTGGATATCGCTATGCCGGTCCGGGCGTTTGGGTCGACGGTTTCCGCGGCAATGCCTTGCTCAACTTCGGCAAGCACAGCCAGATCGCCTGCACGATCGAGAACTACTGATCGACTGGCCCAAGCGGCGCCTCCGCGAGGCGCCGCGCATCCGCTCCGCTCGCTAGCCTTTGGTGCGAACGACGATCGCCCTCGCGCGAGGGTACATGTAAGCCTTGGGACGGACGTAAACCGGGCAGTAGTCGTCCCACTGGTATTGCTGCCAATTCCACTTCCAGCAGCCGTTCGCGATCTCGGGCTCGGGCTCGGGATACCAGTTCAGCCGGTACGGCTCATCACCAAAGGGGTATGGACCGCCCAGAGCGCTGGCGGAAGATGCATACATGCAGGCGGCGGCAGCAATCGCAATAAGGCATGACTTATACATGACTTTCTCCGAATGTGCCGGCATAGTGTCAAATCGCTACATCCATATCAAGTTCGGAAAACCCCAGCCAAAGTCGCGATCTCATTCTTCCGCAGCGCGCCAATGTAGCTGCGTCTGCCCAACGATCACTATTCTTAAGACCAAGATCTTCCTAAGACCGAGACGTTCCTAAGAACCAAGACTTGGGCGTGTCGCACGCCCCGAATACGGACCGGATTATTCGGACCGAACTTGCTGACGGACCTCGGCACCAATTGCGAGAGCCGCTCGGATCATTGCAACCGAAGTCATTCAGTCACCAGTCACCACGACACAAGTCTTGCTTCATGAAACAAACCATCTCCCTCAACGCGAAGCTTCGGTGGCCGGACGTCAAGGACCATTACGTCGTCATTTACGAGGGGCATGTGATCGGCAGCGTGTATCGTTCCGGAGACAGTTGGTCCTGGTCGATAAGCGTCCCGATGGCCTTGCCTGATTGGTCGGCCGGAAATGCTCCTACTCTGCGCGACGGCATCAAGGTACTTGGCAGCGCCTGGACCCGCATATTGAGTTCGACGAGCACCGAGCGCCTGCAGCGGGCGTGGGACCTCGAGAGAGCTGCCGAGCTTCGGAGCAAGGATTCCGGCTCCAACAAATAACGAACGGACCGGGTTCTCCGCATTGAAGCGCCAGAACCTCGGTCCCTCTCGTCAGGGCTTCGAAGGCTCGAGCCGGACCATCGAATTTGCGCCCGATGAGGCCGGGCGTGTGTCTCAATAGGCGCGCGCGAAGTCGCCTTCCTGCTTGATGTCGGTGAACACCGGAAAGCGTGCCTTCCACGGGCTTGCCTTGGCCGTCGTCAGATCGTTGAGCCGCTCGAGCACGGCAAGGCCGTCCTTGCGCAGGCTCGCGGCGACTGCCGCGCGGTCGGGGAAGTTCTTCAGCACGGCGTCGAGCCAGATCGTACGGCCCGCAAGGAATCCGCCCGCGCCCGCGGCATAGGCGAAGTCGAGCACGCGTTCGAATTTTTCCGGTGCAGCACCACCCGACAGCAGCACCCACGGGATGCTTCGTTCGCGACAGATATCGCCGATCGCATCGAATTCCTTCTGCGCGGCTTTCGCCTCCGCGCTGCCGTCGCGGGCCGGCAGGCTGTTGGCCGCAAGCGGGCTCTCCAGTTTCAGAAGATCGACGCCGTACTCCGGCTTGGCAAACTCACGCACGCTCTCGATGACGAGACCGGGAAGCTTGCCGGGCGATTCCACGTAGTCCGCGGTGTGATTGGCACTGCCGAGGAACGGATAGACCAACAACTCCAGGACATAAGGAATGTCGTGCCGGGCACAATCCTGTCCGATCTCGCGGACAAAGCGCTTCTGATGCTCGTTCACCACGGGGTCCGCATCCGGCCGGTACCAGGCCAGAACCTTGACGGCGTCGCCGCCCATGGCGCGGATCTTCTCGACGTTCCAATTGCTGATCGCCCGTGACTTGCGTCCGCCGGAGGTTTCGTCGACGCGGTGCTCCTCGAGCGTCATGATGAGACCGCAGCGCGGCGGCAAGAGATCGATCGCCGCGGGCACCGCGAAGTTCGGATCGAACAGCATCGAGCTGCAGTGCGGGGCGAGGTTCTCCACGAGGAGACGCTTCGCGGCCGTGACGTCGGAGTATTCGACCTTGTCCCGTGCAATCCCCCTCGCCCTCGCGATGGCGTCGAACAGTGGCGGCCGCTGATCCAGCGCGACCATGCGGAAGTGACCATCCGCGTCAGCCAGACGCGCCAGGCCGCGGTTCTTTCCAATCGTTCTCATGGCTTCGTCCTCATGAATGCAAGACACTCGTTGATGGTAGGGATTCCGTTGCGGCCGCCTGCGTGGCGGCATTTCATCGCTGCCGCCGCGGCCGAAAACGCCATCGCCTCGCGCACGTCGAGGCCGACGCCGATCGCAAGCGCGTAGGCGCCGTGGAAGACGTCGCCCGCGCCCGTGGTGTCAACGACATCGACGGCAAAGGCGGCTTGCCGATGCAGACGGCCATTCTCGTACCAGCTCACGCCGTCCTCTCCTCGCGTCACCGCGATGACGCGGCAATTGAAGCGCGCGAGCGCGGCCAGCGAGTCATCCCCCGCCGACCCGGCGAAGGGCGTGAGCGCGGGCTCGGAGAAGATCGCGTGGTCGGTCAGCGGCAGCAACCGCTCGAACACCTCGGCATCGGCCACGTCGCCGTCGAGCACCGTCGGAATGCCCCGGGCGCGCGCTTCGCGAAACAAGGTTGCGGCTCCCTCCGCCCAGCGCGGATCGGCCAGCACGCAAGAAGCGCGGGCGACCACCTCCCGCGGCAGCCAATCCGCAGCTTCCGGATAGAGACCACGGAAATTGACGATCTGCCGTTCGCCGGACCTGTCGACGATGATCCCGGAGACTGACGAACGGCCATCGACAAACAGCCGGAAGTTCTCGACATCGACGCCTTCAGCGACAAAAGCCGACCGCATCTCCTGCCCGGCCGCATCATTCCCCGCCCGCCCCCAGAACGCGACCGACGCGCCGAGCCGCGCAACCGCGACGGCAGCATTGGCGGCCATGCCGCCACCGAGCGTCGCATAGTCGAGGCTCTTGATCTTCTCGCTTCCACCGGCAAAGAGCCGATCGACACGCCAGATCTGGTCGAGCGCGGACAGCCCGAGGCAAATGACCTGAACGCGACGCGTCTTGGACGCGACGTCCGCCAGCGCCGACAGATTTGCAATGTTCACTGGCGAGCTCACCGCAGAACCTGCCCGTTGGCTGCGTCGAACAGGTGCGTCTTGCCCGGTTGCGAACGAAGGCTGAGCCGATCTCCGACCTTCGGCCGCAGCGCCGGATCGATCCGCGCGATGGCCGACACGCCGGCGAGATCGAAATGGATCAGCGTATCCGAGCCGAGCGGCTCGACCAGCTTGACCGTCACGGCGATGCCGTCGGCCATATCGGTGGTAACGGCAAAATGTTCAGGACGAATGCCGAGCACGGCGCTGCCGGCTTGCCGCAGCCGGTCTGCGGCCGCGCCATCCAACGGCAGCACCGTTCCGCCTTGCGAAAGGATCGCGCGCTCCTGTTGCCATTCGACCGGAAAGAAGTTCATCGCCGGAGACCCGATGAAGCCGGCCACGAACTGGTTTGCCGGCCGCTCGTAGACTGTCTCCGGAGTGTCGTATTGCTGGATCGTACCGCTCTGCAGGACCACGATCCGGTCGGCCATGGTCATGGCCTCGATCTGGTCGTGGGTCACGAACACCATCGTGGTCTTGAGCTCCTGCGACAGCGCCTTGATCTCGGCCCGCACCTGCCCGCGCAGCTTCGCATCGAGGTTAGACAGCGGCTCGTCGAACAGAAACGCCTTCGGATTGCGCACGATCGCGCGTCCCATCGCGACGCGCTGGCGCTGGCCGCCGGACAATTCCTTCGGCTTGCGGTCCAGGTAAGGCTCGATGTGCAGCAGCGCCGCCGCACGCTTGACCCGGGCATCGATCTCCGCCTTCGGCGTTCCCCGCAGCTCCAGCGCAAACGACATGTTGTCATAAACGCGCATATGCGGATAGAGCGCGTAATCCTGGAACACCATGGCGATGTCGCGCTGCGCGGCCTGCACGCCGTTGACGCGCTTGTCGCCGATGTAGAGATCTCCGGACGTGATCGGCTCGAGGCCTGCGATGATGCGCAGCAGGGTCGACTTGCCGCAGCCGGACGGGCCGACGAAGACAACGAATTCATGGTCCGCGATCTCCAGGTTGAGATCCGGGATCACGGTGAAATTGCCGTAGCGCTTGACGAGGTTGCGGATCGAGATCGAGGCCATGATCGCTAGTCCAGCGCCAATACCGGCTTGATCAGCTCGCCTCTGGCGAAACGCGCGAAATTCTCCGGCAGGGCCGACAGGCCGAACTCGCCATCGACGAGCACGCGATACTCGTCCTTGTATTGCCGCAACAACGCGATGTTCGGCTCGAAATCGGAGACCGGGAAGTAGAAGGTGCGGATCATGTAGAAGTCCTTGCGGCGGAACACCTTGCCCTCCTCGATGGTCCAGGGCGCCGCATTCTCGCCAACCAGCACCAGCGCGCCGCGCGGCAATACGAGCTCGATGCCGAGATTGCGGGCCGCATGCGCGCCGGAGCATTCCATGATCAGGGCGAAGCGCTCCGACGCATCGCCGACAGGATGCGCCTTGGCGCCGAAGGACTGCGCGATCCTCAGCCGCGTCGCATTCGGATCGGCAACGTGGACGTCGTCATAACCAAGGCTGCGGAGCGCCAGGACGACCCCCAGTCCGACCGGGCCCGCGCCCATCACCAGCACCGGCCCCGCATCGCTCGGCGCCACCACGCGGCTGACAAACCGCACGGCATGACCCGACGTGCCGATCACGTCGAGCAGGAGCGGCGCGAGACTATCCTCGATGTTGTCGGGCACCGGCAGCAGGCAGTTCTCCGGCACCGGCACATATTCGGCATAGCCCCCCGGCCTGTTCCAGCCGATCAGGCTCGACACCTCCAGGCACATCTGCGTATCGCCGCGCTTGCAGGCCGCACAGTGATCGCAGTGCAGCGGGATGTAGACGGCGCAGCGGCGGCCATGCAGGCGGTGACCGGGCTGCTCGACGACCCCGAAGATCTCGTGGCCTGCGGTGAACTCGGCGCCCTTGTGCCAGAGCTTGAAATCCGAACCGCACAGCGCGGTGCGCGAGACCCGCACCAGCACCTCACCTGCCAGGACGTCGGGCATCGCCACGCGCTCGATGGTGATGCGCTCGTGGCCGTGAAAGATCGCCGCCTGCATGATCGAATTCGGACGTGGTGATACGTTCATCAGATGCCTAGCCTTTCACCGCACCGAGCGTCAGCCCGGACACCAGCCAGCGCTGAACGAGAGCCGCCAGCACGAGCGGCGGCAATGCGATCAGCGTTGCCGCGGCCATGAGCGCGCCCCACTGCGTCGAGCCTTCGCCGATAAAATTGAAAGCCGCCGCAATCAGCGTCTTGCTGTCGCCGTTGGAGAGCACCAGCGCAAACAGGAAGTAGTTCCACGAAAATACGAAGGCGAGGATCGCCGAGACGGCGATGCCGGAGGCCACCAGCGGCAGCGCGATCCGCCAGAGAATGCGCGTGACGCTGCATCCGTCGACCTGCGCCGCCTCGAACACGCTGCGCGGGATGCCGTCGAACGACGGCAGCAGGACCCAGATCACGATCGGCAAGGTGATGACGGCGTGACTGAGGATGAGCGCCGTATAGGAACCGATCATGCCGATCTGCCGGAACATCACGTACCACGGCAGCAGGAACAGCGTGCCCGGTGCCATGCGCGCCGCAAGCGTCAGGATCGCCGGCCACGAGATCCGCGTCCAGGAAACGGCAAAGGCGGCAGGAATTCCGAATAGCAGCCCGAGTGCGGTCGAACCGACCGTCACGATGAGGCTGTTGAGAGCGTAGCTCAGGAACGGCGTCGTCTTCGTGAGCTCGACGTAGTTGTCCAGCGTGGGCGTGAAGACCAGCGTCGGCGGATAAGCCGTCACCTCGAAGGACGGCTTGAGGGAGGACAGCACCATCCAGACCGTGGGCGCCATGATGATTACGCCGGCGAGCACGAGCTGCAGCAGGTTGAGCCAGCGTATCCAGCGGTCGGTGGCGGCTGCGTCCGTCATGACATCACCACGCGACCGCGCCGCGCAGGCGGTTGCAGGCGAGCACCGCGCCGAACACGATCGCGGTCAGCGTCAGCATCAAGGCGCTGGCATAGCCGATGTTGAAGAATTCGAAGCCGACCCGGAAGCCGTAGATGTTGAGCGTGTTCGACGCGTTGCCGGGGCCGCCCTGGGTCGTGATGTAGATGATGTCGAAGAAGCGCAGGAGATCGACGCTGCGGAGTATGGCTGCGGTGACGATGGTCGGCAGCAGCAGCGGCAGCGTGATGCGCTGGAAGGTCTTGAACGCAGATGCGCCGTCGATCTGTGCGGCCTCGTAGACGCTGGGCGGCAAGGACTGCAAGCCGCCGAGGACAATCAGTGCGACATAGGGCGTCCACTGCCAGCTATCGATCAGCGCGACGGTCGGAACCACCCATGTCGGCGAGGCCAGCCAGTCCGACGGCGGCAGGCCGAACGACTGGAGGATATAGTTGGCCGCGCCCAGCGACGGGTCGAGGATCACGAGCCACATCATGCCGGCCACCACCGGCGGCATCATGAACGGTGAAATGAACAGCGAGCGCACGATGCCCGGCAGGCGTTTGGCGTGGAACAGGACCAGCGCCAACCAGACGCCGAACACGAGTTGCAGCGTCAGCGAGAGCACATAGAGCGCGATGGTAACCCAGAGCCCATGCCAGAACTCGTTGTCGGACACCAGCTTGGCGTAGTTCGCCAGGCCTACGAAGGATTGCTTGCCGGTCGATGAAAAGCTCTGGAAAGCGAGCCACACCGTATAGATCACCGGAAATGCGATCATCGCCACGGTGAAGACCACCGCCGGCGCCGAGAGCGCCGACAGTTCCAGCCTTTGCCGGTCCTGCGTCAATGTCGCAGCCGTGTCCGACATGCCTGCATTCCCTGATCCGTTGAGGCGCCGGCCGCATGAAGCAGACGGCGTTCTGTGCCGTTACTTCTGCGCAATCAGCGCGTCGAGTGCCTTGTCCGCGTCCGCGCAGGCCTGGTCGACGGTCTTCTGCTTCAGGATCAAGTCCTGCACGGCCTGACCGATGAATTCGCGCGACTCCGGGTTGGCGACGATGGGATAGCCGACCTCGGACGAGCCCTTGGTTGCGAGCACGTCGAGTGCCGCCTGCCACTCTTTCCGCACCGGCTCCTCGTCGATCCACTTGCGATACTCGGGATCGTTGGCGACCGACGGCCGCGGCGGTGCGATCCCCTGCAGCGCCATCTTCTTCTGCACCTCGGGGCTGGTCGCCCACTGCACGAAGTACCACGCCGCATCCGGCTGCTTGCTGTGCGAGGACACCGCCATGCCCCAACCGATCGTGGTCGGCACCTGGCCGGCCTCGCCCGCCGGGAACGGCAGCAGGCCGGTATCCTTGAGGCGCGCGCCGCCGTCCATCACGGTGCGCAATTCGTTGGACGATTCAAACGCCATCGCGGCGCGGCCGCTGCGATAGAGCGCGGAAATCTGCTGGAAGCTGTAGTTGACAACACCGGGCGGTCCGAAATCGCGCAGCAGGCGACTATAGGTATCGAGCGCCTCCTTGCCCTTGGCCGAGCAGAGGTTCGACTTGGCATTTGCGATGTAGCTGCCGCCGATATTGTGCAGCATGTTGCTGAAGGTGTAGGCAACCGCCGGCTTCAGGCCGCGCGACACGAACGGCGTGAGCGCGCTGTCGCATGTCTTGATCTTCTCCGCGGCTGCCTCGACATCCTTGATGGTCTTCGGCCGCTCGATGCCGCACTTCTTGAAGATGTCGGTACGGTAGTAGAAGATCGGCCCTTCGATGTTCATCGGCATGCTGGTCAGCTTGCCGCCGAAGGTCGCGGCCTTCAGCAGGGCCTTGCTCAAGCCGGCCGGGTCGTACTCCTTGGCAACTTCGTTCTTGGCCATCGCCGTGAGATCGGCATACCAGCCGGCAGCGGCAAACTGCTCGCCCTCGCGCGAGGGCAGCGTCATGAACGCGTCGACCTCGTCGCTATGCGCGTTCATCACCGTGACCAGGCGCTGGCGCATCTGCTGTTCCTGATAGCCGTCGACCTTCAGGGTCATACCGGTCAGCTTTTCGAAATCGGCCTTGTAGGTCAGGAGCGCCTGCGACACCGGATTGTTGTTGGCGAGAAAGGTGACGGTCTTGCCCTGAAACTTCTTCCAGTCGAAATCGGCCCCGTGCGCCTGCGCGCTAAGTGCGGCAACCGCAAGAACCGGCAACGCGAGGCGCGTCGCGAACATCCTGGCCTTCATCGAACTCTCCTCCCGGCTGGCCGCCTTAAGCTGACGGCACCTTTAATTGACGGCAGCTTTTTGCTGACGGCACTTTCTGAAAACGGTTACATCCTAAGCATCGGATCCGCCCTGTCAAGCGATGGACAAGCGACACGATATGCGGCAGATTCGCGACAAAATCGCTTGCCAGGCGGGTTCGCCAACCGGTATGTAACGTTACATTCATGACCGTGCCGATTGCCAGATCCGAGAAGCAGGGCATCCGCGCCGTTGCGGCCCGCGCCGGCGTGTCCACGGCGTCGGTCTCGCGCGCACTCAACAATCCCGACGCGGTGAGCCCGTCCTTGCGCGCGCGCATCGCGCAGGCAATCGAAGCCGTCGGGTACATCCCGCATGCGCCGGCTCGCATCCTGTCGTCGCGACGGTCGCGTACGCTCGGCGCGATCGTGCCCACGATCGACAACACCATGTTCGCGCGCGGCATCGCCTCACTGCAAAGATATCTATCCTCGGTGGGATACATGTTGTTCCTCACCACGAGCGGATACGATCTGGACATCGAGCTGCAGCAGGCGCGCAATCTGATCGGCCGCGGCGTGGACGGCCTGGTGCTTCGCGGCGACTGCCATCACGACGGGCTGCGCAAGCTGCTCGCGGACAATGCGGTGCCCTTCATCAACGTCGGCATCTATCAGCCCGACCGGCCCTACCCTTGCGTTGGAACGAACAACGAAGCCGCGGCCCATCGCGCGGCCGCACATGTCATCGAGCTCGGTCACCGACGGATCGGAATCGTCTCTGCTCTCCAGCGCAACAACGACCGTGCCAGCGCGCGTGTCGCCGGTTTTCGCCGCGCGCTTGCGGAGAACGGACTTGAACTCCCTCCGGAATGGCATGTCGAGGTGCCCTATACCTTGGACGACGCGCGCGAGGCGGCCCGCCATCTCCTGAACCTCCGCGATCGCCCGACGGCCGTGGTCTGCGGCAACGACGTCATCGCCTATGGCGTGCTGCTCGAGGCGGAGCGTAGCGGCTTTTCGGTGCCGCGTGATCTGTCGGTCGTCGGCTTCGACGATCTCGACTGGAGCCGCCATTTGCGACCGAGCCTCACCACGATTCATGTCCCAACCGACGAGACCTGGCAGCGCGCCGGAGAATACCTGGTGCGAAGCCTCGCGGGCGAGCAGACCATTATGCATCGCGAGATCGACTTTTCGCTGGTGGTCCGGGAATCGACGGCTTCGCCTCCCACAATCCTGAAGTGAGATCCACGCGATGAGTTCCAGCTTTTCCCTCGCCCCCGGCTTTCATGTCATCGTGATCGGCGGCGCCGGCGATATCGGTGCTGCGATCAGCAACCAGTTCTGCGATCTCGGGGCGACGGTGACCGCCACGGGCGTCAACGACGCCGATCTCGCGCGCTCCACGCTCAAGCCGCGCGCTGGACTTACCCTCGCGACTCTCGATGTCACGAGCGATGAAGCCGTCGCGTCATTCGCCCGGCAACATCAGCGCGTCGACGCGCTGATCAATTGCGCCGGCATTCTGGCGCGCGACAAGGAATACGAGATCGAGACCTTCATGAGGGTGCTCGATGTCAATCTCACGGGTACGTTCCGGACCTGCATGGCATTCCGCCCACTGCTGGCGGACAGCAAAGGGGCAATCGTCAATATCGCCTCGATGAATGCGACCCTGGCCCTGCCCCGGATTCCCGCGTACTGCGCCAGCAAGGGCGGCGTCGTGATGCTGACCAAGGCGCTGGCCCTTGCCTGGGCCGAGGATGGCATCCGCGTCAACGCAGTTGCACCCGGCTACATCGAGACCGCGATCAATGCCGCGGGCCGCACCGATCGCGCGCACTATCAACGTATCGCCGACCGCACCGCGTTCAAACGTTGGGGACAACCGGAAGACATTGCCGGTGCGGTCGCCTTCCTCTGCATGCCGGCCTCACAATACGCGACCGGAACGGTGGTCGCGGTGGATGGCGGGTTTCTCGCGGGGTAGCAGCCGCCCCGCAGCTTCTTTGCAATGGCTCGCATCGAACACCGAAGGGCGGGCACGGACATTCGATTACCGTGCAGGTGATGTCGGCTACGTCCCGATGTCGATGAGCCATTTCATCGAGAACACTGGCAACGAGCCATTGCGCTTCCTCGAGCTGTTCAAGGCGCCGCGCTTCGTCGATGTCTCGCTCGCGCAATGGATGGCGCTGACTCCACCCGAGCTCGTCGCGGCGCATCTGAACATCGAGCGCGCCGTGCTTGAGCAATTGCGCAAGGCGAAGCAGCCGGTCGTGTAGACCTTTGTCCGCGCTGGACGCGCACGCCTCGGCAGAGCAGCGAGGAACGATGTGACCGGACCGGGATCACCGGACACGAACACTCTACTTCGCAGACGTCACATTGGATGTACGACCTCCCCGTTCCGAAGCGGATTCAGCCGTGCTCTCGCGATCGGTCACCGCGGGGCTTGCGAACACGTCGCGGCCGGGGGGCTCCTGTGTCTTTCGCCACTGCGCCGGCGTGACACCCATATGGCTCTTGAAAGCGCGCTGGAATGCCGCCTCGGATTGATATCCGACCGCTTCGCCAACCGCTCCGGTCGAGATCGACGATGTCCTCAATTGGTTCGCGGCGAGGATCATACGGATGTCGGTCAGGAGACCACTCGGCGAGCGTCCGAGCTTCTCCTGAAATAGACGGGCGAGTGTCGCGCGCGACATGTTGCAGAGGCGCGCCAGCGCGGGCAGCGTCCACGCGCGTGCCGGCTCGTTGAACAAGGCGGCGACAGCCGGCGCCAGGCGGGGGTGGCCTGCAAGCGCAAGGAGCCCCCGTGGCGCGCCTCCGGTCTCGCTGGCGAGCCGCAGCACAAGCGCGAACATCGCCGTCGATAGCGCGTTCAGCATCGCAAGCCCGCCCAATTGGTCTTTCGCCGTCTCGCCGCGCATCAGGGCAACGAGGCCTGCGACCTGCCCCGCGCTGCCCCGCTGTCCGGCGTGAGCGCCGGCATTCACGATGAGGATCGGCGGCAGATAACTGCGCAGCAACCGATCGTGCGGCGGAGCGATCGCGAAATGTCCGCATAAGAGATCGAGGCGCTCGTCCGAGCCGGGATTTTCGCTGATCGTGAAGTTGAGAGCCGCGCGATTGCGGGCCTTGAGCGGCGCGGCCCCGCTGCCGTCATGCATGACGTGTCGTGGATTGCCGGGAAGCAGGAGGATGTCGCCGGTCTTCAGCAGCAGCGGCCGCCCTCCCGCTGGATTTTCCAGCATCGCAGAGCCGGCAAGCACTGCATGGTACGGGATTTCGTTCACCTCCCCAGGCCCCTGCTCGATTCGCCAGGGCGCGCCGTAGGCGCAGCGCAGGTCCAGACGACCGCGCACCGGCATCATTTCGAACAGCCGGCTAAGCCAATCCATCGCGCACCTCCTCCTCCTGCTGCTTGAGACGATTGAGCATGTATCAGAGCCATATCGGCATTAAAAGTCTCGTATCGGGACCCTACTGTCACTCCGTGATCGTTCACCACCTCAACCACGGAGTGCCACCATGTCTCGTCTTTCTGTCCCGAACCTCGAAGCCGATGCCGGTCCGTCCGGTCAGGTCTATGCCCAGATCAAGAAGACCGTCGGCAGCGTGCCGAACACGTTTGCAGCCATCGCCGCCCATGGCCCCGCTGCACTCAAGGCAATCCTCGCCGCCGATACGGTGCTCGCCTCCGGCAGCCTGACCAGGCCCGACAAGGAGCTTATCAAGCTCGTCATCAGCGAAGCCGCCGGCTGTGACTATTGTGTCGCCGCCCACAGCTACCTCGCCAAGCTCGCCGGCGTGAAGCCGGATGTGCTCAAGCAGATCCGCGAAGGCGAACTCACCGGCGATGCCAAGCGCGATGCGCTGGTCGGCTTCGTCCGCAAGCTCGCGCGCACCAGCGGCACCGTCAGCGACGAGGACTTCGCCGTGATTAAGGCCGCCGGCTATAGCGACGCGCAGCTCGTCGAGATCAGCCTCGCCTTTGCGACCACGGTGTTCACCAACGTCTTCAACCGCATCAACGACACCGAGATCGACTTCCCGGCCGTCGCGTAACGCGACTGCGCCTCGTCGATCATCCCAAAGGGATCACGACCATGACCACGCTTTTCAACACCGCAACAAACCCTCTCGTCCGCATGCTGCACAGGTCCGGCCTGCTCGCTGAGGACCTCGACTACCAGGTCGTCCGCGCCGCGATGGTGATCATGTTCTTCTTCTTCGGTTACCAGAAGTGGTTTCCTTACGAATTCGAACGACTGGTCCCGTTCATCAGCAACGGTCCGCTGATCTGGTGGCTCTATCCCGTGTTCGGCCATGCAGGCGCCAGCTATTTCCTCGGCGTCTCGGAATGGACATTCGGCTCGCTGCTGCTCGCGGGCTTCTGGAGCAAGCGGCTCGGCGTACTCGGCGCCCTGGGCTCGACCGGCACCTTCATCGCGACGGTTACCATCATTCCGTTCATGCCGGAGGGCTGGGACGTCGCCGCGGGAGGCTTCCCTGCCATGACAGGAAACGTGCCCTTCCTGATGAAGGACGTCGTTCTGCTCGCAGTCTCCCTCTATCTGCTGAGACAGGACGTGGTTCGCCTGACGCGGCAATAGGGTGGCACCTGCTGAGGGCGATACGTCGCCGGCGAGCTTTCCCGCTCGCCGACGATTGCGCGTCTGACGCTCTAGCGAGAGTGGCTGAACAGGTCCGTCGTGGCGTCATCGACTGCGATATCGACCAGCGCGGGACCGCTTGACGCCAACGCTTCGGTCAGAATGCGATCGAGGTCGCCGACATCAGTCACGCGCCGGCCTGGGCAACCGAGCCCCTTGGCGAGCGACACGAAGTCGAGCCCGGGCAAGTCGATCCCAGGCGGGCGATGTGCCTGCATGAGCTGGCTGAAGGCGCGCATCGCGCCATAGCCGGAATTGTTCATGATCACGAAGGTGATCGGCAACTTACGTTGCGCCGCGGTCCAGATTGCCTGCACGCAATACATCGCCGATCCGTCGCCGATCAGGCCCACGATGCGATGGTCCGGCCGCGCCAGCGCCACGCCGATGGACGCCGGCAGGCTGTAACCAAGCCCACCGCTCGCCATGGTGTAGAAGCTGTCCGCTCCCGGTCTCGGCAGAAACTGTTGAATGGCAGGACGATGCGACGGCGCCTCCTCCACCACGATCGCATCGCGCGGCATCAACTCCGATAGCCGGCTCAGCGCATAGGCGGGTGGAATCGGATTCGTCGCTGTGGGAATCACGGGCCGTGGGCGCGCGGCGGGCGCATCGCGCTGCGCGATCTCAGGCAGCGCCGACAGTAGCGCAGTGAGCGCCTTGGGGAGCGTGCTGATGATGGCGTCGCCGACAGCGGCGGATGCGGCCTCGGTCGGATCGTCGGTGATCTGCCATACCGGCGTTCCGTCGTCGAGCAGTTCGCATTGCCCCTCGACATGGAAGGTGAACACGGGCGCCCCGACCACGACGATCAGATCGGCCCCACGCAAGGCAAGGGCGAGCCCTCCTGGCACAGCCGGAAGGAAGCCCGCGAATTGCGGATGCAGTTCCGGAAAGCTCGACCGGCTCGACATCGGGCTTGCCCAGACGGGCGCCCTCACCCGTTCGGCCACCGCGACCATCGCCTCGACGCAGCCGTTGCGATCGACCTCGGGCCCGACCACGAATGCAGGCCTCTTTGCCGCTGCGATCGCCGCACCGAGCCGAATGATCGCAGCCGGATCCGGCGCAAACTCCATCGCGATATGGCGGACCGGCGGAAGCGACGCAGGACGCGCCCAATCATCCGACGGCACCGACACGAATGTCGGGCCGCGCGGATGCTGCATGGCGGTGAGGAAGGCTTGCGCGATGGCCGCGGGGACATCCTCAGGCCGCGCAGGCTCCGAACTCCATTTCACATAAGGCTTTGGAAACTGTTCGGCGTCCTCGGCGAAGAGGTAGGGCCGCATCCGCAGCAGGCTGCGCGCCTGCTGCCCCGCCGTGACGACCATCGGCGTCTTGTTGCGGAACGCCGTGAAGAGATTGCCGAGCGCATGGCCGAGTCCCGCGGCCGAATGCAGGTTGACGAAGGCGGGGCGTCCGGTCGCCTGCGCATAACCATCCGCCATGCCGACGACGCAGCCTTCCTGCAGACCGAGCACGTAGTCGATGTCGTCCGGCCAATCGTGCAGGAAGGCAAGCTCGGTCGAGCCCGGATTGCCGAAGACACGATCGACGCCGAAGGACCGAAGCACACCGAGGGTCGCTTCCCGAACCGTCAAAACTTTCGAATTCATGGACTGTCTTCCTGGCATGCTTCGTCGTGTCGTGGTGCGATCAGAAGGGATAATGCTGGGGCTGCGTCTCGATGGTGATCCAGCGCAGGTCGGTGAATTCAGCGATCCCGGCCTGGCCGCCGAAGCGGCCGTAGCCCGATCCCTTCATGCCGCCGAACGGCATTTGCGCCTCGTCATGCACCGTCGGTCCGTTGACATGGCAAATGCCGCTTTCGATGCGCTGCGCCACCGTGAGCGCACGCGCAACGTCCTTGCCGAACACGGCCGCCGAGAGGCCGTACTCGGTGTCATTGGCGAGCCGGACCGCATCATCCACGCCGCGCGCGCGGATCACCGAGACGACGGGGCCGAAACTCTCTTCGGTGTAGATGCGCATGCCGGGCACGACGCGGTCGAGCACCGTTGCCGGGACGACCGTGCCGGCGCGCTCGCCGCCCGCGAGCTTGACGGCGCCCTTGCCGGTCGCATCGTCGATCAGCGCAACCACGTGCTTGGCCGGCGCCTCGTCGATCATCGAGCCGACGACGACCGGACCGGAGCGCGGGTCACCCGCCGGAAGCGCGCTGGCCTTCTTGGCAAGCTTCTCGACGAACTGATCGGCCACGAGTTCATCGACGATCACGCGCTCCGTCGACATGCAAACCTGGCCCTGGTTGATGAAGGCGCCGAACACCACGGCCGCGACTGCGGCATCGAGATCGGCATCATCGAGCACAACGAGGGGCGCCTTGCCGCCGAGCTCGAGCAGCACGGGTTTGAGATGCCGGCCGGCGAGTTCGGCGATCACGCGGCCGACGCGGGTCGAGCCGGTGAAGTTGATCCGCCTGACGGCAGGATTGGCGATCAGACGTTCGACCACGGCGGGTGCATCGGCTGGCGCATTGGTCACGACGTTCACAACACCAGGCGGGAAGCCGGCATCCCTGAACACCTCTCCGATCAGTCGGTGGGTTCCGGGACAGATTTCGGAGGCCTTGAGCACTACCGTGTTGCCGCAGGCGAGCGGCGTTGCCACCGCGCGAACGCCGAGAATAATCGGCGCATTCCACGGTGCTATGCCAAGGCATACGCCGGCAGGCTGACGAACCGACATCGCAAGGCATCCCGGCTTGTCCGACGGGATCACTTCACCGGCAATCTGCGTGGTAAGCGATGCCGCCTCGCGCAGCATGCCGGTCGCGAGCTTCACGTTGAAGGCCGACCACACTTCCGTGGTGCCGATCTCGGCCATCATGATCTGGATGAACGCGTCACGCTTGGCCTCGAGCGCATCGGCTGCCTTCAGCAGCAGAGCGCGCCTCGCATTCGGGCCGAGCGCCGACCATTGCGCCAGCGCGGCGGAAGCCGCCGCCACCGCGGCGTCGGCATCGGAAGCCGTCGCGCCGGCCGCCCGGCTTGCAAGCTCTTGCGACAGCGGATTGCGCCGTTCGAACACCTTGCCGGTGGAAGCGGCCTGATCCTGCCCGTTGATCAGAAGACTGACGTCCATGAGAACCTCCCTTTTGTTGGCGCGGGCCTAGCCGAGCAGCCGCGATTTGCTGGTTTCGCGCGCAAAGCCGAGCGCGATCATCGCCGCGAGCGCGAGCGCGATGTAATATCCGGTGATCGCATAGGTCGTGCCCGTTTGCGCAAACAGGCTGGTGGCGACGAGCGGCGCCATACCGCCGCCGAGCACCGTTCCGAGCTGCTTTCCGATCGACACGCCGGTGAAGCGGATACGGGTCGGAAACAGCTCCGGGAAATAGCTGCCTTCGGTGCTGAACATCAGCGGATGGATCACGCCGGCGGCCAGGATCAGCGCCGCCGTCACCAGCAGCGTATTGCGGCTCGCGACCACGCCGTAGAATGCAAACATCGAGGTGGTTGCGAGCGCGACACCGGCGAGGAACAAGCGTTTCCGTCCGATCCGGTCGGACCACGCGCCGATGAGCGGCATGGCAATCAGGCCAACGAGGTTTGCGAACAGCACGGCCTGCGTGATCACATCCTTTTGGACGCCGAGCTGGCGCGTGGCGAAGGAAATGGTGAAGATGGCCGTGAGGTAGAAATAGGATGTCTGCGCCATCTCGGCGAAGAACACGATGAGGATCGGTCGCCAGTGTCCCCTCACCGCCTCGACGGCGGGCACGGCTTCAACTTCCCCCGCCTTGCGGAACGTCGCGCTCTCCTCGATGCGCAAGCGCATGTAGACGCCGAGCGCAACGAGCACCGCACTGATCAGGAACGGAACGCGCCAGCCCCAAGACAGCAGGTCCGCCTCCGGCAGCCGCGAGATCGCGAGCGCGGCAGAAGATGCGAGCACGACGCCGACGGGCCCCGCGGCCTGGATCACGGCGGCCGAGAAGCCGCGCTGGTGGCCGGGAGCCGTTTCGATCGCCATGAGGATCGCCGCGGTCGACTCGCCGCCGAGGGCAAAGCCCTGAAGGAAGCGCAACACGACGAGCGCGATGGTCGCGATCAGACCCGCGCTGGCGTAGGTCGGCAATAGTCCGATCGACATGGTCGCTAGTCCCATCATGAGCAGCGTGCACAACAGGACGGATTTGCGACCCAAGCGGTCACCGAAATGGCCGAACACGATCCCGCCGAGCGGACGCGCCAGGAATCCGACGGCGAACGTCGCGAAGACCGCGATGGTCGCCGTGAGCTGATCGAACTTCGGGAAGAAAAGCTGGTCGAACACCAGCGGCGCGATCAGGCCGTAGATGAAGAAATCGTACCATTCGATCGCGGTACCGATGGTGCCGGCGATCAGAATGCGCCGCCGGCTGCTTGCCGTCTGCTCGGCGCCGATAGCGGCGGCCGCATGATCGTCGTAGTCCTCGAGCGTCCTTGTCGTCAATTTGTCCTCCTCCGGTATCATTGTCGTTTTGTTGTTATTGCTGCGCGCCGCAGGTGGGTGCGGCGGCGGGTATCGATCAGCTTGCCAGACGCGCGCCCTCGCTCGCGCCGTGCCCAAGCGCGCGGGCAAGGACGCGCCCGATCATCCCGGCCTGTGATACGGTGCCGCGCCAGGCCACGATCTGGTCAGGACGTATGAGTGCGAGATCCGCCTCGTAGAGATCGCGCAAGGATCTCGGCAGCGTGACGAGTTTCACGTCGACACCAAGCGCGCGGACAGCCTCGGCGAACGGAGTGTGAGCGAGCACGACCTCCCCAAACTGAAGCAGCGTCCATTCGAACCCGAACAGGTCGTACAGGGACACGCCGTCCTCCAGCCACGCATGCGGCGCGCGGCCGCCGGGACAGGCGCTCGGGACATAGACATTTGCAGCGTCGGGCGGCGGCTGGCTGCCGTCGGAGACAATGACCGGCGAGCCGTCGTAACGTCCGCCGAAGGTAACGCCGGGGATGTTGAACTCGGCGCGGGCGTGCCGCTCGAGATAGATACCTGCCTTACGCCGCGCCTCGTCGCCTGCTTCCGTGGCGTCTTCGATCTCCGGCGCGGGCGCAAACAGACCGAGCGAGTCGGCGAAGCGGCGCGCATAATCGGTGTTGCGGAGTGCCACCGGACGCCGCTCCACCTCGTAGCTGTCGAGCAGCGCAGCCGGGCTCACGCCCTTGACGATGCTTGCGAGCTTCCAGCCGAGATTGACCGCGTCCTCGATCGCGGTGTTGTAGCCGAGCCCACCGGTTGGCGTGAACAGGTGCGCCGCGTCACCGCCGAGGAAGACCCTACCCCGCTGCATTCCGGTCGCGACCAGCGCGTGACCTGCGGTCCAGGTCAGGAACGAGAGCACGTCGCAATCGATCGGCGCGCCGCAGGCACGCTGGAACGCGGCCCTGGCCTCGTTGACGGCGATCGCACTCTCGTCTTCGTCGGGTCGGAGCTGCGTATGGAACGCGAATTCGTCGCGACCGTTCACGGACGCCATGAAGGCACGACGATCGCCATTGAAGCAGTTGTACATCCACGCCTTGGCGTGCGGGATGTTCGCGTAGAAATCAGGTGAACGGAGATAGACCGCCAGCATCCGCCCGCCCATGAAATCGCGCTGCGTTCCCGTCTCGCCGCCATAGACGATCCCGAGCGATTGCCGGACCATCGAGCGCGGCCCGTCGGCGCCGACCAGGAAATCGGCATGGAGCTGAAAGCGGCGACCATCATCGAGACATTCGATGTCGCCGACGATGCCCTCATCGCTCTCGGTGTAGCTGACCAGCCGATGACCGTAGTTGAGCTTTATTCCAGGGAGCCGTTCGGCATGCCGGCGCAGCACCGCCTCGACATATTTCTGCGAGACGCGATGCGGCAGTTCGGCGGCGCTCCAGGAGCCGGACATGCCCTTGATGAGCTCGCTCGCGCGTGACGATGACGGCAACGAAAACCGCGCCAGCTCATAGCCGGCATAACGGGTGAAGTACGCGACATCGGTCGGATAATCGGCAGGCAAGCCTTCTCGTCTGATCTCGTCGGCAAATCCCAGCCGCCGATAGTGCTCCATCGAGCGGGCCTGCGTCGCATTGGCCTGCGGATTGAACGCCGTCCCCGGCTTTTCATCGACCAAGATCGCGGACACGCCGCGGCGGCCAAGCTCGTTGACCAGCATCAGCCCGCATGGGCCCCCGCCTACGATGAGCACCGAGGCCGTCAGACGTATCTCCAAGACGCTTCTCCCTACCAGCATTATCCTGCATGGTAAGGTCGCCTGACGATATCGTCAAGTAGCCTGACTAATCTGCGTCGAGCGTATCGAACTTCGCGCCATAGACGGCGAGGCCCTTCAGGATCGCGTCCATCGTGGCCTTGCCGAGTTCGGCGCGCATTTCCTGTTCGGCAATGTCGACCGCATCGCGAAACGCATCTAACCATTTGATCCCGGCCGGCGTGAACATGACGATACGGGCGCGCCGATCTGTCGGATCGGCAATGCGATCGACGAGGCCGAGCTCGGCGCATTGATCGACCAGCTCACCCATCGCCTGCTTGCTCATGGATGCGCGGCGGGCAAGCTCGGTGAGCCTCGTCCCCTCCACATCGAGATTGCGGGTCAGGCTGACATGCGCGATGCGCGTTTCGTCGTGCCCCCTGTCGCTCATCAATTCGAGCACGCGACCTTCGAAACGTCGCACTGCGTTATTGAGCAGGCGACCGATATTGGCATGTCGCCACGCGGTGCCGGATGTCCTGGCTTTCAAATGGATGTGCCTTCTTGGAAGCAGTCTGAATTCGAGAATGTATCTTGCTCACTTCGTTGCATCCATCCAGATCCCCGGCTCCGAATGCTCGCGGATGTAAGTCACCAGGAAGTCTGAAAAGACCCTGATCTTGGCCGGCAGCCCGGCGCGGTTCTGATACGCGATGTTCATGGTGAGCAGAGGCAGCTCCCAATCCATCAGCACCGGGACGAGACGGCCCGCCGCGATGTCGCTCTGAACGATGTAGAGCGGCTGGATGAGGATGCCGAGCCCTGCCAGTGCCGCGCCGCGGATGACCTGGCCGTCATTGCTGTCGAGCGTCGGCGTGATGCGGATGGTCTGCGCTCCATTGCCTTTGCGCAGGCGCAGGGAATAGGGATCGTTGGCAAGGTTGTAGACCAGCATGTTGTGACGCGCGAGGTCGGCCGGCTGTTCCGGCCGGCCGCAGCTTGCGAGATAAGACGGCGCGGCCGCCAGCACACGGCGCATCTGCCCGATACGGCGCACGACGATGTTCGAATCCGGTTCCTGCTCGCGCGTCCGGATCGCCACGTCGATGCCCGCCTCGATGAAATCCGGGTATCGGTTCGCGGTGGTGATCTGCAGGTTGAGCTTCGGGTAGCGCGCGCGAAACGCCGGCAGCATCGGCGCCAGATAGATCACCGCAAAGGAGAGCGAGCTGGTGACGCGCAGCATGCCCTGAGGCGACAAGGCGCGATCGCTGACGATGTCCTCGGCTTCGGCCAATTCGTTCAGAACCGGACCGCAACGTTCGAGCAGCTCCTGCCCCGCTTCCGTCAACCACAATCGGCGGGTGTTGCGCTCGATCAGCCGGACTGCAAGGCGCTCCTCCAGCGCACCTAGATAGCGGCTGGCAGCCGCATTCGACATCCGCAGCGCCTCGGCGGCTTTGGAGAGGCTGCCGAGCTCAGCCGTCTTGGAGAACACTTCAAGCTGCAGCAAGCGGTCCATTTTTTCACATATCGAAAAAGAGACTTACAATTATTGGCCTTTATTTCCGTGTTCTGCAAGGCAAAATGCCGCGCAAACAAGCAGAGCGGCAGGCGAGGAATCAGGAAAATGTCGGGCCCGATCAGGCACATCGTGATGTGGCGGCTGCGCGGGGAAACCCCCGAGGAGCGCTCCGCCGCCCGGCTCAAGGTCAAGACCTTGTTCGAAGGCCTCAAGGGCCGGATCGACGGCCTCACCCACATCGAGGTCGGCGTCGACGTCAGCGCCGTCGATTACGCCTGCGACGTCGTGCTGTTCTCGGAGTTTGCCAATCAGGCCGCGCTTGCCGCGTACGCCAACCATCCGGAACATCTGCGCGTGCGCGAGGCGCTCGGCGACTTGCGAACCGGTCGCTTCCAGGTCGATTATCCCATCAAAGAGACCGGCACATGATCGGTTCGTTCACCTTTGAAAACCTCCCCTGCCGTGTCGTGTTCGGCACCGGGACGCTCGCCGCGGCCAAAGCCGAGGTCGAGCGACTCGGCGGCAAGCGCGCGTTGGTGCTGACGACGCCGCAGCAGGAGACGCAGGGCAAAAGCCTCGGCGCGGCGCTTGGCCCACTCTATGCCGGCATCTTTCCCGGCGCGACCATGCATACGCCGGTCGACGTCACGGAGCAGGCGCTTGCCGCCATGAAGGCGTGCGATGCCGACTGCGTCGTGTCGCTCGGCGGTGGATCGACCACCGGCCTTGGCAAGGCGCTGGCCCTGCGCACCGGCGTCAACCAGCTCTGCATTCCCACCACTTACGCCGGATCGGAGATGACGCCGATCGTCGGTCAGACCGAGAACGGCCTGAAGACCACGGTGCGCGATGCTGCGGTGCTGCCTGAAACCGTGATCTACGACGTCGATCTCACCTTGACGCTGCCGGTGAGCCTCACTGCGACCTCCGGCATCAACGCGATCGCGCATGCGGTGGAAGCGCTTTACGCGCGCGACGCCAATCCCGTCACCTCGCTGATGGCGGAGGAAGGCATCCGCGCACTCGCGCGCGCCCTGCCCGCGATAGCCGCCAAGAGCGACGACCGCGAGGCGCGCACCGAGGCGCTCTATGGCGCCTGGCTGTGCGGCGTCTGCCTCGGCACGGTCGGTATGGCGCTACATCACAAGCTCTGCCATACCCTCGGCGGCACCTTCGATTTGCCGCACGCCGAGACGCACACCATCGTGCTGCCGCATGCGCTGGCCTACAACGCACCCGCCGTGCCCGATGCGATGGCGCGCATCTCGCGCGCGATCGGCGCCGCCGATGCTTCGCGTGGACTCTACGATCTGGCGAAGCGGCTGAATGCAAAGCTTGCGCTGCGCGATGTCGGCATGCCCGAGGGCGGCATCGACAAGGCGGCTGATCTCGCGGTCACTAACGCCTACTGGAATCCGCGCCCGCTCGAGCGCAATGCCATCCGCGACCTGATCGCGCGTGCCTGGGCCGGCGATCCGCCGAGCGCAACCAAAACGGCGGCTTGATTCGATGCGACGCACGCTGATCAAATCCGCCGTCGTCATCAGCATGGATGACAGGATTGGCGATCTTCGCACCGGCGACGTGCTGGTCGAGCGAAATCGCATCGTTGACGTCCGTCCATCGATCGATCTCGGCAGCGGCACGGCCGACACCGAGATCGTGGACGGTACGGGGCGCATCGTCATCCCCGGCCTTATCAACGCGCATATGCACACCTGGCAGACGGCGCTGCGCGGCTACGCAGCGAACTGGACCCTGCTCGAATATTTCCGCCGCATGCATGCCGGCCTCGCAACCGTGTTCCGGCCCGAGGACATCTACATCGCGACGCTGGTCGGCGCGCTGAACCAGATCAATTGCGGCACCACCACGCTGGTCGACTGGTGTCACAACAATCCGACGCCCAACCACACTGACGCCGCCGTGCGCGGCCTGATCGAGAGTGGCATCCGCGCCGCCTTCTTCCACGGCTCACCGAAGCCCGAGCCGAAGCCTGGCGAGCCGCATTTCTCTGAGATTCCGCATCCACGCCGCGAGGTCGAGCGGTTGCTGGCAGGCCCCCTCGCCGACCGCGACGGTCTCGTTACGGTTGGACTCGCCATTCTCGGCCCGCACTATTCGACGCTCGATGTCGCCATGCATGACTTCCGCCTCGCGCGGGAACTCAACCTGATCGCATCGATGCACCAGGGCGGCGGTCCGGCCAAGACGCCCGGCGGCTGGGAGAAGCTGATCGAGGCGCGCCTGGTCGGCCCCGGCATCAACATCGTCCATGGCAACGACCTGCCTGACGATCTCCTCGATCGCCTGGTCGGTCTCGGCGTGTCGTTCTCGGTGACGCCGGAGAACGAGATGATCCAGGGCCACGGCTTTCCGATCACCGGACGGCTCTTCAAGCGCGGAGTGCGCCCGACGATCGGCATCGATCTCGAATCCGTGCTGGCTGGCGATCTCTTCTCGGCCGCGCGCGTCGCGCTCTCGATGCAGCGGGCGCTCGACAACGCTGAGACACGCAGGGCCAACGGCACGATTCCGGCGACCACCACGATTCCGGCGCGCGAGGCGCTGCACTGGATCACGACGGAAGGCGCGCGCATGCTCGGCCGCGAGGACCAGATCGGCTCGCTGACACCGGGCAAACTCGCCGACCTCGTCATCATCAATGCGTCCGATCTCAATCTCTTCCCGGTGCACGATCCCGTTTCCACCGTCGTGATGCAGACGAGCCTCGCCAATATCGAGGCCGTCATGATCGGCGGCACCTGGAAGAAACGGAACGGTCGGCTGCTGGTTGAGGGGCTGGAGACGAAGAAAGCGCTGCTCGCGCAATCCGGCCAGCGGCTGGTGCAGGACATCGAACGACAGGGACGCGCCGCCTAGCGGCGCCAACGGACAACAACAATGACAGACGCTTCGAAGAATGTCGCCTTTATCGGGATCGGCAAGATGGGCCTGCCGATGTCGGTGCTCGTCGCCAAGGCCGGCTACGCCGTGACCGCCTTCGATCAGAGCGCCGCGCGGCTCAACGAGGCGCGCACGCAAGGCATTTCGACAGCCGCTTCGCCCACTGATGCGGTGAACGGCAGGGCTGCGGTCGTCACGTCCCTGCCCGATGACGCGGCGTTGCGCGCCGTGATGCTCGGCCCCACCGGACTCATCGGCGCGATGGCCCCTGGCGCCGTGCTGATCGAGACCAGCACCGTAAGCGCCGAGGCGTCCGCCGAGGTCGATGCGGCCGCGCAGGCGCGCGGCGTCATCTACCTGCGCGCGCCGGTCTCCGGCAATGCCAGCATCGTTCACACCGGCGCGCTGACCTGCTTCGTCTCGGGCCCCAAGGACGCCTTCGAGCGCACAAAACCGCTGTTCGCCGCCTTCACCCGCGCCCAGACCTATCTCGGGCCCGGCGAAGAGGCGCGCTACGCCAAGCTCGCCGTCAATCTGATGATTGCAGTCTCCGCAGCCATGATGGCCGAGAGCCTGGCGCTGGCACGCAAGGGCGGCATCGCCTGGCAGGACATATTGAAAGTGCTCGACGACAGCGCGGTCGCCTCGCCGATGGTGAAGTACAAGACCGCACCGCTCCGGACCCGCGATTTCGAGTCCACCTTCTCCTGCAAGCAGATGGCGAAGGATCTCGATCTGATCTTAGGGGCCGGCCACGCCGTCGGCGTGCCGCTGCAGCTCGCGGCCCAGGTGCGCGAGACCTACGGTTCGCTGGTCGCGCAAGGCGACGGCGAGACCGACTTTATCGCAACCGTCAAGCATCTCGAGCGGCTGTCCGGCCTCGGCGAGCCCAAACTCTGATCCACGGAGGCACATATGCGTAACTTCAACGAGAACACGATCACGGACGCAGTGCTGGAGCGGATCAAGGACGCGACGGATCCGCGGATCAAAGAGGTCAGCGAGGCGCTGGTGCGCCATCTTCATGCCTTCGTGCGCGAGGTGCGCCCGACCCAGAAGGAATGGGAATACGGCATCGATTTCCTGACCCGCACGGGTCACATGTGCGATGACAAGCGCCAGGAGTTCATTCTGCTGTCGGACACGCTCGGCGTCTCCATGCTGGTCGACGCGATCAACCATCCGATGCCGGAAGGTGCGACCGAGACCACGGTGCTGGGGCCGTTCTTCGTGCAGGCCGCGCCGGAGAAGGACAGCGGCGCGGATATCTCGGGCCCGATGGAGGGCGACCCGATGCTGGTCACCGGCTCGGTCTCGACCGTCGATGGACGGCCACTTGCGGGCGCCATTGTCGACGTCTGGCATTCCGACGATGACGGCTATTACGACGTGCAGCAGCTCGACGACATCGGCGGCGATCTCGCCATGCGCGCACGCTTCCACACCGACGCCAACGGCCGCTTCCATTTCTGGTCGATCAAGCCCGCCGCCTATCCTGTTCCGCATGACGGCCCGGTCGGCGAGATGCTCGAGGCGCAGGGTCGCCATCCCTGGCGCCCCGCGCACGTGCATTTCATGATCTCCGCACCGGGCTTCGAGCAGCTCGTGACCCACGTATTCGTTGCCGGCGACCAGTATCTCGACAGTGACGTGGTGTTCGGCGTCAAGGACAGCCTGATCCGCGAGTTCGTCCGCCACCCGCCCGGCCGTGCGCCGGATGGTCGCATGGTGGATAGCGCGTATTTTCATCTCAACTATGATTTCGGCTTGAAGCAGGTTGCGAGCAACGTGCAAGCCGCCTAAGCCGGACGGTAGCGGAACGGACCGACAAGAGTCCGGCATCGGGGGCAGAGAGGGAGCAAGGATGGGACCGCGGGTCAGCACAGCAGCATTGGCCGATCGCCTCACAGGCATGATTGGCCCGCGCGCGAGCGTTGCGCGCGGCGTGCTCGATCAGCATGGGCAGAGCGAATCCCACTATCGCAACCTGCCGCCGGACATCGTGGTGTTCCCGGAGACGACGCAGGAGGTCGCCGAGATCGTCAAGCTGTGTGGCAGCGCGAGTATGCCGATCATACCCTTTGGCGCCGGCACCTCGCTTGAGGGTAACGCGGCGTCGGTCGCGGGCGGCGTCTGCTTCGACTTCGCGCGCATGAACAAGGTGCTGGCGGTGCATGAGAGCGACATGGACGTCGTCGTGCAGCCCGGCATCACGCGAAAGCAGCTCAACGCGGCGCTGCGCGGCACGGGCCTGTTCTTCCCGATCGATCCCGGCGCCGACGCCTCGATCGGCGGCATGACATCGACCCGCGCTTCGGGCACCATGGCCGTGCGCTACGGCACCATGAAGGACAATGTCATGGCGCTGGAGGTGGTGCTGGCCGACGGGCGCGTGATCCGCACCTCACAGCGCGCGCGCAAAACCGCTGCCGGCTACGATCTGACGCGGATGTTCGTCGGCGCGGAAGGCACACTCGGGATCATCACCGAGATCACACTCAAGCTCCATCCCGTGCCGCAGGCGATCTCGGCGGCGGTCTGCAGCTTCGATACCCTGCACGATGCCGTCGACACGGCGATCTCCGTGATCCAGTCCGCCATTCCCGTGGCGCGCATCGAGCTGCTCGACGATGTCATGATGCGGGGCATCAATGCCTATGCAAAGCTCGGCTATCGCGAGGCCCCGACCCTGTTCTTCGAATTCCATGGTTCCGAGACCTCCGTCGCCGAGCAAGCCGAGGCCGCGCAGGCCATCGCCGCCGACCATGGCGGTCATGGCTTCGCCTGGGCCAAGGCCCCGGAAGACCGCAGCCGGCTCTGGCATGCCCGTGACAACACGCTCTATGCCGGCCTCGGCTTGCGGCCCGACGCACGCGCCGTGATCACGGATGTCTGCGTGCCGATCTCGCGGCTCGCCGAATGCCTGACCGAGACGCGAAGGGACGCAGACGAGCACGGCTTTACGGCCCCGATCGTCGGCCACGTCGGCGACGGCAATTTCCACATGCTGATCCTGATCGATCCGGCAAGATTGGATGAGGCCGAAGCCGCCAAGGCGCTGCAGGCCCGCATGGTCGGCCGCGCCATTGCCATGGACGGCACCTGCACCGGCGAGCACGGCATCGGGCTCGGCAAGATCGACTATCTCGCCGACGAGCTCGGCGAAGCCGTCGATGTGATGCGATCGATCAAGCGGGCACTCGATCCGAACGGCCTGATGAACCCCGGAAAGATCTTTGCAGGCGGAGCCCAGGCATGAGCACGGCGATCTTGCCCACTGAGGCCCCCTCGCCCGCGCCGCTGCTGGAGCTGCGCGGCATCAGCAAGGAATTTCCCGGCGTCAAGGCGCTGGACGACGTGTCCTTCGCCGTTTTCCCCGGCGAGGTCCACATGCTGCTCGGCGAGAACGGCGCCGGCAAGTCAAGCCTGATGAAGGTGCTGTGCGGCGCCTATCGCGCCGATGCCGGCGAGTTCTTCTACAAGGGTGAAAAGGTCGCGATCAGCTCGGCCGCCGACGCGCAGAAGCTCGGCATTGCCGTGATCTTCCAGGAATTCTCGCTCGTCCCCCATCTCGATATCGCGCAAAACATCTTCCTCGGCCGCGAGCCGAAGGGGCGCATTCCCGGCACGATCGACCGCCGCAGGATCCTGGCCGACGCCAGGCGCGTGCTCGACACGATCGGCTTCGACATTGATCCCGCCATCACCGTCGACAAGCTTGGCGTGGCGCAGCAGCAGATGGTCGAGATTGCGAAAGCGATCAGCCAGAACGCCCGCATCCTGGTGATGGACGAGCCAACCGCGGCGCTGTCCGACCGCGAGACCGAACTCTTGTTCGCGCTGATCGCGCGGCTGAAGGCCGATGGCGTTTCCATCGTCTACATCTCCCACCGCATGGCCGAAGTATTCGCGCTTGGCGACCGCATCACCGTGCTGCGCGACGGTCGTCGCATCGACGGCGTCCGCCCCGCCGACGTCACCCCGGACCAGCTCGTCCGCATGATGGTCGGCCGCAACGTCGACATGACCTATCCGCGCAATTTTGCCGACAAGGCTGGCGAGGTGCTGCTCAGGGTCAAGGATCTGGCGGCGCCGACCGGCATTTCCGACATCAACATCGAGGTGCGCCAGGGCGAGATCGTCGGCCTGTGTGGCCTTGTCGGCTCGGGTCGCAGCGAGGTCGCGCGCGCCATCTTCGGCGCGGATCCCGTGACCTCCGGCGAGATCATCTTCGACGGCAAGGCGATCTCCGGAGAGCCCGACATCGCGGCCCGCCGCGGCATCGCGCTGATCCCGGAGAGCCGCAAGAGCGAGGGGCTCGCGCTGCTCCGCTCCGTCAGCGACAATCTCGTCGTCTCGGCGTTGCGAAAGCTGTTCCCGAGCGGCCTGTTCGACCAGCGCAATGCATTGCGCACATCCGACAGCCTGATCCGACAGCTCCGTATCGCGACGCCGAGCGCGCGTCAGACCGCCGGCCTGCTCTCCGGCGGCAATCAGCAGAAAGTTGTGATCGGCAAGTGGCTGGCGGCCGGCGCAAAGCTCTTCATCTTCGACGAGCCGACGCGGGGCATCGACATCGGCGCCAAATCCGAGATCTTCGCCCTGATCGACCGTCTGGTCGCCGAAGGCGCGGCGGCGCTGATGATCTCGTCCGAGCAGGTCGAGATCTGCCATGTCTGCGACCGCGCCTATGTGATGCGCGAGGGCCGTATCGCCGGGCATCTGACGCGCAATGAGCTGACGGAGGAAAACATCGTGCGACTGGGGATGCATCATGCGTGAGGCCGCGGTCGCATCACAACCAAATCCGCTGCAACGCATTCCCGGCGTCGCCATCGTGCTGGTGCTTCTGATCGCGCTGTTCGGCGTGCTCGCGCCGGGCTTCCTGTCGGTCGCCAACCTCTCCAACGTGCTGGTGCAGTCGACGATCCTGACCATGCTCGCGCTGCCGATGACGCTGATCATCATGACGGAAGGCCTGGATCTGTCGATGGGCGCGGTGTTGACGCTGACCTCGCTCTGCGTTGCGATCGTGTCGCTCGCGACCAAGTCGATGCTGCTGGGCCTGGGCGCGGGCCTGCTGGTCGGCGCGGCCTTCGGCACCGTCAACGGCTGGCTGGTTGCGATCCTCCGCATTCCGCCTTTCGTCGCGACACTCGGCACGCTCGGCATGGCACAGGGCCTGTCGCTGATCGTCAGCGACGGCCAGAGCGTGGTCGGCATCCCCCACAGCGTACGGGACATCTATTCCGCAACGCTTCTGGGCGTTCCTGTGCCGATCGTGATGGCGCTCGTCACCTATGCAGCGTTTCACGTCCTGCTCTATCATACCCGCTTCGGCACCTACATCTTCGCCCTCGGCGGCAATCGCGAGGCACTGCGCTATGCCGGCCTCTCCGCGAACCGGCTCCTGATCGCGGTCTATGCGATCGGCGGCGCCATGGCCGGCATCGCCGGCCTTTTGATGACCGCGCGCATGAATTCCGGGCATCCGACCGCGGGTCTCGGCCTCGAATTCGACGCCATCGCAGCCGTGGCGGTCGGCGGCACCTCGTTCGAGCGTGGCAATGGCTGGCTGCTCGGCACCGTGCTCGGCGTGATCGCGGTGGGCGTGCTGCGCAACGGGTTGAACCTGATCTCGCTGCCGTCCTCGGTGCAGGTCGCGAGCGTCGGCGTCCTCGTCATCGTCGCACTGTTCCTCGATGGCCTTCGGAGCCGGTCATGACCGACATCACCAAAGAGACCATCGCACCGCCCCGCTCGTTCCTGTCGCAGGACGCGATCCAGCTCTTCTATCGCCTGCTCGCCGCGTTCCTGATCTGCGCTGTGCTTGCGGTGCTCAGCGATTCCTTCCTGAGCCTCGGCAACATCCTCAACGTGCTGCGACAGGCGAGCCTGACCTTCTTCATCGCGTCAGGCCTGACGCTGGTGGTGCTGACCGCGGGCCTCGATCTCTCCGTCGGTGCCAATGTCGCGCTGTCCGCCTGCCTCGCCGGCACGGTGATCCACCAGACCGGCTCGCCCGTGCTCGGCATCCTCACCGCGCTGGTCGTCGGCGGCGTCGTCGGCTTGCTCAACGGCATCATGGTCACCGCGCTGCGCATCCCCTCCTTCATCGCCACCTATGGCATGCTGTGGGTGCTGAACGGCCTCACCTACTGGTACATGGCCGGCGACACCATCCACGGCTTCCCCGCCGGCTTCCGTCAGATCGGCAGCGGCTATCTCTTCGGCCTGCCGATCCCGGTTTATTTGCTCCTGATCTTCCTTTCGATCGGGACACTGTTCGCGCAGCGGACGATCTGGGGCCAGGAGATTTATGCGATCGGCGCCAATCCAGTCGCGGCACGGCTCTCCGGCATTCCGGTCGCCCGGCGCCTGCTCCTCGTCTATGCCGTGTCCGGCACCATGGCGGGCCTAGCCTCTATCATCTTCCTGTCGCGGCTCAATTCGGCCGAGGCCGATATCGGCGAGACCCTGACGCTGCCCGCGATCGCGGCCGTGCTGATCGGCGGCACATCGCTGTTCGGCGGCCTCGGCACCGTGTTCGGCACCTTCGTCGGCGCGCTGATCCTGACGCTGGTGTTGAACGGCATGAACCTCTTGTCGGTCAGCGCCAACTGGCAGCCGCTCGTCACCGGCATCATCGTCATTCTCGCCGTCTGGCTGGACATGAAGACCCGGCGCCGCGGGCAATGAGTTCCTGATATCCAACAAGCCAAAATGAGGGATGGAGACGACATGAGACACCGGAAACTGGGCTACCTGGCACTGCCGCTTCTGATGGTCGCCGCGTTGACCACGCAGGCCCGCGCCGACGGCGAGACCATCGCCGTCTTCACCAAGAACCAGACCAATCCCTATTTCCAGACCGTGCGGGTCGGCGCCGACGTTGCGGCCAAGACGATGAACGCCAAGACGCTGCACTACATCCCGACCAAGCCCGACTCGATCCCCGAGCAGCTCAGCCAGATCGAGGACGTCGTGGTGAAGAAGCCGAGCTCGATCGTCTTCATCCCCGTCGACTACAAGGCCATGGTGCCGGGGGTCGAGAAGATCAACGAGGCCAAGATCCCGGTGGTCAACATCACCGACCGCTCCGCCGGCGGCAAGTTCGTCTCCTTCATCGGCGCCGACGATTACAGCCTCGGCCTCGAGACCGCGCGCTATCTCCTCAAGACGCTCGGCGGCAAGGGCAACATCGTCATCATCGAGGGCGTCAAGGGCTCGCTGACCAACGTCGACCGTATCAGAGGCTTCAACGACGCCATCAAGGAGAATCCGGGTGCCAAGCTGCTGGCCTCGCAGCCCGGCAACTACCAGCGGCTCCAGGCGCTCCAGGTGATGGAGAATTTGATGCAGTCCAACTCGCAGATCGACGGCGTTCTCGCCGCCAACGACGCCATGGCGGTCGGCGCGATCGAGGCCCTCGACGGCGCGAACCGCAAGGCGCAGGTGATCGGCATCAACGGCACCAAGGAGGCGATCGACGCCATCAAGTCGGGCAAGCTGCTCGCCAGCGGCGACTATAACGGCTTTGCGCAGGGTTGCCTCGGCACCATGATGGCGATCCGCTCCCTGCGCGACCAGCCGGTCATCAACGAGATCGTGCTGAAGCCGACCGTCATCACCAAGGACAATTACAAGCCGTTCGATGTTCCGCTGGAGCAGCGGAGCTGCCCGACCTTCGAGGAGGCCGGCAAGCTCGGCAGCAAATAGACTCCGCACATCATCGCAAGCCTGGACGGCCGCTCTCTGCGGCCGTCCATCAAGACTGGAGTTACAATGCTGTTCGCAATTCACGCGCTCGACCGCGCCGGCGCGCTGCCGATCCGGCTTTCCAACTACGACGCCCACAAGGCCTTCCTGAGCGACACCTCGCGCTTTGGCGTCAAGATCGTGATGTCGGGCCCCCTCGTCTCGGACGACGGCCAGACCATGATCGGCAGCCTGTTCCTGATCGAAGCTCCCGGCCGCGCCGAGGTCGAAGCCTTCAACCGCGCCGATCCTTTCGCCGCCGCAGGCATCTGGGAAAAGGTCACGATCACCGGCTTCCTGCGCCGCCAGGGTTGAGTCCCTGCGGCGGCTCCTCAAGATGACACGCCACCCATTGATTGCTTCCGGTGGCGCGGAGCTGCGGTTCTTCGGTCCGGCAGCGATCGAAAGCAAACGGACAGCGGGTGTGGAAGCGGCATCCGCTCGGCGGGCGGATCGGGCTGGGCACGTCGCCGCGCAGGATGATCGGGCTGCGCGCAGCGCCCGGCTCGGGCACCGGCACCGCCGACAGCAGCGCCTGGGTGTAAGGATGTCTCGGCGCGGCGAAGATCTCCTGCTTCGGCGCCAGCTCGACGATCTTGCCGAGATACATCACCGCGACGCGATGGGTCATGTGCTCGACGATCGCCAGATCATGGCTGATGAAGAGCAGCGCGAGGCCGAACTCGCGCTGGAGGTCCTGTAGCAGGTTGACGATCTGCGCCTTCACGGAGACATCAAGCGCGGAGACCGCCTCGTCGCAGACGATCAGCTCGGGGTCGGCCGCGAGCGCCCGCGCGATCCCGATGCGCTGACGCTGGCCGCCCGAAAACTCGTGCGGCCTGCGGTTCAGCGCCTCGCGCGGCAGCCGCACGGTGTCCATCAGCGACGCCACGCGTGCCTCGAGGTCGGTTGCCGACTTCGCAAGACCAAAATTGCGGATTGGCTCGGCCAGGATGTCGCGCACGCGCATCCGCGGATTGAGGCTCGAGAACGGATCCTGGAACACGACCTGCACGCGGCGGCGCATCTGGCGGAGGGCGCGCGGTGAGGCGTCATCGATGCGCTGGCCGTCGAGGATCACCTGGCCGGCCGTGACGTCGATGAGACGCAGGATGGCGCGGCCGACCGTCGACTTGCCGCAGCCGGATTCGCCCACGAGCGACAGCGTCTCGCCGCGCTCGATCTCGAAGGACACCCCGTCCACCGCGTAGACCCGCTCGGACCTGCGGCCGAACAAGCCGGCGCGCACCGGAAAATGCTTCTTGAGGTCATTGACCTGGAGCAGCGGAGGACTCATGCCGCGGCGGCTCCTTTGGCGGCGTAGTGACAGGCGGCGATATGTCGAGGGCCCTTCTCTTCGAGGCCCGGCGCATATTGGCGACAAAGATCGGTCACCAGCGGACAACGTCCGGCAAAGACACAGCCGGTGATCGGCTTGCGCAGATCCGGCACTTGGCCGGGAATCTCGGCCAGCCGTTTCGAGGCACCGGAGAGCGAGGAGCCGAGCCTCGGCACCGCGCCGAGCAGGCCTTGCGTGTAGGGATGGCGCGGCGCGCGAAACAGCTCGGCCACCGGCGCCTCCTCGACCTTGCGGCCGGCATACATGACCATGACACGCTCGGCGATCTCGGCGACGACGCCGAGATCGTGGGTGATCAGGATGATCGCCGCACCGACCCGGCTCTTGAGATCCAGCATCAGTTTAAGGATCTGCGCCTGGATCGTCACATCGAGCGCGGTGGTCGGCTCGTCCGCGATCAAAAGCTTTGGATTGCATGCGAGCGCGATCGCGATCATCACACGCTGGCGCATGCCGCCGGAGAGCTGATGCGGATATTCGCGCACGCGCCGCTTCGGCTCGGGGATGCCGACCAGCGTGAGCATCTCGATTGCGCGCGCTTCGGCCTTCTGCTTGTCGAGGCCCTGATGCATCATCAGCGTTTCGCGGATCTGCCGGCCGACAGTCAGAACCGGATTGAGGCTCGTCATCGGCTCCTGGAAGATCATCGAGACGTCGTTGCCGCGAATGGCGCGCATCTCCCGATCGGAAAGCTGCAGCAGGTCTCTGCCCGCGAAGCGGATGGTGCCCGCGATCCGGCCCGGCGGCTCCGGGATCAGCCGCATCAGCGACATCGAGGTGACCGACTTGCCGCAGCCGGACTCGCCGACGATCGCCAGCGTTTCGCCTTCGTTGACGTGGAACGACACGCCTTCGACCGCGCGGTTGATGCCGCCGGGTGTGCGGAAGTGGGTTTGCAGATTCTCGACTTCGAGCAAGGCCATCGCGATTCGACTCGACGCGCTAGAGACGCTTGGCCATGCGCGGATCGAGCGCATCGCGAAGACCATCGCCGAGCAGGTTCACGGCGAGCACGGTGACGGACAGGAAAGCCGCAGGAAAGAACACGATGTAGGGCTTGACCTGCCACAGCGCGCGGCCCTCGGCCATGATGTTGCCCCAGGACGGAACGGTGGGCGGCGTGCCGGCGCCGATGAACGACAAGATCGCCTCCGTGATCATGGCGCTGGCGCAGATGTAGGTCGCCTGGACCAGCATCGGCGCGAGCGTGTTGGGCAGGATATGGCGCAGGATGATCATCGGCGTACGCGTGCCGCAGGCCACGGCCGCGTCCACATACGGCTGCTCGCGCAGCGAAAGCACGACACTGCGCACGAGGCGCGAGACGCGCGGGATCTCGGCGATGGTGATGGCCAGGATGACGTTGCCGACGCTGCCTCGCGTCAACGCCATCAGCGCGATCGCCAGCAGGATCGGCGGGATCGCCATCAACCCGTCCATGAACCGCATCACGACGCCGTCGGCCCAGCGCACGAAGCCGGACACGACGCCGATCGCGAGGCCGGCAAACGAGGCAAGTGTCGCAACCGATAGACCAACCGTGAGTGAGACTCGTGCTCCATAGAGCACGCGCGAATAGATGTCGCGGCCGAGCACGTCGGTGCCGAACCAGAAATCGGCCGACGGCGCGCGGGTGCGCTTGGCGGGGGCCAGCGCGGTCGGATCGACGGTTCCAAGATACGGCGCGAAGATCCCGATCAGGATGAGCACAATGAGCAGCGCGCCGCCGATCGCGACCGTTGGATGGCCGCGCAGAAAGCCGATGATGCCGCGCCGGATCCTAACCGGCTGCAGCAGCTCCGGGAGCTGCGGTGCGATGACGAGGCCGGCCGGAAGCGGCTGCGTGTTAACGGTCGTGTCGGTCAATAGCGGATCCTCGGATCAACCAGGGTGTAGATGACGTCGATCAACAGGTTGACCAGCACGTAGACGAAGCTGAACAGCAGCACGATGCCCTGGATGACGGGATAGTCACGCCGCAGGATCGCATCCACCGTCAACCGGCCGAGGCCGGGAATCGCGAACACGCTTTCGGTCACGACCGCGCCGCCGATCAGGAGCGCGATGCCGATCCCGATCACGGTCACGATCGGCACCGCCGCGTTTTTCAGTGCGTGAATGAACAGGATACCGCCCTGCCCCAACCCCTTGGCGCGCGCGGTGCGGATATAATCCTGCTGCAACACTTCGAGCATGGCAGCGCGCGTGATCCGGGCGACCAGGGCGATATAGACGCAGCCGAGCGCGATCGCCGGCAGGATCAAATTCTCCAGCCACGGCCAAAAGCCATCGCTGAGCGGCGTGTAGCCCTGCACCGGAAGCCATTCGAGCTCGAGCGCGAAGATGTAGGCGAGCATGTAGCCGACCACGAAGACCGGCAACGAGAAGCCGAACACGGCGAACGCCATGATGGCACGGTCGATCAGGCTTCCCGCCTTCCACGCAGCCACCACTCCGAGCGGCACCGCGACGACGATCGTGAGCAGGAGGGTGACGGTCATCAGCGACAGCGTCGGTCCGAGACGCTGTCCGATCATTGCGGAGACCGGCAGGTTGGTGAAGATCGAGGTGCCGAGATCGCCGTGCAGGATGCGCCAGACCCAGTCACCAAACTGGATCAGGAACGGGCGGTCGAGGCCAAGGCTCTGACGGATGCGCTCCACATCCTCCGGGCTCGCCTGATCGCCTGCAATCACCACGGCCGGATCACCGGGCGCGATGTAGAGCAGGCTGAACACGAACAGAGCGACGATCGCCATCACCGGCAAGGTCGCGACGATGCGCCGGAGGATATAGGAGAGCATCTGGCTTCAGCGCACCGTCATGCGGACTTCGACACGCCCCAGAAGAACGGCAACGGCCCCTTGGTGATGCCGGCAACGTTCTTGCGCCAGGCCGTGTAGCTCAGGAAGAAACCGGTCGGCGCGTAGACGACGTCCTCGAGCGCCGCCTTGTTGAGGCGACCGACTGCGGCCTTCTCCTCGTCGAGATTCTTGGCGTCGAACCAGGCCGTGACCTCCTTCTCGACGCCTGGGCTGTTGGGCCAGCCGAACCAGGCCTTGTCGCCATTGGCGCGAACGGCGGTGTACGGGGCGGGATTGATGCAATCGGCGCCCGCATGCCAGGTGTGGAACATGTTCCAGCCACCCTGCCCTGGCGGTGTCTTCTGCGCGCGGCGGGAGCCGACCGTGCCCCAGTCGGTCGCGACGAAGTCGACATTCATGCCGAGCCTCTTCAGGAGGTCCGCAGTCACGTCGCCCTGCGCCTTGGTGATCGGCTGGTCCTGCGCCACGAGGCACGTGACCGGCTGGCCCGCATAGCCGCTTTCGGCGAGCAGCTTCTTGGCAGCGTCGAAATCGCGCTTGCCCTTCAGGATCTCGCCGCCCAGTTCGCTATAGAGCGGCGTGTCCGGCGTGAAGAAGCCGGGCAGCGGCTTCCAGAGCGCATTGTCGTCCCCGACGATCGCGCGCATGTAGTCTTCCTGACTGAGCGCCATCAGCACCGCGCGGCGCGCCCGCACGTCGTTGAAGGGCGGGAACAGGTGATTCATGCGGAACGATCCGATATTTCCCAGGGGATCGCCGATGTCGACGCTGATGTTCTTGTTCTTTTTCAGCACGGGGACGAGGTCGGCAATCGGGTTCTCCCACCAATCGACCTCGCCGTTCTGCAAGGCGGCAGCCGCGGTGGCCGGATCCGGCATCACCACCCACTCCACGCGATCGACCAGGATCTGCTTGCCGCCGGCGAGCCAGGACGCCTTCTCCTGCCGCGGCACATAGTCGGCGAACTTCTCGAACACGGACTTCGCGCCGGGCACCCACTCGGACTTGGCGAACTTCATTGGCCCGGAGCCGACATAGTCGGTGATCTGCTTGAACGGGTCGGTCTGCGCGATGCGCTCGGGCATGATGAAGCTGCAAGGCGAATTGTTCTTGGCGAGCGCGTAGAGCATCTTCGGGAAGGGCTGCTTCAGGACCCATTTGAAGGTGCGGTCGTCGACGGCGGTGAGCTCCTGTTGCAGGGCCTTGATCATCAGGCCCATCGGATCGCGCGCCGCCCAGCGCGAGAGGCTCGCGACGACGTCCTTGCTCAGCACCGGCTCGCCGTCATGGAACTTCAGCCCCGGCCGCAGTTTGAACGTCCAGGTCGTGCCGTCGTCGGTCACCTCCTCGGACTCGACCATCTGGCGCTGCGGCTGGAGCTGCGCGTCGATCCCATAAAGTGTATCCCAGACCAGCGCGGCGGCGTTGCGCACGACGTATTGCGTGCCCCAGATCGGATCGAAATTGGCGAGGTTGGCTTGCGGCACGAAACGGAGGGTGCGTGCGGCGGCGCCTTGCGCCAGCGCGGGGGCAGCGAGGCCACTGGTCAATGCCAGACCGCCTGCGCCGGCCAGTCCCTTCAATACGGTCCTGCGATCCATGAAGTCCTCCCCGTGGTGCTGTGATGCCAGCCGCTCAAGGACCGAGCGCTGGTGAAACCGACGCCGTCGCGGTGCAAATGGTATGCCAGCAATCGAGCTTTGGCCAACAGGATTCTGATCGACCCTTGACACTTCTCTTGGCACTTCTCTCTTGGCACTTCCACGCAAGCAGCTCGACACTGCCGCAATCGGCGCGCCTCGTCGTTCCCTCGATGAGAGGGCACAGGGAAGGTCGGGCGCCGGCTGGCACCCATGAGGCCCCTGTGCCAAGACATTGCGCACCCTATGCACAGGGGAGAGACAGGGCAGCCAGTGGCCCATTCGCTGTCATTCCACATTGCGCAAGTGCGCAATGGGGCGCGCCATTTGGCGCGAGCCCGGTATCGATTTCTCCGCGTCGCACGCTGCACGATGGATTCCGGGCTCGCGTCATCGGGCCGCGCTCCGCGCGGACCCGTTGGCGCGCAATGACGGCATAAGTTGCGATGTCACGATGACACAATTCGTCAACTCGCTGCGCTGTCGGAACCCTGGCATGCGACCCTGGTTGATGATCTAAGCATCCTCCTCTCCCGTGATCGCGCGCTTCCTTCCCCGGAGTTTCATCGATGACTTCAGCCGACCGGCCGGCGACACGGCTTGCGACACGGCTTTCGTTTCTGGTCGCGGGCTTCGGTATCGCGTGCTGGGCGCCGCTGGTGCCGTTCGCCAAGGAACGGCTTGCCGTCGATGATGCGGTCCTTGGCTTGCTGCTGCTCAGCCTCGGCATCGGCTCCGTCGTCGCGATGCTCGCAACGGGGATCCTGAGCGCGCGCTATGGCAGCAAGCCGATCATCATCGCCGGCGGGCTCGGCCTCGCCCTCGTGCTGCCGCTGCTGACAATCGTGGGCTCGCCCGTGGCGCTGGCGCTGGCGCTGCTCGCATTCGGCGCCTCGCTCGGCTCCATCGACGTCGCCGTGAACATCCATGCGGTCGAGGTGGAGCGCGCGGCGGGGCAGCCGCTGATGTCCGGCTTTCATGCGCTCTTCAGCATCGGCGGGTTCGCCGGATCCGCCGTGATGACGACCCTGCTCTCATTCCACCTTGCACCACTCGCAAGCACGCTGATCTGCTCTATGCTGATGCTGCTCGCGATGGGGCTTGCCTGGCCGCGCCTCTTACGCTCGCCGCAGACGCAGGACGGGCCGCTGTTCGTCCTTCCGCACGGCATCGTGCTCTTGCTCGCGCTGCTTGCCGCCATCACCTTTCTGGTCGAGGGCGCAATCCTCGACTGGGGCGCGCTGCTCGTCATCGGCGCCGACCTCGTCGGCGAGGCGCAAGGCGGCATCGGCTACATCGTATTCTCGATCGCAATGACGGCGGGGCGGCTCGGCGGCGACGCCGTCGTGGCGCGTGTCGGCGATCGCGCGACGCTGGTGTCGGGAAGTTTGCTTGCAGTCGCGGGTCTTGCGGTGCTGCTGCTCGCAACCGGCGCGGCCGTTGCAATGGCCGGCTTCCTGCTCATCGGCCTCGGCGCTTCAAACCTGGTGCCGGTGCTGTTCCGCCGTTCCGCCACGCAAACCGCGATGCCGGTCGGGCTTGCGGTGGCGGCGATCACCACCGCCGGCTATGCGGGCATTCTGATCGGCCCCGCCGGCATTGGTTTTGTCGCCCATGCCGGCGGCCTGCCGTTGGCGTTCTGGATGCTCGCCGCGCTGATGTGCCTCGTCACGCTCTCGGCGCGCACGGTCACGGCGAAGTAGAAAAGCGCGCCACGGCAGGCCGTGACGCGCTTCGCTATGGACGGCGCGCGTCAAGCGCTCGCCTGGGTCACAAACTTGGTGTTGAGGTAGCCCTCGATCGCCTCAAGTCCGCCTTCCGAGCCGTAGCCGGAATCCTTGATGCCGCCGAACGGCACCTCCGGCAGCGCGAGCCCGTGATGGTTGATCGACACCATGCCGCTCTCGACGTCGGCACCGATCGCCTGCATCGTCTTGGTCGAGGTGGTGTAGGCATAAGCCGCAAGCCCATAGGGCAGACGGTTCGCCTCGGCCACCACCTCGGCGTAGCTGCGGAACGAGGTGATCGGCGCGACCGGACCGAACGGCTCCTCGTTCATGATGCGCGCATCGCGCGCCACATCGGTCAGCACCGTCGGCTCAAAGAAGAAGCCTTCGTTGCCGATGCGCTTACCGCCGGTGCGCACATTGGCGCCGCGCTGCACTGCGTCGGAGACGAGGCCTTCCATCGCATCGACGCGGCGTGGATTGGCGAGCGGCCCCATGCGGGTGTCCTTGTCGAGGCCGTTGCCGACCTTGAGGCTCTTGGCGGCCGCGACGAACTTGTCGACGAACGGCTCGTAGACGCTCTCATGCACCAGGAAGCGCGTCGGCGCCACGCAGACCTGGCCGGCGTTGCGGAACTTGTTGGCCGACAGAATCTTGGCCGCGTTGTCCAGATCGGCATCCTCGAACACGATCGCCGGTGCGTGGCCGCCGAGCTCCATAGTGACGCGCTTCATGTGGGCGCCGGCCAGCGCAGCGAGATGCTTGCCGACGGCGGTCGAGCCGGTGAAGCTGATCTTGCGGATGATCGGGTGCGGGATGAGATATTCCGACACTTCGGACGGTACGCCGAAGACGAGATTGACGACGCCGGCGGGAATGCCCGCGTCCGCATAGGCCCGCACCAGCTCCATGCAGCTTGCCGGGGTCTCCTCGGGCCCCTTGACGATGATCGAACAGCCCGCGGCGAGCGCAGCCGAGATCTTGCGCACCGCCTGGTTGATCGGGAAATTCCAGGGTGTGAAGGCGGCGACGGGGCCGACCGGCTCCTTGGTCACGAGCTGGGAGACGTTGCCCATCCGCGGCGGCACGATGCGGCCATAGGCGCGGCGCGCTTCTTCCGCGAACCAGTCGATGAGGTCGCCGGCCAGCATGGTCTCACCGGTTGCTTCCGCGATCGGCTTGCCCTGCTCCATGGTCATCACCGGCGCGATCTCGGCGGCGCGCGAGCGAATGATGTCGGCCGCTTTCCGCATCAGCTTGTAGCGGTCGAACGGCGAGGTCCGGCGCCAGGTCTCGAAGCCGGCCTTGGCGGCTTCCAGCGCCTGGTCGAGGTCCCTGCGGGAGGCGTGCGGGGTCTTGCCGATCGGCTGACCGGTCGCGGGGTTGAGGATGTCCTCCGACTTGCCGGAGGAACCATCGGTCCACTCGCCGGCGATGAACATCTGAACTTTCGGGTACATCCTTGCTGCCTCCTGACATGATTTTCGCATCGTCGGCGGGATGGGCGCCCGCCGTTCCAAGCCGGGGCAGAGCTACACTGAAAGCCGGCCGGCGAAAAGGGATCCGTGATGTCGCAGCAGCGCATCGCTGATCTTCCTCTCATGCAGCGAAAGAGAGGCGCAGGCGGCGCCAGCCGATGACGATCCCGGTGATGGAGAATACGAACCCAAGGGCGCAGAGGCCGACGATCAGGCCGTCACGCAGCATCGGGTGCGCCATCAGGACCGGAAAATCGAGCGTGTGCAGCGCGCTGTAGAGCCAGCGATAGGCCCGCCGCGACGCGTCGAGCCTTTGTAGTGCGGTGCCGTCGGCAGCGTCGATGTCGAACCAGACGTCGCCGCATATGGTACGGTAGACGGGCGCGCGAGAGACGACGGAGTACGCGGGATAGTCGTCGTTGGCCGCAAGGACGGTCGGCGTGTCGCAGCCTGTCGCAAGGCGGGCAACAAATCGCTGGACCTCGCCCGCACTGAGGAATCCCGTCTGCCGAACCGGCCCGCCCTCGTCTGCGCCGAACAGGACTTGCTTATCGAGCGCGATCCGGTCGCGGCGATAGAGTTGGCCGTTGAAGGCGAACCATTCGACCTCGCGGGCGGACGGCGACAGCGGCGCATGATCCAACGACACGGCTGCGATCCAATCCGGAGCAGCGCCCGCGGCGACCGCTTCGGCTGGCGTCAACTCGCCGCGCGAAAACAGCCGGCCGTGATCCATGGAGAGCCAGCCGCTGAAGATCCATGTCAGCACGAATGTCGTCGCCACAAGGCCGATGATGTGATGCAAGGCGTGCCAGCCGCGATAAGGCAATCTGATCCGCGCGATGCCCAACACCGCACCGAGTACGGCTGCGATCAGAGCCAGCAGCGACAACGTCCAGACCAAGCGATCCCATAGCGGCCAGTTGCTTCGGAGTACCGTCGGATAGATCCAGTGCAGGACGCTGCCGGCGAAATTCCAGCCACGCTCGCTCCGCGTCGTGTCCAGCACGACCTCGCCTGTGCGGGGCGATACATAGACCTCGGTCCCGGCGGCGTCGCCGAGCCCAACGCGAAACAACGGCCGGTGCCGATCAAAACCGTTCGGCACGCTCCATTGATCGTAGCGGGCGCGCGCGACGATGGCCGCATGCGCGGCGTCGAGCCCGCGCCGGCGGGCATGATCCCGTGCGATCGCAAGCGCGACATCGGGCGACGCCACCGCTGCATCGGTTCCATCGGAGGCGCGGACGGCGCGCAAGCGCGACGGGCCCGAGACGATGTACACGGGACCGTTGCTGCGCTGGATCAGGCGAACGCGCCTGGCGTCCGCGATCCCGCTGGCGGCGACCGCGTCAGCAGCGGCGATGACCACCGACGTGCGATCGAGACTCGCGAGGCCAGCAAAGCGTTCCGCCTCCGTCAGCGACGGAAACGGAACGAAGTGCATCACGATCCCTGTCGCGAACCACATGGCGAACAGCAGGCAAAATGCGATGCCGAGCCAGCGATGCACAAGGACGATCGCGCCCATCATACCTTCAGCGCCTCACCATTTGAACGCCGCGGAGACCTCGTAGGTGCGTGGCGCTCCCAAGAGGATCTGATCGGGATAGAACGGGTCACCCCAGATCGCATAGCGCTTGTCGGTGATGTTGCGCACGCGGAAGGTCAGGCGGGCCTGGTCGACCGCGCCAAACACCGTCCTGGGGATGTCGACGAAGGCATAGACGTCGGCCACAGTGTAGGCTTTCAGCGTCACGACGTTCGCATCGGTGTTGAAGCGGTCGCCGACATGGCGGCCGACGATGCCGAGCTCGACCGGCCAGGGCGTGAAGAAGCGGTACGATGCCCCCGCATTGGCGACGATGCGCGGTACGTTCGGCGGGGTGTTCCCTGAGAACGATCCACCGACGAAATTGTAATCGGCGTAGCGCGCATCGACATAGGCAATGTTGCCCCACAGCCGTAGCGCGTCGATGGGACGGACAGACGCCGCGAGCTCCACGCCCTTCGACTCCTGCCGTCCGGCAATGTTGAGCTGCATGCCGCCAGCCGCAGCATAGACGTTCTTGCGCTGGATGTCGTAGGCCGAGAACGACCACTCCGCCCTGTTGTCCCAGAACAAACGCTTTACGCCCGTCTCATAGGTGCGCGAAGTCGTCAGGTCGAGCGGCTGGGTGGGTGCGAGCAGGAAGATGTTGTTGGCGGAGACATCAGCCCCGGTGGCGTACTGGCTGAAGAAGGTCAGGCCGGGAACGGCCTCCCAGGTGTAGCCGAAGCGGCCCGTCACCGGTGCCCAGGACTGCGAGAACGGGAAGTTCGCCTTCTCCAGCCCGTTCACGTCGGTCGCGTTGCGGTCGAGCCCGATATGCTCGACGCGCAGGCCGCCGACCAGCGCAAAGCTGCGTGTGAGTTTCAGCCGGTCCTCGAAAGTCAGCGCCTCGTTGTCGATGCGCGCGGTCTGCTGCTGCGTCGTCAGCAGGCCGTAATAGCCGCGCACGGGATCGACCAGCGTGACCTGATCGTGCGGAAAATTGGCGGCCCCCGGCCGGACGAAGTCGAGGTTACTCACCGCAAGCGTCGTGACAAGGCGATTATCGAAGCCTGCGATATTCGTGTCCCAGGTCAGGTCGGTGATGTTGCCGACCAGCCGCTGGCTGTGCGCGACATAGAAGCGCTCGCGGTCGACCAGGTTCGAATTGGCATTGAACGCCTCGACTTCGTTGTTGAACCACTCGCGCTCCGCGCCATAACCGTAGGCCTGGCTCTTCAGGGTGAGGCCCGGCGCGAGCTTCAGCTCGAAGCCGCCGCGCAGCCACACCTCCTGAGCGACGTTACGGTTATCGAGAACGTTGTAGTTGGTATTGAAGGTTCGGTCGTCGATGGTGACGGCGCCGAGGTTCGAGCCGTTGTAGTTCGAAACGTAATTGCCGGAGACGATGCCGCTCGTCGCATGCGAGCCGCTGAAGGCGATCGGCACCAGCGGCACGCCCCAATAGGGGCTCCCGCGATCCTCGCGGTATTCGATCGCGCCCCAGATCTTAAGACTGTCGGAGATGCGGTAGTTGAGCTGGCTCGAGACGTCGAACGTCCTTGTATTGGTATCGTCGGCAAAGCCGTGCAGCGAGGAACGGCTGATGTCGAAGCGGTAGTCGAGGCCTTGTACGTTGGTGCTGCCGCCGGAGCCGTAATGGGCGCGGAACGAGTTCAGGGAATCCCAAGAAAAATCAGCTTCATTCCGGATCGGTCCGGTATGCGGCTGCTTGGTGACGACATTGACCGCGCCGCCGGCGGCGCCCTCGCCCGACATCACCGAGGCCGGGCCTTTCAGGAATTCCACGGCCTCGAGATTGGCCGTGTCCATGATGCGCGACGTCATGTTCTGCGGGCCGATCTTGATGCCGTTGTAGAGCATGTTGATCTGGCTGTTGGTGAAGCCGCGCATCGAGAAGGCCGATGGCTCGGCCGGATTGTCGCCGGAGGTGACGCCGACCGCACCTTGGGCGACCTCCGAAACGGTGCGGTAGCCCTGCTCGCGCATGGTCTCGGCCGAGATCACCTCGACGGTTGCGGGGATCTCGCGCACGGTCAGGCCGAGGCGCGAGGCGCTTACGGCCACCGCATTGGTGTTGAGCGGTGTCTGCGCCGTGGTCGCGACAACCGGGTTCTGCGCGGCCGGCACTGCGGCAGGCCTGACGGCCGCGGTTCGGCGCACGGACCGTCCCTCGCTGCGCGCAGGCTTGGCCGGTTTGCGGGACGGGGCGGGGGTCACCTCGACCGGCGGCAGCGGATCGCGGGCCTGCTCCGCGGATGCCGCAGGCATGTCAATTGACGCAAGCGATGTGAGGGCAGCGGACGCGAGCAGGACTTTGCGCGGACTCGCCGCACGGATGAAAGACATGGTTCGAACCTCGGTGTGACGTCAGTGGCACGTCACAGCGAACCAGGTCTCACCTTCGGCCTTGCAGCCCTCCGATGAAGCCGAATGTCTGTACTCCCCGACCGACATTTTCGCGTGTGACCACGGCTGACGGCAGGTCTCCTGGCTTGCGGGTCATGACCGCTTCGTCGCCTTCCCGGGACCGAGGGCCCAGTGGCTCCTGACGAAGGATTCTCCGCTCACAGTTGCGGGGGCAGCTACGGCATTGGGGATACATCCCCGCACCGCATTCCCTTTTCATCCCCTTTCGGGGAAACCGTCAGGGACATCTAGGATTAAGAGGCGGACCGAGTCAATGTATGTGGGCTGGGCTGCGGCGTTCTTGCCGCAGTGGTTTTCAGGAGACATCGAATGGAAGGCGAGACCTTCCTCTGGCTGATACGTCATGCGGCCGTCGACGGCATCGCGGGCACGATCCATGCGGCGGAGGCACCGGCCGATCTCGGCGACCGCACGCGGATCAACGCGTTGCGACGCTGCCTGCCGCGTGAAGCTGTAAGCTATGCAAGCCCTTCGCGGCGGACGGTCGATACGGCACGCGCGCTCGGGCTCAGCCCTAGGCTCGCACAGGAATTCGGCGAACAGGATTTTGGCGACTGGACCGGCCAGCGCCACGATGATCTGGCTGCGGCGGGCGGCGATACCTATGCGCAATTCTGGAACGACCCCGCGCGAGCTAAACCGCCCGGTGGTGAAAGCTTTGAGGAACAGATCGCCCGCGTCCGCCAAGGCCTCTCGACCGTCAAAACCGGTCCGGTCATTCTCGTGGTCCACTCCGGCACGATCCGCGCCGCGCTCTGCATCGCGCTCGATCTTGCGCCGCGGGCGGCGCTCCGCTTCGTCATCGATCCGTTGTCGCTCACCCGCATCGACCGGCTCGCGACCGGCTGGCGCGTCGTGTCCGTCAATCAGCGCGCCGGCTGAACATCAGGCCGGACGATCCGGCACGTTGGCCTCGGCAAACGTCGCCATGCCGTTGTGGAGTGCGCAGGCCAGACGGACCAGCGGCAACGCGATCGCGGCGCCCGATCCCTCACCCAGCCTGAGATCGAGGCTGATCAGCGGCTGGACGTTCAGCGCGCGCAGAACCAGCCGATGCCCCTGCTCCGCGGATTGGTGCGAGGCCAGCAGAAACGGCTGGCATGACGGGTTGAGACGAACCGCAGCCAGCGCCGCAACCGAGACGATGAAGCCATCGATCAGCACCGGAATGCGGCGCTGCGCGGCGGCGATGATCGCGCCGCAGATGGCCGCGATTTCGAGACCACCGACGGCGTACAGGATCTTCTCAGGCGAAGCATCGGTCAAACCATGGCGCGCGATCGCGGCGTCGATCACGCTTGCCTTGTGCGCGCGGCCGGCCGCATCGATGCCGGTGCCGCTGCCCGCGATCTCCTCGGCGCTCATAGCGAGCAGGCTCGCGGCAATCGCCGCCGAGGTCGTGGTGTTGCCGATGCCCATCTCACCGAGAATGAGTAGATTTGGCTGTGAGGCCGCGGCGCGAGCCACAGCGCGGTGCCCGCATGCAAAGGCAAATGCCAGTTCCGACGGTTCGAGCGCGGCCTCGACGCTGAAGTCGCGGGTGCCGCTGCGTGGCTTGTCGGTGATGATACCGGCCATCTTCGCCTGCGCCAGCGTGCCGGCGTCGACTACCTCGAGGGATGAGCCGAGCTCACGCGCCAGCACCGAGATCGCGGCGCCGCCGGACGCAAAATTTGCCATCATCGCAATGGTCACCGCCTGCGGATAGGCCGACACGCCTTGCGCGACCACGCCATGATCGCCGGCGAAGACGATGATCGGGACGCAGCCAGCGCGCGGCTGCTCGGTGGCCTGGAGCCCGGCAAGCTCGATCGCAAGCTGCTCGAGCCGCCCGAGCGCGCCGGTCGGCTTCGTCAGTTGCGCCTGACGCGCGGTCGCGGCGTCGCGATGGACCGCGGAGATATCAGGACATTTCTGGTAGACCCATTCGGGAAGCATGCTACCTCGTTTACGTCATGGCCTGCGTTTGAGAATGTAGCTGTCCATGATCCAGCCATGCCGCTCGCGCGCCTCTTGCCGCGCGGCGACGATGCGCGGACCGACCTCAGTGAGCGCGCCAGACATGATGATCTCATCGGGCATGCCGAGATTGGCACCCCACCAGATGTGCAGGCCCTTCGGATCGAGCGACTGAAATGCCGTGCCGCCATCAAGCATCACGACGACCGTATCTGCTCCTTGCGGCCATCCACCCTCGCGCAGGCGCCGTCCTGTCGTGACCAGAAAGGGCTCGCCGATGTCGTTCAGCGGCAGCGCATGCGCCGCACACAAGGCCTGGATCGAGGTGATGCCGGAGACCACCTCGATTGTCGGCAGTGGATCAAGCCGGCGCGCGATACGCAGCGAGGAATCGTAGAGCGAGGGATCGCCCCAGATCAGCAGCGCGACACGGCCCTCGCCTTCGAGATGATCTGCGATCGCCTGCGACCAGGTCGCGGCGACAGCGTCGTGCCAATCGTCCACCCCCTTGCGATAATCCGCTTCCTTGTCACGCACCGGCAGATCGAATTCAGCAATGCGGGTCTTTTCGTTGGTGAGCACGTCGGCGCAGATCGTCCGCCGCAAGTCGGCAAGATCGGATTTCGCGGTCCCCTTGCGCGGGATCAGGACGAGATCGGCAGCGTTGATGGCACGGATCGCAGCCAGCGTGAGCTGCTCCGGATCGCCGCAACCGATGCCTATCAGCGAGAGCGTCAGCACGATCAACCAGCCTCCGCCAGGGCGCCGAACACGATGACGGCGGCCGTCGTGGCTGCGCCGCCCCGCGCGAGCTGCCTGGCCAGCTCGGCGATCGTGGTGCGCAGCAACCGCTCGTCCGGGCGACCGAGGGATTCGGCGAACAGCGCCGGTGTGTCCGGGGAAAGCCCATGCGCGATCAGCTTCGCGGCGAGATCCGGGAATGTGCGGCGGCCCATATAGACCACGGTCGTCGCCTCTGGATCGGCCAGCGCAGCCCAATTGAGATTCTTGGGCAGTTCGCCGGTGACATCGGCCCCGGTCACGAACTGTACCCGGCGCGAGGTGTGGCGCCGGGTCAGGGGAATGCCGGCCTCGGCAGCCGCGACACATGCCGAGGTGACGCCGGGGATGATCTCGTAGCCGATGCCGGCCGCGCGCAGCGTCTCGATCTCCTCTTCCAGACGTCCGAATATTCCGGCATCGCCCGACTTCAGCCGCACCACGCGCGCGCCGGTCGCGGCATAGTCGACCAACAGGCGGTTGACGTGCTGCTGCTTGGTCGAGGGGCGCCCCGCGCGCTTGCCCACCGCGACGAGATTGGCGCCGGGCCGGGCGAGATCGAGGATCGCGCCGGAGGCGAGGTCATCATAGAGCACGACGTCGGCCTCGCGCAGCCGCGCCACCCCCTTCACCGTGAGGAGTTCGGGATCGCCGGGACCGGCGGAGACGAAGGAGACGAAGCCGCTCACCGGTCCTCCGCGATCAGATGGAAGAACGTGCCCGTGGCACGGTTGCGGCGCGAGCCGGTCTCGGCAATGACTGCGCCGGTGGCATCGCGCACGACCGCAAGTGCAGTATCAGGCTGCGCGATGATGGTTGAATAGTGGAATTCATGGCCGCGCAGGCGTGCGCCGGCCCGATGCCCCGGCATTGGCGCGGCGAGTTCGGCGAGACGATAGCCCAGATGCATGCGGCGCTTTGCAAAGCTCGTCTCCAGCCCGAGCAGGCCCGTCATCTCGTGGCGGACACCGTCGGCGTCGGTCAAGGCCGTGCCCAGCACCATATAGCCTCCGCATTCGCCATGCACGGGCCGCGTCTCGGCAAAGGCGCGCAAGCCGCTGCGAAAGCGCGCATTGGCTGCGAGCTGACCGGCATGCAGTTCGGGATAGCCGCCGGGCAGCCAGCAGACATCGGCACTCGCATCGGGTCCCTCGTCGGCGAGCGGCGAGAATGTCACGATCTCGGCGCCGGCCGCGCGCCAGGCTTCCAACATGTGCGGATAGACGAACGAGAACGCGGCGTCGCGGGCCAGCGCAATGCGCTGCCCGGGCGGCGTCACACTCAGGCCATTGGTCGCCGTTTGAGGCGTCCAGGCGGCCGCCGATCGCAACACCGCATCGAGATCGACATGCTCAGCGACGAAGCGCGCAGCCTCCCCGATCAAGCCGCCGATCTCCGCTTGCTCCTCGGCCTGCACGAGACCGAGGTGGCGCTTCGGCAGGCTGATCTCGGCGTGACGCGGCAGCGCGCCGAACACGGCGATGCCGGCATCGCTGAGCGCGCGCCGCACGAGATCTTCGTGACGCGGGCTCGCGACGCGGTTGAGCACCACGCCGGCAAGGCGCACGCCGGCGCGGTAATCACGCAGGCCCGCGGCGATCGCTGCAGCCGTCTGCGCCTGTCCGGATGGATCGATCACCAGCAGCACCGGCCAGCCCATCATCTCCGCGATATCGGCGGTGGCGCCGGTGCCGCAGACGCCGCGCGCGGCGACACCGTCGAACAGGCCCATCGAGCCCTCGGCAAGCACGATATCGGCATCAGTGCCGCGACTGACCAAGTGGGCGATCATTGCGCGGTCCATGGCCCAGCTATCGAGGTTGACGGAAGCGCGCTCCGTGGCGGCAGCGTGGAATGCCGGATCGATATAGTCGGGCCCGCTCTTGAAACACTGCACCTTGAGGCCACGATCACGCCAGGCGCGCGCAAGCGCCAGCGTCAGCGTCGTCTTGCCGACGCCGGAGGCCGGTGCGGAGATGACGAGACTGGTCGTCATGAGGCCTCCGGAAAGCGCGGCTCGGGGCCGACCGGGCGATAGCGGCGGTCATAATCTGCGGCATAGAGACGGCTCTCGGAAAAATCCGCAGAGCCCAGCGTCTTGCCGACTAGGATGAGCGCGGTGCGTTCGAGCTCGGCACCGACCGCGGCATCGAGGGTGGACAGCGTGGCGCGCACGATGCGCTGGTCCGGCCAGCTCGCGCGCCAGACGATGGCGACCGGGCAGTCCGCGCCGTAATGCGGCGTGAGCTCGACGATGACCTTGTCGAGCAGATGGATCGACAGATGGATCGCGAGCACCGCGCCGGTTGCGGCAAAGGCGGCGAGCTTCTCGCCTTCGGGCATTGCGCTGGCACGGCCCGGCGTGCGCGTCAGCACCACGGTCTGTGCGAGACCAGGCAGCGTCAGCTCGGCCTCGAGCGCCGCCGCAGCCGCCGAGAAGGCCGGCACGCCCGGCGTGACGCTGTAGGGAATGCCGAGCGCACGCAGGCGACGCAACTGCTCGCCCATCGCCGACCAGATCGACAGATCGCCGGAATGCAGCCGCGCGATGTCCTTGCCTTGCGCATGCGCGGCGGCAATCTCGGCGATGATCTCGTCGAGCGACAAAGGCGCGGTATTGACGATCCGCGCACCCGGCGGGCAATGCGCCAGCACGCCCGCGGGGACAAGCGAACCGGCATAGAGGCAGACCGGACAGGCGACGATCAGGTCGCGTCCGCGCAAGGTCAGGAGATCGGCCGCGCCCGGCCCCGCGCCGATGAAATGCACCGTCATGCGCCGTCTCCTTCTGCGATCGCCGCCGTCGCGGTCCGATCCTGCGAGACCGCCCGCGTCGCAATCAGCCGCGCGCCGGGCCCGGCCGCAGCAATTGCTGCGGCCTCGGCGATCGATCCCGTACCGAATTTTTCCACGATGAGCATTGATTGGGTCGGCGTTGCGGTGCCAGCCAGGACTTCGGCCGGAATGCCCTTGATCGGCACGCCACACTCGCGTGCGAGCAGCTTGAGTGGTTCCGCGTCCGCCTTGTGGCTGACCGTTGCGACAGCGGAAAGGCCCGCGGAACCGCCGGCCGCAACCAGCGCCTCGCGAAGCGAGGCAAGCGTCACATCCGTCTTGAACCCGAGACCGGCAACTTTCATCGGACCGCGCTCCATTGCACCACCGGACGCGCCGCCTCCCAGGAGCGATAGCGGCCGAGCGGGCCGACATGCGCGATCTCGACCCGCATCAACTCGCCGCCGTGGCGCTGGTGCAACTCACCGAGCAGCGCGTCCGTCTCCAGCGTCACGGCATGGGCAACCAGCCGCGTGCCAGCCAGAATCCGCGACCAGACAGCGTCGAACATCACGCTATCGAGACCTCCGCCGATGAAGACAGCGTTCGGCGCTTCCAGCGAAGCCAGAACTTCAGGCGCCTTTCCTGTGATGACAGCAATCCGATGCGCCAATCCGAACGCCGCCGCGTTGCGGCGAATGTTCGCAGCGCGATCCTCGCGCGCCTCGACAGCGATCGCAGTTCCTCCGCCCAGTGCCCATTCGACCGAGATCGAGCCTGAGCCGGCGCCAATGTCCCACAACCGCTCGCCAGGGCGTGGTCCCAGCGCCGACAGCGCGAGCGCGCGCACTGGCCGCTTGGTGATCTGGCCGTCGTGGACGAAGAGATCGTCCGACAGGCCCGAGCTGCGGGGAATGCCCTGCGCTCCCCTCGCCTCCAGCGCCACCGCGACCACGTTGCCGGTGGAAGCGCTCGTATAACTGTCGGCGCGATGCTGCGTCACGCTTTCACTTGGTCCGCCGAGCGCGGTGAGATTCCAGAATGTCGAAGCGCCCCAGCCGTGGGCGGTCAGCCATCTTGCGAGGTCGCCTGCCGCGTTGTTGTCGCGGACCAGGCAAATGATCCGCACACCTTGCGCCAGATGCGCCACGAGGCGTTCGAATGGCGCGGCGTGGAGACCGAGACAAACGACTGATTCGAGTCGCCAGCCCAGTCGCGCCGCGACGAGCGAGAACGTCGACGGCGCGGTGTACGCGGTCCATTCGCCGCGATCGAGTTTCTCGGCAAGGCTTCCACCGGCGCCGTGCCAGAACGGATCGCCGGAGGCGAGCACCACTGTCGGACGACCGCGACGGCTCAGCACGATTTCCGCGTCGAACGGCACCGGCCACGGACGGCCGCGGCCGGTTATGCCTGCGAGTGCAAGATGACGCTCGCCGCCGAAGACGGTTTCGGCCTCGGCGAGCGCCTTTCGGCTTGCGTCCGAGAGGCCGGCAAGGCCATCTTCGCCGATACCGATGATGGTCAGCCAGGGATCAGCCATGACGCGCGCCCTCGTTCTGGGCGGAACGGCCGACGCGAGCCTGCTCGCGGCGGAGATCGCGCGCGCGGGTATCGACGCGGTGTACTCCTATGGCGGCCGCACCCGCGCTCCTGCCGGCCAGCCGCTGCCGACCCGCATCGGCGGTTTTGGTGGGCCGAGTGGTCTTGCCGACTACATTCGACGTGAAGGCATCACGCATGTGGTCGATGCGACGCATCCCTTCGCCGCGGAGATGAGCCGCAACGCGATCGAGGCCTGCAAGGATACGGCCACGCCGCTGCTTGCACTCGAACGCGCGCCCTGGGGCCGAGCGCCCGGCGACAACTGGATCGAGGTCGCTGACGTCAACGCCGCGGTCGCTGCGCTTCCCGAGGCGCCGGCTCGCGTATTCCTCGCCATCGGCCGCCAGCACATCGCGCCGTTCGCGACCAAGCCGCAGCATGCCTACACGCTGCGTTTCGTCGATCCGCCCGCAGCGCCCCCGCCCTTCGCGGCAGACGTGATCGTGTCGCGCGGACCTTTCACGCTTGATGGCGAACTCGAAATGATGCGCACGCGCGGTATCGCGTGGATCGTCGCCCGCAACTCCGGCGGCGATGGCGCACGCGCCAAGATCGACGCCGCCCGCGCGCTCGGTCTGCCCGTGATCATGATCGCGCGGCCGGAGCTGCCCGAGAGATCGCGGGTGGAGAGCGTCACCGAAGCGATGCAGTGGCTCGGTCATCGGACCTGCCTCGGCGCATAGACCCAGCGGCCAACGCGACGCGTCTGCGAATTGCCGACGATCACGAGCGTGCGCATGTCGGCCATCTCGGGTCGGGCCTCGTGCAATGTGACGGTTTCGATCCGTTCGTCTGGTGCACTGACCGCACGCGCGAAAATCACCAGGCGCTCGCCGCAGCCAGCGTCTTTCAACACGGACAGCGCGCGGCCAAATCCTTCCGGCCGGCTCACTGATCTCGGATTGTACATTGCAATGGCAAAATCGGCTTCCGCGGCGAGCCGCAGGCGCTTCTCGATCACCGCCCATGGCTTCAGATTGTCCGAGAGATTGATCGCGCAGAAATCATGGCCGAGCGGCGCGCCCGCGCGCGCCGCCGCCGCCAGCATGGCAGTGACGCCGGGTAGCACGCGGATCGGCAGATCGCGCCATTGCGGCGTCTGTTCGAGTGCCTCGAACACGGCAGAGGCCATCGCAAAAACGCCGGGATCGCCAGAGGAGACGACGACGACCTGCCCGCCTTCGGCGGCGAGACGCAAGGCCTCGCTTGCGCGCTGCAGCTCTTCGCGATTGTCCGAGGGATGCAGCCTAAGTCCGGCCCGTGGCGCCACGCGCGCGACATAGGGCGCATAGCCCAGAATGTCGGTTGCAGCCGCAAGCGCGGCGGAGACCTCCGACGTCACCACCGCGTCGCTGCCCGGCCCAAGGCCCGCAATGGTCAGCGTACCCGTCATTCGGCGCTATCCATGAAACGTCCCTTGCCGTGCACGAGCACGATCGCGAAGTAGGGACACTCGGCCGCATCGACGTCGGCGAGCCGCGCGACCCGCTCGCCCGGCATGGTGCCGCGCTCCACCAGCCAGGCATCGTCGAGCCGGCCGGTAGCGGCGAGCGCGCGGTGCACTTTCTGGAGATTGCGGCCGGTCTTCATGATGACGAGCGCATTGGAATCGCGCATGCGCCGTTCGAGCTCATCCTCGGCCAACGTGCCCATCAGCACCGTCGTGACGTCGTCGCCGAGCGCGATCGGCTGGCCGACAGCGTTCCAGCAGCCGACCATGCCGGGAATGCCGGCGATCACCTCGATCTCGACACGACCTTGCAGGCGCGTATGCAGATGCATGAAGGAGCCGTAGAAGTAAGGATCGCCTTCGCAGAGCACGACGACATCGACAGCGCGAGCAAGCCGCGCCAGGCGCTCCGCCCATTCGTCGTAGAAACCGGCAAGGAGCCGAACATATTCTGGACTGTCGAAAGCGATCTCGGTGGTGACCGGATATTCCATCGGATACTCGGTCACCTCAGTTGCAAGCATGCCCTCGACGATGCGCCGCGCCTGGCCGGGCCCGCCCTTCTTGCGGAAATAGGCAACGTGCTTCGCCGCCCGCACCATTCGGTCCGCGCGCACGCTCATCAAATCAGGATCGCCGGGACCGAGACCGCAACAGATGATGCGTCCCATCGCTATTCGCTCCGGCTCGCCAGCGCGTTCACGGCAGCAACGGTGATCGCCGAGCCGCCGAGGCGGCCCTCGACCGTCAGCGCCGGTGCCGGCGGATCGGCCATCAGCGCGGCCTTGGATTCGGCGGCACCGACGAAGCCGACGGGACAGCCGATGATCGCTGCTGGCCGCGGACAGTCGCGATCCTCCAGCATGTTGAGAAGATGAAACAGCGCGGTCGGCGCATTGCCGATCGCAACGATCGCACCATCGAGATGCGGCCGCCATAGCTCCAGTGCCGCGGCCGAGCGCGTGTTGCGCATGGATTGCGCGAGCGTGGGAACGGCGACATCGCCGAGCGTGCAGATGACGGCATTTCCGGCGGGAAGTCGCGCGCGCGTAATTCCCTCCGAGACCATGCGCGCGTCGCACAGGATCGGCGCGCCATTCTTTAAGGCAGCCCGCGCCGCGGTTGCCATGCCCGGCGTGAAGCGGATGTGCGCCTCGAGGCCCACCATGCCGGCGGCATGGATCATCCGCACCACGACCTGCTCTTCATCAGCTGTGAAGCGGGCCAGATCCGCCTCCGCGCGGATGGTAGCAAAGGATTGCCGATAGATCGCCGCGCCATCGGTCTCATAGAGATGCGGCATCAGTGGCCTCCCAACAGAATGGAAGGATCACCGACGATGTCGGCGCCACTCAAGCCGCGCAAGACCGGCTCATCGCGCGTCGAGCCGTCGCGGACGAGATCGAATCCGGCGCGGGTCGCCACCAGCGTAACCGCAGCCGCGCCGGAATGGGCGCAGCCCTTGGCGCAGCCGGAAACATGAAGCCGGGTGTCGGCAGCGATGCGCGGCGCGAGTACCGCCGCAAGCGCCCGGGTGTCGGCATGCGCCTCGCGGCAGCGCGGCGCGCCGCTGCAGGCGATGACGCGCAGCGAGGGATCAAAGGCGTCGGTGATGAGGCCCGCCGCGCTCGGCATCTCCCGCTTGCCTTCGCTGAGGACCATTCGCCATGGCGTCATGCGCAGCGCATGTCCACAATCGGATAGCTGATGCAGCGTCGTGTGCGGCAATTGCCCGAAGGCGATGCCGACCAGCGCGCCTTGCGGATATTGGCCGGGGCGCGCCGCGGCCGTGATCGGCGCGGGCTCGGTCTCGCCGCCCAATGTCCCGGGCAATGTCACACCACGCGCGAGATGAGTGGCCATGCGCCCTCGCCCGCCCTTGATACCGCCGGAAGCGATGAACCATTCTGCCAACGCCAGCGCCGTCGTCACAGCTTGTCCACGCGTAACGGACCGACCGAGCTTTGCGCCGTCGGCCCGTACCAAAAGCCGGCCCACGCGGTCGCGCTCGATGCGCACATCGGCGGAATCGCCGGCGAGCACGCGCGATGTCCCATCATCGATAGCGAAGCCGAATTTTGTCGGAAGCTCGAGCGCGCTGTCGGCCAGCGCTTCCTCCAGCTCCGCAGCGAGCGCCTGCGTCTCGTCGCGATTGTCCCAGAACGGTGTCACCAGAATATTGCGCCGCGATTCCGTCGCCTGATCGGGGTCGAGCAATCCCAATCGCGCAAGCCCATCGAGCAGCGGCCCATGCCCCCGTTCATCGACGCCCCTGATCTGGAGATTGGCGCGGCTCGTCACGTCGATCAGGCCATTGCCGTAACGCCCGGCGAGATCGGCAATGCCGACAATTTGTGTTGCTTCGAGCCGCCCGCCGAACGGGCGGATGCGGACCACAAGGCCATCGCCCGACTGCATCGGCCGAAGCGCGCCGGGACACCAGCCCTTGATCGCGACCGCGCTCATGAGGCCTCTCGCAGCGCCGCCGCGATCGAATTGCGGCGCGTTTGCCAGAGCGACGCCTCATGCAGGCGCGTGAAGCATGCCTCCATCGCAGCCAGCGCCGCCGGATTCTCGCGCGCCATGAAGGTGCGGACGTCGTCATTGCCGAGCGTCGCGTCGAAGTAGAGATCGAACAGATGCGGCGGCACGGCGCCGGCCAGATGAGCGAAGGCGGCCATATGCTCCAGCGTCGCCGTGATCTCGGCGGCGCCGCGAAAGCCGTGGCGCATCATGCCGGCGATCCAGGCCGGGTTGGCGGCCCGCGCACGCACCACACGCGAAATCTCCTCGGTCAGCGTACGCGCATGCGGCTGCTCGGGCCGCGTTGCGTCGAGATGATAGAGCGATGGCGCGGCCGCGCCGAGGCGTGCTGCGGCTGCCGCGACGCCTGCTTCATGCGCGGCGTAATCGGCGGCGAGCAAGAGATCAGTTTCCGGCAAGTCCTGAACGTGAACGAACGCATCGGCGGCGGCAAGCCGCGCCTCGATGCCGGCGCGATCGGGCTGCATCGCGCCATCGGCGGAGAACGCCCAGGATGAAGCCGCGAGCCAGGCTTCGCCTGCGGCCTCGCGCGTATCGGGCGTGAAGACATCCGGGATCGACGATAGGCCGACGCCGTATTGTCCGGGGCGCGGCGCGAACACGCGGGCCTCGCAATGGCGATACGGATTCTCATCGCCCTCCTCCTCGCGCGCGGAGAGCGCCTCGGCTGCGGCCTCGAACATTTGAGCGAGACCTGAAAACACGTCCCGGAACAGGCCCGATACACGCAGCGTGACGTCGATGCGGGGACGGCCGAGCTCGGCCGGTGCGATGATGTCGTAGCCAGTCACACGCCCAGAGGCGTGATCCCAGCGCGGCGCAAGGCCGGCGAGATGCAGCGCCATAGCAAACTCCTCGCCTGCGGTGCGCATCGTTGCCGAGCCCCAGAGATCGACGACGAGCCCTTTCGGCCAGTCGCCGTGATCCTGCAAGTGGCGGCGGAGCAGCTCTTCCGCGAGCTTGATGCCTTGCGCATGCGCCGACGGCGTCGGCACGGCGCGCGGATCGACCGCAAACAGGTTACGCCCGGTGGGCAGCACGTCCTGGCGGCCGCGATAGGGCGAGCCCGACGGCCCCGGCGCGACGCGTTGTCCCGCAAGCGCGGCGCGCAGCGCGTCCCGCTCCGCATCGCCGCAGGCGCCGCGGCCGAACACGTGCAGCCCGTCGCCGAACTGACTTTCCTTGAGGTCGCAGACGAAGCGATCGATGCGCGGGATTGCTTCGGCCGGCGCAGCCGCGGGGCTCAGGCCGAGATCGTCCTCAAGCCCGGCGGCGCGGGCTTCGTCGCGGATCGCGGCGATCAACCGCTGGCGGCGGGCGGGATCGAGACCATCGGCCGTCGAATATTCGTCGAGGAGCCGTTCAAGCCGGCGCAAGCCTTCCGGCACCGCGGATTGCGCGAGCGGCGGCGGCAGGTGGCCGATCGTGACGGCAGAGATGCGCCGCTTGGCCTGTGCAGCCTCGCCGGGATCGTTGACGATGAAGGGATAGATGACCGGCAGATCGCCAATCAGCGCCTCCGGCCAGCAGCTCAACGACAGTGCGACGGATTTTCCGGGCAGCCATTCCAGCGTGCCGTGCGCGCCCATGTGCACGACGGCATCGATGCCCTGCTGCCGGAGCCAGAGATAGAACGCGACATAGGCGTGGCGCGGCGTGCGGGCGAGATCGTGGTAGTCAGCATCGCGCGTGCTCGCCTCACCGCGCTCCGGCTGGACGGCGATGATCGACTTGCCGCATGCAAGGCCAGCAAAATGGAACGCGCCGTTGCAGCAGCTTGGATCGTCTTCCGGCGCGCCCCAGGCTTGCGCGAGATCGTCCTGCAATTGCTGCGGAAGACGCGAGAGCGCCGCGCGATAGTCGGCAACGCTGCAGGTCAACTGCCGCGTCAGAAGGGTCTCGCCGAGCGCGTGCGCCGGCGAGACGTCGAAGCCGGTCTCAGCAAGATCGAACAATAGCGCTTCGACCGAGGCGAGCGCGTCGAGACCGACCGCGTGCGCGATCTGGTGCGGACGACCCGGATAATTCGAGAGCACGATCGCCAGCCGCCTCGTACCGGCCGGCTTCTCCGCAAGCTGCCGCCAGGCCGCAACACGTGCGGCAACCACATTCACGCGCTCTTCATCCGCACGATGAGCAAGATGGGAGAATTGCAGATCGTGATCGCGCGCAGCGGCCGATTTGAAACTCACCACGCCCGCGAACAGGCGGCCATCGACCTCGGGCAGCACCACATGCATCGCGAGGTCGCCGGGCGACAGGCCGCGCAGCGACTCCGACCAGTCCTCCCGTCGTGCCGTCGAGAGCGCGACCTGGAACACCGGGCATGAGGCTGCATCGAACGGCGTCGTGCCGTCATCGCCCGCCGCGGAGAACGCCGTCGCATTGACGATCGCCGCCGGAGGGCTTTGCGTAAGATGCGCGCGCAGCCAATCCGCAACGCCCGCAGCCTTCAGCGAGACGACGAACACGCCAAAGGCGTCAAAGCCCTGCTTGCGCAACGCCGCGATCAGGGCATCAACGGGACCGGTGTCCGCGGCGGTGAGATAGGCGCGATAGAAGGTCACAAGCGCGCGCGGCTTGCCGTCGGAGCCAGGGGGCGCCGCGATCACGCCGCGTACAGGATCGTAGAACCCCATTTCGGGAACGTTCATTTCGCCGACGACCGGCCCGGCATAGAGACCCGAGGCCAGCGCAAGCTGCGCGATCGCGGCTTGCGCTGCGACCGGACCGCCGGTGTCGCAGAGCACCTTCAGCCGCCGCAGCGTCGAGACCGGCAGGGTCGAGTACGCATCCAGCCGCGTATCGTCTCGGCCGTCGGCCGGCAGCACCGCCAGCACGATGTTACGGTCCTTTGCCAATTGGTGAAGGGCCGCGAGCCCGTAGGACCAGTAGGATTCACCGCCGATCAGGCGCACCAGAATGCCGCGCGCCTGCGAAAGCGTGCGCTCGATATAGGTATCGACCGAGAGCGGATGACGCAGCTCCGCAAGATTGGCGAGCCGCAGCGACGGCAGGCTGTCGCGGCCGCGCCGCCAGCCGGCCGCGAATGCGGCAAGATCCGAGTCCGAGAACGAGAGCACCACGAGATCGGCCGGGTCCTGGCCGATGTCCCTTGGCGTCGCGGTCTCCTCCAGACCGCGGCTCTCGCGGAAGACGACGTGCATCAGATACCAAGTCCTGCCCTGATTGCGGCCTCGTCGATATCGCCGTGTTCGCCGATCACGACCAGCTTCGACTGCCGCGCGCCCGTGCTCCAGGGCTTATCGAACTGGTGCCGCACGCGCTCGCCGACCGCCTGCAGCAACAGGCGCATCGGCTTGCCCGCGACGGCGATATAGCCCTTGGCACGCAGCACGTTCTGCTCACGCGCAAGCTTCTGGATCGATGCGACCAGCCCGTCGATATCCCTGACCTCCGGAAGATCGATCACGACGGAGGCAAAGTCGTCATGCTCGTGCTCCTCCTCGCCATCATGATGCGAGGGCCGCGCGGCGAGATCATTCTCCGCGGCAGCACCCAGGCCGAGGATCACGCGCACGTCGATCGCGCCATCTGTGACCGGCAGCATCGGCACGCGGCGCGGCATCTCGGCCAAGATCGCCGCCTTGGCTGCCTCGAGGCCTGCGGCGCCGGCAAGATCGGCCTTGGTCAGCAGCACGATGTCGGCGCAGGCGATCTGGTCCTCGAACACCTCCGACAGCGGCGTCTCGTGATCGAGATTTTCATCCGCCGCACGCTGCGCTTCGACCGCGTCGGGATCCGGCGCGAAGCGGCCGGCTGCGACGGCCTCGGCATCGGCGAGTGCGATCACGCCGTCGACCGTGATGCGCGAACGGATCTCCGGCCAGTCGAACGCCTTGAGCAGCGGCTTTGGCAGCGCCAGGCCCGATGTCTCGATCAGGATGTGATCGGGCTTCACGGGCCGCGCCAGAAGCTGCTCCATGGTCGGAATGAAATCGTCGGCGACGGTGCAGCAGATGCAGCCATTGGCGAGCTCGACGATATTCTCTTCCGGGCAGTTCGCATCAGCGCAGGATTTCAGGATCTCGCCGTCGACACCCTCGCTGCCGAACTCGTTGACGAGCACCGCGAGCTTCTTGCCGTTGGCATTGCTGAGAAGGTGCTGGATCAGCGTGGTCTTGCCGGACCCCAGAAAACCGGTGACGACCGTAACCGGCACTTTTGCGAGCGAGTTCATTCGGCGGCCTCCGGCACGACGGCAATGGGGGGAATACGGGCAAGCGACTGCTTGCGGAAGATCTCGGGACGGCTGCGCCAGGGTACGATGCCGTCAGGCGCCGCCGCATAGGCCGTGGCACCCGCGACCACATCGCGTGCGTTGGCATCGGACAATCGGCCATAAACATAGGACCAGCGGCCGGGCGCGCTCAGCGCCACCGAGCAGCCCTGGCTGCAAGCCGAAAGACATTCGACGGGAACCACGGTGACGCCCTCGGGCACACCGGCGTCGAGGATCGCGCCATGCAGGCGCTTTCCGGGCGTGACTTCGCCCTCGGCGAGCGTCTGGCCGGCACGGCAGGTGATGCAGACATGAAGCGTGACGGTCATCGCCCCTTCCACGAAAGACGGCCGGAGGCGATGAGGCGCACGAGCCGTTCTGGCGAAGGCTCGTTTCCCCGTCGCGGAACACCCCGTCCGCCGGTCTCAAACTCCGCGCTGGCAGGTCTCCCGGCTTGCGGAGCAGGGTTTGTCCCTTCGATCCCCGCCTTCCCGATCCCGGGGGATCAGTGGCTTCGGGCATCTCTCCGGTCACGGTCGCGGGGGCGGCTGCATTTTGGGCTCAAATCTTGCCGATTCGCGCCCTATCGCATTCCCTCTTCGCCTGTCGTAGGACAGGAACCAACGCGGGCCCACCATTTGCCCATGGCCGCCACTTGTCAAGCCGAAGGACCCCGTCCGATGACGCCTGAACCCGATACCCGAACCACCGAGGACACCGACACACGGCACGCTGCGAAAATGGCGAAAATCAAGGTCGCCCGCGACAAGATCATGGCGACCAAGAGCGGCGAGAAGGGCCTCATCATCGTCCATACCGGCGCCGGCAAGGGCAAGTCCTCGTCGGCCTTCGGCATGATCGTCCGCTGCGTCGCTCATGGCTTCCCCTGCGCCGTGGTCCAGTTCATCAAGGGCGCCTGGGATACAGGCGAGCGGCGGCTGCTCACCGGCCATTTCGGCGATCTCTGCCAGTTCCATGCGATGGGCGAAGGCTTCACCTGGGAGACGCAGGACCGCGCCCGCGACATCGCCGCGGCACGCGCCGGCTGGGAGAAGGCGAAGGAGCTGATATCCGATGAACGGCTGCGCATGGTCGTGCTCGACGAGATCAACATCGCGCTGCGCTACGACTATCTCGACATCGCCGAGGTCGTCGATTTCCTGAAGACCTCGAAGCCGCCGATGACGCATGTCGTCCTCACCGGCCGCAACGCGAAGGACGAGCTGATCGAGATCGCCGATCTCGTCACGGAGATGACGCTGGTTAAGCATCCGTTCCGCTCGGGCATCAAGGCGCAAGCCGGCGTCGAGTTCTGAGACAAGATCGCAATGGCGCGCGCATTGATGATCCAGGGGGCCGGCTCGGACGTGGGCAAATCGCTCATCGTCGCCGGCCTTGCGCGCGCGTTCACGCGGCGCGGCCTGCGTGTGCTCCCGTTCAAACCGCAGAACATGTCGAACAATGCCGCCGTCACGGTTGATGGCGGCGAGATCGGCCGTGCCCAGGCGCTTCAGGCCCTCGCCGCGGGCGTCGAGCCGCACACCGACATGAACCCGGTGCTGCTCAAGCCTGAGACCGATATCGGCGCACAGGTGATCGTGCACGGTAAGCGCATCGCCACCGCACGCGCCCGCGACTACGCTGCAATGAAGCCTTCCTTGATGGGCGCCGTGCTGGAGAGCTTTGAGCGGCTGAAGACGCGCGCCGACGTCGTGCTGGTCGAGGGTGCCGGCAGCCCGGCCGAAGTCAATCTGCGCAAGGCCGACATCGCCAATATGGGCTTTGCGCGCAAGGCCGACGTGCCGGTGGTGCTGGTCGGCGACATCGATCGCGGCGGTGTCATCGCGCAACTCGTCGGGATCAAGATGGTGATCGACCCGGACGATGCCGCGATGATCCGGGGCTTTGTCATCAACAAGTTCCGCGGCGATCCCACGCTGTTCGACGACGGCTACCGGCTGATCGAAACGAAAACGTCCTGGCACGGCTTCGGCGTGCTGCCGTGGTTCACGCGCGCCGGCGAGCTTCCGGCCGAGGATGCGCTGGGGCTGCGCGACGCGCGAAAGCCGGGCCAGTACAAGATCGCCTGTCTCGCATTGTCGCGGATCGCCAATTTCGACGACCTTGATCCCTTGAAGCTGGAGCCCGGCGTCGATCTTGTGATGGTGCGACCGGGCGAAGCGATCCCCGGTGACGTCCGCCTTGTCATCATCCCCGGTTCCAAGTCCACCCGGGGCGATCTCGCCTTCCTGCGCGCGCAGGGCTGGGACATTGATCTCCTCGCCCATCACCGCAGGGGTGGTCACGTGCTCGGCCTCTGCGGCGGCTACCAGATGCTGGGGCGAAGCGTCGCCGATCCCGACGGTATCGAAGGGCCGGCAGGCGAAACGCCAGGCCTCGGGCTTCTCAACGTGACGACGGAGATGAGCGCGCAGAAGACGCTGACGCGCGTCGCAGCCGTGCATACGGCTACCGACCAGCCGATCGAGGCCTACGAAATTCACATCGGCCGCACCGAAGGGCCGGATCGCGCACGCCCGTTCGCAAGGCTCGACGGCGCACCGGAAGGCGCCATCTCACGCGACGGGCGGGTGCACGGCAGCTATCTGCACGGCCTCTTCACCTCGGATGATTTCCGCAAGGCGTTTCTTGCAAAACTCGACATTCCCGGTGGCGACGAGCCCTACCACGCCAGGGTCGAAAGCGCGCTCGACGCGCTCGCCGAGCACATCGAGACGCATCTTGATGTCGAAGGCCTGCTCGCGCTGGCGCGCTGAGCGCTCAGCGCGCCAGCACATCCGCGAGGCGCGTCCATTCCGGCTCGCCGCCCGGAAGCCCCAGACGCAACCATGTCGGCTTCTGCGCGAAGACGCGCGACCAGATGTGGGCACGCGCGAGCTTGTCCTGCGCTACCAGCGCGTCGCCGGTCTCGTAGAGACGAAACAGCGGCGTGCCGCCGACGAGCCGCCAGCCTTGCGACTGCACCATGGCGTCGAGCCGAATGCTGTCGCGCACGAGCCGCGCTGCGGTTGCCTTGGCCCAGTCATCATCGCGCAAGGCGCGTTGCCCGATGGCAATCGCGGCGCCCGACACCGGCCACGGGCCGGACATCGCCGCGAGCGCTGCGACATCGGTCGCATTGCCGAGCGCGAAACCGAGCCGCAGGCCGGCAAGCCCGTAGAACTTTCCGAATGAGCGCAGGATCAACAGTCCCGGCCGATCGGCCTCACGCGCAAGCGACAGGTGCGGCAGCGCGTCGGCAAAGCTTTCGTCGATCACGAGGCGGCCGACGCGCGGCAGCAGCGCCAGCAGCGTCTCGGGTTGGTGGCATCGGCCGTCGGGATTGTTGGGGTTGACGACAAGGGCGAGGTCGGTGCCTGCGAGCGCATCCAGCTCGCCGACCTCTTCAACGTCCCAGCCCGCGGCCACAAGAACCGCGGCATACTCGTTATAAGTCGGCGCGAGAATGCGGGCGTGGCCGCGCGATGCAATGTGCGGCAGCAATTGAATCGCGGCCTGCGCGCCACCTAGCGCAACGACCGGCGCGCGCGTCCCATAGGCGTGTTGCGCGGCCTGATGCAGCGACTCGATCTCGGATCGCGACGGCAAAGCGCTCCACTGCGGCAGACTCACCTCGACGGCCGGGTAAGGCCGCCGGTTGATCCCCGTCGAGAGATCGATCCAGTCCTCCGCGCGTCCGCCGAAACGTTGCCGGGCCTGATCGAGGTTTCCACCGTGCTCGCGCATGTCTTGTTCTTTCACGCGAAGGCGAGGATCGCAAGGACGCCGGCGAGCAGCAGCATGGCGCGGCGATAGATCGTCAGCCCATGCTTGAGGTCGGCGGCGAGCGGATCGCGTGCACCTTCGTTCAGCCAGGGCTCGTTGGTGATGCTGCCGTGATAGATGCGGGGACCGCTGAGCCGCACGCCAAGCGCGCCGGCCATGGCGGCTTCCGGCCAACCGGCATTGATCGAGCGGTGGCGGTTCGCGTCCCGCGTCATGCACGACAGCGCCTCTGGCGGCCGCGGCGCCAGCAGCACGAAGAGAAAGCCGGTGAGACGCGCCGGAATGAAGTTTGCGACATCGTCGATGCGCGCTGCGGCCCAGCCGAACGCCTCGTGCCGCTCGGTGCGATGGCCGATCATCGAGTCCAGCGTGTTAATAGCCTTGTAGCCGAAGACGCCGGGCAAGCCGAACAGCGCGCCCCAGAACACGGGCGCGACGATGCCGTCGGAAGCATTCTCCGCCAGGCTCTCGAGAGCCGCACGCGCGACGCCGGCCTCGTCAAGCGTAAAGGGATCGCGCCCGACGATGCGCGACACGGCCGCGCGCGCGCCGGCGATGTCGCCGGCCTGCAACGGATCCGCGACCGCAGCCACGTGATCGCCCAGCGAACGCAACGCGACCAGCGGCCAGGCGAGGACGCCCACCAGCACGATCCCGATCCAGCCCGAGGAGAGCATGGACTGAAGCACCCAACCGAGCGCGGCGGACAGCGCGATCACGACGAGCGCGCCGGCAATGCCCGCGACGCGGCGAAGCGCCGGCGCATCGGACGGCCGATTCCAGGCGGTATCGATGGCCGTGATCAGCCGGCCGAGCCAGGTCACGGGATGGCCGATCCGCGCGAACAGCGGCGATGGCCAGCCCACCAGGGCATCCACCGCCATCGCCACCACCATCGCGCCCGCAAAACCCACGCAGCTCTCCCGTCTCGCTTTGCCCCTGATGCGCAAGACCCCGGCCGAGCGCAAGCCCCCGTCTGCCTGATTTCGGCTTTGTCTTTGCCCGCGTTTGGTGATTAGTGCTGGCCGACAGGAGACTTTGATGGCCGTCATTTTGATCACGGGCGGAGCGCGATCGGGCAAGAGCCGGCGCGCGGAGGCGCGCGCGCACAACTTTCCGGGGCAGCCCGTGTACATCGCAACGGCCGAGGCGCTCGATGCCGAAATGACGGAGCGCATTGCAGGACATCGCGCGCGGCGCGGAACCGACTGGATCGAGCGCGAGGAGCCGCTGGACCTCGTGCAGGCGCTGACTGAGACCGATGGCGGCGGCGCAAGGCTCGTCGACTGTCTGACATTATGGCTGTCCAACCTGCTCCATGCGGAGCGCGACTGGACGCGCGAGGTCGCACGGCTCGCCGAGGCCCTGCCCCGCCTCAAGAGTCCGGTCGTCCTCGTCAGCAACGAGGTCGGCCTCGGCATCGTGCCCGACAACGCGTTGGCCCGCGCCTTTCGCGACGCCGCCGGGATCATGAACCAGGCCATCGCGGCCATTGCCGACGAGGTCGAGTTCGTCGTCGCCGGACTACCGATGAAGCTGAAATGATGCTGCGCACCGAGCTTCTGCACGACATCGTCACCGATCTCAGGATCGCGGCGTCGTTCGTCACGGTCCTGCCGTTGGCACCGTCCAAGCCGGCCGGCAATGGCGCGATGGCGCGCGCGAGCTGGGCGCTGCCCGTCGCCGGCCTGCTGGTCGGGCTTGCAGGGGCGGCGGCCTACGCGATCGCGAACCGGGTCGGGCTGCCGTCAGCCGCGGCCGCCCTGTTGGCGCTGGCTGCGACCATCCTCATCACAGGTGCGCTGCACGAAGACGGGCTTGCCGATACCGTTGACGGGCTCGGCGGCGGGCGGACACGCGAGCGCAAGCTCGAGATCATGCGCGACAGCCGGATCGGGACCTATGGCGTTTGTGCGCTGATCCTGTCGTTCGGCCTGCGCTGGAGCGCGCTCGGGGCCATCACCGATCCCTGGCTGGTAGCGCTCGCGCTGTCGTCGGCGCATGTCGCATCGCGCGCGGGCCTGCCGGCCTTCATGTCGCTGGTGCCATCGGCACGGCCGGACGGACTTTCGGCGAGTGCGGGCCAGCCACCGGGCCCAAGCGTGGCCCTGGCGTTTGGTTTCGGTATCCTCGCTCTCGTCATCGCACTCGGGCCGGGCAAGGCGCTGATCGGCCTGATCCTGCTGTCGCTCGCGGGGCTGATCCTAGCGCGGCTCGCCACGCGTCAGATCGGCGGGCAGACCGGCGATATCCTCGGCGCGTTCGAGCAGATCGGCGAGATTGCGATCCTGCTGCTGGCGGCAGCAAGCCTGCAGATGGGGCGATGACCCCATGGTCGAGTTCGACGACCTCTTCCGCCGGCAACTGCACGAGCTGTTCGTGTGGCGCCGCGACGTGCGCCGCTTCCGGACCGATCCGCTGCCGGATGGCACCATGGAGCGGCTGATCGAGACGGCCTGCCTTTCGCCCTCGGTCGGCCTCAGCCAGCCCTGGCGTTTCGTCATCGTTGCGGACAGTGCCAGACGTCACGCCGTGATCGACGATTTCAAGGCGTGCAACGAAGATGCATTGAAGTCCTACGCCGGCGAGCGCGCTGGCCGCTATGCGGCGCTAAAACTCTCCGGCCTCGAACAAGCGCCAGGTCATCTCGCCGTGTTCGCGGACAAGGGAAGCGACATCGGCCATGGTCTCGGCCGCGCGACGATGCCGGAGACGACCGAATATTCCGTGGTCGCGGCGATCACCGCGATGTGGCTCGCCGCGCGCGCCGAGGGCATCGGCCTCGGCTGGGTGTCGATCCTCAATCCGGATCGCATCCACACCATTCTCGAGGTGTCGCAGACCTGGAAATTCATCGCCTATCTCTGCATCGGCTATCCCGAGGCCGCATGCGACCGGCCCGAGCTCGAGCAGGCGGAGTGGGAACATCGACGGGGAGCGGAGGAGTTCACGTTGCGGCGGTAGAGTTCGTTGGTGGCGTAAGCGCGAGGCGCACGTATGGAGTTGCCTGCTACATTGAACCTCGTTGACGTGACGGTGAGCCCACATCTGGCGCTCACAAAACCTGGACGACTGCGGTTAGACCGGTTCAGAAAGCTTGGTAGGCTCGTGACGGCACTGGCTCATGCAGCGACGCTACTTGCGGCGTTTGCCGCAACTCGCGCATACGCCGCTGATATAGGTTATCTGGCTCCCCCCGGAGTCGCTGCGAACGAGTTTCCCTCACCGCAGCGCCCTGTTGCACGGATTGTCAGCCCACGCCGCTCCGCCGAAGAGCACCGCGACGCCCTCAATGAGGCCGGCCAAATCGCACGTCTTCTTGAACTGAAACCTGGCATGACAGTCGGCGACATTGGTGCAGGCAATGGCTACCACACGGTCAGACTCTCGCACCTCGTCGGACCCGCCGGCTCTGTCGTTGCCCAGGACGTCACGCGGGACTACCTCATGGAGCTCGCCAAGCGAGCAGAACTTCTGAAGTTGACGAACGTGCAATTCGCACTCGGCGAACCACACGACCCGCGCCTGCCCGCTTCCTCGCTGGATGCCGCAATCCTTGTGCACATGTACCACGAGATCGCCCAACCCTATGCCTTCCTCTACAATCTCGCGCCCGCCTTGAAGCAGGGTGCGCGGGTCGGAATTGTCGACCTTGAACTTCCGACGTCGAAGCATGGCACGCCAATCGAGCTCTTGCGTTGCGAATTGAACGCCGTCGGCTATCGCGAGGTCGCCACATATAAGCTCGCAGGGGACGGAGGATACTTGGCGGTATTCTCTCCGCCGGAGATAGCGGGTCGAAAATCTCCCCGAGATATCGTTGCTTGTGGGGATCACTCCGGCACTCACTGATATCACGCCCGCCACCCTGCTTCTTGGCTCTGAGCTGCCTAGGCTCTGCCTAGCTGTACGTCAGTTGCTAGGGGTGAGGCAGACCCATTGTGCTCGGTGTGAGTTCTTCTCAGTTTGACCCAACTCGGACGTTAAGCGGCTAGTCTGCGGCTGCCTGGGGCGAATCCGCCCCTTCCGTCCCGATGGCCAAGACAGATAAGATGCCCGCTCTCGACCCAGGGGCGGAAATGACGCGCGTGGTAAAGACGGGCAACAAGGCAACCAAGGCGAGAGCCCGCAGGAGAAGTGCGCCAAAAGGTCGCAGATCGGCCAAGACGAAGTGCGGGATAGCCCCATCTGTCACTCGTCGCGAGGCAGTTTCGGTTGCCGATCTACAGGCGCAGCTTGAACGTCGGACTGTAGAGCTGGATCAAGCGCTGGAGCAGCAGGCCGCGACTTCGGAAGTGCTGCAAGTCATATCCAGTTCGCCTGGTGAGCTTGGGCCGGTGTTCGAGGCCATGCTGGAAAATGCCGTGCGCATCTGCAGCGCCAGTTTTGGGACGCTGCTCCTATACGAAGGCGACAGGTTCCGGCGGGTGGCGCGAATGGCCGCGCAAAACGTGCCGCAATCGTATGCGCCCGACCAGGAAACGCCGCCACACTTCATCGCGCCGTTTGATGGGACGCCTTCGCTGGGACGCCTCGTCGAGACCAAGGCGCTGGTTCACATTGCCGATATTGCCACCGAGTATCCCGACGATCTGATCTACAAGGTCGCCGCAGCCCGCACCGTTCTGATTGTGCCGATGCTCAAGGAGAGCGAGCTTGTCGGCGCCTTTGCCGTCTACCGCAAGGAGGTGCAAGAGTTCAGCGACAAGCAGGTCGAGTTGCTAGAAAATTTTGCGGCACAAGCGGTGATCGCCATCGAGAACACGCGGCTGCTCCGCGAGCTGCGCGAGCGCACTGACGATTTGACTCGTTCCCTCGACGACCTGCGCGCCGCGCAGGATCGCCTGGTGCAGACCGAGAAGCTGGCGTCGCTCGGCCAGCTCACCGCCGGCATCGCGCACGAGATCAAGAATCCGCTCAACTTCGTCAACAATTTCTCCGCGCTCTCGGCCGAGCTCACCGACGAGTTGAACGATACGCTGAAAGCCGCCGCTCTGAACGACAAGCTCCGCGAGGAAGTCAACGAACTGACGAAGTTGCTCAAGGAGAATCTTGAAAAGGTCGTGCAGCACGGCAAGCGCGCCGACTCCATCGTCAAGAACATGCTGCTGCATTCCCGCGAGGGGCCGGGTGAGCAGCGGCCCGCCGACATCAATTCGCTGGTGGATGAAAGCCTCAATCTTGCCTACCACGGCGCGCGCGCCGAAAAGCCCGGCTTCAGCATCACGCTGCAGCGCGACTTCGATGCGAATGCGGGTGCGGCCGAGCTGTTTCCGCAGGAGATCACGCGCGCGTTGCTTAATCTGATCTCGAACGGTTTCTATGCCGCGACTAGGCGAAAGGCCGAAGCAGCCGACGATACCTTTGAGCCTGTCCTTAGCGCTGCCACCAAGAACCTTGGCAAGACAGTCGAAATCCGGATTCGCGACAATGGTGTCGGCATTTCGCCCGAAGTCAGAGAAAAGATTTTCGATCCCTTCTTCACCACCAAACCGGCGGGAGAAGGAACGGGGCTCGGCCTCTCAATGACCCATGACATCATTGTCAAACAACACGGCGGCAGGATCGACGTCGAGACAGAGCCTGGCGCATTTACTGAGTTTATCATTACCCTGCCGCGCGGCGACGGCACCGCATCCGGCCAGCGGCCGAAATGATTGCTTATGGCCCATCAGCGAAATTACGCCGCGTCTGATGGAGGTCCGCTCATTGCTGCAGACCGGACCAGATTTGCTCAACCTGAGTTCTTCGCATTTTGACCCAAAGGCGAATCCCGCCAGCGGCGGCCTGTGAGGCAGATTCCGCATGGATCAGGCAGCGGATTTTCCTGCTAAGATGGGATGACCATACTTTCGCGGCTGACCCGACCTCCGGCCGTGGGTGGCGGGCAACCGCAAATTCGGAGGGATTCCGCATGCGACGTTATCTTTTAGGGCTCTATGTTCTAGGGCTTTCATTTTTCGGCCCCTCTTCGAATGCGCAGCTTCTGGCACAAGAGATCAAGCCTAGCTGGTCGATTCCACCAGAAATCAAATGGGAGGCCGTTAATGGATACCCTATGGCGTACAGAGATGCAGGCAGCGGAACGCCCATCGTTCTCGTGCACGGCTCGATCAACGATTACCGAACTTGGAACGCACAGTTTAACGTTTTTAGCGAAACTCATCGGGTGATCGCGGTCAGCTTGAGGCACTTCTACCCGGAGCGATGGGATGGGGTCGGCACCGATTTTTCGATTGAGCAGCACGCTGATGACGTTGCTGCTTTGATTGAGAAACTGAACCTTGGAAAGGTACACCTTGTTGGACACTCGCGGGGCGGCGCTGTTGTAATCGAGGTTGCCAAATCGCATCCCGAAGTTATTCGAACCCTTGTTTTGCCGGATGCCAGTATCGAGATGCCGATGCCAGAGACGACCGAGGCCAAGGAGGCAGCAGGATCCACCAAAAAGCTCGTCGGCACCTTACAAACAAACCTAAAGACTGGGGACCCGGTTAAGGCAGCCGAGGTGTTCGTTGACATGGCGAACGCGGCACCTGGCACGTGGCTAAAATTGTCCGAACCTGTGAAGGAGATGATTCTGGCGAACATTTATACAGGATTGGGCGATAAAGGCCGTCCCCTTACATCATGTGATGATCTCAAGAAATTCGACTTTCCGGTTCTGTTGATGACGGGCGACAAAAGCCCGAAAAAATTTGAGTTGTTCTACAGCGAAATGCGCAAGTGCAAAGACGATCTTCCCCAAACGATAGTGATACCAAACGCCGGTCACGCCATGCAGCGAAACAACCCAGAAGCCTTCAACAAAGTTACCCTGGCGTTCGTTTCTCAGCACTAAGGATCGGCACTACTGCACCAGATGAGTCCGGTTCTGGCCCTTCTCGACCGTCACTGGCACTTGCCTGGACGTCGGCTGTGAGGGGTAGAGCCGCCATGGCCGACACGCGGCGAAAACGACGCGATTGACCCCTACCGGAAGTCGGTGGGCCCAATTTGGCCGTCCACCGTTGGCAGGTATCGCAGCCATTCGCCGGATCGGATGCCTCGCGGGTCAAGACCTCGGTGCGAGGCGACGTAGTCGATCTCGCTGCGCGTGGTGCCGATATCCATCAGCTCCCTGTCACTTAAATCGGACAGGGAGGCGCGCAATCTTTGGCGTTCGCGGCGCTCCTGAAAGGCATCCCAATATTTCCAGATAAAGCTAGAGACCTGCCGGGTCGATACGGATGTCCGTTCCAGCCACTTTGTGCCGTGGGTCGTGCTCATTGCGGTGTCTCCCTCGGACGGTGTTTTTCCACCCGCACGAGGGTGCCGCGAGATCTGCGGGCACGCTTGACCGGCAGCTTACATTTTCCTCACCGACAGTTTATCCTTCCGAATTCTAGCGGGGTTCAAAGCGGTACCCGGTGATCGGGGGGCCTCACCCAAGGGATTCGTACCTTGCGCTATCTCTTCGAGGAGTACGCATTCGATACCGACCGGCGCGAACTGCGTCGTGGAGCAGATGTCGTCCCCATCGCACCACAGGTCTTCGACCTTCTCGATTACCTGATCCGCAACAGGGAGCTGGTCGTCAGCAAAGACGACCTCATCAATGCCATTTGGAATGGGCGCAGCGTTTCGGATGCAGCACTGACGACTCGGCTGAATGTCGCCCGAAGCGCAATTGGCGATTCCGGGGAGGAACAGCGCCTGATCAAGACGTTGCCGCGCAAGGGATTCCGTTTCGTCGGACAGGTGCGGGAGGTGCGAGAAGTTGCCGGCCTAAATCACAGCGATGCGCCCGCGAGCGCTCTTGCGCTTCCCGATAAGCCGTCCATCGCCGTGCTGCCGTTCGAGAACATGAGCGGCGATCCCGAGCAGGAATACTTCGCGGACGGAATGGTTGAGGAGATCATCACCGCGCTCTCGCGGTTTAAATGGTTATTCGTCATCGCTCGGAACTCGAGCTTTACCTTCAAGGGCAAAGCCGTCGATGTGAAGGAGGTCGGACACAGGCTTGGCGTCCGGTATGTCCTTGTAGGGTCTGTGCGCAAGGCGGCGGGAAAAGTTCGCATCACTGGGCAATTGATCGATGCGACTACCGGGGCGCACATCTGGGCGGACAGGTTCGAGCGTGACCTGACAGACATCTTCGCTCTTCAGGACGATGTTACGATCGCCGTTGTCTCAGCCATTCAACCAAAATTGCTTCAAACAGAAATTTCAATGGCAACGCGGCGGCGGCCTGAGAACCTCACCGCATACGATCTTTTTCTCCGAGCCATGCAGCAGTCTTACATATCGACTCGCGAAGGGCTGGCCGAGACGCTGCGGCTGGCTCATCGCGCTTTGGAGCTAGACCCTCGGTTCGGCCTTGTCGCTGCTCTGGCAGGTATCTGCCACATGCAAAACGTCCTTTTTGGCTATGCTGCCGATGCTCAATTCGAGCGTAAGGAAGCAATTCGGCTTTCCCGCTTGGCCTTGAGCGTCGACGATGGTGATCCGGACACGTTAGCAGCGGCTGCCCAAATCTCGGCGTTCATGGTCGGCGACAGTGAAAGTACGATCGAAATGGCTGACCGGGCGGTCGCGCTCAACCCAAATTCATATCTTGCGTGGACCCGCAGAGGCTGGGTCTATAGGATCGCGGGGCTGCCGGAAGAAGCGGTGCGGAGCTTTGAACGTGCTATTCGCCTGAGCCCGGTAGACCCGCAGCTACACATAGCTTTTTTTGGGATGGGCATGGCCTTTATTGAGCTTGGTCGGTTTGACGAGGCAATCGTCGCAGGGAAAAAAGCCCAACGTCAGCACCCCTCCTATGTCGGAGCTTACCGCTGTCTCGCGTCCGCTCTCGCTCATCTCGGACGTGACGCGGAGGCCCGTGAGGCAGCGGCTCGTCTGCGTGAGGTCGATCCCGCCTTTACAATCTCTGCGTTCATCGCTCGGGGCGGTCAATCAAACGCGAAGCTGTTGATTGAGGGTCTCCGGAAGGCGGGATTGCCCGAATGAGCCCGCGACTTGTGCCGGACGAGTGATCGAATACGAGACGCAATTTGCTGCGATGCATGAGTCCGGAAGTGGCCCGAGGCCGACATGCAGCCATGTCGGCTTCAACGTCGCCTTCTTGGAGAAATGCGGACGCGACAGTTCATGAGCGCGCGCTCACTTGGTCCGCCGCCTGGCACCGGATGTGATAGACACCTCCACCGGCGCCTCCTCGTCGTTGCGCCCGAAACGCTCGACCAGAAAATCGATGAAGAGCCTCACCTTGAGCGAGAGGTGCCGCGTCGGCGGATAGACCGCGTAGAGCGCCAGCGGCGGCGCCGAATAGTCCTTAAGCACCGCGTGCAGTTCGCCCTTCTTCAGTGCGTCGGCGGCGATGAATTCCGGCAGCAGCGCCACACCCCTGCCCCGGATCGCGACATCGCGCAGCACTTCCGCATTGTTGACGCAGAGCGACCAGGCCGGCTGGATCCAGTGGTCGCCGTCCGCGCCCGTCAGCTTCCATTGATTACCGGTGAGCAGGAAGCGGTAGGTCAACGAGGCGTGATTGCGCAGCTCCTGCGGATGTTTCGGCGTGCCGTGGCGCGCCAGATAATCCGGCGAGGCGCAGATCAGCCGCGCAACGGGCACGATCTTGCGCGCGATCAGGCTGGAGGATTCCAGCTCCGCGATCCGCAGCGTCACGTCAAAACCGTCCTGGACGGGATCGAGCAGATCGTCGCTGAGCACGAGCTGGAGCTGAAGCTCCGGATATTTTTCCATGAACTCGGCCAGCACCGGCCCGAGCCGCATGGTGCCGAAGGACATCGGCGCGTTGACGCGCAACAGGCCACGCGGCGCCGACTGCAACTGCGTCACCGCCTGATCGGCGGCTTCGATCTCGGACAGGATCACGACCGCGCGCTCGAAATATTGCTGGCCGTTCTCGGTCGGGCTCGCATGCCGCGTCGTGCGGTTCAGCAATTGCACGCCGAGACTCTCCTCGAGATCGGCGATGTATTTGCTGATGGCGGAGCGCGAGAGGCGCAATTGCCGGCCGGCCTCGGCAAAGCTGCCGCTTTCGACCACTTTCACGAAGGCGCGCAGGCTGGCGAGTTTATCCACCCTGTGATTGTTTCCAAATCATAGACATAGCGGTCATAATTGCACGGATTGTCTCCAATTCAAAGCGGCACGATATTTCCTGGCAGAGCAAGGCCGCTCACGAGCTTTGGAGGATGAGATGTCTGGACTGCACCATGTCACTGCGATTGCCGGCGACCCCATCAGGAATTTCGGCTTTTACACCCGCGATCTCGGGCTGCGCTTCGTCAAGAAGACGGTCAATTTCGATGATCCGTCGACCTATCACTTCTATTATGGCGATGAGACCGGCCACCCCGGCACTATCCTGACCTTCTTCCCCTGGCAGGGCGTGCCCACGGGGCGCCGCGGCGTCGGCGAGACGCATCAGACCGCCTTCCGCGTGCCGCAGCGCTCACTCGGCTACTGGACGCAGCGCTTCACCGAAAAGGGCATCGCTTACGAGGCGCTGGAGAAGCGGTTCGGCGAGTCGGTGCTGCCGTTCACCGATCCGGACGGCATGGCGCTGGCGCTGGTCGGCGTGCCCGGTGCCGAGAATGAGCCCGGCTGGAGCAATGGCAACGTGCCGGCTGAGCATGCGATCCGCGGCTTCCATGGCGTGACACTGCTGCTCGACAGCGCGGCGAAGACGGCTGCCGTTCTCACCGACGTGTTCGGCTTCGAGGAGACGGCGCGCGAGGGCTCCGTGATCCGCTTCAAGGCGCCGGGCGATGCGCAAGGCAGCGTCGTCGACATCTACGAGGCCAAGGGCTTTCTGCGCGGACATCAGGGTGGCGGCTCGGTGCACCACATTGCTTTCCGCGCGGCCGATGATGCCGAGCAAGGCAGGATGGCGCAGAAACTCGTCTCCAACCATGGCCTGCACCCGACCGAGCAGCGCGACCGCAACTACTTCCGCTCCATCTACTTCCGCGAACCCGGCGGCGTGCTGTTCGAGATCGCGACCGACATTCCCGGCTTCGCCGTCGACGAACCCGTGGCCTCGCTGGGACGCGACCTGAAGCTGCCGGGCTTCCTCGAGCCGCATCGCAAGCAGATCGAAGGCGTCCTGCCGAAGCTGGAAGAGACCGCGTCATGACCGAGAGTTCATTCGTTTATCGCTTCGAGCCCGCGAGCAGCGCGGGCTCGGCGCCGCTCCTGCTTCTTCATGGCACCGGCGGCGACGAGAACGACCTGCTTGGGCTCGGCCGGATGATCTCGCCCGGCTCCGCCCTGCTCTCGCCGCGCGGTCGCGTGCTCGAGCACGGCATGCCGCGCTTCTTCCGACGTCTCGCCGAAGGCGTGTTTGACGAGGAGGACGTGCGGCGGCGCGCGCTCGAGCTTGGCGCCTTCGTCGATGACGCCCGAGAGCGGTACGGCATCGCGGCGCCGGTCGCGGTCGGCTTTTCCAACGGCGCCAACATCGCGGCGGCACTGTTGCTGTTGAAGCCTGAGGTGCTGGCCGGCGCGGTTCTGCTGCGTGCCATGGTGCCGCTGTCGGATCCGCCCAAGGCCGAGCTCAAGGGCAAGCCGGTCCTGCTCCTGTCGGGACAGGGCGATCCGATCGTGCCTGCCACCAACTCGGCGCGGCTCGCCGCGCTGCTATCGGAGGCTGGCGCGAGCGTGACCCACAAGGTCCTGCCCGCGGGCCATCAACTCACACAGGCCGACGTCGCGCTCGCCCGCGACTGGATCGGCAACGTCGCCGCCGAAGCGGCGTGATTTGATAAGCGGCGCGCAGTGTAAGAGCTGTGCGCCGCTCACTCCTTTGCCTCAATCGAACCAGCCGCGCTGCATGAACCAGATCAGAGGCAAGACGCCGCTGGCGATGACGGCGAGCCACGCCAACGGATAGCCGAACGTCCAGCTCAGCTCGGGCATGTTCTTGAAGTTCATGCCCCAGATGCCGACCAGGATCGTCGGCGGCACACCGACCACGGATACGATCGTGAGGATCTTGAAGAGATCGTTCTGCTGGATGTTGACGAAGCCGAGGACGGCGTCGAGCAGGAGCTGGATCTTGTCTGACAAGCGCGTCTCGTAATCACTGAGCGATGCGACGTCCTTTGATACGGCTTCAAGGCGCTTCTTCGACGAGGCCGTGATCCACTCGCTTCCGACCTCGTCCGCGAAGGTTGCAATTCGGCCGACGCCAAGCAAGACGTCTCGCGCCTTGGCGAGGCGGTCGGCCAGGTCGCCGACGTCCTCCAGCGCTTCACGCATCCTGCGGCTGGAGCGAACGGGACGCTTGGTTCGAACGAGCCCACCCTTGAAGACGCGCCTCGACAGCGTATCGGTTTGCGCGCCGAGGTGCTCCAGGACATCGGCGCCGCGCTCGACCATGGATTCGAGCAGGCTGGTGAACACGCACATGCCGTTCTCGAGGCTGTCGTCCGAACCGATGCGCTTGCCGACATCGTCGAAGACAGGGAGCGGCCAGAAGTGCACGGTCACCAGCACCCGCGGCCCGATGATGAAGCCCACCGGCGTGATCTCGGCCTCGTGGTCCTCGTTAAGTCTGACGGCCGGCGAGCTGAGATAGAGCGTGCCGTGGTCGAAGATCAGGCGGCTTGAAGCTTCGATCTCGCTCAGCGTCTCTTCGGAAGGGATGCGTATCTTGAGCCGCCGCTCGACGAATTGCTTTTCTGCGGCCGTGCCATTCAGCAGATCGGCCCAGATGATCCCGGACGGCATCTCAGCGCCGATGTTCCGCCAGTCATCGGTCGGCCACCTGTACAGTTTGAGCAATGACCAAACTCCGTCATCGTGTCGGCACGCCGGATCGTGCACCCGGCCGGCCGGCTAACGCACGGGGGTTCCAAATGTTCAACGCGGCGGTAGCCTCAGCGCCACAGATTGGAGATCGCAGCGCTGTCGCGGGCGCATCGTTCACGCTGAACCGGGGCGCGTGCTCATAAACAAGCGCGAGATGAACTTCGCCGAGCATCTCTCGGCGCCGAGAGTATTGAAGTCTAAAGGGAGGGCAAACCGGGCGGCGGCTTGCGCATGTTGGAGGCCTGCTCGTAGGCGTAGGCCAGGCGCAGAAGTTTGTGCTCGCTCCAGGCACGACCCGCGAAGGTGACGCCGAGCGGATAGTCGGGCGTGTCCTTGCCATCGACCCCCGAGACGAAGCCGCCAGGCACGACGACGCTGGGATAGCCCGCTTTGGCGGCGATCGCGGCGCCCATCACGCCGGGGAACAGGACGGCATCAAGTTTATGCAGGTTCATGTAGGCGTCCATGCCACGCGTCCTGGCGGTGAGCAAATCCATGACGCGTGCCGACTTGTACTCGCGCTCACTCAAATCGCCCCTGGTGAGGTTAGCGGCGAGGAACAGGTCCTGGCCGAAACGCAGCGTCTTGCCGGCATTCGCCTCGTTGAACGCCACGATGTCGGCGATGGTCTTGATCTTCGTGTTGGTCGCCCAGTCCTTCAGGTAGAGGTTGAGGTCACGCTTCAGTTCGTAGAGGAAAACAATCCGCTGCGCGACCGGATTGCCCTTGTTGCCGCTCAGCGGATTGCGGTTGAGCACGGCCATGGTCGTTCCTGGTCCGCTCATCCAGCCGGCCGCCGGCATACTGGCGCGCACGATGACGGCGCCCAGATCCGCCAGCACCTTGATCACGTCGGCCATCACCTTGGCCCCGCTGGGTGGCAGCTTGCCGTAGAAGCAGTCGTTCAGCGGGTCGGCTGGGTCGCTCGGCACGCCGATGCGGGCGCCCTTCATCGCATCGTGCGCGAGGTCGGCGGTGTAATCGGCCGGCCGCCGCTGCCGTTGTGTCACGGGGTCGAGCGGGTCCTCGGCCGCCAGCACGTTCAGGAGCATCGCCGCGTCGCGCACCGTACGCGTCATCGGCCCTGCGGTGTCCTGGCTGTGCGAGAGCGGCAGGATGCCGGCACGGCTGATCAGTCCGACGGTCGGCTTTACGGTGACGATGCCGTTCCGGCTGGCGGGTGCAGCAGCGAGCCCGAGGTCTCGGTGCCGATCGAGGCCGTGCATAGACCGGCCGCTACAGCGACCGCCGAACCCGAGCTTGAGCCCCCCGGGTTCACCACCGGGTTGCCTTGGTCGTCGATAAGCGTCGGCGCGTAGGGGTTCTTCACCTGACCGCCCAGCGATGAGTAGCCCGAGGGCATGTCAATTGCGAGCATGTTGGCGAATTCCGTCAGGTTCGCCTTGCCCAGGATCACCGCGCCTGCATCCCGCAGCAGCTTGACGACGGTGGCGTCGTCCTTGGCGCGCGCGCCTTCCAGCGCCAGCGAACCCGCCGTCGTCGGCTGTTCGTCGCCGGTCGCAATGTTGTCCTTCACCAGGATCGGGATGCCAGCCAGCGGCCGTTTGACCGACGGCTTCGTGTCGTCGAGCTTGCCCGCGATCGACAGCGCGTCGGGATTGAGCTCGCGTACGGAGTTGAGCATCACTCCATCGCGGTCGTAGGCCTCAATGCGCGCGAGATAAGCTTTGGTCAGCGCCGTGGCAGTAACCCGCCCACTGGCCAAAGCATGGGCGATATCGCTCATGGGCGAATTCTCGAGCTTCAGCGAGGTCGGTGCCTCGGCGCTGACGGCAGCCGCGACGCGGCGCGCATCGCGGCGGATTGGCTTCTTCATGGCGTGCCCCGCCTGGCGGCGCGTCTCGAACCATGAGGCCGAGCTCCGATGATGGTATCCTGCCGGTGTTTTGTCCGACGTGTCAACGGCTTCACAGGATGTGCAAGCCGTCCTTCCGGCCGTCACCAGCTACTTTGCATGGGGTTGTTTTTCAGATTTTTGTTTGGACCCGCCAAACGACTTACCTCACCCCACGAACGAAGGGAGAGGTAAACGTTGAGGCAACAGGCTCGCCCTGATTGGCCGGGCGTTACTCCCAGTACCAGGTCGAAAAATCGTTCTCGTACTGCGGGACGTCCTTCCAGACGCCCTTCAGCTTCTTGTTGGTGATGGTGATGAGCTGCGGCTGGTACAGGAAACCGGCGACCGCATCGGTGGCCAGCATACGCTGGGCATCGCCGAGCAGCTTGGCGCGGGCAGCCTCATCCGGCGTCGACACGATCTGCTTGTAGAGCGCGTTGAACGCCTCGTTGTTGTAGCCGAGGTAGTAGTCCGGCTCGGTGATCTTGACGAGGTCGAACGGCTCGACATGGCTCACGATGGTGAGGTCGAAATTGTGCGGACCATTGCCGGCAAACACCTGCGACAGCCACTGCGCCCATTCGACGTTCTCGATCTTGGCGATGATGCCGACCTTGGCGAGCTGGGCCGCGAGGATCTCGCCGCCCTGCCGCGCATAGGACGGCGGCGGCAGCTTCAGCGACACCTCGAGCGGCGTGGTGACGCCGGCCTCCGCCAGCAGCTTCTTCGCCTTCTCGGGATCGTAGGGATTGATGCCGGTGGTGTCGACATAGCCGAGCGCACCGGGCACGTAGAAGCTGCCGATCGGCGTGCCGAAGCCGTCGACCGCGCCGTCGATCATCGCCTTGCGATCGATCGCAGCGAGAATGGCCCGGCGCACGCGCACATCATCGAGCGGCTTCTTCCGCTCGTTGATGCCGACGATGGTCTTGGCCCTGGAGCCGCCGACCTGGACGTTGAAGCGCGGATCGGCCTTGAACTGCGCGATGGTGCGCTGGGCCGACACGCGCGGGAACGCGTCGACGTCGCCCGAGAGCAGCGCCGCGGTCTGCGCGGCCGGATCGGAGATGAAGCGGATCGTCACCTTCGACAGCTTGATCGCCGAAGTGTTGCGATAGTCCGCCCATTTGTTCAGCGTGATCGAAGAGCCCTTGGCCCAGGCGCCGAGCTGGTAGGGACCGGTGCCGATCGGTTGCGTCGCATCGGTCGGTGCGCTCTTCGGCTCGACGATCGACGCGCTTGCCTGCCCCAGCAGGAAGGGCAGGTTCGGCTCGGCATATTTCAGGGTGATCACGACCGTGTCGGCATCGGGCGCTTCGATCTTCTCGAAGCTCTGGAACAGGCTCTTGTCCTTGTTCGTGCTCGTCGCCACCGCGTTGCGTTCGAACGAGAACTTCACCGCGGCGGAGCCAAACGGCTCGCCGTTGTGGAATTTGACGCCCTTGCGCAGCTTGAACGTATAGGTCTTCAGGTCGGGCAATGCGGTCCAGCTCTCGGCCAGCAAGGGCGACGTCGAACCGTCCTCGTTGATCTTGGTCAGCGTCTCGTAGATATTGTAGAGCGTGACTTCGGCAATCGCCGCAGCGGCTGCGGTGGTGGGATCGAGTCCCGGCGGCTCCAGAGCCATCGCCATGACGACGCTGTCTTTCTTGCTCTGCGCCATGACCGGCAGCGGCGCCGCGGCGAATGCGGCGGTGAATGCGACGATGGTTAATTTCTTGAACATGCGTTACTCCCCGGCCTTCTTTCAATCTACGCCGATCCTGCCCCGAAACACTAACCTTCCATGGCAGCTTGCGGCAACGCCGCCACGGCCTCGGCCTTATGGCAGGCGGCGAGATGCGCCTCGCCGATCCTGCGTAGCGGAGGCGGAACGTCACGGCAATGCTGATCGGCGAGCGGACAGCGCGAGACATAGGGGCATCCGGTCGCGGCCGCCGATTGCGAAGCGATCGCCTGGGCGCCACGCCGCCGCCGGCCACCGCCGGCGCGGGCGCGCGGTACGGCGTCCAGCAGGGCCCGCGTATAGGGATGGGCGCAGCGCTTGAACAGGTCTTCGGGACGCCCCTGCTCCACGATCCGGCCGAGATACATCACGGCGACCTCGTCGCAGAGATAATCGACGACCGCGAGGTCATGGCTGATCAGGATGTAGCTCAGGCCGAACTGCTCCTGCAGATCCTGCATCAGGTTGAGCACCTGCGCCTGCACGGAGACGTCGAGCGCGGAGACCGGCTCGTCGGCGACGATCAGCTTCGGCTGGGTGATCAGGGCGCGCGCAATCGCGATGCGCTGGCGCTGGCCGCCGGAGAATTCGTGCGGATATTTGTCCATGTCGGCATCGCGCAGGCCGACCTGCCTCAGCACAGCCGAAACCCGCGCGCGCAGCGTGCTGCGATCGGTCTCCTCCAGCACGGTCAAGGGCTCCGCGACGATGCGCGCGATGGTCTGGCGCGGGTCGAGCGATCCATAAGGATCCTGAAACACCATCTGGAAATCGCGCCGGGCCCGGCGCAATTCATCGGCCGGGATGCGGTTGAGGTCGCGGCCGAGCAGCGCGACCTGCCCCGACGTCGGTCGCTCCAGCGCCATCACCAGTCGCGCGAAGGTCGACTTGCCCGAGCCGGATTCGCCGACGACGCCGAGGCTCCTGCCCGCCGCGACCTGCACGCTGACGCCGTTCAGCGCGAGCACTTGCGACGGCGGCCGGAACAGGCTTTCGCGCGGCAGGGTGTAACGCTGCACCAGGTCTTTGACGTCAAGGAGCGTATGCGAGGCGGCGGTCATGCGGACACTGCTCCGACGCGATCGGCCATCGAGACATCCGTGCGCAGGCAGCGCACGTCATGGCCGGGTCCGACCTCGACCATCGGCGGCAGCGCCGCGCGGCACCTGTCCTCGACGAGCGGGCAGCGATCGGAGAAGGTGCAGCCCGCCGGCAGGTCGGCGAGCTCCGGCACGGTGCCCGAGATGGTTTTCAGCCGCGTCCCTTTGCGCGCACCAAGGCGTGGGCGAGCGCGAAACAGGCCCTGCGTATAGGGATGCCCCATGCGCCTGAACACCTCGTCGGTGGGGCCGCTCTCGACCACGGTGCCGCCATACATCACCATCATGCGCTGCACGTTCTCGGCGATGACGCCGAGGTCGTGCGAGATCAGGATCATCGACATGCCGCGCTCTTCGACGAGATCGGCAATGAGATCGAGGATCTGCCCCTGGATGGTGACGTCCAGCGCGGTGGTCGGCTCGTCCGCGATCAACAGGTCCGGCTCGCAGGCAAGCGCCATGGCGATTGTGATGCGCTGGCGCTGGCCGCCGGAGAACTGGTGCGGATAGGCGTCTATGCGCTTCGCCGCATCGGGAAGGCCGACGCGGTCGAGCAAGGCGATCGCTTCCCTTCGTGCCTGCGCCGCCGAATAGTTCTTGTGACGGCGGAGCGGCTCGGCCACCTGGTGCCCGATCGTGTGCATCGGGTTGAGCGCGGTCATCGGCTCCTGGAAGATCATGCTGATGCGGTTGCCGCGCAGGCGGCAGTAGTCGCGGTCCGAGAGCCCGACCAGCTCGCGGCCCTCGAGCCGGATGCTGCCGCCGACGACGGCGCTGTCCGGCAACAGTCCCATCAGGGACAGCGCCGTAACCGACTTGCCGCAACCGGATTCGCCGACCAGTCCCAGCGTCTCGCCGCGCTTCAAGGAAAAGCTGACGCCGCGCACGGCCTGCGCCGGGCCGCGGCTGGTGTTGAGGCGGACGCCGAGATTGTCGACCTCGATCAGCGGCGCGATTGCGGGAGTGCTCATCATCATCGCTCCCGCGCCAGCCTGGGATCGAGCAGATCGCGCAATCCGTCGCCGAGCAGATTGAGACCGAGCACCGCGATCGCGATCGCCGCCCCGGGATAGACCGCGAGCATCGGCGACTGGAACAGCAGGGTTTGCGCGTCGTTCAGCATGCGCCCCCAGGACGGCTGCGGCGGTTGCGTGCCGAGGCCGAGATAGGACAAGGCGGCTTCGGCGAGAATCGCGAGCGCGAACTGGATCGTCGCCTGCACGATCAGGATCGACAGGATGTTCGGCAGCACGTGCTCGATGGTGATGCGGAAACTGCCCTTCCCCGCGGCGCGCGCCGCCAGGACGAACTCGCGGGCCCAGATCGCGTTGGCCGAACCGCGCGTCAGACGGGTCAGCGTCGGGATCTGGAAGATGCCGATGGCGACGATCGACGTCACCATGCCGGGCCCCACGACCGCAGCGAGCATGATGGCGGACAACACGGCCGGAAAGGCGAAGGTGAAGTCCGAAAAGCGCATGATGATCTCTTCGGTCCAGCCCCGGCGCGCCGCGGCGATCAGGCCGAGGCAGACGCCGAAGGTGAGACCGATGCTGACCGCGATGATGCCGACCAGGATGGTCGAGCGGGCACCGGCCAGCAGCAGCGAAACGATGTCGCGGCCGAAGGAATCGGTGCCTAGCCAGTGCGCCGCGGACGGCGGCTTGAGCTTTGCGGCGATGTCGATCTCGTAGGGCGACCACGGCGTCCACACCAGCGACAATAGTGCAGAGGCGAGAACGAGCAGGCTGAGCACGCCGCCGACCATGAAGCTGCGATGCCGCAGCGCGCGGCGCCAGAACGTGCGGGCCGGGAGAGGACGCGCGGCGACCGGCGCGTCAAGCGACGAACTCAGCGGCGCGCTCACAGGTCGTGGACCTTGATGCGGGGATCGATGAAGGCATAGAGCACATCGACCACGAAGTTGACGATCACGACCATCGCCGCGAGCAGCATCACACAGTTGCGCACCACGATCAGGTCGCGATTGGCGATCGACTGGAAGATCAGGCGGCCGAGCCCCGGCAGATAGAACACGTTCTCGATCACGATGGTGCCGGCGAGCAGATTGGCGAACTGCAGGCCCATCACCGTCATCACCGGGATCATGGCGTTGCGCAGCACGTGGCTCCACAACACCTCGCGCTTGCCGAGCCCCTTCGCACGCGCCGTGCGGACAAAATCCTCGCGCAACACTTCCAACACCGCCGAGCGCGTCACGCGCGCGAGGATCGCGGCCTGCACCACCGCGAGCGAGATCGCCGGCAGCAGCAGCGATTTGACGCCGGGCCAGATGCCGTCGTCCCAGCCGGCAAAGCCGCCGGCCGACAGCCATTGCAGCCGCACCGAGAACAACAGGATGAGGAGGATGGCGAACCAGAAGTTCGGCAGCGCCAGGCCCACTTGCGTCAGCGACATCACGCCGACGTCGCCGAGCTTGTTGTGGTTGGCGGCGGTGTAGATACCGGCGGAAAGCGCGAGCGCCACCGTGATCAGCATGGACATGATTGCGAGCGGAATGGTCAGCACCAGCCGCTCCGCGATCAGGCTAGCTACCGGCGTGCCGTAGACATAGCTGTTGCCGAGATCGCCCGAGAGCAGCCCCTCGATCCATTGCAGGTAGCGAATGGTCAGCGGCTGGTCGAGCCCGAGCTTGACGGTGAGCGCGCGCACCGCGTCCGGCGACGCATCGGCGCCCATCAGCATCTGCGCGGCGTTGCCGGGCAAGGCATCCAGCACCAGGAAAATGATCAGGGATGCGCCGACCAGCGTCGCCAGCAGGGTCAAGAGACGTCGGAGGACAAATACGCTCATGCGCGCTCGGATTCAGGGCTCACGGGCGGCACGATCAACATGTCCGGGCGCCCGACGCAAGCCCCCTGCTGCACGCCATCAACGCCTCACTCCGGCCAACGGGACAGAAGGTCGTGCGAGGCCTCGAACAGCGCGCTCACACGCAACAATTCGGCATCGGCCCGGAAGCGGCCGACGAGCTGCAGTCCGATCGGGAGGCCGTCGTGGCCGAAGCCGCAGGGCAGGCTCACCGCGGGGTGCCCGGTCATGTTGAACAGCATGGTCCACGGGAACCAATGCGGTCGGACGCTGTCGAACTGCTGACCGTCGATCTCGATGGTGCCGAACAGGTCCTGGTCGATCGGCAGCGCGGTGCGGGTGACGGTCGGCATCGCCAGCAGATGCCCACGCGCAAGCAGGGATTGCACCCGGCGGAACAGCGCGGTGCGCGCGAACATCGCCTCCTGATAGTCGACGCCGCTGACATTGGTCGCAAGAGCGACCTGCTTCACGAAAGTATCGCTCAGGACGTCGCCATGCTCGGCGACGAGCTTCGAAAACCGCGTGCGCCAGACCGTGTGGTTGATGGCGCGCCAGATCGGCTCGATGTCGAACCCCTCGCCGGAAAACTCCTCGAGCTCGGCACCTAAGCCTGCCAGCCGGTCGAGGCTCGCCTTGAAGCTGGCCGCGACGTCGGCGGACACGGGACGTCCAGGCGGCGACAGGCAGAACAGGATCCTTTGCCCGCGCAGATCGCCGCGCGGCGCTGCCGTGCCGATGAAATCGGAGACGGGAACGCCGATCGACCAGGGATCGGAGGCATCCTCGCCGGCCATCGCCTGCATCATCAGCGCAGTGTCGGCGACGGTGCGCGTGGTCGGCGTGACATAGGTCTGGTTGCCGAAGGCATCCTGCACCTGGCTGTGCGGAATGACGCCGTTGCTCTGCTTGATTCCGACCACGCCGTTGCAGGCGGCGGGGATCCGCGTCGAGCCGCCGCCATCGGTCGCGATCGCGAGCGGCGCGATGCCGCTGGCGACGGCCACCGCGGCGCCGCCGCTGGAGCCGCCGGAGGAACGGCCCGCATCCCACGCATTGCGGGTGCGGCCGAACAGCGGCGAGTCCGTCAGGCACTTGCTGCCGAATTCCGGCGTCGTAGTCTTGCCGATCAGGATCGCGCCCTGAGCGCGCAGTCGTGCGACGGCGACAGCATCCTCCTTCGGAACATTGTCCTTGTAGGGAACGGCGCCGAAGGTGGTCTTCACGCCCCTGGTGTTGACGATGTCCTTGACGGTAACGGGAAGGCCATGCAGCAGGCCGAGCGGCTCGCCTGCCATCACCTTGCGCTCCGCCTCGCGCGCCTGTGCCATCGCCTCATCGCCGCACAGCGTGATGAAGCAGTTCAGCTCTGGCTGAAGCGCCTCGGCGCGCGCGAGCACCGCGCGGGTGATCTCGACCGGCGAAAGCTCCTTGCCGCCGATACGGGCGCGCAGCTCGGTGGCGGACAGGAAACAGAGATCATTACTCATTGAAGGACCAGCTCGCATCAGAACGCGCGGACCTTGCCAGCGCACGCCAATCCTGTCCATTTCGGCTGGCGCATGGCCGCAGTCCGCCGGAACATCCCGGACATTGCGATGGCCAAACTCGCCGCTTACCAAGTCGGGGAGATCTCGCGGCTCCACGGCGGATCGGCGCCCGGACGGGTACAGGTGAGACCGGCGCAATTGGCGGCAAAGGCGAGCGCGCGGCGGAGCTCGTCGGCGCCGATATCCCTTAGCTTTTGCCGGGCGAGCCGTCCCTGCCTGTGCAAGGCAAACAACAGCGCTGCCTGAAAGCTGTCGCCGGCGCCGATGGTGTCGGCCACTTCAACTTTTGGCGCGGCGACTGCGATCTGCCCTGCCCGCCCATGCCACGCCACGGCGCCGCTGTTGCCGCGGGTGATGACGACGAGGCTCGCGCCCTGCCCCAGCAGCGCGTTCGCCCGCTGCGGACAAGGCTCGTCGCCGAAGAGATAAGCGAAGTCGACGTCGGACATCTTGATCAGGTCGGCGCTATCCGCGAACTCCACCATGCGCGCGAGGTAGGCTGGCTTGTCCTTGACCAGGTTGGGCCGGCAGTTCGGATCGAACGAGATCGTCGACGTCGCCCGTGCATCCGCGATCAGGGCCTTGGTCTCGGCCGCGCCCTTGTCGTTGACCAGCGTGGTCGAGCCGACATGGACGGCCTCGACCGTCTCGAACGGAATGGTGCCGCGCCGGTAGGTCCAGTTCCGCGTTGCGGTTTCGGCGTCATAGAAGGCATAATGCGACTCGCCCGCGACGATGCGGACAAAGGCGAGCGTTGTCTGGTGATCGCCGCGAGTCGCAAGGCCGAGCTCGACATTCGAGGCCGTCGCGTGATCGGCGATCATCTGTCCGAACAGATCGGTCGAAATGCCGCCCACGAAGCCGGTCGGCGCACCCAGCCGCGCCATGCCGATCGCGACATTGAGACAGGAGCCGCCAACGGCCGGCATCGCCGCCTCGCGGCCCTCGGCATTGCGCGTGGGCACGAAATCGATCAGCGCATCGCCGCAGGCAATCAGCATCCGATTCAACCTCCGGACAGGGCAACGCCGCGCATCGCCACGCGGCTGCTGCGGTCGACCTCGCGCAGCAGCTTGTAGACGTCCCGCTTGCGGCTGTGAAACGCGGCCATATCAGGCGTGGTCGGCTCGCTCAGGCGCCCCAACGCCGACATCTTTGCCATGGTCTCGCCGATCGAGGCGTAGGCGCCGCCGGCCACCGCCCCGAGCATCGCGGCGCCCAGCAGCACCGGCTCCTTTGTCTGCGGCAGCGCCACCGTCAGGCCCGTCGTATCGGCCATGATCTGCCGCACCAAGGGGCTCCGGCTCGCGCCGCCACCCATGATCATGATGCTGGAGTGAACGCCATGTGCGGCAAAGGCCTCGATCACTTCAGCGAGCCCATAGGCAAGCCCGCACAGGCCGGCGACGAACAGTCGTTCCATCGACCCGATATCGGTATCCAGATCGAGGCCCGCGATCACCGCGCGCGTATCGGGGTCGGCGTAAGGCGAGCGGTTACCGATGAACTCGGGGAGGACATGGACGTCGCGGGCGAACAGCGCGGCGCGGCTGGCATCGCCGGCGCGCGCGATGATGCGGCGCTCGAGAAAGTCGATGACATCGAGGCCGCCCTTGCGGGCCGCCGCGCTTGCCTCGGCATAGCCCGGATGCGACTTGAGAAGATGGTCGATCGCAGCGCCCGCGGCCGACTGCCCGCCCTCGTTGAGCCAGAAGTCCGGCACCATGCCGGAATAATAAGGGCCCCATACGCCCGGCACGAAACATGGGTCCTTCGTCGTTGCCATGATGCAGGCCGACGTTCCCATGATGTAGGCCAGGCGATCGCAGACATCCGTCGTTCCGCCCGACCCGTCGCGGCCGCCGATCGCGCCGATGCCGCCGGCATGCGCGTCGATCAGCGATGCGCCGACCGGCGTGCCCGGTGACAGGCCGAGGTCGGCGGCAGCCACGCAGGTGAGGCCGGCGCCGAGCCTTGTGCCAGGCGCGACAATCTCGGTGCCGATGCGGGCGTATTTCTCCGCGACGAAGTCCGTGAGGCCGATGCGCTGGAAGAACGGCGCGCTCCATCCGCCATCATGCGCGAGATAGTTCCACTTGCAGGTGACCGTGCAGGTCGAGCGTTGCAGCGAGCCGGTCGCTCGCCAGGTCAAATAGTCCGCCAGATCGAAGAAGTGGCCGGCTGCATCGAAACTCGCGCGCAGGTGCCGCTTCAGCCACAACAGCTTCGGCATCTCCATCTCGGGCGAGATCGAGCCGCCGACATAGCGCAGCACCGCGTCCTCGGTTTCGTTGATCAGCCGCGCCTCGGTCGTGGCGCGATGGTCCATCCAGACGATGACGTTGCGTTGCGGCTCACCGGAGGCGCTGACGGTGAGCGACTGGCCTTCGGAATCGAGGACCACCAGCGAACAGGTGGCGTCGAAGCCGATGCCGCCGACGCTGTCGGGCGCAATGCCGGCCTCCGCAATCGCCGCCCGCACGGATTTCGCGCACGCATCCCATATATCGGACGAGGACTGCTCGACGATGTCGCCGGCCTCGTGCCATATCCGGATCGGGTGCCGGGCGGTCGCAAGGAGGTTACCGGCCGCATCAAAAACCCCTGCCCGCGTGCTCGTGGTTCCCACGTCGACGCCGATATACGCTTGCGGCATTGTCGCTCCCGGTCGCTCTCGTCAGTTTTGACGCAAGCCTACCAGCAAGTGTAGCCGCCATCCACCAGCACGATGCTGCCGGTCATCAGGCTCGCGGCCTCGGAAGAGAGGAACAGCACGACGGAGGCGATCTCCTCCACCTGCCCCATCCGCGCCATCGGGGTTCCGCCGATCCAGGCGTCATACATCTTCGGATTGCTCTTTACGAAGGCATTGAGCGGCGTCTCGATATATGTCGGCGCGACCGCATTGACGCGAATGCCGCGCGCACCCCATTCGGCAGCCAGCGACTTGGTCAGATGATGCACCGCGGCCTTGGAGGCATTGTAGAAGCACTGCTCCTGCGGCTTATTGACGATGAAGCCGGACATCGAGCCGACATTGACGATGGCGCCGCTGTTCGCCTTCAGCATGTGCTTGCCGAACTCTCGGCAGCACCAGAAGGTGCCATTGAGATTGACGTCGATGACGTTCAGCCAGTGCTCATCCGTCACAGTCTCGGCCGGGGTCTCGCTGCGTGCAATGCCGGCATTGTTGACGAGGATGTCGACCTTGCCGTGGCGCGCCACGAGATCGCCCGCAACCTCCGCCACGCGTTTGGTGTCGGTCACGTCCATGATCACGGTTTCGGTGTCGTAACCCTTTGACTTCAGGCCGGCTCGGGCGCTGTCGGCGACCTTGCTGTCCCGATCGCCAATGATGACCCTGGCGCCGGCTTCCGCGAGCGCCTCGGCGCAGGCGAGCCCGATACCCTGCCCGCCGCCGGTGATGAACGCCGTCTTGCCGTTCAGCTTGAATTTTTCCAGGTACATGTTGGTTTTCCCGTTTCTTGTCTGCCCCAGTTGATCAGGACCGGATCGCGTTGCCGCCGTCGTCGAAGCGGTGAATGCGTGCAGGATCCGGCACGAGTGACACGCGATCCCCTGTGCTCAGGCTCAGCTCGCCGATGTAGCGCGCGGTCAGCATGCCGAGCGGACCGGCGTCGACATAGAGGAAGGTGTCGCTGCCGAGGTGCTCGGCGACCGAGATGGTGCCGGGCCAGCCGCCGGCGCCATCACGCTCGATCTTCAGATGCTCCGGCCGCACGCCGATGGTGGCGGCCCCGCGTTGTTGAGCGGATTCGCCGGTCACGAAATTCATCTTCGGCGAGCCGATGAAGCCGGCGACGAACAGGTTCGCAGGCTTCTCATAGAGCTCGAGGGGCGAACCATATTGCTCGATCTTGCCGCCGTTGAGCACCACGATCTTGTCGGCCATGGTCATGGCCTCGACCTGGTCATGGGTGACGTAGATCGCGGTGGTGCCGAGCTGCTTCTGGAGCCGCGTGACCTCGATCCGCATCTGCACACGCAGCGCCGCATCCAGGTTCGACAGCGGCTCGTCGAACAGGAACGCCTTGGGCTCGCGCACGATGGCGCGGCCGATCGCGACGCGCTGACGCTGGCCGCCGGACAGCTCGCGCGGCTTGCGGTCGAGATAGGGCGTAAGGTTCAGCGTCGCGGCGGCCGCCTCGACCTTGCGGTTGATCTCGTCCTTGGCGAGGCCCGCCATCTTCAACCCGAAGCCGATATTGCCGCGCACGCTCATATGCGGATAGAGCGCGTACGACTGGAACACCATGGACAGCCCGCGCTTTGCGGGCGGAACGGCGACGACGTTCTTACCGTCTATCAGAATTCGTCCATCGGTTACGTCCTCGAGCCCTGCGATCAACCGCAACAGCGTGGTCTTGCCGCAGCCCGACGGCCCGACGAACACCACGAAGGAGCCATCCGCGATATCAAGATTGGCGCCCTTGATGATATGGACCGGCCCGAACGCCTTTTGTACATCTTGAAGAGTGATCTGACCCATGATCCGGCAGCCCTTCTACTTCACAGCGCCAAAGGTGAGCCCGCGCACGAGCTGCTTCTGGCTGAACCAACCGAGGACGAGAATGGGTGCGATCGCCAGCGTCGACGCCGCCGACAGTTTTGCCCAGAACAGCCCTTCCGGGCTCGAATACGAGGCGATGAACACGGTAAGCGGCGCAGCGCTCGAGGTCGACAAATTGAGCGTCCAAAACGCCTCGTTCCAGGCGAGGATCAGATTGAGCAGCAATGTCGAGGCAAGGCCCGGGATCGCCATCGGCGTCAGCACATAGACGAGCTCGCGGCCGACGGTGGCGCCGTCCATGCGCGCGGCTTCCAGGATGTCGCGCGGGATTTCCTTGAAATAGGTGAAGAGCATCCAGATCACGATCGGCAGATTGCCGAGGCAGAGGATGAAGACGAGGCCGATGCGGGAATCGAGCAGGCCGAAGCTCTTGTAGATCAGGTAGATCGGCACCAGCACGCCGACCGGCGGCATCATCTTGGTCGAGAGCATCCAGAGCAGGATGTCCTTGGTGCGCTTGGTCGGCGAGAACGCCATCGACCAGGCCGCCGGAATTGCGATCAGCAGCGCGATCAGCGTCGAACCGCCGGCGATGATGATCGAGTTCAGCGCATGGTGCAGATAGTCGCTGCGCTCCTGTACGGTCGCATAGTTTTCCGTGGTCCAGTGAAAGAACAGGAAGGACGGCGGAACAGCAAAGGCCTCGAGCTCGGTCTTGAAGCTCGCCAGCACCATCCACAGGATCGGAAAGAAGATCAGGAAGCCGCACAGCCAAGCTGCCACCGTGGATACCGCCACCCGCCGACTCGTCGCCATCCGTGCCATGGCTCAGGCCTCCAGGTTCCGGCCGACGATGCGGACGAGGAAGAAGGCGACGATGTTGGCGATCACCACCGCGACGAGGCCGCCCGCGGACGCACTGCCGACGTCGAACTGGATCAGCGCCTGCGAATAGATCAGGAAAGCGATGTTGGTGGTCTGAAGGCCCGGCCCGCCGCCGGTGGTGACGAAGATCTCGGCGAACACCGTGAGCAGGAAGATGGTCTCGATCAGGATCACCACCGTGATCGGACGCGCGAGGTGCGGCAGCGTGATGTAGATGAAGGTCGAGACCGCGCTGGCGCCGTCCATCTCGGCGGCCTCCTTCTGCTCCTCGTCGAGCGATTGCAGCGCAGTGAGCAAGATCAGCGTCGCGAACGGCAGCCATTGCCAGGCGACGATCAGGATCACCGAGAACAGCGGCACGTCGTTGAACCAGTCGATCGGCGTCAGTCCGAACAGCGACGCGAGCCAGGCGAACAGCCCGGATACCGGATGCATCAACAGGTTCTTCCAGACCAGTGCGCTCACCGTCGGCATCACGAAGAACGGCGCGATCACCATCAGCCGCACGATGTTGCGGCCAATCACGGGCTGATCGAGCAGCAGCGCCAGGGGAATACCGAGCAGGATGGTCAGCGCAAGTACCGAGCCGACCAGCACCAGCGTGTTCTGGAGCGAAGCGAGGAAGGCGGGATCAGTGAGGAAGTAGCGGAAATTTTCCAGCCCGACGAACGCTTCCGAGCCGGGATCGAGCAGGCTGTAATGCAGCGTCGAGAAATAGATCGTCAGCGCGAGCGGGACGATCATCCAGATGAACAAGAGCCCGACCGCAGGCGTCAGGAGCGAACGCGCAAGAAACTGCGTCTGCCGGGTTGCCATCTCTGGCTTCTCCTTTGCCGGGAAGAAGGCGACCATCCGTCGGTTGTGGCGGATGGCCGCCAGTTTGAGCTCAGGAGGGAGAGCTCGGGTTTCGCCTCACTTGATGTAGCCGGCGCGCTTCATCTCGCGCTCGGTCGAGGATTGCGCGGCGGAGAGCGCCGCATCGACAGTGGTCGATCCGGCAAGGGCCGCGGAGAATTGCTGACCCACCTGCGTGCCGATGCCCTGGAATTCGGGGATGGCGGCGTACTGCACGCCGACATAGGGCACGGGCTTCACGGTCGGCTTGTTCGGATCGGCGGCGTCGATGGAGGCCAGCGTCAGCTTGGCGAACGGCGCGACCTTCAGGTAGTCAGGGTTCTGGTAGAGCGAGGTCCGCGTGCCCGGCGGCACGTTGGCCCAGCCTTCCTTCGAGGCCACGAGCTTGGTGTAGTCCTTGCTGGTGGCCCAGGCGATGAATTTCTCGGCCGCTTCCGTCTTCTTCGAGCCGGCAGGAATCGCGAGATTCCAGGCCCACAGCCAGTTGGCATTCTTGCCGAGCCCGCTGTTCGGCGCGAGTGCGAAGCCGACCTTGTCGGCGACCTTGGAGTCCTTCGGATTGGTGACGAAGGAGGCCGCGACCGTGGCATCGATCCACATCGCGCACTTGCCGGCATTGAACAGCGCCAGGTTCTCGTTGAAGCCGTTCGAACTCGCGCCGGGAGGCCCGGCCTGCTTCATCAGGTCGACATAGGTCGCCAGCGTCTTCTTCCATTCCGGCGTGTTGAACTGCGGCTCCCACTTCTCGTCGAACCAGCGCGCGCCATAGGAATTGGCCATGGCGGAGAGGAAAGCCATGTTCTCGCCCCAGCCGGCCTTGCCGCGCAGGCAGATGCCGTAGACGCCGGCGCTCTTGTCGGTGAGCTTCTTGGCCGCGTCGATCACGAAATCCCAGGTCGGCTTCTCCGGCATGGTGAGGCCAGCCTTCTGGAACAGGTCGGTACGGTACATCACCATGGAACTCTCGCCGTAGAACGGCGCGGCGTAGAGCTTGCCGTCGACGGAGACCGCGTCCCGGATCTTCGGCAGAAGATCGGCGACGTCGTAATCGGCGCCGAGATTGGCGAGCGGCACCAGCCAGCCCTTCTTGGCCCAGATCGGCACCTCATAGGTGCCGATGGTCAGCACGTCGAACTGGCCACCCTTGGTGGCGATGTCGGTGGTGACGCGCTGGCGCAGCACGTTCTCTTCCAGAGTCACCCATTTGACGGTGACGTCGGGATTTTTCGCGGTGAACTCACTGGTCAGTCCCTGCATGCGGATCATGTCGCCGTTGTTGACGGTGGCGATCGTCAGGGTGGTTTCGGCCATCGCCGGGACGGCCAGCAACAGGCAAGACGCGCCACAAACGGCGCCCAGGACGTTTTTCATGATGACCTCCCTACTCGCGTTTTGAGCATATGCCCACGCGTTGAGCGTATGTTCAACCCAAGGCGAAGCGTTGTCAAGCAGGCGCACGGGTCATCCAGCGACTTCTGAGTGCTGCGGTGCGGGAGGGAGACGCCGCACCATCGCCCGTCATGCCCCGCGAAGGCGGGGCATCCAGTACTCCGTGCGGTCAGTTGGTTTGCCCCAAGCGGGGCCGCGGCGTACTGGATCATCCGCTTTCGCGGATGATGACAGCATTACGGATGGCAAGACCGCCTACCAAACTTGGAAGATGTTGAGAAAGCGAGCCGCCTACCGCTCGAGGATCGCCCGGGCGGTGACTTCGTCGGTGATCAGCCCGTTGATCAGGCGGCCGTTGAGCGCAGCCGCGATTGCTGGAACTTTTGCCGCACCGACTGCGGCGCCGATCGTCGTGGTTTTGGCCGGCACGTCGGGGGGAATGCTGGTAAGGCGCTTGTTGGTCCCGGCCTTGAGCAGACGGCCCTTGGAATCATAGGCCCAGCCGGTGATCTCGCCGATCGCGCCGAGACGCATCATCTCGAACAATTCGTCGCGGGTGACGAAGCCGTCGATGTGGACCTGCGCCTTCTGATCCATCTGACCGATGCCGACGAGGCGAAGATCGGCCTTGGCCGCCACCGCCTTCACCCTCGCGATCGGCTCGATGCGGACCATCTTGTTTCGCTCGTCCTCCGACGACATCAGGAACGGCAGCGGCATCGGATAGTGCCGTGCGCCGGTGCGGTCGGCGAGGCGGCCGACGGTATCGTAGAAGCTCGCCGACCCATCGGCGGAGATGTTGCCGACCAGGGAGACGATCTGGTGATTGGGCCGATCGATCGGCGTGACGCGCTCGACGGCGGCGCGCACCGCCCGCCCCGTACCCAGCGCGACGATCACGGGCGTCTCGGAGCGCAGCGTTGAGTCGAGCAGATTGGCGCAGCGTTCGGCAATTCCCGCGGTTGCCTGCGGCGCCGCAGGATCCGCCGGCACCACCTCGCAATGGGCGAGATCAAACCGCTCCTTCAGGCGCGCCGCCAATTCCATGCAAGCGGCAATGGGATGTTCGAGCCGGAACGTAATCAGCCGCTCGGCAAGGCATAGCGAGACCAGACGCTGCGCCGACGCACGCGAGACCTGGAGCATTTTTGCGATCTCGTCCTGCGTATGGCCGGCAATGAAATAGAGCCAGCCGGCGCGCGCGGCATCGTCGAGCCTGGATTTTTCATTCTCGGCGGCCATGGCAGCGTCAAGCGTCCTTCCAGAAATCGATCATGCGCGAGAAGACCCGATCAGCCCCGGCGCTGCCCAATATAGCGCGGCCGTCGCGGCCGCGATAATGGCTGCCGCCGACAAATCCCCAGACGGTCATGCCGGCGGCCTTCGCCGCCTGCACGCCGCTGACGCTGTCCTCGATCACCAGCGTGCGCGCCGGATCGGCGTCCATCCTCGCCGCCGCATGGAGGAAGAGATCCGGCGCCGGCTTGCCGTGCTTCACCATCTGTGCCGTGTAGAGCCGGTCGCCGAAATGCGGTCTGAGGCCGGTGACATCAAGCGAGAGCGAGACACGGTCGAGGTCGCTGGACGAAGCCACGCAGAACGGCGCGCCCAGTTCGGACACCACGGCGCTCACCCCGGGAACCGGTGCGAGCGAGGCGGCAAATGTCTTCAGGACGTGCGACTTCAGCCGCGGCAGAAATCCCTCCGGCACGACCTGCCCGACTTCGCGATAGTGCTGTTCGATCGCCTTCGTGCTGCGTCCGAGGAACAGTTCGAGTGCTCGTTCTGCGCTGAGCGCGATCCCGAATTCCGCCAACACCTCGGACAGACAGCGGCAGCTCAGCAGCTCGCTGTCGACGAGCACGCCGTCGCAGTCGAAGATGATCAGATCAGGCTTCGGGCGGCCATTTTCCATCCGGCCATTCGATCATATACCCAATCGATGGGCAATAGCTCACCTGGAACACGTCGTCGCGGGCTTTCCAGCGCCTTAATGCGCCAACTGGCGGTAGATCGCCGGCAGCGCGGCGGGCAAGCGCCGGATATTGCCGACGATCGCGTAACCGCCGCGCCCGAACAGCGTCGGAAAGTAACACTGCGCGGTCGCATCGACCGTGACGCCGAACACGGCGATGCCGAGCCGCCGCGCCTCCCGCACGGATTTGCGGGTGTCTTCGATCGCAAAACGTCCCTCGTAGTGATCGACATCGTTCGGTTTGCCATCGGTCAGAACGAGCAGCAGCTTCTTGCGCTGTGGCTGGCGGGCAAGCTCGGCCGTCACGTGGCGCACAGCCGCACCGATCCTCGTGTAATAGCCCGGCCTGAGCGCGCCGATCCGGCGCTCCACTGTCCCGCTCATGGGTTCGCCGAAGGCCTTGATGGTCTCTAACCGCACCCAGGACCGCCTGCGTGATGTAAAGGTCAGGATGCTGTGGTGATCGCCACAAGCCGAAAGCCCATGGGCGAGCACCAGAAGCGCCTCCTTCTCGACGTCCAGCACGCGGTGACCATCGATCCACGCATCGGTCGATAGCGAGACGTCGACCAGCAGGGTGACGGCGAGATCGTGGCCCTGCGGCCGCATGGCCACATGGACGCGATCGAGCCCGCCGCTGCCGGCACGCAGATCGCAGCGTGCACGCACCAGCGCGTCGAGATCGAGGTCGTATCCGTCCGCCTGCGCCCGCATCAATTCGTGACGCGGTCGCAAGACCTCGAACCTGCGTCGCACCTGGCGGATCTGATGGCGCATGCTCTCATCCGGCACCCAGCACTCGCCGCTCTCGGCCGCATCGGCGGCGAGCACGCGGCAATGATCCGGCAGGTACGCTCCGCTGCGATAATCCCATTCCGGATAGGTGAGGCTGGCGTCGAGCCGCAAAGCATCAATGGCCTCCGGCGGCAGGTCGAGATCGAATTTAAGCCGGGTTGCGGGCTTGCCGCTCCGCCGCCCGAGTGTGATCTCGTCGAGATCGTCGGCCGCCTTCTGCGCGTCCTCGTCTTCGCTGTCGTCGGCGGGACGATCGACATGGACCATCTCGGCCATCGCGAGGATTTTTTCGAAGCGGTTCAGCACGAAGGGATCACGGCGGGCACCGTCCTCGCGCTCGCGGATGGCGAAGCGCTTGCGATCGTCCGGTGGCGTGGACGCCGCAGTCCCGGTGGCCTCGTCGTCATGCGTTCCCGCCGGCGCGAGGTCGCGCGTCCAGCAATCGCCCCAGAGCGGGCAAGGCAGAATGGCGTGATATCCTGGCGGCGCCTGGTCCGGGAGCGGCCCCGTGCCCATCATGGCCGGCCATAGCTTGCCCGCCGGCCGCGCTTCGGCGCCAAGCAGGGCGAGCACGATCTGCTCCATCTCCTGCTCGATGCGCGGCAATGGCCGGCGCGGCCGGGCCATGGCTGTTGCCGCGGTCAGCTGCGCGTAATCTTCGGTCAGGCCGGGACATTCCGCCAGCACGAGGACCGCGATTTCGCTCGCACGCCGCAACATCAGGAGATCGCGCCGCAGCGGATCGACCTCTTCGATCGCTTCGGCGGGAGCGAATGCGAACCACGCGGCGAGCCACCGATACAACGCCGCGTTCAGCGCACGATCGGCAAAGATCGCGATCCGGTCGGGAAGGAACACGGTCGCGGCGTCACGTCCGGGCTGATCGAGGCGCTCATCGCCGAGGCCGATGCGTTGCCGCCATCCGAGCCTGTGTCCCGCACGGCGGGCGCCGGCGCTGGCGATCTGGACGCCGGCCTCGCCGCCGAGCGCGCGGAACATCACCGCAATCCGCGGGCGCACCTCGCTAAGCGAGAGCGCATGCTCGGCATGAACCGGATAGCTCGCGGTGCCGCCGACCAGGCGATGCCAGGCGCGACCGACCGTCTCTTCCAGCTCGAGGAAATCGAGCATTGCACCGCCCTCAGGAGATCACGGCGCGCGTGACGTCGAGCAGGGCCGCCTTGACATCGGCATCATCGGTCAAGGGCTCGATCATGCCCGCCAGCACGGCCTCGGCGGTCGGGACGCCGGCTGCGATCAGGGTCGCGCAATAGACGACGAGCCGCGTCGAGACACCCTCCTCCAGGTCGTGTCCTTTCAGCGCCCGCAGCCGGCCGGCGAGCTGAACCAGCGGCCGCACGCGCTCCGGCGTGAGACCGCTTTCGGCCGCCACCACCGCGACCTCCTGCTCCGGCGGCAGGAAGCCGAACTCGATGGCGATGAAGCGCTGCCGCGTCGATGGTTTCAGCGCCTTCAGGAGCGTCTGGTAACCGGGATTGTAGGAGACCACCAGCATGAAGCTCGCAGGCGCCGCGAGCTCCTCGCCGGTGCGCTCGAGCGGCAGGATGCGGCGATCGTCTGTGAGCGGATGCAGGACGACGGTCACGTCCTTGCGCGCCTCCACTACCTCGTCGAGATAGCAGATGCCGCCTTCTCTCACCGAACGCGTCAGCGGACCATCAGTCCAAACGGTGTCGCCGCCCCTCAAGAGATAGCGGCCGGTGAGATCGGCCGCGGTGAGATCGTCGTGGCAGGCGACGGTATGGAGCGGCAAGCGAAGGCGCCCCGCCATATGGGCGACGAAGCGCGTCTTGCCGCAGCCGGTCGGCCCCTTGAGCAGAACCGGCAGGCGATGACGCCAGGCATGTTCGAACAGCGCGCATTCGTGGCCGCTCGCGACATAGGCCGGAAGCTCGGACGCGGGCGTCGTCACGGCGTGAAGTGCAGGTTTCATGATCTCTCTCCGGAATTCCTGACGGGCGGCCGCGCTTTTTCTTGCGCAGCCGCCCCTCGCGCCTATTCGGCAGGTTGTAGCGCGGCGGGGATGGCCGCCTGCTTCTCGCGGCCGGGCACGAGCACCGCCCAGACGAACATCAGCGCGGAGATGCCGACGAATACGCCGGAGCCGAGGCGAACCCAGTAGAACATCGCGAGCTGATCCTGCACGTCCATGTAGCTCTGACCTAGCACGCGCTGGAGATGGACCTGGATCACGCCGGCGAAGGTCAAGGCGAACGTCATGGTCATCATGGCCGTGCACATGATCCAGAAGCTCGTCATGCTGAGCCACTGGTTGTACGGCGCACGCCGCTTGAGCTGCGGAACTGCATAGGCCATCACCGCGAGATTCAGCATCACATAGGCGCCGAAGAAGGCGAGATGGCCGTGGGCGGCCGTCACCTGCGTGCCGTGGGTGTAGTAGTTCACCGAGGACAGCGTGTGCAGGAAGCCCCAGACGCCGGCCCCTAAGAACGCCATCACCGAACAGCCGACCGACCACAGCAGAGCAGCGCGGTTGGGATGCTTGCGCCCGGCTTTCCAGGTCATCTGCACGGTGAAGATCACCATGGTGAAGAAGGGCGCGACCTCGAGCGTGGAGAACAGCGAGCCGATCCACTGCCAGTAGCCGGGGGCGCCGATCCAGTAGAAGTGATGGCCGGTGCCGAGAATGCCCGAGAACAGCGCGAGCCCGATGATGACATAGAGCCACTTCTCGACCACCTCGCGATCGATGCCATTGAGCTTGATCATCAGGAAGGCGAGCACGGACGCCATGATCAGCTCCCAGACGCCCTCGACCCAGAGGTGGACGATGTACCACCAGTACATCTTGTCGACAGCGAGATTGGCCGGATTGTAGAAGGCGAACAGGAAGAAGATCGCGACGCCCCAAAGCCCGAACAGCAGGATGTTGGTGACCGTGGTCTTGCGTCCTTTGAGCGCCGTCATCGTCACGTTGAACAAAAACATCAGGCAGACGACGACGATGCCGACCTTGATGATGAAGGGCTGCTCGAGGAATTCACGGCCCTCGTGGTAGTGAAAGAGATAGCCGACCACGGCGACACCGGCCGCACCGAAGAACATCCAGAACTGAATCTTCGCGAGCAGCGGGCTGAACAGCTCGGTCTCGGTCTCCTCCGGCAGCAAGAAGTAGGTGGCACCCATGAAGCCGATCAGGGACCACACGATCAGCGCATTGGTGTGGATCATCCTGACGATGTTGAACGGCAGGATGGATGATAGGGTATTGGGCAGGACGTAGATGGTCCCGGCGAGGACGCCGAACGCGACCTGGGCGAGGAACAGCGTCAGCGCGCCGTAGAAATACAGCATCGCGACTTTTTGGGTCTGATATTTCATCGAAGTGCTCTCTGTCTTGAGGTCGGGACGCGGATGCTCAGCCGGCCTTGTTCGGCGGCCAATCCTGGCGCTTGATCGTGCTCGTCCACTGCAGGAAGTCGGCGAGATCGTTGAGTTCCTGATCTGTGAGATTGAACTGCGGCATCTGCCGCCGGCCCGGCGCGCCGGACGGCTGCGCCTGCATCCAGGCCTTCAGCGTCTCGCGCGCACCGTCAGGATCCTCCTTGCCGCCCCAGCGGTCCCAGACATTGCCGACTTCGGGCGCGAAATAGGCGCCCTCGCCGAGCAGAGTGTGGCAGTTGATGCAGGAGTTTCTCTCCCAGACGTGCTTGCCGCGGGCGACCGACGCGGTCAGCGTCGTCGCATCGGTCGAGCTCGTGACCATGTAGTAGTGGCTGTGCGCCGTCAGCCCTATGAAGATGGCGAAGAAGAAGGCCGATCCGCCGTAAAAGACGTTTCGTGCCGCCGACTTGGTCAGGCGTTCAGCCATTGCCAATCCTTTCCGGTTGAGTCGTATCGAGAGAAGCGATGATGGCTTTTATTGCCGGTCGGCACCGTCCGGTCTTTGTCTGGGCGCAATGAGCGCGACGATGGCCGCCCAGCCGTCAGATCAAGACGACGGCGGCAGACGCAAGCCAGGCAAACAGAGTGAGGACGACGATCCACCCACCCACAAGGCTGCGCCACAGCGCGGGCGCTGCGCGAAGATCGAGATAGTCGAGCACGATCCGGCGGCCCTTCACGGCGGCGAGGACAAGCAGCAGAGCGTTGGCGAGCAGCGGCCGCGGCAGGAACGATGGCACCAGGATGGTTGCAAGCGCGAGCCCGATCAGCACCATCCAGGTCGTGTCGAGACGATCGGGCGCCATCATCGCACCAAATAGAGAACCGGGAACATGACGATCCAGACCAGGTCGACCATGTGCCAAAACGCGGTTCCCGTCTCGACGCCGGTCGGCTCCGCGCGGCGGCAGACCACGGCAAGGATGACGATGCCGAGGCAGACGTGCAGGAGGTGAAAGCCGGTCAGGAGAAAGTACAGCGTGAAGAACGTGCTGGTTTCCAGGCTAATGTCGCGGCCGATCTCACCGCCATATTCGACGAGCTTGATCGCCACGAACAGGCCGCCGAGCACCATGGCACCGACGAGCCAGCGGCGCGATCTCGGCCTTTCCCCGGCGCGCGCGGATTTCGTGCCGTGGGCGGCCGCCCAGCCGCTTGTCACCAGGACGACCGTGTTGAGCCCGGCAAGACGCGAATCAAGAGCCGCCTGCCCGGCTGCGAACATTGCCGGGTGAAGCACCCGGGCGGTCACGAAGGCGCCAATGAACAGACCGAACGCGGCCAGTTCGCTGAAGATCAGCACCCAGATCATGGGATCGCCGGGAAGATCTTCCAAAATGCCCCACCCGCTCCCCTCTTGTTCGCACTCGGTTGCCGACATCTGCTCTCCGGATCAGGACACCGGCCAGCCTTAGCCCACACCTCGCGGCTCAAATTTGTCGCGCGACAAACAAGGCGACCGAGAGAAAGTTGTTTGCCCCCGCGCAACGTCGAGCCCGCCGCCCCGCCGTACGAACGGTCTCAGTCAGGGAGTTCCATGGAGCGGCGAACGGCCATCATGAGCGATGCACAAATCGGGCTGGTGACTGTCGCCCCCATCATCATCCTGTTCGCGGTGGCGCTCAGAAGGATGGGCGTGCTGTCGGCCGTGGCGAGCGCATCCGCGGTCGGCCTCTCCGTCGCCATCGCGGTGGTGCTCTTCACGACCCAGTAGTCGCAGGGTACGCAGAGCATCCGCGTGCCCAATCCTACGACAGAGCCCCTTGGCTTATCGCCATAACGCGATAGTGTTGGCTATCGCACACGATCCGATGAGATCGCCATGCCTGAGATCATCAATCTTGGCGCGCTGCAGCTCACGTTTCTGCAGAGCAAGGAAGATACCGCCGGCAGCCTCGATCTGTTCGAGATGACGCTCCAGCCGAACGCGCGCATGCCGATCCCTCACTATCACGATCGCTGGGACGAGACGATCTATGGACTGAGCGGCATCTCGACCTGGCGGATCGACGGAGAGGATGTCGACGTGGCCCCGGGCGAGACCGCGTTCATCCGGCGCGGCGCGGTACACAGCTTCACCAACCGCTCGCCCCGGCCAGCGACCTGCCTGTGCATCCTCAGCCCAGGCGTGCTGGGCCCGCAGTACTTCAAGGAAATGGCCGCCCTGCTCTCGAGCGGCACGCCTGACCCGGCCAAGTTGAAGGAAACGATGCTGCGCTACGGATTGGTTCCGGTGCTGCAGTCCTGAGCGACTGCTGAAGACGACGGGCACGGCGCTTTCGCGCCTTTGCCCGCCGATCTCGTCGCCAGCCTACCGGCGCTGGTTGTACACGTCGATGCAGACAGCACCGAGCAGCACCAGGCCCTTGATGACCTGCTGGTAATCGATGCCGATGCCGAGGATCGACATACCGTTGTTCATCACGCCCATGATCATGGCGCCGACCACGGCACCGCCGACGCGCCCCACTCCGCCATAGGCCGAGGCGCCGCCGATGAAGCAGGCGGCGATGACGTCGAGCTCGAAGCCGAGGCCTGCCTTCGGGGTCGCGGTGTTGAGGCGTGCCGCGAAGACGAGGCCGGCCAGCGCAGCAAGCACGCCCATGTTGACGAAGGTGAAGAAGGTGAGCCGCTCGGTCTTGATACCCGAGAGCTTTGCTGCCTTGGCATTGCCGCCGACGGCGTAGATCTGACGTCCGATCACGGTGCGGCGGGTGACGAAGCCGTAGAGCGCGATCAGCGCACTCATGATCACCAGCACGTTCGGCAGGCCCCGATAGGTCGCGATCAGATAGGTGAAATAGAGCACAGCGCAGGCAAGCACGACGCTCTTGCCGAGGAAGAACGCGTAAGGCTCGACCTCGATTCCGTGCGACTGCTCGCGCGAGCGGCTCTTGGCGCTGGCATAGACCAGCGCCAGCGCCAGCACGGCGCCGATCAGCATCGAGGTCGGATGCAGCGTGCCGGCCTCGGGCAGAAGCTCCGGAATGAAGCCCGAGGACAGTTTCTGGAAGGTCGGCGGGAACGGCCCGAGCGATTGACCCTGCAAGACCGCGAGCGCAAGCCCTTTGAATACGAGCATGCCGGCCAGCGTGACGATGAAGGACGGGATGCCGAAATAGGCCACCCAATAGCCCTGAGCCGCGCCGATGGCGGCACCGACCAAGAGGCAGGCGATGAAGGCGATGGTGTAGTCGACCTTGTACGTCACCATCAGCACCGCAGCCACGGCGCCGATGAAGCCCGCGACCGAGCCGACCGAGAGATCGATATGGCCGGTCACGATCACCAGCAGCATGCCCAGCGCCATGATGACGATGTAGCTGTTCTGCAGCACGAGATTGGTGAGGTTGAGCGGCTGGAGCAGCGTGCCGCCGGTGACCACCTGGAAGAACAACATGATCGCAACGAGCGATATCAGCATGCCGTAGTTGCGTAAGTTGTTCTTGATGAAGCTACCGTGCCGGCGCTCCTCGGGCAGCGAAACCGTCTTGTCGGTCATGGCTGCGATCCTCCCATCTCCGCGGCCTCAGGCACGCCGCTCCCAAAGTCTCTGTCGTTGCGCATGATGGCGCGCATGATCTTCTCCTGCGTCGCCTCGGTTGCGGGAAACTCGCCGACGAAAGCACCGTCGTTCATGACGCAGATGCGATCGCAGATACCGAGCAGCTCGGGCATTTCCGAGGAGATCACCACGACACCGCGGCCGGCCTCCGCGAGCTCGTTGATGATACAGTAAATCTCGTATTTGGCACCGACGTCGATGCCGCGTGTCGGCTCATCCAGGACCAGCACCTTAGGATCGGTCATCAGCCATTTCGACAGCACGACCTTCTGCTGGTTGCCGCCAGAGAGCTGGCCGGTCTCCTGATAGACGTCGGAGCAGCGTATGCGCATCCGGTTGCGGTAGTCGCTCGCGACCTTCAGCTCGGCGATGTCGTCGATCATCCGGCCGGGCGCGACCTGATCGAGGCTTGCGAGCGTGATGTTCTTGCGCACGTCGTCGGCGAGGATCAGCCCGAGCTGCTTGCGGTCCTCGGTGACATAGGCAAGGCCCGCGTCGATCGCGGCCGCCACGCTCGGCAGCACCATCTCCCTGCCTTCGAGCCGGAGACCGCCGCTGACATTGGTGCCCCAGGAACGCCCGAACAGGCTCATGGCGAACTCGGTGCGGCCCGCGCCCATCAGTCCCGCGATGCCCACGACCTCGCCGCGCTTGACGCTGAAACCGACGTTCTTGATAACCTGCCGTTCGGGATGGATCGGATGGTAGACCGACCAATTCGAGACCTCGAGCACGGGCTCGCCGATCGTCGCGCTGCGCTCCGGAAAGCGATGGGCGAGATCGCGGTTGACCATGCTGCGGATGATGCGGTCTTCCTCGACCGGTCCGGCACGGCAGTCGATGCTGTCGACGGTGCGGCCATCGCGCAGCACCGTGATGTGGTCGGCGACGCGGGCGACCTCGTTCAGCTTGTGCGAGATCAGGATCGAGCCGATGCCCTGCTCCCGGAATTTCATCAGGCGATCGAGCAGCGCCGCGCTGTCGGCCTCGTTGAGGCTCGCGGTCGGCTCGTCCAGGATCAGCATCCGCACCCGCTTGGACAGTGCTTTCGCAATCTCGACGAGCTGCTGCTTGCCGACACCGAGATCGGTGATCAGCGTGTCCGGCGACTCCCTTAGGCCGACCTGGGCCAGAAGCTCCCGCGTGCGACGGTACACCTCGTCACGGTCGATGACGCCGAGCTTCGATGGCGGGTGCGACAGGAAGATGTTCTCCGCGATCGACATCAGCGGGATCAGCGCCAGCTCCTGGTGGATGATGATGATGCCGAGCGCCTCCGAATCGTTGATGTCGCGGAAGCGGCGCTCCTCGCCGTCGAAGACGATGGTGCCTTCGTAGCTGCCATGCGCATAGACTCCGCTCAGCACTTTCATCAGCGTGGACTTGCCGGCGCCGTTCTCGCCGACGAGCGCGTGGATCTGCCCTGCCTCGACCGAGAAATTGACGTCGCGCAGCGCCTGCACACCGGCGAAGCTCTTGCTGACGTTGCGCATCTCCAGCATCGGGGTCATCGTCGTTGTCCCATCCTAAGGAAGTATGGTCCGGCAGGCGCCGCCCGCCTGCCGGACCCGTCGCTCACTGGAATTGCGACTTCTTGTAGTAGCCGCTGTCAACCAAAACCTTCTCCCAATTGTTCTTGTAGACCACGACCGGCTTGAGCAGATAGGACGGCACCGTCTTGACGCCGTTCTCGTAGGTCTTGGTGTCGTTGACGGTGACCTGCTTGCCGGCGAGGGCCGCGTCGACCATGTCGGCGGTGACCTTGGCGAGATCGCGGGTATCCTTGAAGATGGTCGAATACTGATCGCCGCGCAGCATCGCCTTGATCGAGGGCACTTCCGCATCCTGGCCGCTGATAACAGGCATCGGCTGGTCGGCGCTGCCATAGCCGACGCCCTTCAGCGACGAGATGATGCCGATCGAGAGGCCATCATAGGGCGACAGCACGGCGTTGACCTTCTTGTTGCCGTAGTAGGCGCTGAGCAGGTTGTCCATGCGGGCCTGCGCGGTGGCGCCATCCCAGCGCAGCGTTGCGACCTTGTCCATGCCCATCTGGCCGGAGACGACGACGAGCTTGCCGCTGTCAATGTAGGGTTTCAGCACTGACATTGCGCCATTGTAGAAGAAGTAGGCGTTGTTGTCGTCCGGCGAGCCGCCGAACAACTCGATGTTGAAGGGGCCTTTGCCTTCCTTCAGACCAAGACCCTGCTCGATCGACTGCGCCTGGAGCACGCCGACCTGGAAGTTGTCGAACGTCGCGTAGTAGTCGACGTTGGGCGTGCCGCGGATCAGGCGATCATAGGCGATGACGGTGATGCCCTTGGCCTTGGCCTGCTTCAGCACGTCGGAAAGCGTGGTGCCGTCAATCGCTGCAATGACCAGCGCCTTGGCGCCCTTGGTCACCATGTTCTCGACCTGCGAGAGCTGGTTCGGAATGTCATCCTCCGCATATTGCAGGTCGGTGTTGTACCCGCGCTCCTTCAGCACCTTGACCATGTTGTTGCCGTCGTCGATCCAGCGCGCGGAGGATTTCGTCGGCATGGCGATGCCGACGGTCGGCTTGTCTTGGGCGAATACAGGGCCGTCCGCAGCCATGGCGGCGGCTCCCGCCAGGGCGAGCGCAAGGAACGTCGTCTTCAATTTCAGCATGTTTCACTCCCTTTGGGTGTCGTTGCGTAGTCGTTGACGTCAGAAGTCGGTGTGATTGCTTCGTTGTCTCCTATGCAAGCTTGACGTCGGGCTCCGCACGACCGCGTGCGGATGCCTCGAGCAGAAAGGTGCAGCCTGCGTTCGGATCGGCGGCGCGCGCCGCCGCGTCCATATCCTGCCAGGCGGAAGTGACCAGCAAGCGCGACAGATCGGGACCAACGAAAGCGGGGCAACTCGCCTGCCGTGCCGGCACCTTCAATGAGCGAATGCGCTCGCCCTGCGGGCTGTAGATGTCGATGCGGCCAGCACCCCAGCAGGCATTCCAGATCAGGCCTTCGGCGTCGCACACCGAGCCGTCGAGGCCGCCGATGCCGGTGTGACGCAACAGCACCTGGGGCTCGGCGCGCGGCAAACCGGTGGATGGATTGAGCGGAACGGCATAGAGCACCGCGCGCGCGGTGTCGGCAAAGTAGCCGGTGGCACCATCCGGCGAGAAGCAGATCGAGTTGGGAATGCTGATGCCGGGGAACAGCGTCGAGATCTTGCCGCCATGGAGCGCGTAGATCGCACCGGCCCCTCGCTCGGCCTTGCGGCCCATGGTGCCGATCCAGAATGTGCCGGACTGGTGAACACGGGCGTCGTTGGAACGCGTGGCGGGGTTGTCGGCTTCGAGCGGACAAAACAGCGTCATCGCGCCGTCGGCGATCTGCCGGACGTAGAGCCCGTCCTCCGCGACGATCAATTGGTGTTCGGCATCGATGCGCCCGAGCGCACTCGCCATCCGGCCGAGCGCGTGGACACGGATGTTGCCGTTGCTCAAGTGCGCCTCAAACAGCCGCCCCTCGCGAATGTCGAACCACCAGGCGGTATCGGTGGTTACGTCATAGGTAGGTCCCTCGCCGAGGTGACAAGGCTCCGGGGAGAGAACGGACGTCGGCACTTGTTCCATTATGACGACCTCACCGCAAACCGATAGACCGTGTGATGCCGATAGACCTCGCCCGGCGCGAGGCGCGGGCTCGGGAAATCCGGCCGGTTCGGCGCGTCCGGCCAGATCTGCGGCTCCAGACACATGGCGTCCGACTGCCGGTACAGCTTGCCGCCTTTCCCTGCGATCGTGCCGTCGAGATAGTTGCCGGAATAGACCTGAAGTCCGGGCTGATCAGTGAACAGCTCCATGACACGTCCCGAGCGAGGAGCCTCCAGCCGCGCAGCAAGGTGAAGCTTTCCATCACGCGCCAGGCAGTAGGTGTGATCGTAGCCCTTGCCGTTGCGCAATTGCTGATCGTTCTCGCGGATGCGTTCGCCCACCTGCTTTGCCGTGCGGAAGTCGAACGGCGTGCCGGCGACCGCGCGCGGCGGCTCGGGCAGCGGAATCGCGTTCGGATCGATCGCAAGAAAATGCTCCGCCGCGACCGTGAGCCGGTGGTCGAGGATCGGCATAGCGGACGTCGCCCCTTCCAGATTGAAGAAGCTGTGATTGGTCAGGTTGACGATGGTCGGCCGGTCCGTCCGCGCCTCCATGCTCAGTGACAGCTCGGTCGGGCCGGTGACGCGATAGGTCAGGCGCACATCGAGCCGGCCGGGATAATTCTCCTCGCCGTCCGCGCTGACATAGGTGAGCGTGACCGCGGGCTCGGCGCCCTCGTCGATCTCGGCAATTTCCCAGAGCTTGCGATCAAATCCATCCAGCCCGCCATGCAGCGCATTCGGGCCGTTGTTGACGGCGAGCTGCACCGTCTCGCCGTCGAGCGAAAACTGTCCCTTGGCGATGCGGTTGGCGTAGCGGCCGACGGTCGCGCCGAAAAACTTCCGCGCGGCGAGATAGCCGGCGAACGCGTCGTGACCGAGCACGACGTCGTCATAGCCGCCCTTGGCATCCGCCGCGATCAGCGCCTGCAACACCGCGCCGTGGGTGATGATGCGCGCCTCGAAGCCACCCTCCCCGCGCAGCACGATACGCTCCACCGTGCGACCGTCCGGCAGCGTCCCGAAAGCGTCTCTTATGATTTTTGAGCCAGCCATGTTCAGTCCACAAACGGTTCGACGATATTGCGCTTGCCGAGCAGGAAGGCATCGGCGACGAGACGAAGCGGCGCAAGATCGACATCGCTTGCGCCGGTCGCGGTGAGGTCGACGAAACGCCGGTAGAGTTCGCGATATTCCTCATCGGCTGCCTCGGCAATGACCTTGCCGTCGACCGCCATGCGCCTGCCACCGCCGGACAACGTCATCCGGCCCTGGTCTGTTTCCACGAGGATATCCCAGCTCTGCGGTCCGGTCTGGCGGAAGTCGAACTCGGCGGTGATCGGCAGACCGCCGATGTCGGTCAGCGTCAGGTTCGCGGCGATCGGCGCTTGGCAATTAGCGGGAAAAGCGAGCTCGGCCGCCGTGACGAACACAGGCTTTGGAAGGATACGGGTCAAGATCGACAGCGCGTTGATGCCGGGATCGAACACGCCGAGCCCGCCGGGCTCCCAGATCCACCCCTGCCCGGGATGCCAGACGCGGACATCCTCCTTCCAGCTAATGTGCACGGAGGCGATGCGACGCGCGGCGAGCCATTGCCGCGCCGGCTCGACCGCCGGGGCATAGCGCGAGTGCCAAGTTGCAAACAGCGTTCGCTTTGCCGCTGCCGCCATCGCGATCAGCGGATCGAGCTCTGCGACGCCGGTGCCGGGCGGCTTCTCCAGCATCACGTGTTTGCCAGCGGCGAGCGCCGCGGCGGCCTGAGCGCGCCGCACCTGCGGCGGAGTGCAAAGCGACACCGCGTCGATCGGCGGTCCCAGCTCCAGCAGCTCCTCGATGGTCGCAAAATGCGGCAGTCCCGGCAGCGAGGCGTTGCGGCTCGCGATGGCCGCCAGCGTCGCGCCCGGTGTGGCCGAGATCGCGCCGACATGCTGGTCGCGCGCGATCTTGCCGAAGCCGACAATGGCAATGCGAAGTTCGGTCACGATTCCTCTCCGGATTTCACGGATGGCAGCGCGTCGGCCGGTGCGGTCTCGATCACCGTGTCCTCATGGCGGCGCATGCCGTTGTGAATGACAAAGATCATCGCCTCAGACGCGGCATCGGCATCGCCCGCGGCGATCGCATCGACGATCTTCTGGTGCCAGAGCAGCACGGTATCGCGGTCTTCGGGCTCGACCGGGGCGCTCAGCAGGAACGAGGCGCGAAGAGCGGCCTCGATGACATGGCCGATCGAGCGCATGAACAGATTGCCCGATGCGCGCGCCACCGCGACGTGCAGCGCGAGGTCGGCGTCGGCAAAGCCGACGGAATCGGAAGCTTCGTTCCGCATGCGCTCCATGCTGCGCCGGAGCTGAGCAAGGTCCTCCTCCGACCGCCGACCGGCCGCGAGCATCGCCGCCCGCGGCTCGACCGCGAGGCGAATCTCGGCAAGGTCGTTGAGGAACCGCTTGTCGATGCCGGCGTCCAGATGCCAGGCGAGCACATCGGCGTCGAACATGTTCCAGGCACCGCGCTCGCGCACGACGGTGCCGACCCGCGCCTTGGTCGTGAGCAGGCCCTTGGCGACGAGCGTCTTCACGCTCTCGCGCAACACCGGCCGCGACACGCCGAACATGGCGATCATCTCGGCATCGCCCGGCAGCCGCGTCCCCTCCCCGTAGCGGCCGGCGATGATGTCGACGCCGATCGAGCGGGCCACTTCCGCATGATTGGAATGCGCCCGCCGTGTCGGAATCACCACGATGCGCGAGGTCATGAGGCTGCTCCTGCACTCCTGGTGACCGGCCGGCGCGCGATCGCGACCAGCGCCTGCTGCAAGGCGATGAACGCGAACAGCAGCACGCCGGTCGCGATCTTGGTCCACCAGCTCGACAGCGTCCCGTCGAAGTTGATGTAGGTCTGGATCAGGCCCTGGATCAGAACGCCGAGGAAGGTGCCGATCACCGAGCCCTGCCCGCCCGTGAGCAGCGTGCCGCCGATCACCACCGCCGCGATGGTGTCGAGCTCGACGCCGACGGCGGAGAGCGAGTAACCGGCGCTGGTGTAGAACGAGAACACGATGCCGGCAATCCCTGCGAGCAGGCTCGACAGCATGTAGATCTTGACCGTCATCTTGCCCACCGCGACACCCATCAGGCTGGCAGTCGACCGGCTGCCGCCGAGTGCGTAGACATTAGCGCCGAACCGCGTGAGATGCAGCAGGAGCACGCCGCCGATCACGATCGCGAGCATGATGATCGCGATCGCCGTCAGCCGCCCGCCCCCGGGCAATCGCAGCGCAAAGTCGGAGACCGTCGAATAGACCGGCGCGGTGATCGGCACCGATTCCGTCGAGAGCAGGAAGCTCGCGCCGCGAGCCAGGAACATTCCTGCGAGCGTCACGATGAAGGGCGGCAGATCAAAGACATGGATAACGGCGCCCATCGCCGCGCCGAACGCAGCAGAGAGCACAAGAACCGCAACGAAGGCGACGAACGGCGGCATACCCCAGCGCTCGATCGCAAGCGCAACGAAGACGGTGGTGAAGCCGATCACCGAGCCGACCGAAAGATCGATCCCGCCGGAGATGATGACGAAGGTCATGCCGGTCGCCACGATTCCGAGGAAGGCATTGTCAGTGAGAAGATTACCGACCACGCGGGTCGAGGCAATGTTGGGAAACTGCACCGCACAGAGCGCAAAGCCAGCAACGAGCACCATGGCCGTGACGAGGACGGGCGGCAGGCCTTTCATGCTTTCGTCCTCCGCAGCCGCGCGACGATGCCGGCGACACCTGAAAATTTCGGCGATTGCAGCAGCAGCACTGCCAGCACCACCACCGCCTTGACCAGCAGGTTGAACTCCGGCGGATAGCCGGACAAGAGGATGCCCGTGTTCATGGTCTGGATGATCAGCGCGCCGAGCACCGCGAGGATGAGGCTGAAGCGGCCACCGAACAGCGAGGTGCCGCCGATCACCACCGCGAGAATGGCGTCGAGCTCGAGCCACAGGCCGGCATTATTGGCATCCGCCCCCATGATGTCAGCCGCCGCGATCACGCCGGCGAGCGCGGCGCAGATGCCGCACCAGACATAGACCGCCAGGATCATCGCGCGCGTACCGACGCCTGCGAGCTCGCTCGCCCGCGCATTGCCGCCGGTCGCCTCGATCAGGAGCCCGAGGGCCGAGCCGCGCACCACCGCGCCGGTGAGGATCAGCATCCCGAGCGCGATTGCGACCGGCACCGGCAGGCCGAGCACCGCACCGTTGCCGAGCCAGACCAGATCGGGCGAGGTGAAGGTCACGATGCGTCCCTCAGTGATGAGCTGCGCGATGCCGCGGCCGGCCACCATCAGGATCAGCGTCGCGACGATCGGCTGCATGCCGAGCACGCTGACGAGAAAGCCGTTCCAGAGGCCACAGAGAAGGCCCGCGCCGAGCGCGGCCGCAAGTACGACCGGAAGGCCGTGACTATCGGCGAGGCTCGCCGCGATCGCGCCCGAGATCGCCATGACCGCGCCGACCGACAGATCGATGCCGCGCGTCGCGATCACCAGCACCATGCCGAGCGAGAGCAGCGCCACCGGCGTGCCGCGGTTGAGCACGTCGATGAGGCTGCCGAACAGCCGGCCGTCCTGGAGACGCAGGTCGAAGAACTGCGGCGACACCGCGCGATCGACCGCCAGGATGACGATCAGGGCAAGAATCTGGGCAAGGCCGCGGCGCGGCAAGAGCGCTGTCATGCCCGGCCCTCATGCGCAACGGCGGCACCGTCAGCAGCAATGGCCGCGAGAATGTTGGTGACGTCGATCGCCTCACCGGTGAGCTCGTCGACATGGGCGCGATCGCGCAGCACCACGACGCGGTCGGAATAGGTCACGATCTCGTCGAGCTCGGAGGAGATGACGAGCAGCGCGAGCCCGTCGTCGCAGAGCTCGCGGATCAGGCGGATGATCTCGGCATGCGCACCGACATCGATGCCGCGGGTCGGCTCGTCCAGCACCAAGAGCCGCGGCGAGGTCGCGAGCCAGCGCGCCAGCAGTACCTTCTGCTGATTGCCGCCGGACAGCAGACCGACGGGGCGCTCGGGGTCGGGCGGGCGAATGTCGAGCATCTTGACGTAACGGCGCGCGATCTCGTCCTGCTCGCGGCGTGACAGCGGCAGGTAGAGGCCGCGCTTGGCCTGGAGCGCCAGCACGATGTTCTCGCGCACGGTGAGATCGGCGACGATGCCATCGGTCTTGCGCTCCTCCGGGCAATAGCCGAAGCCGTGGCGCACGCCGTCGCGCGGCGTCTGGAGTCGCACCGGGGCGCCCTCCACCCTCGCCTGCCCGCGATCGGCGCGCTCGGCGCCGAACACCAGCCGCGCCGTCTCGGTTCGGCCCGAGCCGAGCAGGCCGGCGAGCCCGACGACCTCGCCGTGGCGCAGCTCGAGATTGAACGGCGCGACATAGCCGGCCTTGCCATAATTCTCGAAACTCGCGCAGACCTCGCGCACTTTATGCTCGCCTGCCGAGGCCCGTTCACTGGTCGTCTCCGCGAGCTCGCGGCCGAGCATCAGCCTGATCAGCTCGAGCCGCGGCAGCGAGGCGGTCTCGCGCTCGCCGACCAGTCGCCCGTTGCGCAGCACAGTGATTCGGTCGGAAATCTCATAGACCTGATCGAGAAAATGGCTGACGAAGACGATGCCGATGCCGCGGCCGGCAAGCTGGCGCATAATGCCAAAGAGGATCTCGACCTCGTGACGGTCGAGGCTCGCGGTCGGCTCGTCGAGGATCAGCACGCGCGCCGAGAGATCGACGGCGCGCGCGATTGCCGTGACGTGCTGCACGGCGACGGAATAGCTGCCGAGCGGCGCGGCGACGTCGATGTCGAGGCCGAAGCCCGCGAGCAGCACTTTCGCGCGGCGGCGCATCTCGGCTTCGCGTACGATGCCGAAGCGCATCGGCTGGCGGTCGAGAAACAGGTTCTGTGCCACCGAAAGGTTCGGCAGCAGGTTGACCTCCTGGTAGACGGTGGCGATGCCGGCCTGAAGCGCCGCCTTGGCCGAGCGCGGCGCAACCTCCGTGCCGCCGAGCCGGACGATGCCAGCATCGCGCGGAAACACACCGGTGATCACCTTGATCAGCGTGGATTTGCCGGCGCCGTTTTCGCCGAGCAGAGCGTGGATCTCGCCGGCGCGGAGCGTGAAGTCGACCTCCTGCAACGCGCGCACCGCGCCAAAGCTCTTGCTGATCCCGCGCACCTGAAGGAGCGGCGGAGCAGGATCGAGGCTGTTTTCCATCGCAACGTCACTCCCGCCGGCGTCCGCAGGCGATGCGGACGCCCAGCCTATTCGTTCGCGCAGCGGTTTCGAAGAGGGTTGCACCGCCGTCCCCCCGCTCAAATGGCGGTCCGGCGGCGCGGCTCCCGCTCAGTAACCGAGGCCCTTCTTGCTGTCGTAGATCTTCTGCGGATCGTCGGCAGCGGTATAGAGCTTCGAGTCGGTCTGGATCCATTTCGGCGGAACGGTGCCCTTGGCCTTGAAGGCCGCGACGACATCGAGCGCGGGGCCCGCCATGTTGGGCGTCAGCTCCACCGTGGCATTGGCTTCGCCGGCGACCATCGCCTTGAAGATGTCGGGAACCGCGTCGATCGAGACGGTGAGGATGTCCTTGCCGGGCTTGAGGCCGGCCTCCTTCATCGCCTGGATCGCGCCGACCATCATGTCGTCGTTGTGCGCATAGACTGCGCAGATCGACTTGCCGCCGCCTTCGGCCTTGATGAAGCTCTCCATCACCTCCTTACCCTTGGCGCGGGTGAAGTCGCCGGTCTGGCTGCGCACCACCTTCAGATTCGGATGCTTGGCGATCGCGGTGTCAAAACCCTTCTTGCGATTGGTGGCGACGCTCGCGCCGACCGTGCCCTGCAATTCGACGACGTTACAAGCCTTCTCGCCAACAGCCTTGGCGAGCCAGTCGCCGGCGACCTCGCCTTCGTGCACGCTGTCCGAGGTCACCGCGGTGAGATAGAGGTCCTTGCCGGAGGGATCGATGTCGCGGTCGAGCAGCACGACCGGGATCTTGGCTTCCTTAGCCTCCTTCAGCACCGCGTCCCAGCCGGTCGAGACGACGGGCGCGAGGAAGATCGCATCGACGTTCTGCGCGATGAAGGAGCGGATCGCCTTGATCTGGTTCTCCTGCTTCTGCTGGGCGTCGGCGATCTTGAGATTGACCTGGCGCTTGGCGGCTTCCTGCTTGGAGACCGAGGTCTCGGCCGCGCGCCAGCCGGATTCGGATCCGATCTGCGAGAAGCCGATGGTGAGTTGGGCGGCGCTGGCCGGAAGCGCGAGCAGCAACGCGCCCGTGGCGGTTGCCGCAAAGAGGGCTTTGAAGGTCATCAGGCGTGTCTCCCCAAGAGTCGTCTTGTGTTATCCCGGGCGCCTGTTGGTAGCATAGCACCCGAAGACCGCTCCTAGCGGGCGGCGGGAGGCACTATTTCACGGAAGTTTGGTTCCGTATAGTCATATTATTTGACTATTTAGTGGAAAGCGCGGGCGAACCCTGTGGGCGGTCATATGACACCCTGAGCGCGATTTTATTCCGTGGATGCAACGGGGAGATGAAGGAAAGAATGCGGCTCGCCGGCGAACTTGAAGGCCGGTTGAGTGAGCGCAACAGCGAAAGTGCGCTCTCCCGCCGCGCTTGCGGGCGCGCGACGAACTTTGCTCGCTCTGAGAGGGTTGGCGCGGAGACGGTGATGGACGGACTCGCGGAGAGCCCCCTCACCCGAAATCCGCGCCATGCGTGAATTTCGACCTCTCCTCGCAAGCGGGGCGAGGTGAAGTAAAGCTGGCGCTAGATCAGCTTGCGCTGCGCCAGATTTTTCATCAGCGCGCCGATGCCGAAGGTCCAGGGCTCGCATTCGTCGCTTGCGCGCATGCGGTTGACCAGCTTGCCGAGCTGAGGTGCTGCGATCGTGACGATGTCGTCGCGCTTGTGGGTGAAGCCCTGCCCCGGCGCATCGCGATCCTCGACCGGCGCGAACATCGTGCCGAGGAATAGCACGAAGCCATCCGGATACTGATGCACCTTGCCGATCGTCTGCGCGACAAGGTCGGTCGGATCGCGGCTGATCTTGCTGATCGAGGAATGGCCGTTGAGGACAAAACCATCCGGACCCTTCACGTTCAAGCTGATGTCGAGCTTGCGGGCGTCGTCGAGCGAGAAGCTGTCGTCGAACAGACGCAGCAACGGCCCGATCGAACAGGAAGCATTGTTGTCCTTGGCCTTCGACAGCAGCAGCGCGGAGCGTCCCTCGAAGTCGCGCAGATTGACGTCGTTGCCGAGCGATCCGCCGACGATCTTGCCACGGCTCGAGACGAACAGCACCAGCTCCGGCTCCGGGTTATTCCAGGTCGACTTGGGATGCAGGCCTGCATCCATGCCGGTGCCGACCGACGACAATGTCGGCGCCTTGGTGAAAACCTCCGCATCCGGACCGATGCCGACCTCGAGATACTGGCTCCAGGCGTTCTGCTCGATCAGCACCTGCTTCAGCCGCATTGCCTGGTCAGAGCCCGGCTTGAGCTTTGACAGGTCGTCGCCGATCAGCCGCGTCACTTCCTTGCGGATCGCTTCGGCGGAGGCCGGATTGCCCTTCGCCCGCTCCTCGATCACGCGCTCCAGCATCGAGATGGCGAAGGTGACGCCGGCGGCCTTCAGTGTCTGGAGATCGACGGGCGCGAGCAGCCACGGCTTCTGCGGGTCGCGTTGATCCGGCGGCGTGTTGGCCACGATCGCCTCGAGATCGCCGATACGCTCGCCCTTGGTCGCGCTGAGCGCCTTGGCGGGATCGCTCTCCTCGCAGAGCGCGCTAATGGTCGGAAATCTGGCGGTGACGTCGAAGACGCCGTCGCTGCGCACGGCGACCACGGCCGGACCGTTCGCCTGCGGCAGCCAGACGCGCCCTGCCAGCGTGCCCCTTGTTCCATCCTCGGGCAGAAGGTCCCTGGTCGTCAGTGTCGTCATGGCCGCGTCCTCGCTGTTTCTTCGATTGGCCGCGCTCACCCGGCGTCGCGGACCAATCCAGTTGGCGAAGACCAATAAACGTCTGGCTCTGGAAGTCCAGAGCGGTGGCTACGACCCTGCCCGCGCCTTCCGTGCCGCGATCTGCTGCAGCGCCCAACGCGCATTCTTGCGCACATCGGGATCCGGATCGTCGGCGATGACTGCCAGGAATGCCTCACCATCCGGATGGGCGATCTCGCCGAGCGCGGCAGCCGCCTCCTTGCGCAGGTTCGCCTGGTCGTGATTGATACAGTTACCGATCGGGCGCACCGCTCGCTCGACCTTCATCTTGCCGAGGCTGCGGATCGCCTTCAGCCGTACCTGCCAAAATCCATCGGCGAGCGAGGCAACGAGCTGATCGGCGGCGAGTGTTCCATTGACGTTGAGGCCCAGCGTCTCCGCTGCCATCTCGCGGACCATCCAGTCCGCGTCCTTCAATGCGCGAGTGATGGTCTCGGCCGCGGGCTTCATCTGCGAGAAGGCGAGCGCACTCACCGCAGCGCGGCGCACATGCGCGTCGGGATCGTTGATCAAAGCGGTCAGCGCTGGAATGGATTCTTCGAGCTTCAAAAAGCCGATCACCCCGATCGCCTGCACGCGCACGGCGGCGTCCGTATCCTGGAGCGCTTCCAGCGCCGGTTTCAGCGTGTCCTTGCGGCGCAGCTCCTTCAACGCGCGCAGCGCGCCCATACGGACGAACGCGTGAGCATGCTTCACCAGGGGCAGGATGGCGTCGGCGCAGCCGGGATCCTTGAACTCGGCCATGCTGTCGGCCGCGGCCGCAGCCACGATCCGCTCGGGGTCGACCAGTAGCTTGACGAGCGCGCTTGCCGCCTCAGGCCCGTCGAATTCGCCGAGCGCCATCGCAACCTGCTGACGCACGCCGGCATCGGGATCCGACACCATGTTGGCGAGATGGCCGACCGCGGCGGGATCGCCGGAATGGCCGAGCGCGATAATGGCGACGCGGCGCTCGGCGGGATCGGCGGCCTGCAACCGCTCGTCGGCGTCTTCGAGGTCGTCATAGGCTTCGAACGGGCTCGACATGACTACCTCAAGAGATAAGGAATGTTGACGGTGACCGCGCCGGTCGGGCAGTCCGCTTCGCAGGGCATGCAGTACCAGCACTCGTCATAGGCCATGTAGGCCTTGCCGGTCATGTCGCTGATGCGGAGCACGTCGAGCGGGCAGACATCGACGCATACGGTGCAGCCCTTGTCCGCGATGCATCTGGCATCGTCGACGACCACCGGCACCGATGTCTGGTAGGAAGCGAGAGGCATCGTCAATCTCCAATTGGCTGGTGTTGCGGCGGATCACGCACTGGCGCGGATGCGCTGTTTGTCATAGAGGTCCTTCTCGTCGTCGGCGATCGGCACGACATAGGGCTCCACGGCGCGCTTCTCGCTGGTCATCTTGCCGTCCCGCTTGCTCAGCAGGGTATGGCAGAACCAGTTCTCGTTGTCCTTCTCCGGAAAATCCGTGCACCAGTGGTAGAGGCCCCAGCGGCTCTCCTCACGGTAGAGCGAGGCATGCGCGGCCATGTCGGCGCAGTCCATGATCGACTGCACCTCGAGGGCGCGGAGCAATTCATGCGCGTTGCGCGCGATCATGCGCTCCTGCATGTCGTCCCTCACCTCGGCGAGCCGGCGCATGCCGAGCTCGTACTTCCGGGTGACCTTCGGCGGCTGGAGATAGTCGTTGACGAGGCGCCGCGTCTTGTACTCGACCTGGTTCGGCGGAATGCCGTCCTCGCGCTTGGTTGGAGCCATCACGCGATCGCGTTCCTTCGCAACCTCTTCCGCGTCGAACTCCGCAAAGTCGTGGCTGTCGGCGAACTCCATCGCGTCGATGCCGGCGACCGAGCCGTTGGTGAAGGCGCCGAGCATGTAGTTGTGCGGCACGCTCGCCATGTCGCCAGCGGCGTAGAGGCCGGGCACGGTGGTGCGCGCATTGTCGTCAACGAACACGCCGGAAGCGCTGTGGCCGGAGCAGAAGCCGATCTCGGAGATATGCATCTCGATCGACTCGCTGCGGTAGTCGATGCCGCGACCGTGCTGGAACAGGCCACGTGTCGGTCGCTCGACCTTGTGCAGCGTCGACTCGATCTCGGAGATCGTGTCGGGATGGAGATGCTTGAGCTGGAGGAACACCGGCCCCTTGCCGGACAGGAGCTCGTTGTAGAACTCCAGCATCATCTGGCCGGACCAGTAGTCGCATTCGATGAAACGCGAGCCCTCGTTGTTGGCGGTATAGGCACCGAAGGGGCCAGCGACATAGGCGCAGGCGGGACCGTTATAATCCTTGATCAGCGGATTGATCTGGAAGCATTCGAGGTTCGCGAGCGCCGCCCCCGCGTGATAGGCCATGGCGTAGCCGTCGCCGGAATTGGCTGCGTTCTCGTAGGTGCCGAACATGTAGCCGGAGGTCGGAAGTCCAAGCCGGCCGGCGGCGCCCATGCACAGGATCACTGCCTTGGCCTTGATGACGAGCATCTCGGCGGTGCGCGTGTTGACGCTGATCACACCCGCAATCCGGCCGTCGGTCGACTTGAGCAGCCGGGTCGCCATGTAGCGGTTGGAGATCAGGATGCGGGCGCGGCGAAGCTGCCGATACAGCGCCTTCTTCACGGTCTCGCCGTTCGGCATCGGCAGAACGTAGGTACCGATATGATGCACCTTCTTCACGGCGTAGTCGCCGTTCTCGTTCTTCAGGAAGCGGATGCCAAAACTGTCGAGCTCTTCGATGATGTTGTAGCAGTTCTGCGCGTATTTATAGACCGCCTTCTGGTCGACGATGCCATCGTTCGCGATGGTGATTTCCTTGGTGTACTGCTCCGGCGTCGCGTAGCCGGGGATGACGGCGTTGTTCAGCCCATCCATACCCATCGAGATCGCGCCGGACCGCTTGACGTTGGCCTTTTCGAGCAGGACGACATTGGCCTTCGGGTTCTTCAGCTTCGCCTTCAGCGCCGCCATCGGGCCGGCCGTGCCGCCGCCGATGACCAGCACATCGCAGGAAACCTCCGAAAGTCCGTCGACGATCTGATCTAGTGCCATCGCTTACTCCTGGTTCGCCGGAACGTCCGGCGCCTTTGCATCAGATTTGTTCAGGTGGCTTGCCGGCGATAGCAATTAGTTGTCACCGGCGAGAGATTTGGCCCTCAACGCTCCACGAAGGCCTTTTCGATCACGAAGTGGCCAGGCTGGCTGTGGTTGCCCTCCACGAAGCCACGCGCGGAAAACATCGCGTGGAGTTCTTCGAGCATTGCGGGGCTGCCGCACAGCATGATGCGGTCGGTGTCGCGGCTAAGGCCGGACTGTCCAATGTCGTCGAAGAGCTGGTTGGAGGCGATCAGATCGGTGATGCGGCCGCGATTGCGGAACGGCTCGCGGGTGACGGTCGGGTAGTAGACGAGCTTATCGCGAATCAGGGGCCCAAAGAATTCGTGATTGCGCAGGTTCTCGACAAGGTGCTCGCCGTAAGCGAGCTCCGAGACCTGCCGGCAGCCATGAGCGAGCACGATGGTCTCGTAGTTTTCGTAGACATCAGGGTCCTTGATCAGGCTGGCGAACGGCGCGAGCCCTGTGCCAGTGGAGAGCAGCAACAGGCGCCTGCCGGGAATGAGATTGCCGGTGATCAGCGTGCCCGTGGCCTTGCGGCCGACCAGGATGATGTCTCCCTCCCTGATTTTCTGAAGACGCGAGGTCAACGGGCCGTCCTGAACCTTGATCGAGAAGAACTCGAGCGCCTCCTCGTGATTGGCGCTCGCCATGCTGTAGGCCCGCATCAACGGCCGGCCGTCGACCTCGAGCCCGATCATCGCAAACTGGCCGTTCTGGAAACGGAAACCGGGATCGCGCGTCGCGGTGAAGCTGAACAGGGATTCGGTCCAGTGCCTGACCGACAGAACCGTTTCCTTCTGAAAAGCACTCATTCTTCGTCTCTCCTTCATTCGCGATGCGCCGCAAAATTTCGGAGAGAGGGGGAGTCCGGCAATGCCGAACTGAAATCCCCGGTCGATTAGTTTCACATTTCGCGGCGAGGACTGAAGAGAAGGCAGCGCGGCGCGGATGATCGCCCCCTTTCTGGCAATTAGTTGCTATCGCTGTGCCGCACGACGACGTAGAAAGGAGCTGGAGGTTGCATGACCATGACCGCGTTGGTGGCGCCGACAGTGACCGACTATCAAGCGAGCGCAGACCTCGCCTCGCTCGTCGTGCGTACGACGGACGATGCCGAGCTGAGCTTGCCCGCCGAGCAGCTCCGCCTCTCCTGTAAATGCGCCCACTGCACGCGCGCCCGCTTCGAAGGCCGCTTCCCCGAGCGCTTCCCGGGCATCGCCATCACCGAGATCGGCGATCTCGGCTACGGGCTGAACATCGCGTTCTCGGACGGGCACAATCGGGGGATTTACCCGAAGCCGTATCTGCTCGGCTTGGCGGGGCTCTGAGCGCACGCAGAGTCGAGGTGCGAAGCGCTAACCACCTTCTCCGCTGTCATGCCCCGGCTTGACCGGGGCATCCAGTGCGCCGCGGCCTATCCGTATCCCATCGCTGTCTCTGGAATACTGGATCGTCCGCCTTCGCGGGCGATGACGGCTGAGTGAATGGCGCCAGCCCATTACAAACGCACCGCCGACCATCTCTCCCCGCCCCCAATCTGGCACGGACATTGCTCCTCTTTAGAACGGTTTGAACAAATCCAGAGGCGGGTAATGTTGCAGGCGGCCAATGTGGGTCGCGGGACGGTTCCCGCTGCGGTGCGGCCCACCGGCAGCTCCTCCCTGCTGCTCACCGAGAACCAGCAGTGGATCGGCGGGCCGCCGCCGCTGATGGACAAGCTCACCTTACGCGAGCGGGAGCTGGTGCTGAAGCAGGGCCGCCGCAAGGTGCTGAACCGCGGCCAGACGCTGTTCAGCCAGGGCGGCAAGCATGACGGCATCTGGCTGATCGAGAGCGGCCGCATCCGCGTGTTCTACACCTCGCCGCTCGGCCGCGAGATCACGCTGGCCTACTGGCATGTCGGCAATTTCGTCGGCGGGCCTGAAGTGTTCGACGGCACCGTGCATCAATGGTCTGGCGTTGCGTCCAGCAATTGCAGCGTCGTCCACCTGCCCGGAAAGGAACTGCGATCCCTTGCCGCAGAGATCCCGAACCTCGCGATCGGCCTCATCGAAGGCCTGACCTTCAAGGGCAAATGCTATTCAGCATTGGCGCAGATGCTGGGAACGCGCTCGATCACGCAGCGCCTTGCGCATCTGCTTCTGCATCTCGTCGAACTCTACGGCGTCGAGGATGCCGACGGCACCGTGATCGCCGCCGCTTTCACCCATGCCGACATCGCCCACATGGTCGGCGCCACCCGGCAATGGGTCACGATCAGCCTGAAGCGCATGCAGGAGAAGGGAATCGTGGTGACCAAGCGCTCGCAGATCGTGGTCTGTCGGTCCGAGGTCCTGGAGGAGATGCGCGGTCAGGCCAGCGACTAAGGTCGATGCACATGCAAGCGGCTTTCAAGTGCGAAACTGCCCAAGGACTATGCAACCGGCTTTTCCCGGCAACTAATCGACTGCGACGGTAAATCCGGATTTGCCCCGCCCGCGCCCTCACCCAATCATGGCAACCACAGCACATCCAACCGAATGAGGATGAGAATGGTCCGCCATCTTCCCACGCTCTCGATCGCGATGTCGATGACGTCGCTGGCGCTGTTCCTGGTGCAGCCGGCCTCGGCGGAAACCGTCACGCTCGGCATCGGAACGCAGGACACCACGACCAACACGGTGACCGCTGGCGTCGTCATCCGGCAGCTCCATCTCCTCGAAAAATACCTGCCGAGAGATGGCAAATACGCCAACATTAAGTTCGAGCTGGAGTGGCAGAACTTCACGTCCGGTCCGCCCGTCACTAATGCGATGATGGCGAACAAGCTTCAGATCGGCATGATGGGCGACTATCCGCTGATCGTGAACGGATTCACGTTCGACAGTAATCCCGAGAGCAAGAGTCGACTGATCGGGGTCGCCGCCTATAGCCTCTCCGGCTCGGGCAACGGCATCGTCGTCCACAAGGACTCGCCCTACTACGATCTCGCCGATCTCAAGGGCAAGCTCGTCAGCGTGCCCTTCGGCTCCGCCGCGCACGGCATGGTGCTGAAGGCGATGCAGGACCGCGGCTATCCGTCCGATTTCTTCCAGCTCGTCAGCCAGAGCCCGGAGGTCGGATCGACCAATCTCCAGGAGAAGAAGATCGACGCCCATGCCGACTTCGTCCCCTTCGCCGAGCTGCTGCCCTTCCGCGGCTTCGCGCGAAAAATCTTCGACGGTGTCGAGACCAACCTGCCGACCTTCCACGGCATCGTGGTCCGCACCGACTTCGCCGAGAAATATCCAGAGGTCGTCGTCGCCTACATGAAGGCGCTGATCGCCGCCAACCAGTGGCTGCGCGACGACCCGAAGCTCGCCGCCGAGAAGATACAGGAATGGACCGGCATCAACAAGGAAGTCGTCTACATCTTCCTCGGCCCCGGCGGCAACATGATCACCGATCCCACGATCAAGCCGGCGCTGATCGATGCAGCGACGACCGATGTCAAGGTGCTTCAAAACCTCGGCCGCATGAAGGAGTTCGATCCGAAGACATGGGTCGACGACTCCTACCTCCGCAAGGCTTATGTCGAGATGAAGCTGGACTACGACGCGCAGCTTGGCAGCACCAAGAACTACGAGATCTCCGGCGAGGACAGCTTTTGCAAGAAGCCGATCGCCGATCCGCGCAAGGCCGGCGAGGTCTGGGTCGACGACGTCGGCATCGTGCCGTTCGCATCCGCGGCCTGCACGCTCGGCGCCTATGCCGATTACAAGGCGAAGGGAAGGAAGATCAACGTCGCCTACGTCTTCGACACCACGCGCGGCATCAAGCTGTTCGCCGACCAGGCCTTCTTCGCGGTCGGCAGTGGCGACGTCGCGCCTTTCCTGCTGAAGAAGGACGCCGAGGCCTACGCGGCCAAGATCGGCGGCAGGGTGCTCGGCTTCGATGACGCGGTGAAGGCGGCGGTTGGCGGAGGCAAGACGTGAGCAGTCCCGCCTTCCTCAGACATCCCGAGGACAGCATGCCCGCAGCTCCAGCGATCGCAGAGGCGGACGCCTTGCCCGCCGCTCCGCCCGTAGCACCACCTTCCTTCGGCGCGCTGGCCGCGCGCTGGTACCGACTCAACCGGGACCGCCTGCGCGCGACCGCGCTCGGCATCGTCTCGCTGGTCGCGTTCCTCCTGGTCTGGCACCTGCTCACGACCTACCGCGTCGTATTCTTCGTGCGCTTCACCAACGTGCCCTCGCCGCTCGCGGTCTATGCGAGCTTCACCAAGGCGATCCACGATCCAAAATTTCTGATGCACATCCTCTTGAGCTGCCGGCGCATCTTCATCGGCTTCTCGTTAGCAGCCATCGTTGGCGTGCCGCTCGGGCTGATCATGGGCCGCTTCAAGCTGGTGCATGAGGTGATCTTTCCGGTGACGGAGGTGTTGCGGCCGATCCCGGCGATCGCCTGGGTGCCGATGGCGATCATGCTGTGGCCGACCAACGAGCAGAGCATCGTCTTCATCACTTTCCTGGGTTCATTCTTCCCGATCCTGGTCAACACGCTGCATGGCATGTCGCTGGTCGATCCCGTGTTGGTGCGGGCCGCGCAATGTCTCGGCGCGCGCGAGCGCTCCATCTTCCGTGAGGTCTATTTTCCGGCATCCTTGCCGCATATCTTCACCGGCCTCACCATCGGTATGGGGGTGGTAGCCTGGGTGTCGCTTATCGCGGCCGAGATGATCTCGGGGCAGTACGGCATCGGCTACTTCACCTGGGAAGCTTATTCGCTGGTCCAATATGCCGACATCGCGCTCGGCATGATCGCGATCGGCGTGCTCGGCCTCGGATCGAGCCTGTTGATCCGCAGCGCGGGTCACCTCGTGATGCCATGGAGATCGACATGAGCGAGATCGCGACCAGCACACCGAAGGGGCACATCGAGGTCAAGGGCTTCTCGCTGAGCTATGAGACCATCGATGGCTCGGTCCAGGCCGTCACCGACACCCACATCCACGTGAAGCCGGGCGAGTTCGTCTCGATCGTCGGGCCGTCGGGCTGCGGCAAGTCCACCTTTCTGAATGCGGTGGCCGGCTTTCTCAAGCCCACCACCGGCACCATTACGGTCGACGGCGAGCGCGTCAGCGGCCCCAGCGCCGAACGCGGCATGGTGTTCCAGCAATATTCGCTGTTTCCCTGGAAGACGGTGCGGGAGAACGTCGAGTTCGGCCTGAAGATGCGCGGCATGGCGCGTTCGCAGCGCGAACGCGCCGCGCGCACCCTGCTCGGGCTTGCCGGGCTCGAGGCCTTCGAGAAGCACTATCCGGAAAAGCTCTCCGGCGGCATGAAGCAGCGTGTCGGAATCGTCCGCGCACTCGCTACCGGGCCGAAGGTGCTGCTGCTGGACGAACCCTTCGGCGCGCTCGACGCGCAGACGCGCGTCATCATGCAGCAGATCCTCACCAACATGTGGCAGCGGCTGAAGATCTCGGTGCTGTTCGTCACCCACGATATCGACGAAGCGATCTTCCTGTCCGACCGGGTCTACTGCATGACCGCGCGCCCCGGCTCGATCAAGGCGGAAATTCCCATTCCGCTCGAGCGGCCGCGCCAGCAATCGATGATGATGTCGTCGGAATTCCTCGCGCTGCGCCGCGGGCTGATGTCACTGATCCGCGAGGAGAGCCTGAAGGCGATGGGCGGCGAGATCAACGATCTGGGCATGCAGGGCCTCAACATCGAGCTGCACGGCCATTCGCTGGCGGATGTGATCTGATTCACCTCTCCCGCTCGCGGGGAGAGCTCGGTCACTGCCCTCGAGGAGCCCCCTCACCCCACCCTCACCCCGCAAGCGGGGCGAGGGAGTGCGCGAGCAACCGTCGCTTACTTGAACCAGTGCACCAGGGTGATGCTGATGCCCAGCAGCAGCATCAGCGACAGCGTCACGGCCGCCGTCACCCGGCCACCGACATTGGCGAGCACGCGCACGTCGACGCCGAGGCCGAGGGCGGCCATGGACACCACGGTGAGAAAGCTCGTGATCTTCGTCACCGGTCCCACCACCGTCACAGGCACGATCTCCAGCGAGCGCAAGGTGGCGAGCGCAAGGAAGCCGAGGATGAACCAGGGGACGAGGCGGAAGAAGCCGACATTGGTCTTCTTGGCGCCACTCTGCCAGCGCGAGGCAACGAGCGACAAGCCGACGACGACCGGCCCCAGCATCAGGACGCGCATCAGCTTGACCAGCGTGCCGATCTGCGTGCTGACGAGACCGGCCGGCACCGTTGCCGCCAGCACCTGCGGCACGGCATAAACGGTCAGGCCTGCGAGTATGCCGTATTGCGTGGCGGACAACTGCAGCAGCGGAATCAGCAGCGGCAGGCCCAGCACCATCATCACGCCGAGGATCGCGGTGAAAGAGATCGAGGATGCGATCTCGTCATTGTTGGCGCCGATGATCGGCGCCACGGCCGCGATCGCCGAATTGCCGCAGATCGAGTTGCCGCAGGCGATCAGGATCGACAGCCGCGTCGACAGGCCGAGCAGACGGCTGAGGCCGAAGGAGACGCAGAGCGCGACCACGACGACCGCCGCGATCGATGCCAGCAGCGCGATGCCGGAGGCCGCAATCGCGGCAAAGCTGATGGAGGCCCCGAGCAGCATCACCGCGACTTCCAGGAGCTGCTTGGCACTGAAGGCGATGCCAGCCTGCCAGCGCGGCGCGGGCTTCCAGAAGCTGCGCACGGCCATGCCGAGCAGGATCGCCATCACCAGCGCCTCGACATAGGGATGCTCGAAGAGTCCCAGTTCCGCCCGTTCGAGCAGAGCCGAGAGGCCGGCCAGGGCGATGCAGAGAAGGATGCCGGGAATCAGCGCGAGGATGCGGCTTGCGGCGGTCGTTGGCTTGGCGTCGGCCGGGCTGGATGCTTGATTCTGCGACACAAATCTCTCCCAGAGGGGAAGGATTTATACGCAGGGCCACTCGATAGGGGAATAAGTTTTCGACATATCAGGGCCCAGGGAAGTTCTGTCCTCAGGCCGTGACAGCCTCAGAAGATCAGGCTCTTGGCGAGCGAGGCCACGCGGCTGAAGCCGTCATAGACGCCGGGCTCGAAGAAGGCCGCGCGCGCGAACACGATCGCCGCGACCAGCGACCAGAACAGGCCTGTGCCGGCCCGCAACAGGTATTTGGACGCGCGCGACTGTGGCTGGGCATCCGTCGCGGACACCAAGCGCTCGCCGAAGGGTTCAAATCCACCGCGTTCCATGGCTGGGCACAATCCATCAATTAGTGACGGAAATGTCGTCGTTTCCGGCCCAAACGGCAATGGAAGCGATTGGCTTTTTTGTCCCTCGCGAGGGAAACTCCTTTCGCCGCGACTGGGCGCCGCGATAGTTTTCTTCTTCAAGCGGCTTGGGTCCGGGATAGCCGGGCTAGAGCGCCAGGTAGCGGCGCCGGATCGCCTCGTTCGCCTTGAGATCCTCGATCCCGGCAGCATAGACGATCTGACCCTTGTCGATCACCGTGGCATGGCTCGCCAGCCCCAGGCAGAAATGCATGTTCTGCTCGGCAATCAGCACCGTCGACCCGATGCTGCGAAGCTGCCGCAACAATTCGCCGATGCGCTGCACGATGATCGGCGCAAGTCCCTCGCTCGGCTCGTCCAGCAGCAGCAGCGCCGGATTGCCCATCAGCGTGCGTGCGATCGCTAGCATTTGCTGCTCGCCGCCCGAAAGCCGCCCGGCGATGCGATTGCGCAAGGGCTCCAGCAGCGGGAAGACCTCGTAGATGCGCTTGATCGGCCATTCGTCCTGGCCGTCAGGCCCGCGCTTCTTGCCGATGACGAGATTGTCCTCGACCGTGTGCTCCGGGAAGATCTGGCGATCCTCGGGCACGAAGCCGAGACCGGCGCGCGCGATCACGTGCGGCTTGAGGCCGGAGATCACCGCGCCGCGTAGGCTGACCTTGCCGCGCCGCGGCGGCGCCAGCCCCATGATCGCCTTCATGGTCGTCGACTTGCCCGCGCCGTTGCGGCCGAGCAGTGCCATGGTCTCGCCCTGCCGCACCGACAGGCCGACGCCGAACAGGATCTGGCTCGTGCCATAGTAGACGTCGAGATCGGCGACTTCGATGACGGCTTCGCTCATGCGGCGGCTCCCGCATGTTCGGTGCCGAGATAGGCGTCGATCACGGCGCTGTTGCTGCGAATCTCGTCGGGCGTGCCGGTAGCGAGGATGCGGCCATAGCAGAGCACGACGATCTTCGGCGCGATCTTGAACACGATGTCCATGTCGTGCTCGATGAACACGACTGTGATCTTCTGCGTCTCCCAGAGCTCGCGCACCTTGTCGATCATGCGCCAGCGCTCCTCCGGGCCCATGCCGGCGGTCGGCTCGTCCAGCAGCAGCACCTTCGGTTCGAGCACCAGCGCCAGCGCAATGTCGAGCAGCTTCTGGTCGCCGTGCGACAGCGCCGCCGCGGTGCGGTTGCGCTTGCCGGCGAGACCTAGCAGCTCCATCACGTGCTCGGCGCGATCGCGCGTCTCGGGCAATGGAAAGCGCTTGTGCAGCACCGCGGAGGTGCGCTGATCGGCACTGACGGCGGCGAGCATGGTCTCCTGCACCGTGAGCGAGCGAAAGATGCTGGCGACCTGGAACGCGCGGCCGATGCCGTGACGAACAATCTCCGGCGGCGAGCGTCCGGCAAGGTCGACGCCATCGAGCAGCACTTGCCCCGCATCCGGCTTCAGCGCGCCGGTGATCAGGTTGAAGAAAGTGCTCTTGCCGGCGCCGTTCGGGCCTATCACGGCGGTCAGCGAGCCATCGGGGAAGTCAAGCGTGACGTCATTGGTCGCCTTCACGCCGCCAAAGGATTTTGCGAGGTTGCGGATCTCGAGCATTGCTAGCGCCCCTCGCCTGCCTCGCGCCGATGCGCGAACCATTCGGCGACGAAATCCAACAGGCCTTTGCGCAGCCCCAGCGCGAAGAACAAGATGACGACGCCGAGCACGATGCCATGATACTCGGTGAATCGCGTCACGGTGTCGTTGAGCAGCAACAGCAGCACGGTGCCGACCATCGGGCCGAGGAAGGTCGAGACGCCGCCGAGCATGTTGATGAAGATGCCCTCGCCCGAGATGGTCCAATAGGCGAATTCCGGATAGGCGCCGGAGACGAACAGCGCCATCACCATGCCGCCCGTCGACGCGAACAACGCCGCCAACACGAAGACGGTGAGCTTTGCGCGCCAGACGTCGATGCCGAGGAAGCTCGCGCGCGCGGCGTTGTCGCGGATCATGCGCAGCGTATAGCCGAACGGTGACTGCGCGATCTGGCGCATCGCGAGCAGGCCAAGGATCAGGAGCGCGCAGCTCGCGACGTAGAGATGGATCTGATTGGAGAGATCGACGCCGAGGAAGACGGGGCGCGGAATGCCGCCGCGCAGCCCCTGATCGCCGCCGGTGAAGGAGGCCCATGACAGGATGGTCGAATGGATCAGCATCTGGAAGGCCAGCGTCACGAAAGCGAAATAGATTTCCTTCAGCCGCACACAGATCGCGCCGATGATGGCGGCGACCACCGCCGTGATCGCCAGCATCGCGACGAAAGCGACCGGGATCGGCACGCCAAGCTTCTGCATGATGAGGCCAAAACTGTAGGCGCCCAGGCCGAAGAACATGCCGTGGCCAAATGAGATCAGACCGGTATAGCCAACCAGCAGATTGAGCGAGGTCGCAAACAACCCATAGGCCGAGCAGCGGATGACGAAATCGAGCAGCGCCTTGCTGCCGGTGAACAGCGGCAAGCTCGCCAGCACGGCGAACGCGATCAATGCAATCAGGATGTCGCGATAGCGTTGCCAAGCTGTGGTGACGCCGCGCGCCGGCACCAGCGTCTCCGCGCGTCCGGCCTCGAGCTCGGTCATGCCGCCTCCTTGCCGAACAGGCCGGTGGGCTTTGAAACCAGCACGATCACCATGAACAGGTACATCAGGCCTTCGGTGAACAAGGGAAAGCCGAGCGAGCCGAAGGAGCGGATCAGGCCCAGCAGCAACGCGCCGATCAGCGCGCCGAGGATCGAGCCCATGCCGCCGATCACGGTGACGATGAAGGATTCGATCAGCACCGAAAATCCCATACCCGGGGTCAGCGAGCGCACCGGCGCTGCAAGCGCGCCGGCAAGGCCCGCAAGCATGCCGCCGAGCGCGAACACGCCGCCATAGATCAGTCCGGTGTTGATGCCGAGCGCGGACACCATGCCGGGATTATGCGCGGCGGCCCGGATCACCTTGCCGATGCGGCTGCGCGACAGGCCCATGCCGAGCACGACGGCCGCGACGAGCGCGACGCCGATCAACAACAGATAGTAAGGCGGCACCACGCCGCCGGCGATGAACAGCGGCACCACCTGGAATGCCGCCGGCATGCCCATCGACTTGAATTCCGGTCCCCAGATGATGCGTACGACGTCGTCGAAGATCAGCACGAAGGCGTAGCAGACGAGAAGCTGCATCAGCACGTCGGCGCCATAGACGCGGCTCATGAAGACACGCTCGAAGATCAGCCCGAGGATCGCGGTACCGGCTGCACCCGCGAGCATCGCGAGCGCAAAGCTTCCGGTGAGCTGATAGGCCGTCATCGCGAAATAAGCGCCGAACATGTAGAAGGCGCCGTGGCTGAAATTGACGACCTTGAGCACCCCGAAGATCAGCGTCAGCCCGACCGCCACCAGAAACAGCAGCATGCCGATGATAAGGCCGCTGGTGGTCTGCGTCACCAGGCAGGCGGAACTGGAGAGGCAGCCGGCAAGCGCGTCGAGATCCACGGGAGCACTTTCATTACGGCGCCGAGCCCGGCGCGGAAAACCAGACGAAGCCGGCGGAGACGGTCACCCGTCTCCGCCGCGCGCACGATCAGGTGTAGCCCTTGCTCTTCTTCCACTCGGCTTCGAGCTCGAAGATAGTCTTCCAGTCGCCGGCTTTCACCTCCGGCACATAGGGCTCCTGCGGAATCGTGGTGCCCCAGCCGATGGCGTAGCCGACCAGCGTGTGATCCTCGGCGCGCATCGTCACGGTCCCGTCGGCGCCGAACGGGCACTTGATCGTAAGGCCCGCCAGTGCTTCGGCAAGCTTCTTGCCGTCAGCGGAGTTCGCCTTTTTCGCGGCTTCCGCCATCAGCATGACCGCGGTCGCGTTCTCCCACGACCAGTTGGTCGGATATTCGCTGTACTTCGCCTTGTAGGCATCGCCCCACGCCGCATTCTCCGGCGTCGCCGGAAACGTCTTGATGTAGCGGTTGCCCGAGTGAATGCCCTTCGGCAGGTTCTTCACGACGGTGAGCGCGGTGTAGTCGGCCATGTTGACCGCGAACACCTCCATCTGGCCGAACATCGCGTAGATGTTGGCCTGGTCGATATAGGAGGTGAGATCGCCGCCCCACAGGCAGGAGTACAGCGCCTGCGGCTTCGCCTGCAGAATCTTCGTCACCACCTCGGTGTAGTCGGGCTGGAACAGTTTTGGCCAGGATTCGCTGATGATCTCGACGTCCGGCGCAAAGCGCTTCAGGTACAGCGTGAACTCGGCCGTCGTGTCGCGGCCATACGCATAGTCTGGCGAGCATGTCGCCCACTTCTTCAGACCCTTGGCCTTGGCGATCGCGGCGGCATAGCTGCCGCCGACGATGGAGTCGTGCACGCCCTGCCGCGCGGTGCGGAAGGCGTTCGGAATGCGCTGCTTGGGATCGGCGGTGAGCGCCGATGTCTCGGAATTGGTGTGGATGCAGAACACGCCGAGATCGCGCGCGACCTCATGCACCGCAAAGGCGCCGGAGGAAGCTTCCGCATCGATCAGCAGCTCGCAGCCATCGGTGTTGACGAGTTCGCGCGCGACGCGCGCGGCTTCCTGCGGCTGTCCCTTGGAGTCGCGGATCACCATCTCGATCTGGCGGCCGGCAAGGCCGCCGCCGGCGTTGACCTTCTCGACCTCGAGCATCACGGCATTGCGCGACGACGTGCCGAGCTGCGCCACGCGGCCCGATAGGATCGTCGGCATGCCGATCTTGATGGTCTTGGCCTGGGCGCGCGCCACCCAGGGCGCGGCAACAGTCATCGCACCGGCGCCCATCAGCGCCAGCGTTGAACGGCGGCTGATGCCCGGCCTGCGGGTTCTCGTCATTCTTCCCTCCCTCTGTCGGGTCGGCGTTTCCTGTCCCTTGCCGGAGATCGTCTCGTCTCCGTGTTCCCAACAATTTCAGAGCGCAGGGGGTGACGTCAAGCCAAAGATGAATTACGAGTCAGAATTCATCACGGAGGAAGCGAGGCCAGCGACCGGCCCAAAACGCGCGCAAATGATCAATCTGTCGAGCTTCATCGCCTTTCATGCCCGGCGGACGCCGGACCGGCCTGCGCTGAAATACAGCGGCGAGGAGATTTCCTACGCGACCTTCGACGCGCGCATCCGGCAAGTGGCCGGCTGGCTGGCCGCACAGGGCATTGGCGCCAGCGATGTCGTGGCCGTCCTGATGAAGAACAGCGCGGCCTTCCTCGAGCTGGTCTTTGCCACCAGCCATATCGGCGCCGTGTTCCTGCCGATCAACTTCCGCCTCTCCCGCGACGAGGTCGGCTACATCGCAGGCAATGCCGGGGCGCAGCTTCTGATCGTCGATGAGGAATTGGCTGCGAACGCCACAGGCGCGACGATCGTCGTGCTCGATGAGGCCGCACAGCGGAGCGTCACGCACCTTGCACACGGCGCGTCACCGGCGCCGATGCATGTCCGCGCGCCATCCGACCTGATGCGGCTGATGTACACCTCGGGCACCACCGACCGTCCCAAGGGGGTGATGCTCTCTTACGACAATTTCTACTGGAAGTCGGCCGACCAGACCATCGCACTGGGCCTCAGCGCCGACACCCGGCTTCTCGTCGTCGGCCCGCTCTATCACGTCGGAGCGCTCGATCTGCCCGGCATCGCCGTGCTCTGGCACGGCGGCTTCATCGCCATCCAGCGCAATTTCGAGCCGGAGGCGGCGCTCGCGGCTATTGCCGAAGATAGGCTCAATGCGGCCTGGTTGGCGCCGGTCATGACCACTGCGATCCTCACCTGCCCCACCCGCGACCGCTACGACGTCTCCAGCCTGAAATGGGCGATCGGCGGCGGTGAGAAGACGCCGGAGGTTCGAATCCGCGCCTTCTCCGAATTCTTTCGCAATGCGCGCTACATCGATGCCTATGGCCTCACCGAGACGGTGGGTGGCGACACCTTCATGGACGCCGGCCGCGAGATCGAGAAGATCGGCTCGACGGGCCGCACCATTGCCCATGTCGAGATCGAAATCCGCGACGAGGCCGGCAAGACGCTGCCACCGAACGTCAATGGCGAGATCTGCCTGCGCGGGCCGAAGATCACGCGCGGCTACTGGAAGGATCCGGAGAAGACGGCTTCGGCCTTCTTCGGCGACTGGTTCCGCAGCGGCGATGTCGGCTATCTCGACGACGATGGCTTTCTGTACCTGACTGACCGCAAGAAAGACATGATCATCTCCGGCGGCGAGAACATCGCTTCCTCCGAGGTCGAGCGCGTCATCTACGAACTATCAGAGGTGCGCGAGGTCGCGGTGATCGGCCTGCGCGATGCGCGCTGGGGCGAGAAGCCGGTCGCAATCGTCGTGCTGGCCGAAGGCGCGAGCCTCGAACTCCCTGCCCTCATCGAGCACTGCCGCGCGCGGCTTGCAAGCTTCAAGGTGCCGAAAGAGCTCGTCATCCGCGACAGCCTGCCGCGCAACCCATCAGGCAAGATCCTCAAGCGCGTGCTGCGCGCCGAGCTGGAGACCTCCGAATGATGCAAGCAGACGCGACCGCAAAGGTGACGAAGCTCAACCGCGTCGAGCGCAACGCCTGGACCAAGCAGAAGATCTTCGAGGCCGCGACCAAGGTCGTCGGCAAATATGGCTATGCCGAAGCCTCGGTCGCCCGTATCACCGAACAGGCCGGTGTCGCGCAAGGCACGTTCTACAATCATTTCGAGAACCGCCAGGAGCTGCTCGACCAGCTCCTGCCCAAGATCGGCCTCGACATGGTCGAGTTCATCCGCGCCCGCACGGGCACCGCGCATGCGGCGCGGCAGGAGATCGAACGCTTCGCGGCCTTCTTCGACTTCATCCGCGAGGTTCCGGAATTTTTGCGCATCCTCAACGAGGCCGAATTCTTCGCGCCCAGCGGCTACCAGAAGCATCTCGATAATATCTCGACTGCGTATGTGCGCATCCTGCGGCGCGCGAGGCTCGCCGGCGCGATCGAGGACTATAGCGACGAAGAGTTCGAGGCCATCGTCCACATGCTGATGGGCTCGCGCGGCTATCTCAGCCGGCGCTACTCCTATTCGGCCGATGGCGTCACTGCCGTGCCCGATCACGTCATCTCCGCCTATCGCAAACTGATGACGCGCGGCCTCTTCAATGCCCCCGGGGATCAGGACAAGCCATGAACATCGAGTCTCCGCACAAGCCGCTCGACCTCGCCTCGACCATCGCCGAGGGCGATATCCGCTGCCTGCTGATGGTGCTCGTGCACATGACGGGCGATGAGCGCTGGCTCGAGCCGCCCTATTTGCCCAAGCGCGACATCCGCCTCATTCCCGATCCCGATGCCGGCGTGCCGGAGAACGTACAGGACGAAATCCGCGCCGCCGTCGTCAAACTTTTCGCCAACGGCACGCCGAAGCCGGTCATCACCGACCCCGGCGAGGAGCTGCTGCTGAGGATGATGCGCGCCTGCCTCGGCGAGAACGTCGCGCCGGAATATGCGCCCTTGATGCGCGAGGAGATGGGCTTTGTGCCGCGCGATGCGCGCTGGACCCACCGTCCTTCCGATCAGAAGCTCGCGCAGCAGCATGTGCTGATCGTCGGCGCCGGCGTCTGCGCCATCGCGCTTGGCGTGGCCCTCGGTCATCTCGGCATCCCCTATACCATCGTCGAGAAGAACGACGAACTCGGCGGCACCTGGTGGATCAACCGCTATCCCGGCTGCGGCGTCGATACGCCGAACCATTCCTATTCCTATTCCTTCGGCTCGCGCAACGCGTGGACGCGCTATTTCTGCCCGCGCGAAGAATTGCTCGGATATCTTCTGAAAGTCGCCGACGAATACGGCATCCGCAATCATCTGCGTGTCAACACGGAGCTCACCTCATCGCACTGGGACGAAGGCAAGCGTCGCTGGATCTCCACGCTCAAGACCAAAAATGGCGAGGAGACTTTCGAATCCACCGCGCTGGTCAGCGCGATCGGCCAGCTCAACGATCCCTCCCGCGCCCGTTTCAAGGGTGAGGAGGATTTTAAGGGAACGATCCTGCACTCGGCGCTGTGGTCGAGTGACATCGAGCTTGACGGCAAACATGTCGCCGTGATCGGCACCGGAGCGACATCGATGCAGCTCGTGCCGTCAATCGCCGGCCGGGTCGCCTCGGTCACGGTCTATCAGCGCACCGCGCAATGGGCGCGCCCGGTGAAGGGCTATTCCGATCCAATCACCGAAGGCGCGCGCTGGCTGCTCGCCCATCTGCCGTTCTATGTGCAGTGGTATCGCTTCAACATGTTCTGGCGCTACGGCGATGGGCTGTTGCCCTTCCTGCGCAAGGACCCGGCCTGGCCGTATCCGGAGCGCGCGGTCAACAAGGGCAATGACCGCCACCGCCAGGAGCTGACCGAGTTCATCCTGACCGAGCTGAGGGACCGTCCAGACCTGATCGCGAAATGCGTGCCAACTTATCCTCCTTACGGCAAGCGAATCCTGCTCGACAACAATTGGTTCAAGACCTTGACGCGGGCGAATGTCGAGCTCGTCACCGACGCGATCGACCATTTCGACCAGGGCGGCATCGTCACCGCAGACGGCGAGCATCGCCCCGCCGACATCATCGTGATCGCGACCGGCTTCAAGGTCACGGAGATGGCGGCCCGTCTCAACATCAGGGGCCGCGACAGCAAAGACTTGAGCGACGCCTGGGGCAACGACAACCCGACCGCGTTTCTTGGCCTCACCGTGCCGGGCTTTCCGAACTTCTTCTGCATGCTCGGCCCCAACTCCGGTCCCGCTCATGGCGGCAGCGTCATCTTCCAGTCTGAATGCCAGAGCCGCTACATCTCCGCGTGCCTCGTCGACATGATCGAGCACGACGTCGCCGCTATCGACGTTCGCCAGGATGTGCTCGACGACTACGTCCGCAAGGTCGACGCCGAGCACGAGGCGATGATCTGGACCCATCCGGGCATGACCACCTACTACCGCAACAAGAGCGGCCGCGTGTTCTCGGCCATGCCGTGGCGCTTCGTCGACTACTGGCGCATGACGCACGACCCGGATCTCGGGCAGTACAAGCTGACGAAGGGGTGATCCACCTGTCCACGGAGATTTGCCGAAGTGGTAGCGTTCACTCTCACCATCGTCATTGCGAGCCAACGGGGCCGCGCTTCGCGCGGACCCGTTGGCTCGCAATGACGGAGCTTGCTGCGCTCACCTTTGCACATTGCTAACAGCGCGGCGTGCTCGAAAGGAGCCCACCATGCCCAAGCCGCACGTCCGCATCTACACCGACTACAAAAGCCCGTACGCATTCGTCGCCAACAAGCGCCTGTTCGAGCTCGAGGAAAAACACGGCGTCGAGCTGGAATGGCTGCCCTACACGCTACGTGTCGCCGAATTCATGGGAACGGTCGAGGAGCGAACGCCGCATTTCTGGCGCAAGGTACGTTACGCCTATATGGACGCGCGCCGCTTTGCCAATGCGCAAGGCCTCACCATGAAAGGCCCGCGACGGATCTACGACGCCTTCTACTCAAGCGTCGGCATGCTGTTCGCGCAAGCCAATGGCTTCTTTCGTCCCTATCACGACACGGTGTTCCACCGCTTCTGGAGACACGAGCTCGAGATCGACGATGTCTCCGAAATCGCCGCTGTCATCACCGCGTGCGGCGGTTCGGCCGGCGCGTTCGAAGACTACGTCAACGGCCCTGCCCGCGCCGAGCATGATCGCATCATCGACGAGGCCGAAGCGCTCGGCGTGTTCGGCGTACCCACCATGATGTTCAATGGCGAGCTGTTCTGGGGCGGCGATCGCATCGACATGCTGATCGAGCGCATCCACAGGCCGGAGACGATCGAGACCGCACTGGGGAGCCGGTATCGAAAGCCCGCGTAGCCGCTCCAGCATCGCTTTGGCCTATATGGATACGATCAATCAATTGACCGTGCCCAGCGATCAGCCTTGCACGTCCGTGCTCGCGCACGGAAGACGTTCGAAGACTACGTCCAGGACGGTCAGCATCCGCGCGTGATGACCCGGCGTCTGAAACTCGATCGCCTGGCCGACGGATAGTCCTATCAGAGCCGCGCCGACCGGCGTCAGCACTGAAATCCGTCCCTGCGAAATGTCGGCTTCGTGCGGATAGACCAGGAGCACCCCTCGGACATCGCCGGTGCTCTCGTCGCGATAGCTGACCCTCGAACCCATCCGCACCACGCCAGACAGGTCGCTGTCATCGGGCACGACATTAGCGCGCTCCATCTCACGCGCGAGAAACTGCGCCACGCGCGGGAAAATCTCCATGCTGGAGTTCGCCAGCGCGTTCAATCGGCGCATCTCGTCTGTTGTTACCAGGATAGACGGGAGTTCAGATCCGGTCGCGGACTTCTTCGGTTTCATTGCGGTCCTCAATTCGCAGTTAGGCGGCGGTCGGTCCCGGATCATCGTCGATCGGATCGTTCCTTGTGAATTCAGAGGCGCGAAACAGCGGGACCACGTTGGGCCCGGACCTCCTCACGCTTTGGACCCTGACGAGATTCAGGCAGCCGGCGACGAAATATGGCATCTGATCGTCGACGCGCAGACCGATCAATGCTGCGCCCAGCGACGACAGGACGGATATTCGGGCGGAATCTACGCTGCGATCTTCTGGCCAGACCAACCGGACCATCCTTCGTGGCACGCCCCAATTCGTCCAGTAGGTGATCCAGGACCCGATCGTCACGATCGAGTCGATGTCGCGTGCGTCGTCCGGAACGATCTCGGCGCGGCTGATCTCGCCCATAAGGAAGATCGCATCCATGTCCCCTCGCTGCACGGCTGCGCGCGCAAGCTGCTCCAGGCGGGGATAGTCGGATACTGGCAGTGCAATCTTGGGAAGAGGCAACACGGCACACTCCTTCGCGCAAGGCATCGCGCTCCCGGATGGAAGCCGCGAACTCGAATTGTGTACGAAAGGAACGCCCGGACGGCGCAACCAGCCGTCCGGCTAAACGCCTGCGTGGAGGCGGCCGGCGTGCAGACAGAAGCGCGCTACGCGCGGATCAATGTCGACGACATAGGTCATGGCGCGATGAACATAGTGCCTTATCGCGCCGACGACATTGCGGCGAAAGCGCGCATGCATTATCGCGCGTCGCGCTCTCGTGCGGCTTCCGGGTTGCATTCGGCGCGCGCGCAGCGCGCTCCGGAATTCGCGGCGGAAAATTCGTCTCGCGGCATGACTATGCCGCCAGTCCGCTCTCCGGTGGAGCGAACTCCAGCCCGAGACTGTCGGCCACCGCTTTGTTGGTGATGCGGCCGCGATGCACGTTCAGCCCGCTCCGCAGATGCGGATTTTCCAGCACCGCGGCAAAACCCTTGCTCGCGAGCATCAAGCCGAACGGCAGCGTCGCGTTGTTCAGCGCCTGGCTCGACGTCACCGGCACCGAGCCCGGCATGTTGGCGACGCAATAGTGCACGATGCCGTCGATCTCGTAGGTCGGATCAGTGTGCGTGGTCGGATGCGATGTCTCGAAGCAGCCGCCCTGGTCGATCGCGACGTCCACCAGCACGGCGCCCGGCTTCATCGATTTCAGCATCGCGCGCGTGACGAGTTTTGGCGCGCTGGCCCCGGGCACCAGCACGGCGCCGATCACCACGTCGGCGGCGAACACCTCGTCTTCAACCGTCTCGATGGTCGAAAAGCGGGTGCGCACCCGTCCGAGGAAGAGATCATCCAGTTCGCGCAGCCGAGAAATGGAGCGGTCGATCACCGTGACTTCGGCACCGAGCCCTGCCGCCATGCGCGCGGCCTGCGTTCCGACGACGCCGCCGCCGAGCACGACGAGCCGCGCGGGCTGCACGCCGGGCACGCCGCCAAGCAGCAAGCCGCGCCCGCCGGCCGAACGTTTGAGCGCGGCGCCGGCGGCCTCGATGGCGAGGCGGCCGGCGACTTCGCTCATCGGCGCGAGCAGCGGGAGGTGGCCGTCCGCGTCCGTGACGGTTTCATAGGCGATCGCGGTGCAGCCGGAAGCGAGCAAGCCCTTGGCCTGTTCGGGATCCGGCGCGAGATGGAGATAAGTGAAGAGGATCTGGTTTTCGCGAAGCTGCACCCATTCGCTCTTCTGAGGCTCCTTCACCTTCACGATCATATCGGACCTGGCAAAGATGTCGCGAGCGCTCTCCGCAATCGCGGCTCCTGCCCGCCGATAGACCTCGTCGGAAGCGCCGATGCCGCTGCCCGCGCCGGTCTCGACCATGACCTGATGCCCGGCCGCGACATATTCGCGGACGGCGCCCGGTGTGAGCCCGACGCGATATTCCTGCACCTTGATCTCCCGGGGGACACCGACGCGCATCGCAAGCTCCTTGGCCAATATGCTGATTCCTTGTTCATCGTAGCGGCAGGTGCGGTTTGGTTTCGTGCAAATATCCGCTAGTTTTGCCATCCTGGCGCCGGTTTCCGGCGCGGCTGCACCCTTTCACGCTGGAAACGAAACCTTGGCCCTCGACCGGAAAGACCTCGCCATCCTCGCGGAACTCACCACCAACGCGCGGGCCAGCCACACCGAGCTTGCCAACAAGGTCGGCCTGTCGAGCACGGCGCTGGCGCGGCGGCAGAAGGCGCTGGAGGACGACGGCTATATCCAGGCTTACCAGGCAGCGCTCGATCTGGGGCAATTCGGCCTCACCACCACGGTTTTGGTCCGCATCGCGCTGGAGAGCCAGAGCGATGACGCACTGAAGGCGTTCGAGGCGGAGGTCGTGAAATGCCCCTCCGTCGTGCGCTGCTTCCTGATGTCGGGTACCGACGACTACATCCTGATCGTGCTTGCCCGCGACATCCAGGATTTCGAACGCATCCACCGCACCGAGTTGTCTCGGCTGCCGCGCGTGGCGAGGGTGCAATCGAGCTTCGCGCTGCGCGAGATCGTCAATCGCGCGGTGCCGACGGTGGTGTTCGGCGAGGCGAAGCGCTGACCACTCCCTTGCGGCACGGAAACTCCCGCAAGGAACCAAGCGATCGGTCGTCCGTTAGGCGCTATTGGCCAGCGGAGACGACGCGCCCTCGCGTCAGCCCGGTTGACTTCTCGGCTCGGCCTTTCGTCGCAGGGGAAACGACATGGCCGATGCCGCAAATCAAATTCCCGACCGCATTCCAATCAATCTCGTCGTCAATGGCGTCAGGCGCTCGCTTGATCTCGCGCCCTGGACCACGCTCCTGGATGCCCTGCGCGACCATCTCGCGCTGACCGGCACCAAGAAAGGCTGCGATCACGGTCAGTGCGGCGCCTGCACCGTGCTGATCGATGGCCGGCGCGTCAATTCCTGCCTGACCCTCGCCGTCATGAAGGACGGCGCGGAGATCACGACCATCGAAGGACTTGCCAGGGATGGCGCGCTGCATCCCCTGCAACAGGCCTTCATCGACCACGACGCCTTCCAGTGCGGCTATTGCACCTCGGGACAGATTTGTTCGGCGGCCGGTCTCTTGGCCGAAGGCCACGTCAGGGATGCTGACGAGATCCGCGAGCTGATGAGCGGAAATCTCTGCCGCTGCGGCGCCTATCCGAACATCGTCGCTGCCATCCAGCAGGCAATGGGCCGGCCATGATCAACTTCCAATATTCCCGCGCCACCGACGTCGCCGATGCGATCCTCCTGCTCGCCGCCCATCCCGGCGCCAAGCTCATCGCCGGCGGCACCAACCTGATCGACCTGATGAAGGAGAATGTCGAGCAGCCCTCCCGGCTGATCGATATTTCCCGCCTGCCGCTCCGCAAGGTCGAGCAGACGGCCGACGGAGGCCTGCGCATCGGTGCCTTGGTGCCGAACTCGGACCTTGCCTACGATCCGCTGATCGAGCAGCGCTATCCGCTGCTCGCCAGCGCCATCCTTGCCGGCGCCTCGGCACAACTGCGCAACATGGCGTCCGTCGGCGGCAATCTGATGCAGCGAACGCGTTGCGCCTACTTCTATGACACGGCAACGCCTTGCAACAAGCGCAGTCCCGGCAGCGGCTGCTCGGCGATCGACGGCCTCAACCGTAACCATGCGATCCTCGGTGCGAGCCCTTCCTGCATCGCGACCAACCCGTCCGACATGAGCGTGGCGCTGGCCGCGCTCGATGCGCTCGTGCACGTCGCAGGCCCGTCCGGCGAACGCACTATGGCGTTGACCGATTTCCATCGGGTCCCCGGCGACACGCCCCATGTCGACACCAATCTCGGTGCCGGCGAGATCATCACGGCGATCGAACTGCCGCCGCGCGGCTTTGCCCATCACTACAGCTATCTGAAAGTCCGCGACCGACTGTCCTATGCCTTCGCCCTGGTCTCTGTGGCGGCGGCGCTCGAACTCGACGGCAACGCGATCAGGGAGGCGCGCCTGGCGCTCGGCGGCGTAGCCCACAAGCCCTGGCGCAGCCTTGAGGCCGAAACGGCGTTGCGCGGCCAGGCAGCAACAGTGGATCATTTCTCTCGTGCTGCGGACGTCCTGCTGCAGAGCGCAAAGTCGTATGCGCATAACGGTTTCAAGATCGAGCTCGCGCGCCGCGCCATCGTTCGAACGCTGATGCAGGCCGCGAACGCCACGCCGCAGTCGCAGGCTCACAAGAAGATCGCGTGAGGGACCGATGAACGCCTATGTCGGAACACCAACATCCCGCGTCGATGGTCGGGCCAAGGTCACCGGCGCCGCCAAATATGCTGGCGAATTCGCCGCCGACGGACTCCTCCACGGCGTAGCCGTCGCAGCCACCATTCCCCGCGGGCGCATAGCCCGCCTCGACACCAGCGAGGCGCTGAATGTGAAGGGCGTGATCGACGTGCTCACCCATGCGCATCGTCCGCCGCTCGCCGACAAGGACGAGGCCTGGAAGGATGAGGTGGCGCCGGAGGAAGGATCGCCGTTCCGTCCGCTCTATGATGACAGCATCAAATTCAACGGCCAGCCGATCGCACTGGTCGTGGCGGAGGACTGGGAGACCGCGAAATTCGCCGCAACGCTGGTGCGCGTCGACTATCAGGAGGAGCAGGCGTTTGCCACCGATCTCGAAGCCGAGCGCAACAAGGCGACCAAGGTGAAGCAGCCGAACAAGCCGCGCGGCGACGCCGCTAGCGCGCTTGCCGGCGCGGCCGTGCGGCACGAAGCGGACTACTTCATTCCGACCGAACATCACAATCCGATGGAGCTCTTTGCGACTACGGCCGTCTGGGACGGCAACGGCAGGCTCACGGTCTACGACAAGACGCAAGGCGTGCAGAACGTCCACAAATTTCTGTGCAGCGTGTTCGACAAGAAGCCGAACGACATCCGTGTGATCTCGCCCTATGTCGGCGGCGCCTTCGGCTCCGGCCTGCGGCCGCAATATCAGGTCGTGCTTGCAACACTTGCCGCGCTCGCGCTGAAGCGCTCAGTGCGCGTCGTGCTGACTCGTCAGCAGATGTATGGGCTCGGCCACCGGCCAGCGACGATCGAGCGCGTCGGGCTCGGCGCCAAGCCCGACGGCACGCTCGAAGCGGTCACGCACGAGGCCACGGCCGTCACCTCACGCTACGAGGATTTTGCGCGCAACGACAGCAGTTGGGCGGAACAGCTCTACAAGAGCCCGAACAGCCGCTATTCCCACAAGCTCGTCCGCCTCGATGTCTCCACGCCCTGCGACATGCGCGCGCCCGGCGCGGCTTCGGGCGTCTGCGCGCTTGAATGCGCTATGGACGAGTTGGCGGTCGCGCTCAAGCTCGACCCGATCGAACTGCGACTGAAGTGCTACTCGGATCGCGACCAGAGCGAAGATCTCCCCTACACCAGCAAGCAGCTACGCGAATGCTACGCCCGTGGCGCCGAGGCCTTCGGGTGGAGCAGGCGCAATCCCGCCGCCCGCTCGATGCGTGATGGCGAGGAGCTGGTCGGCTGGGGCATGGCGACAGGCGTCTGGGAGGCGCTGCAGGTGCCGGTCGCAGCCCGCATCGTGCTGACCGCCAATGGCCATGCCGAGGTCTCCTGCGCGGCGTCCGACATCGGCACCGGCACTTACACGATCGTGGCGCAGGTGGCGGCAGATGCGCTCGGACTGCCGATCGAGAACATCGGCGTCAAGCTCGCCGATTCGACCTTGCCGCAGGCTCCCGTCGAGGGCGGCTCCTGGATGGCTGCATCGAGCGCGCATGCGGTGCTGGGAGCGGCCGAGGACATTCGCCAGGATCTCGCGCGTCTTGCCAGCGCGATGCCTGCCTCGCCGCTCGCCGGCGTCGATGCCGCCGATGTCATCCTGATCGACGGCACGATCGCCAGCAACGGCGAGAAGAGCCGCGCGGTCTCGATCACAGATGCGATGCGCTACGGCAAGCTCGAGCGGATGGAGAAGCAAAAGCTCAACCAGTTCGCGGGGGACAAGTCGCACGCGCGCAACACGCATTCGGCTGTCTTCGCCGAGGTGAAGGTGGACGAGCAGCTCGGCGTCATCCGCGTGACCCGGATGGTCAGCGCGGTCGCGGCCGGGCGGATCCTGAACACCAAGACCGGCCGCAGCCAGATCATGGGCGGCGTGGTCTGGGGGATCGGGATGGCCCTGCACGAGGAGACGGTGATGGATCACCGCTTCGGCCGGATCATGAACCCGAATATCGCCGAGTACCACATCCCCGTGAATGCCGACGTTCACGACATCGACGTGATCTTCGTCGAAGAGCGCGACGACCACATCAACGCCCTGGGCGTCAAGGGCCTGGGCGAGATCGGCATCGTCGGAGTCCCCGCGGCGATCGCGAATGCCGTCTATCACGCCACCGGCAAGCGCATCCGCCGCTTCCCGATCACGCTGGACAAGCTCCTCGCCTGACGCGCCGGGTCAGTGTTCCCGGCGGCTGACGGGTGTGAGGCCAGCCCCTGTCATCCAACTGTCATCGAATGTGCCGAGACCTGTTTGCTCTGGCACATTCGGGACCTGACATGGACTATTTCAAGCGCTTCAACTTCCTGTTCGCCGCACCGGTGTTCGACGCCGATGACCTCGAAGGCATCCGCTTCAACCAGATCATCGAGGAGATCCAGCGCTCCGGCTTCGAGGTGGTCCGCGCCCGCAAGCTGGAGGACGCCGAGATCGCGGTGCAGACCGATGCCGCGATCGGCTGCATGGTGGTGGACTGGGGCAAGAAGGGCCTAGAGGGCAAGACCTCGGCGCTGATCAACCTGATGCGCCGTCGCGGCCTCGATTTTCCGATCATCCTCCTGATCCGGCGCAAGCGGTTCGAGGACCTGCCGGTCGAAGTGCTCGACTTCATCGACGGCTACGTCTTCCTGTCCGAGGAGACCCCGCCCTTCATCGCCAAGAACCTGATCAGCCGACTCAAGCAGTATGCCGAGACGCTGAAGACGCCCTTCTTCGGCGCGCTGGTCGACTATGCCGAGGAAGGCAACCAGCTCTGGACCTGCCCGGGCCACAATGGCGGCATGTTCTACAGCCGCAGCCCGATCGGCCGCGTCTTCGTCGAGCATCTCGGCGAGTCCGTGTTCCGCGACGATCTGGACAATTCCGTGCTCGACCTCGGCGACCTCCTCACCCATGAAGGCCCGGCGCTGAAGGCACAGAAAGAGGCGGCCGCGATCTTCGGCGCGGAAAAGACCTATTTCGTGCTCAACGGCACTTCGACCTCCAACAAGGTCGCGCTCGGCGCGCTCGTCACCGACGGCGATCTCGTGCTGTTCGACCGCAACAACCACAAGGCCGCCCATCACGGCGCGCTGATGATCAACGGCGGCATCCCCGTCTATGTCCCAACCATTCGCAACGCCTGGGGCCTGATCGGCCCGATGCGCTGGGACGCGCTCGACGAGAAGGCCCTGCGCGAGGCGATCCGCAACCATCCGCTGGTCCAGGACCGCGACGCCTGGCGCAGGGAGCGGCCGTTCCGCGTCGCCGTGGTCGAGCAGTGTACCTATGACGGCTCGATCCACAGCGCCGAGATGATCTTGAACCGCATCGGCCATCTCTGTGAGTACATCCTGTTCGACGAGGCCTGGGCCGGCTTCATGAAGTTCCACCCGCTCTATGCCGGCCGCTTCGCGATGGGGCTGTCGAACCTTTCTCCGGATGCGCCGGGCATCATCGCAACGCAGTCGACCCACAAGCAACTTGCCAGCTTTTCGCAGGCCTCCCAGATCCACATCAGAGACCGTCACATCCGCGGCCAGAAGCGACGCGTCGAGCACCGCCGCTTCAACGAGAGTTTTATGCAGCACGCCTCGACCTCGCCGTTCTATCCGCTGTTCGCCTCCCTCGATGTCGGCGCGCAGATGATGAAGGGACGCTCCGGCGAGGTGTTGTGGGATGACACGATCCGACTCGGCATCGAGTTGCGCAAGAAGATCCGCGCCATGGGCCGCGAGTTCGAGGAGAAGGAGCAGAATCCCGAGCGCCGCTGGTTCTTCGAACCCTTCGTCCCCGATCGCATCGCCATTCCCGATGTCAGCCGCCCCGGCGCCGTGCACAACGTCGCCTGGGAGACGCTTTCGACCGACGAGCTCGCTACCAATCCCGCTTTGTGGCAACTCGCCCCTGACGATACCTGGCACGGTTTTCCCGGCATGACCGAGGGCTTTGCCATGACCGATCCGAACAAGCTGACGCTGCTCACGCCCGGCTTCGATCGCGCCACCGGCGCCTATGCCGATCACGGCATCCCGGCGCCGGTCGTCGCGCAATTCCTGCGCGAGAACCGCATCGTTCCCGAGAAGAATGACCTCAACTCCCTGCTCTTCCTGCTCACCCCGGGCGTCGAGGCGAGCAAGGCCGGCACGCTGATCTCCGGCCTCGTCGCCTTCAAGAAGCTGCACGACGACAATGCGCTTCTGGCGGACGCCATTCCGGAGTTCTATCAGCGGCGGCAGCCGCGCTATGCCGGCGTGCGGCTGCGCGACCTCTGCGCCGAGATGCACCGCTTCTTCCGCGCCGCCGATGTCAGCGCACTTCAGGCCCGGCAGTTCCTACCCGAGCATTTGCCGGAGATCGCCATGTCGCCCCGCGATGCAGCGCGCCTCCTGTTCCGCAACGACGTCGATTATCTGCCGATCGAGGCGATCGCGGGTCGCATCGCGACCACGCCCTTCGTGGTCTATCCACCCGGCATCGCCACCATCGTGCCCGGCGAGCGGCTGACGGAACGAGCCAAGCCCATGATCGACTACCTCAAGATGTTCGAGACCTGCTTCAACACGTTTCCGGGTTTTGAGGTCGAGATCCAGGGCGTCTACAAGGAGGTCGATGCCGCCGGCCGCATCGGGCTCTACACTTACGTCGTCGCCGAGTAGCCGCCGATGAACGAAACGGGCGTGATGCGCGCGGAGGATGAGCCGGTCCTGGTCCGGCCCTCGCGCGACAGCGATGTCGAGGCGATGCTGGCGATCTACCGCCATCACGTCCGCCGCGGTGTGCCGCGCGATGTCGAGGGAACCGGCGCGCCTGAGCCCGACGATCTGCGCGACCGGCGCAAGAACCTGAAGCAGGCCCGCCTGCCGCATCTGGTCGCGACCTTTCGCGGCGAGGTCGTCGGCTATGCCTATGCAGTGCTGTTCCGCAAGCGTCCGGCCTATCGCTACACGGCAAAGCACTCGATCTACGTCCACCACGCGCATCTCGGGCGCGGCGTCGGACGGCTGTTGCTCCGGGAGCTGATCGACGCCTGCGCGGCAGCCGGCTTCCGTCAGATGATCGGTTACATCGATGCCGACAACGCGCCCTCGCTGGCACTGCATGAAAAGTTCGGCTTTGGCCGCGTCGGGCTGCTGTGCGGCGTCGCCTATCGCAACGGCCGCTGGTCCGACACAGTCATGGTGCAGCGCTCGCTCGGCGCCGGTGCAACTGCGCCGCCGCCAGCAACGTCTCCTGGACGCTAGACGGGCTCGCAGCCCTTACGATGGAAAGTCAGCCGCTTTCACCTGGATGCGGTCGGCATGCAGGGACCAATGAGGCAAGGCCTGGTCCTTGCAGAACTTCGCCTTCGCCCGCTCCGTGGCTTCGTTCTCGTCAGAGGCATCGATCTCGAGCGCGCCCTGGCAAACCTCGATCTGCCGGCCGTACCCACCGAGCACGTCCTTCATGAACCTGACGACATAAGTCGACATAGGACCTCCTGCGCCCCCGAAGCACTCTAACCCCATTTAGCCCGGACAGGGAAAGGAGATTTTGACGCGGATCAAGTCCAATCGCGGTTCCACGCTTGCTCCGTCATTCCGAGGGCAACGCGAAGCATCGAGCCCGGAATGACCGAGTCAGTTTGCCTGCCCTACCCCGGCGCAACCCCAAACGCCTGCTTGAATCGCTCCGCGTAACGCGGCCAGACCTCGGGATTGATGATGCGCGGCGGCCGCTTGCCGTCGAGCGTATCCAGCACCTGCTCGGCCGCGATCCGCCCCATGTTCTGACGCGCCTCCTTGGTGACACCGGCGGTATGCGGGCTCGCCAGCACGTTGTCGAACTGGAGCAGCGGATGCTCCGGCGGCGGCGGCTCCTTGGACCAGACGTCGAGGCCCGCTCCCGCGATGCGTTGGTCGCGCAGCGCCTGGAGCAGCGCGTCCTCGTCGTGGATGAAGCCGCGGGCGGTTGTGATGAAATAAGCGTGAGGCTGCATCAGCGCGAATTCGCGCACGCTGATCATGCCACGGCTGCCCTTGTTGAGCGGACAGGAGATCGAGACGAAGTCGGCCCGCCGCAGCAATTCGTCGAGCTCGACCTTCTCCCCGCCCCGCTCGGCCATCACCTCGGCCGACAGATATGGATCATAGGCCAGCACCTTCATGCCGAGCAGACTTTTGCACAGCGCGGCGATGCGGCGGCCGACATTGCCGAGGCCAACGATGCCGACGGTCTTGCCCTCGACCTCGTTGCCGACGAGGTCATTGCGGTTCACGTCGCGCTCGCGGCGGAGGCGACGGTCGGACTGGATGATGCGCTTGGACAGCGTGAGCATCATCGCCAGCGCATGCTCGGCGACGGAATGCGCGTTGCCGCCGGACTGGTTGACGACGAGCACGCCCGCAGCCGTGCAGGCTTCGACGTCGACAGGGTCGAAGCCCGCGCCGTTGCTGGAGACGAGCAGCAGGTTCGGCGTCCGCTTCAGCAAGGCGGCATCGACGTGGAAGTGCGGCGCGAGCTCGTCGCGGGCCGCGCCGATCTGGTAGACATGGGCCGCGCTGAGGATCGGCGCATAGACATCCTCGGGGCTTTCGTTCTCGATGCGGTCGAGCCGGACGTCAGGGCGCGCCTTCAGGATGTCGATATAGATTGGATGGGCCAGATATTTGACGTAGAAGACGCGCTTGTTGTTGACGGACATCAGGACCCTTCCGGCTCTCTCCGGGAGATCCGCAAGGCCGGCGCCGCACGCACCTCTTCCATGCTGTCCTCCCGCTTTTTTCGTTGTCGTGGCTTATGACATGGCGGTGCCGGCCGCGGCAGGCCGTCTGGCGCAGATCACGGTGCCGGCCGGGACATGTTGACAATCCCGCTCGCCGCGTCAAGTTCGGCACAGGCCGCCGCGACAGCCAGAGACCAAGAACCGTGCAGCGCGGCCCAAGGGAGAACGCAATGGCGATTGCGGAGCAGCACACCCCACCGGCGCAAGCGTCGAGCGACAAGGCGTCCGCCGGGAAGACCTGGCACGGCATCGTCCTGCAGACGCTGAAGCGGAACGAGGTCAGCCTCGTGCCTTACGTGCCGGACCGCGTGCTGACGCCGCTGATCAGGAACCTGCACGCCGATCCCTTCTTCACCACCTTTGCCACCGCGCGCGAGGAGGAGGCCGTCGGCATCGTCTCGGGCGCCTGGATGGGCGGACGGCGCGGCGCGGTGCTGATGCAGACCTCGGGCTTCGCCACGCTCGCCAACGTTCTCGCTTCGCTCGCCGTGCCCTACCAGATCCCGCTCATCATGTTCGTCTCCGAGCGCGGCACGCTCGGCGAGTTCAACTACGGCCAGTCGCTGGTCTGCCGCACCATGCGCCCCGTGCTGGACTCGCTGGCGCTCGAGCACCACACCATCACCCGGCTCGACGAGCTCGAATTCATCGTCGACCGCTCGATCAAGCAGGCCGTGACCACCCAGGCGCCGGTCGCGCTGATCCTCAATCCGCTGCTGACGGGCGGCAAGGTGTTCGACAAGTGAGGCCGGCCATGGACACGCGCAACACCAAAGTGATGAACCGGTTCGATATCACCTCGCGCCTGGTCGCGAAGCTCAAGAACGAGGAAGCCGTGGTCGGCGGCATCGGCAACACCAATTTCGACCTCTGGGCCGCCGGCCACCGCCCGCAGAATTTCTACATGCTGGGCAGCATGGGCCTGGCCTTTCCGATCGCGCTCGGGGTGGCGCTGGCGCAGCCCGACCGCCATGTCTTTGCCCTAGAAGGCGACGGCTCGCTCTTGATGCAGCTCGGCGCGCTCTCGACCATCGCGGCCTTGAGGCCGAAGAACCTCACCATGATCGTGATGGACAACGGCATCTACCAGATCACCGGCGCGCAGCCGACGCCGGCCGCTGGTATCGCCGACATCGTCACGATCGCCGCCGGTTCAGGGCTCGCCAACAGCACCTGGGCCGCGGACGAGGAGGATTTCGAGCGGCTGGTCGAGGAGGCAATGTCCGCCTCGGAGCCGAGCCTGATCGCGGTCCGCATCGACGACAAGCCGGGCGTCGGCACCACCCGCCGCGATCCCGTGCAGATCAGGGAACGCTTCATGCACGGCCTCGGCGTACGCGAGCCACTTTAACGTTTCGTCATTAACTACACGGCGATCTGATCCCGGCGCCGTAACGGTCCGCAGCAAATCCGTGCTAAGCGGTGCGGATGTCCTTTCTATTGCGTTCCTTTGCCTGGCTGCTCGCAGCCGCCGTCACCTTCGCCACCCTTGGACCGCCCGGCCTGCGGCCGCATTCCGATCTCGGCCAGGATGGCGAACATGCCCTCGCCTTCATCCTGATCGGGCTGGCCTTCGGCCTCGCCTACAGCCGGCGGCGCCTCGCAATCGCGGCTTTTTCCGTGGTCCTGATCGGCCTGCTCGAGCTGATGCAGTTCTGGGCACCGGGACGGCATGCGCGGCTGGAGGATTTTTTGGTCGATGCGCTGACGGCCTGCCTCGGCTTTGCGCTCGCGGCGGCAGCCGACTGGACCATCGCCCGCTTTGGCGCAAGGACCGTGGCAAGCGAAAGCCCCGCGGAGTGATGCTCCGCAGGGCTCATTATCTTCGCCTGCTCACGAGACTGGCGACCATGACCACGTAAGACGTCACGCCGCGGCGATTTCGTGGCCTGCCATGAGTTCCAGAGCTCGCACCATCGCCGAATGATCCCAGGCCTTGCCGCCGTGCGCGGTACAGGCCGAGAACAACTGCTGCGCCACCGCCGTGCTCGGCAGCGACAGCCCGAGTGAGCGAGCGCCTTCGAGCGCGAGGTTGAGATCCTTCTGGTGCAGCTCGATGCGGAAGCCCGGATCGAAGTTGCGCTTCACCATGCGCTCGCCATGCACTTCGAGAATCCGCGACGAGGCAAAGCCGCCCATCAGCGCCTGCCGCACCAGAGCAGGATCAGCACCGGCTTTGGATGCGAACAGCAGCGCTTCGCTCACCGCCTCGATCGTCAGCGCCACGATGATCTGGTTGGCCACCTTCGTGGTCTGGCCGTCGCCGTTGGCACCGACGCGAGTGACGTTCTTGCCCATCCTGTCGAAGACCGGCTTCATGGTGTTGAAGGCACGCTCGGGCCCGCCGACCATGATGGTGAGGCTCGCCGCCTTGGCGCCGACCTCGCCGCCGGAGACCGGCGCATCGAGATAATCCGCACCGAGCGCCTCGATCTTCTTCGCGAACTCTTTTGTGGCCAGCGGCGAGATCGAGCTCATGTCGACGACGATCTTGCCCTTGGAGATGCCGCTCGCGACGCCGTCCTTGCCGAACAGCACGGCTTCGACATGCGGCGTGTCTGGCACCATGATGATGACGGCGTCGGCTTCCTCCGCGACTTCCTTCGCCGATTTGCAGGCGACGCCGCCGGCCGCGATCAGCTCTGGCGAGATCGGCCCGACGTCGTGCAGGAAGAGACGATGACCCGCAGTGAGGAGATGGTTGGCCATCGGCCGTCCCATGGTGCCAAGTCCGATGAAGCCGATATCGATCATGTCTGTCATTCCTCAGGTCTCGAAGGTCTGCGCCGCATGCCACGACAGGCCTTCCAGCGTCGTGGTACGCGGCTTGTATTCGCATCCGATCCAGCCGCGATAACCGATTGCGTCGAGGTGGCGGAACAGGAAGGGATAATTGATCTCGCCCGTGCCGGGCTCGTGGCGGCCGGGATTGTCGGCGAGCTGGATGTGGGCGATGCGGTCGAGATATTCCTGCATGGTGCGGGCGAGATCGCCCTCCATGATCTGCATGTGATAGATGTCGTACTGGATGAAGAGATTGTTCGACCGCACCTCGGAGATGAGCTGCACCGCCTGCTCGGTGCCGCTCAGGAAGAAGCCGGGAATGTCGAGCGTATTGATCGGCTCGACCAGGAGCTTGATGTTCTCCCGCGCCAGCGTCGAGGCCGCAAAGCGCAAATTGCCGACCAGCGTCTCGTTGAGTTCGCGCGGATCGGCATCAACGGGCGCGATGCCGACGAGGCAGTTGAGCTGGTCGCAATCGAGCGCCTTGGCATAATCGATGGCGCGGAACACGCCGTCGCGGAATTCGCTGACGCGATCGGGCAGGATCGCAATGCCGCGCTCGCCCGCTGCCCAGTTTCCGGCCGGCAGGTTGTGCAGCACCTGCGTGAGCCCATGGCTCTCGAGCTGCTCGCGCAGCAGCGCTTTGTCAAAATCATAGGGAAAGAGATATTCGACCCCGCTGAAGCCTGCCGCCTTCGCCGCCGCAAAGCGGTCGACAAACGGCATCTCGTTGAAGAGCATGGTGAGGTTGGCGGCGAATCTCGGCACGATGCTGTCCTCCCTATTCCGCCGGCTCGAGTGCGCCGGGCCGCGTGCTCTTGACCTCGTCGAGCGGCAGATCCAGCACCTCCTCGAACTCGACGATGTTGTCGATCTCCATCCCCATCGCGATGTTGGTGACGCGTTCGAGGATGAACTCGACCACGACGGGCACGCGATGCTTCGCCATCAGCTCGCGCGCGGTCGCGAACGCAGCCTGCGCGTCCTTCGGATCGGTGACGCGGATCGCCTTGCAGCCGAGGCCTTCGGCCACCGCGACGTGATCGACTCCGTAGACGCCGATCTCGGGCGCGTTGATGTTCTCGAAGGAGAGCTGGACGTGATAGTCCATGTCGAAACCGCGCTGGGCCTGGCGGATCAGGCCGAGATAGGAATTATTCACGACGACGTGGATGTAGGGCAGATTGAACTGCGCACCGACCGCCAGTTCCTCGATCAGGAACTGGAAGTCGTAGTCGCCCGACAGCGCGACGACGTCGCGGTCAGGACACGCCGCGCGCACGCCGAGCGCAGCCGGCAGCGTCCAGCCGAGCGGACCCGCCTGCCCTGCATTGATCCAGTTGCGCGGCTTGTAGACGCCCAGGAACTGCGCGCCGGCGATCTGCGACAGGCCGATCACGGTGACATAGCAGGTGTCGCGGCCGAAAGCCTTGTTCATCTCCTCATAGACGCGCTGCGGCTTGATCGGCACGTTGTCGAAATGGCTCTTGCGCAGCATCGAACGCTTGCGGTCGCGGCAGGCCGCGGGCCACGCCTGGCGCTCGCGCAACCTGCCTGACCGGCGCCACTCCCTGGCGACGGTGACGAACAGTTCGAGCGCGGCCTTCGCGTCCGAGACGATGCCGAGATCGGGATTGAACACGCGCCCGATCTGGGTCGGCTCGATGTCGACGTGCACGAAGGTGCGGCCCTTGGTGTAGGTCTCGATCGAGCCGGTGTGGCGGTTGGCCCAGCGGTTGCCGATGCCGAGCACGAAATCGGACTCGAGCATGGTGGCGTTGCCATAGCGGTGGCTGGTCTGCAGGCCGACCATGCCGGCCATGAGCACGTGATCGTCGGGAATTGCGCCCCACCCCATCAGCGTCGGCACCACTGGCACGTTGAGGGTCTCTGCAAATTCGACCAGGAGATCCGAGGCATCGGCGTTGATGACACCGCCGCCCGCCACGATCAGCGGCCGCTCGGCGGCATTGAGCATCTCCAGCGCCTTCTCGACCTGCTTGCGCGTCGCGGCGGGTTTGTAGACCGGCAGCGGCTCGTAGGTCTCGTCGTCGAATTCGATCTCTGCGAGCTGGACGTCGAGCGGCAAGTCAATCAGCACCGGACCCGGCCGGCCCGAGCGCATCACATGCAAGGCCTGGCTGAACACGCGCGGAACCAGCGCCGGCTCGCGCACGGTGACCGCCCATTTGGTCACGGGCTTTGCGATCTGTTCGATGTCGACGGCCTGGAAATCCTCCTTGTAGAGCCGCGCGCGCGGCGCCTGGCCGGTGATGCAGAGGATCGGAATGGAATCGGCGATCGCCGAATAGAGCCCGGTGATCATGTCGGTGCCGGCCGGCCCCGACGTGCCGATGCAGACGCCGATATTGCCGGCCTTGGCGCGCGTATAGCCTTCCGCCATGTGCGAGGCGCCTTCGACGTGGCGTGCCAGGATGTGGCGGATCGAGCCGCGCTTCTTCAGCGCCGAGTAAAGCGGATTGATCGCAGCTCCCGGAACGCCGAAGGCGGTCGAGATGCCTTCCTTCTCCAGAATTCGCACGGCTGCATCGACGGCTCGCATCTTCGCCATATCGGACCTCGCTCGGTTGCGTCAGCGAGCGGGATCATCGAATGCGCAGGCGCTGATCTCAACGAGATCGGTTTTATTTCCCACGGAGTGGAAGGGTCGCGAGAAAGTCATCAAAAATCAGGCGGTTGGCGACGCGCCCGCATGGAAACAGACGAGCATCGAGATCGCGAGATCTATTCAGACCCGCTTCGTCCCCGGCATCACACCACCCAGCGCCGCCGTGAGCTCCGCGGCCGTCTCGCGCACGACGCAACCGATCTCCGGCAAACGCTCGTCCGTGATGCGGCTCGTCATGCCGGAGACGGAGATCGCGGCCAGCGGTTCGGCGCGATCATCATAGACCACGGCGGCGACGCAGCGCAGGCCCATCTGCGCTTCCTCGTCGTCGATGGCGTAGCCTTGCTCGCGGATTCGCGCGAGCTCGCGGAACAGATCGCTCGGCCGCACGATCGACTTCTCGGTCAGCCTCGGCATGCCGTGATGGCGGATGATGGCGCCGACATCCTCGTCGGAATAGGTCGCGAGCACCGCCTTGCCCACGCCGGAGGTGACCATCGCGACGCGGCCACCGACCTTGGTAAGCGATCGCATGATCTCGCGGCTCTCCATGCGGGTCAGCACGATGATGAACTCGTCGTCGACCACGGCGAGGTTTGCGGTTTCGCGGGTGAGATCGCGCAGCTTGCGCAAATATGGGACCGCCTGGGCCGAAAAATTGCGCCGCCGCGCGAAGCTCGCGCCCACCGTGAAGCTGCGCACGCCGACATGCCATTTCGACTGGGTGCGGTCGAACTGCACGAAGCGGCGGCTTTCCAGCGTCGCCAGCAGGCGGTGCACGGTCGAGGTCGACAACCCGGTACGGACGGCGAGATCGCTGAGGCGATAGCCCTCGTCGTCCTCGGCCAGCGTCTCCAGGATCGACAGCGCGCGGTCGACCGACTGCACGCCGCCGTCGCGCGCCTCAGAGTCGGCCTCCGCCGGCGATCGAGGTTCGAGCGATTTGCGCCGGATCACGTTCTTGCTCATCGCGACCTGCATTCGTCAATCAGACAAAGCGCGAGCTGCCTCCTCTCCCTCGCCCCGTTCTTACGGGGAGAGGGTCGGGGTGAGGGGCTGCTTCCGCGATCACGGTAAGAGATGGACTCGCGGAGAGTCCCCCTCACCCGAATTCGAGCTCCGCTCGATTCGACCTCTCCCCGCAAGCGGCGCGAGGCAAGCAAACGTCCTCAGATGAAAATGCCGCTTCGGAAGACTTCCGAAGCGGCACTTCCTCGTCTCAGAGCAGCCCTGCCCCGCGCGCCCACTTGTACTTGGCGCCCAAGACCTCGACCGGCAGTTCGGTCGAATAGGCATAGGCCGGGATGCCGTTCTGGTAGAGATATTCGGCGGCTTCCTCGACCTCGACGTCGCCGGCGAGCGAGGCGACCATGGGCTTCACGAAGCCCTTGGCCTCCATTTCCTTCTTCACCTCGACCATGTTGCGGGCGAACACCATCGGCGGGGTGACGATGGTGTGCCAGTATCCGAGGATCAGCGCGTGGATGCGATCATCGGACAGGCCGAGCTTCACCGTGTTGACGTAGGTGATCGGCGGCTCGCCGCCGGTGATATCCACAGGATTTCCGGCAGCGCCGAACGGCGGGATGAACTTGCGGAAGGCAGCATCCAGATCCGGCGGCATCGACATCAGCGACAGGCCGTTGTCGACGCAGGAGTCCGACAGCAGCACGCCCGAGCCGCCAGCGCCAGTGATGATCAGCACGTTCTCGCCCTTGGGCGTCGGCAGTACCGGCACGCCGCGGGCGAATTCGAGCAGTTGCCGCAGGCTGCGGGCGCGGATCACGCCCGACTGCTTGAACACGTCCTCGTAGATCCGGTCGTTGCCGGCAAGCGCGCCGGTGTGCGAGGACGCGGCCTTCGCGCCGGCCGAGGTGCGGCCCGCCTTGAGCACGACAACCGGCTTCTTCTTGGAGACGCGTTTTGCCGCTTCCGCGAAGGCGCGGCCATCCTTGAGGTCCTCGCAGTGCTGCGCGATCAGATTGGTGTTCGGATCCTGCTCGAAGAAGGCGAGCAGATCGTCCTCGTCGATATCCGACTTGTTGCCGAGGCCGACGATCGCGGAGACGCCCATCTTCGCCGAGCGCGAGAAGCCGATGATGGCCATGCCGATGCCGCCCGACTGCGAGGACAGCGCCGCGTGGCCCTTCACGTCGTAGGCCGTGCAGAAGGTCGCGCAGAGATTCGCCGGCGTATAGTAGAAGCCGTAGATGTTCGGCCCCATCAGGCGAATGTCGTACTTCTTGCCGACCTCGACGATCTCGGCCTGCAATTCCGGCGCACCGGCTTCAGCAAAGCCCGAGGGAATCAGAACCGCGCCCGGAATCTTCTTCTCACCGCACTCGGTCAGCGCGCCGGCGACGAACTTCGCGGGGATTGCGAACACCGCAACGTCGATGACGCCCGGCACGTCCTTGACGCTCTTGTAGGCCTTGTAGCCGAGGATTTCGGGGGCCTTAGGATGGATCGGAATGATCTCGCCCTTGTAGCCACCGTTGATGAGGTTCTTCATCACGGAGTTGCCGATCTTGCCGTCTTCGGCCGAGGCGCCGATCACGGCGACGGCCTTCGGCTGCATGATGCGGTTCATGGCGGCGACGATCTCTTCGGTCGGGCGCGGCTTCGGTTTGGGCTTGTAGGCGAAATCGACGACGATGCGGACGTCGGCGGCGGTCGCATCCTTCGGGGTCGCGAACACCGGGTTGAGGTCGAGCTCGACGATTTCCGGGAAGTCCGAAACGAGCTGCGAGACCTTGACGATGACGTCGGCCAGCGCCGTGCGGTTCACCGGCTCGCCGCCGCGCACGCCCTTGAGGATCTCATGCGCCTGGATGCCGTCGAGCATCGACAGCGCGTCTTCCTTGGTCGCGGGCGCAAGGCGGAAGGTGATATCCTTCAGTACCTCGACCAGCACGCCGCCGAGGCCGAAGGCGACCAGCTTGCCGAACGAGCCGTCGGTGATCGAGCCGATGATCACTTCGGTGCCGCCGGCCAGCATCTGCTGCACCTGGATGCCCTCGATCTTGGCGTCGGCCTTGTACTTCTTGGCGTTGGAGAGAATGGTCTCGTAGGCCTTCTCGGCGTCCTGCGCCGTCTTCACGCCGACAATGACGCCGCCGGCTTCGGTCTTGTGGAGAATGTCGGGCGAGACGATCTTCATCACGACCGGGAAGCCCATCGAGGAGGCGATCTTACCGGCCTCCCCGGCCGACTTCGCGACCCCCTCCTTCGGCACCGGAATGCCGTAGGCGTCGCAGACCAGCTTACCCTCCGGCGCCGTCAGGCTGGTGCGCTTGTCCGCCTTGACCTGGTCAAGCACCTTGCGGACGGCATCTTTGGAATTGGACATATGATTCTCCCTTGACCTCAGTTCTTGCTTTGCAAAGCGCGCGCGTATTGCGGCCGCCAGTGATGCTTGCCATTCGCCGCGCTCTGCTCCATGCCGCGGAACGGAGTGGCGTAAGGCCAAGACTACTCCGCCGGCTTGGATCAAAAATGGCTGGCGATGGCATTTGGTATGCCAGAAGCCAACTTGTCAAGCCGCCGCATGGCTTAGAACGCCGCAAAAAATAGGCAGCTTGACATTCTGGCATGTGGTATGCCAAAAACTTTCCGGTAAATAATCCTGTAAAAGACGACTCCCCTAGAGGAGGAGAATCGTCATGTCCCTGCGGAAACCAACCAAGGCGTTGCCGAACATGGCCGAGGCAGACATCGCAATCGTTCGTATTGCCCCGGAGAGCAGCTTCAAGAACAAGGCGTATGACGCCTTGAAGGAAGCGATCCTCAAGATGGACATCTACTCGACGCCCGAGCCGGTGATGCTGGACGAGCGCGCGCTGTCCGAACGCCTGGGTGTCAGCCGCACGCCGATCCGCGAAGCGATTGCCATGCTCGAGCAGGACGGTTTCGTGAAGACGGTTCCGCGCCGCGGCATCATGGTGGTGCGCAGGACCAAGAGCGAGATCGTCGACATGATCCGCGCCTGGGCCGCGCTGGAGAGCATGGCGGCCCGCCTGATCACCACCACCGCGCGCAAGAAGGACATCTCGGCGCTGCGCGACTTCTTCAAGGATTTCGGCAAGGACCGCCTGCCCGAGGATCACGTCGAGGAATATTCCAAGGCGAACATCGCCTTCCATCAGGCGTTGATCTCGCTGTCGGAATCGCCGGTGCTGGTCGATCTCACCAACGATCTCTTGCTGCACGTGCGCGGCTATCGGCAACTGACCATCGGGCGGAAGGACCGCACCGCGACCTCGCTGCCCGAGCATCTCGGCATCATCGAAGCGCTGGAAGCGCGCGACACCGAGCTCGCCGAGAAGCGCGCCCGCGATCACACCCTTGGCCTTGCGGCTTACGTCGAAGCCCACGGCCAGGAACTATTCACGTAGCTCTTGAGCTAGCAACGTTCACCAGAAGGGCGAACCATTCGCCCCCAAAGCCAAAAACGGCACCTTGAGACCAGGGAGACAAGGCCCATGCTGAATACCGCGACCAAGTCCGAAGCACCGGGCACCGAGCAGGAACTGACGGATGGCTTCCATCTCGTCATCGACGCGCTCAAGCTGAACGGCATCAACACCATCTATAATGTGCCGGGCATCCCGATCACGGATTTGGGCCGCATGGCGCAGGCCGCCGGCATCCGCGTGATCTCGTTCCGCCACGAGCAGAACGCCGGTTACGCGGCGAGCATCGCCGGCTTCCTCACCAAGAAGCCCGGCGTCTGCCTCACCGTCTCCGCGCCCGGCTTCCTCAACGGTCTCACCGCGCTCGCCCACGCCACCACCAACTGCTACCCGATGATCCTGATCTCGGGCTCCTCCGAGCGCGAGATCGTCGACCTGCAGCAGGGCGACTATGAGGAGATGGACCAGCTCGCGATCGCAAAGCCCCTGTGCAAGGCGGCCTATCGCGTGCTGCACGCCCAGGACATCGGCATCGGTCTTGCCCGCGCCATCCGCGCCGCGGTCTCGGGCCGTCCCGGCGGTGTCTATCTCGACCTTCCGGCAAAGCTGTTCGGCCAGGTGATGAACGCCGATGCCGGCCAGAAATCGCTGGTCAAGGTGATCGACGCAGCTCCCGCGCAGATCCCCTCGCCTGCTTCGGTCAAGCGCGCACTCGACGTGCTCAAGGGCGCCAAGCGCCCGCTCATCATCCTCGGCAAGGGCGCGGCCTACGCGCAGGCCGACGAGGAGATCAAGACCTTCGTCGAGAAGAGCGGCGTGCCCTTCCTGCCGATGAGCATGGCCAAGGGTCTGCTGCCCGACACGCATCCGCAGTGCGCCGGTGCGGCCCGCTCGACGGTGCTCAAGGAATCCGACGTGGTGCTGCTGATCGGCGCGCGGCTCAACTGGCTGCTCTCGCATGGCAAGGGCAAGAGCTGGGGCGAAGCGCCGAAGAAGTTCATCCAGGTCGACATCGAGCCGAAGGAGATGGACTCCAACGTCGAGATCGTCGCGCCCGCCGTCGGCGACATCGGCTCCGTCGTCGCAGCGTTCAACCAGGCGATGGGTTCGAGCTGGACCGCACCGCCGGCCGAATGGACCAAGGCTGTTTCGACCAAGCGCGAAGAGAACGTCGCCAAGATGGCGCCGAAGCTCATGAACAACAAGTCGCCGATGGATTATCACGGTGCGCTCGGCGTGCTGAAGAACGTGATCAAGGAGTATCCCGAGGCGATCCTGGTCAACGAGGGCGCCAACACGCTCGACCTCGCCCGCGGCGTCATCGACATGTACAAGCCGCGCAAGCGTCTCGATGTCGGTACCTGGGGCGTGATGGGCATCGGCATGGGCCAGGCGATCGCCGCTGCGCTCGAGACCGGCAACCCCGTGCTGGCCGTGGAAGGCGACAGCGCCTTCGGCTTCTCCGGCATGGAGGTCGAGACCATCTGCCGCTACAACCTGCCGATCTGCGTCGTCATCTTCAACAATGACGGCATCTATCGCGGCACCGACGTCAACAGCGCCAACTCCGATCCCGCGACCACCGTGTTCGTCAAGGGCGCGCGCTACGACAAGATGATGGAAGCCTTCGGCGGCGTCGGCGTGAACGCCACCTCGCCGGACGAATTGAAGCGTGCCGTGAACGAGGCGATGAAGTCGGGCAAGCCAACGCTGATCAACGCAGTGATCGATCCGGCCGCAGGCTCGGAAAGCGGCCGCATCGGCAACCTCAATCCGCAGAGCGTCCTGCAGAAGAAGAAGTGAACACTCATCGGGTCATTCCCCGCGCAGGCGGGGAATCCAGTAATCGCCGACCATCCTTGATGGCGAACACTGAGCCCGACTGAACTTGCAGCGAATACTGGATGCCCGCCTTCGCGGGCATGACGGCAACAGATTGGAAAAGGAGCAGACACGATGACAAAGGCGCTCACGGGCGTACGCATTCTCGACTTCACCCACGTCCAGTCCGGACCAACCTGCACGCAGTTGCTGGCATGGTTCGGCGCGGACGTGATCAAGGTGGAGCGGCCGGGCGTCGGCGACATCACCCGCGGCCAGCTACAGGACATCCCGAACGTGGACAGCCTGTATTTCACCATGCTCAACCACAACAAGCGCTCGATCACGCTCGACACCAAGAACCCCAAGGGCAAGGAAGTCCTGACCGAGCTGATCAAGAAATGCGACGTGCTGGTCGAGAACTTCGGCCCCGGCGTGCTCGATCGCATGGGCTTCCCCTGGGAGAGGATTCAAGCGATCAACCCGAAGATGATCGTCGCTTCGATCAAGGGTTTCGGCCCCGGGCCGTACGAGGACTGCAAGGTCTATGAGAACGTCGCGCAGTGCACCGGCGGCGCCGCCTCGACCACCGGCTTCCGCGACGGCCTGCCGCTCGTCACCGGCGCGCAGATCGGCGATAGCGGCACCGGCCTGCATCTTGCGCTCGGCATCGTCACCGCGCTCTACCACCGCACCCATTCGGGCAAGGGCCAGCGCGTCACGGCTGCGATGCAGGACGGCGTGCTCAACCTCGCCCGCGTCAAGCTGCGCGACCAGCAGCGTCTCGCCCACGGCCCGCTTAAGGAATACAGCCAGTTCGGCGAAGGCATTCCGTTCGGCGACGCCGTGCCGCGCGCCGGCAACGACTCGGGTGGCGGTCAGCCCGGCCGTATTCTCAAGTGCAAGGGCTGGGAGACCGATCCCAACGCCTACATCTACTTCATCACCCAGGCCCCGGTCTGGGAGAAGATCTGCGACGTGATCGGCGAGCCGACTTGGAAGACCGATCCGAACTACGCCAAGCCGGCCGCGCGCCTGCCGCGGCTCAACGAAATCTTCGCCCGCATCGAACAGTGGACGATGACCAAGACCAAGTTCGAGGCGATGGAAATCCTCAACAAGGACGACATCCCCTGCGGCCCGATCCTGTCGATGAAGGAGATCGCGGAGGACCAGTCGCTGCGCAAGACCGGCACCGTGGTCGAGGTCGATCACCCCACCCGCGGCAAGTATCTCTCGGTCGGCAACCCGATCAAGCTGTCGGATAGCCCAAGCGACGTGCAGCGCTCCCCGCTGCTCGGCGAGCACACCGACGAGATCCTGCGCCAGGTGCTGGGCTTCTCGGATCACCAGGTCGCCGAGATCCACAAGTCCGGCGCGCTCGATCCGCCGCAGAAGCAGGCCGCCGAGTAAGCGGAAGCACTTCCGAGACGAAAGGGCCGCCTGTTCAGGCGGCCCTTTTTGCATGGGGAATCATCCGGCAAGCGGGTCGGATGGCGTGCCCGACATAGGCACAACAAGCGGCGAAGCAGACGCGCGCCCTCTCCCGCTCGCGGGCTCCCACCAAAATTTGAAAAACAACCCCATGCAAAGTAGCTGTCAAGTGCCGGCGCCACCGTTTTCGATTTTACGAAGCCCTTTGACACGTCGGGCAAAACAGTGGCACCAAGCTATCATGGCGCAATTCGGAAGACGTCCCCCGGGGCGCTAAGATCACGAGGGCCGAGTCGCATCTTGCGGCGGCAAGGCCTTGATGCTCATCTTCGGCGATCCTCTGGTTTTCGCTGGCACTGCTGCCGTCGAGTTGCAGAAGAGCATTGAGGTCAGCATGTCATTGTTGGGCGAGGCAGCCGTCGCGATGTGGTGGAGCGTTGGCGCCGAGCAACGCTCGGAGTTCGGCGACTGGCATTCGCATGAGCATTTTCCGGAGCGGATGAGCATTCCCGGCTTCCGGCGCGGATCGCGGTGGACCAGCACGGAGGACGCCGAGGGCTTCTTCGTGCTCTACGAGCTGGCGCAGTACGAAACCCTCACATCGCGCGGATATCTCGACCGGCTCAACGCGCCGACGCCCTGGTCGACCAAGATGATGCCGCATCATCTCGGCATGGTCCGCAGCCAGTGCCGGGTCGCGGCGAGTTTTGGTGGCGGCATCGCAACCTTGCTCGCCACCATCAGGCTGTCGCCGGATACCGGACGCGAGGCGGACCTTCAGGCCGCACTCGCGGAGACGCTCCGCGCACTCGCACCGCAACCGGGATTGACCGGCGCCCACCTGCTCTTGACCGACACCCCCAGCACGAGCGCGCCCACAACCGAGCAGCAGATCCGGGGCGCCGACGGCGCGGCCGACTGGATCGCCCTGCTGTCCGGCTACGATTCCGCGGTGGTCGAGAGCGTGTTGACCAACCAGCTTTCGCCGGCAGTGCTTGGCGCTGCGGGCGCGCGGGACAACCCGACGATCGGCCGCTACAGGCTTGCGTTCACGATGACGCCGCAGGATGTGACGGCGATTTAGCCGCTCCGGCCACAGCATCGGCAACGGCGCTCCACACAAAAGCCAACAAGAAAATCCGCGATGTCGTGTCGGACCGGCAACGTCTCGTTCGTCCTCGGGGCATGAATGGGCGATCATCGTCAACGCCGCGCCCATCAATGAAAGGATGAACGAGCATGCCCAGCACCGTACGCCTGCACCGCGTCTTGGCGACCAGCCCGGAGAAAGTCTATCGCGCCTTCCTCGAGGCGGACGCGCTGGCGAAATGGCTTCCGCCCAATGGCTTTGCCTGCACGGTCCATCACCTCGAGCCCAGGGTCGGCGGCACCTTCAGAATGTCGTTCCGGAACTTCACGACGGGCAACAGCCACGCGTTTGGCGGCGAATATGTCGAGCTCGTTCCGGGTGAACGGCTGCGCTATACCGACAAATTCGAGGACCCCAATCTGCCCGGCGAAATTCAGGTGACCGTGACGCTGAAGAAAGTCTCTGTCGGCACCGAGCTGGACGTTACGCAGGCGGGCATCCCGGACGTCATCCCGCCCGAGGCTTGCTATCTCGGCTGGCAGGAGTCGCTGCGGAATCTCGCAAGGCTCGTCGAGCCCGAGATCAAGCAGTAACAAGAGCGCCGGATCAGCGGGCCATGCAGCCGCTTCAAAGAGCTCGGTGTCGTCCCCGCCCAGGCGGGGACCCATAACCCCGGGCAATCGTTGTGGCGCGGGATATGGGCCACCGATCTTCGCCAAACACGATCCTGGGGTTATGGGTCCCGGGCTCGCGCTATGCGCGCCCCGGGACGACGATGTTCTCTATCAAATGCGGAAGCCCTGCTCTGCTTGGCATCCGTCGGCAGCCCGCCTGACCGTGGGCTACGCGCCCGCCCTCGCCTTGAGTCCACCGGCCGCGGTCCAGCGGTCCGGGTCGGGACTGTGTCCGATCAGGGCGAGGCCGTAGGCGATCGACTCGAACTGGTCTCCCGACATCAGCCGTTCGTTGCCGAACCGGTCGGCGAACAGCCGCCGGACGGCGGGCACGAAGGAGGTCCCGCCGGTCAAAAACACCTTTTCCACCTCGCGCGCGGTGATGCCGGCCTCGCCCAGCACCTTGTCGATGGTGGCCCCTAGCCGGGCGATATCGTCGGCGATCCAGGCTTCGAAGTTTTTCCGCGTGATGGCTGCGCCAATCTCGACCCCGCCGCCCTTGAAGCGGAAGTCCACCTGATCCCGGGCCGACAGCGCGACCTTGGCATCGGACACTGCGCGGTACAGCGAAAAGCCGAGGTCGAGGTCGACGATGGTGATGAAGTCGTGGAGCGGAGCCGGCTTCAGCGCGGTGCGTGCAAGCTCCCGCAGTTCGCGCAACTCGCCGCTGCTCTTCATCATCGCGAGTTGATGCCAGCGCGCGAGGTTCGTGTAGTAGCTGTTGGGGAGCGGCAGCACCTTGTCGAAGGAGCGGAAGCTCGAGCCTTTTCCCAGCCGCGGCGAGACGACGTGGTCGACGATGCGATAGTCGAACGTGTCGCCCGCGATGCCGATGCCGGCATGGCCGAGCGGCTCGGCGCGCAAGCTGCCGCCTGCGCGCGAGAAACGCATCACCGAGAAATCGCTGGTGCCGCCGCCGAAATCGGCAACCAAGACGGTGGCATCGCGCTCCAGCCGGCGGGCGAACGAGAACGCGGCGCCCACGGGCTCATAGACATAGCGCGCGTGGCCGGCGCCCAGGCGTTCGAATGCGGCCCGATAGCGCTGCATCGCCAGCGCCTCGTCGGGATTGCCACCGGCGAAACGCACGGGGCGGCCGACCACGATGTTTGCCGCATCGAAGCCGAACCTGTCTCCACCATGGCGCGCCAGCGTTCGCAGAAACGCCGCGAGAATGTCCTCGAAGCGGTAGCGCTGCCGGAACACCTGGGTGGAATTGAAGCTGCTACTTGCAGCGAAGGTCTTGAACGACTGGAGGAAGCGGTAGACGTGGCGTCCTTCGAGAAACTGCTCGATCGCCCACGGGCCGCCTTCGGCCAGGGCTCCACTTCCCGGCCGGTCCTCCCAGAAGCACAGGGCCGACACGTAGACGCTGTGCCGTTGTCCGCCATGATCGAAGCGAATGGCTTCGACCCGGCGGTCGTCCGACGCGAGCGCGACGACCGTATTGCTGGTCCCAAAATCAATGCCGATCGAGACGGCGGACGAGGCGCTCGACATGAACCACTCTGACAGATGCTTGGAAAAAGGGGGCAGACCACTAGCGGCTTTGGATTGCCCTGCCAAGACCCCGGTCCAGTGTGGCCCCGTCGGAATTCGCCGCCGCGGTGGCGCCGGGTCCGCCTCAGGCGGAACAGTGCGCCCCACCTCCACGTCTTGCTGCGACCGGGGAAGGCATTCACCTCGTTTCGGCGGCTTTCTCGTAATTTTAAACCCGGAATGGCCCCTTTAACGGACCATTATGCTGCAATGCGGTAGATCGCATGCTGCTATGCAATGCCGTGCATGGACTCTGGCATCTGGTATACATAGATTGCCCTTCGAAATGAGACAGCAATACCGACCGTCTCGAGAAAGGGAACTCCGATGTCCAAGACCGCTTCCGTTGCGCTCCAGCCTACCTCTTCGCTGCTCGCCCGCCTGATCGCCACCTTCGATCGCCTCCTGATGGCCAGCGCCGAGATCTCCAACCGCAACGGCGACCAGCCCCGCTTCGGCCTGTAAGCATTCGCCTTTCCCGCATTGCGATAAGGCGGCGCGGGTTTCAAAACCGTCGATATGCTACTTTTGATGAATGGCCCCGCACGACGGGGCCATCTCTATTTGTGCTGTCCCGAGTCACAACCGCAGCCGGGAAGGCCTGCGGCATTTGCGCACGGTGACCGGACCGGCGCTTGAACCCTTGGCATAATGAATACAAGAATGCCGTCCCAGCGCTCGCAAGAAATTAGAGGCGCCTCGGGAGGTTTTATGACGGACATGGTGCAGGCAACGGCCCCCACGGCCGGACGCGTAAGCGACACCTATCGCTGGGCTCAGTTGGCAATCGGCGTCGCGGCGATGGTGATGATCGCCAACTATCAATACGGCTGGACGTTCTTCGTCCCCGACATCCAGAAAACTTTCGGTTGGGATCGTGCCTCGATCCAGTGGGCCTTCACGCTGTTCGTTCTGTTCGAGACCTGGCTCGTGCCGGTCGAAGGATGGTTCGTCGACAAATACGGCCCGCGCATCGTCGTGCTGGTCGGCGGCGTGCTCTGCGCGCTCGGCTGGGTGATCAACGCCAAGGCCACCTCGCTCAACGGCTACTATCTCGGCATGATCATCGCGGGCATCGGCGCCGGCGGCGTCTATGGCACCTGCGTCGGCAACGCGCTGAAATGGTTTCCCGACAAGCGCGGTCTTGCCGCCGGCATCACGGCCGCGGGCTTCGGTGCGGGCTCCGCACTCACCGTTGCGCCGATCCAGGCCATGATCAAGGATAGCGGCTTCCAGTCCACCTTCCTGTTTTTCGGTCTCGGCCAGGGCATCATCGTCTGCATCCTCGCCTTCTTCCTGATTGCGCCAAAGGCAGGACAAACGCCGGCCGCCGTGCAGAACGCTACGCTGCAGCAGACCCGGCGCAACTACCAGCCGACCGAAGTGCTGCGTCAGCCGATCTTCTGGCTGATGTACTTCATGTTCGTGATCGTCGGCGCCGGCGGCTTGATGGTGACGGCGAACCTGAAGCCGATCGCGGTCGACTGGAAGGTCGACGCCGTTCCGGTCACGCTGATCGGCATGACCATGACGGCGGTGACGTTCGCGGCGACGATCGACCGCGTGCTCAACGGCCTGACGCGTCCGTTCTTCGGCTGGATCTCCGACATGATCGGTCGCGAGAATACGATGTTTCTCGCCTTCGGCATGGAGGGTATCGGCATCTACGCGCTGTATTTGCTCGGGCACGATCCAGTATGGTTCGTGATCCTTTCGGGCTTCGTGTTCTTCGCCTGGGGTGAGATCTACTCGCTGTTCCCCTCGACCTGCACCGACACGTTCGGCGCGAAGTTCGCCACGACCAATGCCGGCCTGCTCTACACCGCAAAAGGCACCGCCGCGCTACTGGTGCCGATCGCGAACCTGATGCAGCAGACCTCGGGCCATTGGGACAACGTGTTCATCATCGCGGCTGGCGCCAACATCCTGGCTTCGCTGCTCGCGATCCTGGTGCTGAAACCCTGGCGCAAGACGGTGGTCGCGCGATCGACCGTCTGATACGCCTTCAAAGAAGCTTCGCTCGACGCGCCCGGCCCTTGTGGCCGGGCGTTTTCGTTTTGGCCGAAGATCATCCAATTCCGCAAAACCGAAGGGAACCGCGCATTTTCCTGCCCCCTGGAGCAAGTTAGGACTTGCATTCTGGGATATGGTATACCAAGGTGCGCGCCGCGCTTGCGACGATAAGCCACAACATTTGCGACATCAGGTCATCTTGGCAACCTGGTTCGCCACCAGACAGGCGCATTGGGAGGTTGTTGATGATTTCCAGCACCGAGGGCGCTGTCACCGCCGCGCCCCTTCGTACCGGCTTCCGTTGGCTCCAGCTCGTCATGGGCATCGTCTGCATGGCGATGATCGCCAACCTGCAATATGGCTGGACGCTGTTCGTCGATCCGATCGACGCGGCCCACCATTGGGGACGCGCTGCGATCCAGCTCGCCTTCACCATCTTCGTCGTCACCGAGACCTGGCTCGTACCGGTCGAGGCGTGGTTCGTCGACAAGTACGGCCCGCGCATCGTCATCATGTTTGGCGGCGTGATGATCGCGCTCTCATGGATTCTCAATTCCTACGCCAACAGCCTCACCCTGCTCTACGCGGCCGCGATCATCGGCGGCGTGGGCGCCGGCGCGGTGTACGGCACCTGTGTCGGCAACGCGCTGAAGTGGTTTCCGGACCGCCGCGGCCTTGCAGCCGGCGCGACCGCCGCGGGCTTTGGCGCAGGCGCTGCGATCACCGTGGTGCCGATCGCGACCATGATCGCATCGAGCGGCTATCAGAACGCGTTCTTCACCTTCGGCATCGGCCAGGGCCTGATCGTCTTCGTGCTCGCCTTCTTCATCCAGCCGCCGCGCATCGCGATCCCGCCGAAGAAGAAGCAGCTCAACCTGCCGCAGACCAAGATCGACTTCACCCCGCCGCAGGTGCTGCGCAGCCCTATTTTCTGGGTGATGTATCTCGTCTTCGTCATGGTCGCCTCCGGTGGCCTGATGACCGCGGCGCAGATCGCCCCGATCGCGCACGACTTCAAGATCGCCAATACGCCGGTGACGCTCGCCGGCTTCCAGATGGCGGCGCTGACCTTCGCGATCTCGCTCGACCGCATCTTCGACGGCTTCGGCCGCCCGTTCTTCGGCTTTGTCTCCGACACGATCGGCCGCGAGCACACCATGTTCATCGCGTTCGGCACGGCTGCCTTGATGCTGCTGACGCTGTCGGCCTACGGTCACATTCCGGTGGTGTTCGTGCTGGCGACCGCGGTTTACTTCGGCGTGTTCGGCGAGATCTACTCGCTATTCCCGGCAACCTGCGGCGACACCTTTGGCTCGAAGTTCGCCACCACCAACAACGGCATGCTCTACACCGCGAAGGGCACCGCGTCGCTGCTGGTGCCGCTGGCGAGCGTGATCTCGGCGACCTACGGCTGGAAGGCCGTGTTCGTGGTCGCGGTGGCGCTGAACGCCACGGCCGCGCTGATGGCACTGTTCGTGATCAAGCCGCTGCGCCGCTCCTTCATCCTCGGCAAGGAAGCCGAGAGCGCCGATACCGCGACGAGCACCGCAAAGACCGAGACGGCGTAGCGACCACACGCCTTTTGCATCGGTCGGAAAGGGGCGCTGCACGGCGCCCCTTTTCTTTTGCCCCGCGCTCGCGCGCGAAAACGTCAATATTGCTGCCGCAAGATTTTTCGGATCAACCAAATCCAGCGCTTGACGCTTGGCATAATGTATACCAGAATTTCACCCATACATTCACCCAGGGAGGTTGCAATGCTGGTCGGAGACATTCTGCGCAAGAAGACGTCGCGCGTTGTGACGGTGCGGATGAACGAGACGGTGGGTATCGCCGCCAAGCTGATGCGCGCCAACAACATCAGCGCGCTGGTGGTCAAGGACGTCGTCCGCTCGGAAGGCAACACCGCGGTCGGCATGTTCACCGAGCGTGACGTGGTGCGCGCCATCGCCGAGCACGGCGCGAACGGTGTCAACATCAAGGTCTCGCAGCTCGTCTCGGTGCAGCAGCTCGTCTCCTGCACATCGAGCGACACGATCGAGCACGTCCGTCACCTGATGAACCGGCACCACATCCGCCACCTGCCGGTGATCGACGATTACAGCCTCGTCTCGGTCATCAGCATGCGCGACATTGCGGCCGCCGTCGACGAAGCCGCCAACTCTACGTCGCAAGCGGCCTAGAGCCGCCGCACCATTCCCCTGTGACTTCCGGCCCCGGCTCGGATCTGTCCGAGCCGGACCGGGCCTTGTCGTGCCCAGAAAACCCGTTCCTGCTCCCCTCGCGAGGATTTCATGAAGATCTGCATCTACGGCGCCGGCGCGATCGGCGGATATCTCGGTGTTCAGCTCGCGCGCGCAGGCGCCGACGTCAGCCTGGTCGCGCGCGGTGCCCATCTCGCCGCGATGCGCGAACGCGGTCTCACGCTGCTCGCCGGCGGCGAGGAACATGTCGTGCATCCCCGCTGCACCGACAACGCCGCCGAGCTCGGCGTGCAGGACTACGTCATCATCACGCTGAAGGCACATTCGATCACCGGCGTGATCGAGAAGATGCAGCCGCTGCTCGGACCGCACACCCGCATCATCACCGCGGTCAACGGCATCCCCTATTGGTACTTCTACAAGCACGGCGGGCAATACGAGAACTCGACGCTGGAGAGCATCGACGCCGGCGGCCGGCAGTGGCGCGAGCTCGGACCCGAACGCGCCATCGGCTGCATCGTCTATCCCGCGACCGAGATCGAGGCGCCCGGTGTGATCCGCCACGTCTACGGCAACAATTTTCCGCTCGGCGAGCCCTCCGGCGAGATCACGTCGGACGTGCAGCGCCTCGCCGATCTCTTCGTCGAAGCCGGCATGAAAGCGCCCGTTCTCGACAACATCCGCGACGAGATCTGGCTAAAGCTCTGGGGCAACGTCTGCTTCAACCCGATCAGCGCGCTCACCCACGCAACCCTCGACGTGATCTGCACCGATCCCGCCACCCGCGCGCTGTCGCGCGCGATCATGCTGGAGGCGCAGACCATCGCCGAGACCTTTGGCGTCAAATTCCGCGTCGACGTCGAGCGCCGCATCGAGGGCGCCCGCAAGGTCGGCGCGCACAAGACCTCGATGCTGCAGGACCTCGAGCGCGGCCGCCCGATGGAGATCGACCCGCTCGTGACCGTGGTCCAGGAGATGGGCCGCCTGACCGGCATCGCCACGCCCGCGCTCGACTCGGTGCTGGCAATGGTCACCCAGCGCGCCCGCATCGCAGGCCTCTATGACGGCGTCTCCGCGCCGACCGATCCTCGCGCGCTGGCGGTGGCGTGATGGCTGGCGCGGTGACCAAATGGCTGCGCTTCCGCCATGGCGGCGCGACCGGCTTCGGCACGCTGACGCCATCAGGCATCAGCGTGCATGACGGCGAGATGTTCGGCCGCAATGCGCCGAACGGCAAGACGCTGGCGCTGACCGAGGTCGAGCTGTTCGCTCCTTGCGCGCCCAGCAAGATCGTCGCGCTGTGGAATAATTTTCATGCGCTCGCGGCCAAGCTCAACCAGCCCGAGCCGCCGGAGCCGCTCTATCTCTTGAAGGCCACCACCAGTGTCGCCGCGCCCGGCGCGGTGATCCGCCGTCCCTCCTATTACGACGGCAAGACGACCTATGAGGGCGAGCTCGGCATCGTCGTCGGCAAGACCTGCGCGCGCGTCTCCCCGGCCGAGGCCGGCGCCTTCATCTTCGGCTACACCTGCGTCAACGACATCACCGCCAACGACATCCTGACCCGCGATCCCACCTTCGCCCAATGGGCGCGCGCCAAGGGCATCGACGATTACGGCCCGTTCGGCCCGGTGATCGCGACCGGCCTCGATCCAGCAAAGCTCGTGGTGCGCACCATCCTCAACGGCGCGGAGCGGCAGAACTATCCGATATCGGACATGATCTTCAGCGCGCAGGAGCTGGTCAGCAAGATCTCGCACGACATGACGCTGCTGCCCGGCGACCTCATCGCCGTCGGCACGTCCGTTGGCGTCGGCGTGATGAAGGAGCCGGTGAATACGGTGACGGTCGCGATCGAGGGTATCGGCGAGCTGACCAACGAGTTTCGGCTGTAGCCGCGACGGCGGAGAATTCTACCGTCATTATCGCGCCCTCTCCTCCTCGTCATGGCCGGGCTTGTCCCGGGCATGACGTGCTTACGACGGGCCGTCAAAAAGGACGGCGCAGCAAGGACTGAACCATCCTGCATGCTGCGCAGAAGCCACACCTCCCGCTCGCCGGACATATGCCGCCAACATGTCCCGCGGGCGCCGCACTGTGGACGCATTCCGACGCCCATCTGTGTGGCGTGTCTGGGGGGCACGGCAGGTCATGCCCGTGCTTGGACTAACCTTCAGGGGAGTCACTGTGAAGAAGATTGTATTTGTCGTGGGCGCAACGCTTGCCCTGGTGACGGTCGCGAACGCCGCGGATTTGCCGCGTCGGCAGCCCGTGCCCGTCTATCCGCAGCAGGGGCCGGCTCCGATCGGCAAGATGCCGATTGGCAAGAGCCCGGTTGGCAAAGCCCCGATCGGCAAGGCGCCCGGCCCGGTCGCGGCGCGCTACTGACGCGCCGGCATTGCAGCGCTCAATCTGAGTGAACGGCCGACAGTCGAGGGGCAGAGCGTGACGAACAAGTCTTATCGACCGGGATCCTGCCTGATCGCGGGGTTGGCCCTCGCGGCCATGATCTCGTGCACGATGCCATCGGTTTCGGCCCACGAAGCGAACAAGCGCATCGCCGATGCGAATGCGCTTGTCTCGAACGACCCCGGATCGCAGCCGGCACCGCAATCGACGAGACGCTCTGTCGCGCGAGCGGAGAAAGGCCCCTACTACGTCGATTTCCGTGCCCGTACGGCCGCGAGCTGGGGCCACGCCTTCGTCTGGTACGGCAAGACCAGCGAGCGCGCCGTCGAGGTCGCGGGCCTCACGCCGGCCGGCGACACGTTCGCCTACGTGCTCGGCCACCTCACCTGGGTGCCCTCCGAGACCGGCGCGAGCTATGGCGATCTCGATCCGGAGTATTTGACCGCGAGCTATCGCGTCTACCTGAACGAAGCCGACGCCAAGCGCGTGTTTGCCTATATCAAGCACTTGCAGGCCACGTCGCCGGTCTGGAATGCCGAGACCACCAACTGTACCGGCTTCATCGGCGACATCGCGGAGTTCATGGGATTGAAGGTCCCCTACCGCTGGCAGCGCCCGGAAAACTTCGTCAACCGCCTCAAGGAAATGAACGGCGGCCGCCAGATCGTGCGCCTGTCGGCGGAGCAGTAGCTTTCGACGCGCAGCCCGGATCGAGCGCAGCGAAATCCGGGACCGGCATCGCCCGCTGCACGCGCACCCCGGATTACGCTTCGCTCCATCCGGGCTACGCATCGCAAAAGTCTTTCCGCCTCCCAATCACCTCTCGCTGTCATTGCCCGCGCAGGCGGGCAATCCAGTATTCCAGAGGCAGCGCAAGGATAGGGAGAAGCCGCGGCGTACTGGATACCCCGCCTTCGCGGGGTATGACGACGGAGTGTGGGAAAACGTTTTGCCCATCGTCGCGCAAACACCTGCCCGACCGACACCAATGCCCGCCCCACGGAATCACCCTCACCCCTCGCATGATCGCCCTGCCCGCACCGCACGGCGCGGCAATAGACTTTTGCCGACCCGGGCGGCATCCTGCCGCGGACATCAACCGATAGAAGAGCCTGCGACATGCGCGGGCGGGGGGAACAGATCATGTTGCAGACACGGTTCACCAAGCTCGTCGGCGTCGAGCACCCGATCGTCCAGGGCGGCATGCAATGGGTCGGACGCGCGGAGCTGGTTGCGGCCGTCGCCAACGCCGGCGCGCTCGGCTTCATCACCGCGCTGACGCAACCGACGCCAGAGGATCTGACCAAGGAGATCGCGCGCTGCCGCGACCTCACCGACAAGCCGTTCGGCGTCAATCTCACCATCCTGCCCGCGATCAAGCCACCGCCCTACGCCGAATACCGTGCCGCCATCATCGAGAGCGGCATCAAGGTGGTCGAGACCGCCGGCAACAAGCCACAGGAGCATGTCGACGAGTTCAAGAAGCACGGCGTCAAGGTGGTGCACAAATGCACCAGCGTCCGCCACGCGCTCTCGGCCGAGCGCATGGGTGTCGATGCGATCTCGATCGACGGGTTCGAATGCGCCGGTCACCCCGGCGAGGACGACACGCCCGGCCTGATCCTGATTCCGGCCGCCGCCAACAAGATCAAGATCCCGATGATCGCCTCCGGCGGGTTTGCCGATGCGCGCGGCCTCGTCGCGGCGCTGGCGCTGGGAGCCGACGGCATCAACATGGGTACCCGCTTCATGGCGACGAAGGAAAGCCCTATCCACCAGCTCATCAAGGAGAAGATCGTCGCCAATGATGAGCGCGAGACCGAGCTGATCTTCCGCACCATGCGCAATACCTCGCGCGTCGCCAGGAATGCGGTCTCCACCAAGGTCGTCGCGATGGAGAAGGAAGGCGCCAAGTTCGAGGACATCCGCGAGCTCGTCGCAGGCGCCCGTGGCAAGATGGTCTATGCCACCGGCAATTCCGACGAGGGCATCTGGTCGGCCGGCCAGGTTCAGGGCCTGATCCAGGACATCCCGACCTGCGCCGAGCTGGTCTCCCGCATCGTGCGCGAGGCGGAGACCATCATCAGGAACAGGCTGGAAGGCATGATCGTTAGCAAACAACTTGAAGCAGCAGAGTAGGTCCCTGCAACAATCGGAGCGACGCTGGCCCCGGCGCCGAAGGTGCTCTCCCTCTCCCCGTCCTTACGGCGAGAGGGTCGGGGTGAGGGGCTATCTCCGCGATACCGGTAAGAGTGAGACTCGCGGAAGCTCCCCCTCACCCGGATCGCATCTTCCGATGCGATCCGGCTCTCCCCGCACGCAGCGAGAGGCGAAGTGGCACCGCCGTCGCTTAAACAGGTTTATCAAGCGAGAAAGAGCAATACATGAAGGCTTACGTCTACGGCCCTGATGGCGCTAGGATTTCCGACGTCGCTCAACCTACACCTAAAGGTTCACAGGTGCTGGTTCGCGTCCGCGCCTGCGGGCTGAACCGCGCCGACACCGGCATGCGCAAAGGCCATGCCCATGGCGCTGCCGGCGGCGTCGGCACCGTGCTCGGCATGGAATGGGCTGGCGAAGTCGCTGCGCTCGGCCCGGACGCCAAGGGCGTCAAGATCGGTGACCGCATCATGGGCTCCGGCGCCGCGGCCTTCGCCGAATACACGCTTGCCGATCACGGCCGCCTGTTCCGCGCGCCCTCCAACATGAATTTTGAGGAAGCCGCCAGCCTCCCCGTCGCGCTCGCGACCATGCACAACGCCGTCGTCACGGTCGGCGGCGTGCAGCCCGGGCAAGCCGTGCTGATCCAGGGCGCAAGCTCCGGCGTCGGCCTGATGGCGATGCAGATCGCCAAGCTCAAGGGCGCAAAACTCGTGATCGGTTCGTCGACGGACGCCTATCGCCGCGGCCGGCTGACCGACTACGGCGCGGATCTGGCGATCGACTCCTCCGACCCCGGCTGGGTCGACCAGGTGCTGAAGGCGACGAACGGCGAAGGCGTCGATCTCATTGTCGACCAGGTCTCGGGCAAGGTCGCCAACCAGAACCTCGCCGCGACCAAGGTCAAGGGTCGCATCGTCAATGTCGGCCGGCTCGGCGGCACGCATGCCGACTTCAATTTCGACCTGCACGCGGCCCGCCGCATCAACTACATCGGCGTCACCTTCCGCACCCGCACCATCGAGGAGATTCGCGAGATCTTTGACGAGGTCAGGAAGGACATCTGGGGCGCAGTCGAGTCGCGCAAGCTGCAGCTTCCGATCGACAAGGTGTTTGCGTTCGACGACATCGACAGCGCATTCGAGCACATGGAAGCCAACAAGCATCTGGGGAAGATCGTCGTGACGGTGTGAGCTATGGCCGGGCAAAAGCGCGAAGCGCGTCTTCGCCAAAATGACCCGGCCATCCACGCTGCTGCCGCGCGTGCATGCGGCCAGACGTGGATGCCCGGGACGAGCCCGGGCATGACGGAGTTGGTGGCACTGCTCCCTTGCTCAACTCGGAAGATTTCGCAGCCGACCCGCTCCTGCAACTCACTTGCGACTAGACTTGTGCGCGGCGGCTTGATGTTCGCCTGCGGGCTGCTAAATCCCCGCCATGACCTCCCAGCACAGCAAAACATCGGTCGCAGCGATCTCGATCTTCGCCAGCGGCGGCATGGCGGCGGCCAAGTTCGTGGTCGGGCTCGCTATCGGCTCGCTCGCATTGATCTCGGAAGCCCTGCACTCCTCGATCGACCTGGTCGCGACCATCATCACTTGGGCCGTGGTGCGGGTATCCGACAAGCCCGCGGACGAGGAGCACCATTACGGCCACGGCAAGCTGGAAAGCGTCTCCGCGCTCGGCGTTACCGCCCTGCTCTACGTGCTCGCCGGCGGCATTCTGGTCGAGGCCTATAGCCGCCTGCACGAGGGAACCCCGCCGCCGACCATTTCGGCTGTCCCCTTCGTCGTGCTGGTGATCGACATCGTCGTCAATCTGTGGCGCGCCCGCGCGCTCCACCGTGCGGCGCGGGAGACCCGCAGCCAGGCGCTGGCCGCCGACGCGCTGCATTTCGCTTCCGACGTCATGGGCTCCCTTGCCGTCATTGTCGGCCTGGTCCTCGCCGCCTTCGGCTTCTGGTGGGGCGACGCCGCGGCGGCGGCCGCCGTGGCCGTGATGATCGCGGCGCTCGGCCTGCGCATGGCCGGCTCGACAGTGCAGACGCTGGTCGATCGCGCGCCGGAGGGCGCGCAGGAAAAGGCCACGGCCGCGATCCGCAGCGTCCCCGGCGTGATCGACGTCGAGCGGTTGCGGGTGCGCATGGTCGGGGCGACCACGTTCATCGACACCATCGCCAAGGTACCGCGAACCTATCCGATCGACCGCGTCGAGGACATCAAGCGCAATGCGCAGGCTGCCGTCGGCAAGGCGTTCGGCGATGCCGACCTCACCTTCACGGCAGTCCCCGTCGCGCGCAACAACGAGACCGTGCGCGACCGCATCATGGTGATCGCGCGCAATTCAGGCCTCGCCATCCACCACGTCACGGTGCACGACCTCGGCGCCAAGCTGATCGTCGGCATCGACCTCGAGGTCTACGGCGAGATGCAGCTCGTGGCCGCCCATGACATCGCCAACACGCTGGAGCGCAACATCAAGGAGGAATTCGGCGAGGACGTCGAGGTCGACGTCCATATCGAGCCGCTGGACCCGGAACTGCCGTTCGGCGTCGACGCACCGCCGGAGCGGGTGCAGACGATCGCAGCCGCGCTCGCCGACTATGCGCGCGGCGGAGAGATCCACGACGTGCACAATGTCCGTGTCCGCAACACCGATGCCGGCGAGATCGTCAACTTCCACTGCCGCGCGGCGCCGTCGATGAGCGTGATCAAGGTGCACGAGCAGGTCGACGCGATCGAGCGCGCGCTACGCCGCAACTTCCCGAGCGTGAAGCGCGTGATCAGTCACGCCGAACCGCCGCGCTCATGACGCGACACGCGCAGAGGAGTCACACGTTCTCGTTTCGGACTCGCAGCGCACGCAAGATTGCGTACGCTCGGCGCGCAAACTCTCCATTGGATAAGAATTATTTCGCGTTAACGATTCGTTGACTCTCGACAGGCCGCGAAAACTGGATTCAAATCGCTGTGATTCGGAAGGGTTGTGGGGCTGCTTCCGGACAGTGTTGCAAGCAGGTTTTCAGGGGGCCGAAGGCATGGCGCGCGCAGACGCCGCGAACGCGTGTGCTCAATCCGATTCGATCAAGGGATTGGCGCAGTCGATCGCGAAACCTGCCTACCACCGGCTGCTGATCGCCGAGCCGGCGCTGCGACGCGCCGTGCCCACGCTCATCATCGCCTTCCTCATCACCATCTGCCTTGGCGCCTTCGTGCAAGTCGTCGACCAGACGCGCCAGAAGCGGCAGGTGATGCGACGCGACATCTCCGCGCTGGCCGACCTGCTCGCCGAGCGCATCGACCGCCTCACCTCGTCGCGCATTGAGCGGCTGAAGAACATCGAGAGCCTGCCGACGCTGCTGCCCGATCTGATCCCGTCGTGGGGGACGGCCTCGGGCCGCCACATCATCGTCACCTCGGCCGGCGTCGACCGCCGCATCCTCGCCCGCATTCCCGTCGACACCGACCCGGCCGGCAATGACCGCCTGCTCGATGCGATCACCACGGCGCAGTTGGTGGCGACGCCACCGCGCGACACCAACGTCTCAGAGATGATTCTGCCGAACGGCAACGCCGCGATGACGACGTCGCGGCCGATCCGGTCGCTGCCCGGCACGGTCACCGTGATTCAGGAGCGCAACGAGCCGATCTGGGGCTCCGACGCGGCGCTCTCGGTGACGCTGTCGGCGACCACAGGCTTCGTCGTCCTGATCCTCGGTTTCGCCTTCCACTGGCAGTCGACGCGCGCCCGCGAGGGCGACTTGATCAACGACGCCGTGCGTGGCCGGATCGACACCGCGCTCAACCGCGGCCGCTGCGGCCTGTGGGACTGGGATCTGTCGCGCGGCCGAATCTTCTGGTCGCAGTCGATGTTCTCGATGCTCGGCCTTGACGGCCGCAACGAGCTCCTCACTTTCGGCGAGGTCAATGCGCTGGTGAAGTCCGACGACATCGACCTGTTCGCGATCGCCGACCAGCTCATCTCTGAGAAGATCGACCACATCGACCGGACCTTCCGCATGCAGCACGTCGACGGCCACTGGATCTGGCTGCGCGTCCGCTGCGAAAAGGTGCGCGGGGCGACCGACTCCAGCGTGCACCTGATCGGGATCGCGGTCGACATCACCGAGCAGAAGAGCCTCGCCGAGAAGACCGTCGAAGCCGACCTGCGCCTGCGCGACGCGATCGAGACGATTCCCGAGGCCTTCGTGCTGTGGGACGCCAGCGACCGCCTCGTGCTCTGCAACTCGCACTTCCAGCGCCTGCACAAGCTGCCCGACACCGCCGTGATCCCCGGCACCTCCTACGAGACCGTGCTCGAGGTCGGCCGCATGCCGGAGGTGCGCACCCGCCACAACGAGACAGCAAGCAAGAGCCCGGGCGCGCGCACCTTCGAGGCGCAGCTCGACGACGGAAGCTGGCTGCACATCAGCGAGCGCCGCACCAAGGACGGCGGCTACGTTTCGGTCGGCACCGACATCACCCGCATCAAGGAACACGAGCAGAAGCTCGTCGACAATGATCTGCGCCTGCGCGCCACCGTGATCGACCTGAAGCGTTCGCAGGCGGCGCTGGAGCGCCAGGCGATCGAGCTCGCCGACCTCGCCGAGAAATATCAGCGGGAGAAGACCCGCGCCGAGGAAGCCAACCAGACCAAGTCGAAATTCCTCGCCAATATGAGCCACGAGCTGCGCACGCCGCTGAACGCGATCATCGGCTTCTCCGAGATCATGGGCAGCGGCATGTTCGGCGAGCTCGGCTCCGAGAAGTACCAGGAGTACTGCCAGGATATCCTGACCAGTGGCCACTATCTGCTCGAGGTCATCAACGACATCCTCGACATGTCCAAGATCGAGGCCGGCCGCATGAAGCTCGACATGGAGGATCTCGACCTGTCGCGGACGCTCGCGGAATCCTTAAGGGTCGTCTCGGGCCGGGCCGAGGACAAGAACCTGACGCTCGATGCCGACATCGCGAAATCGATCTCGGTCGTCGCCGACCGCCGCGCCACCAAGCAGATCATCGTCAACCTGCTGTCCAACGCGGTGAAATTCACGCCCGACGGCGGCCGCATCGTCGTGCGCAGCCGCCAGCTCGACGACAGGATCGTGCTGATGATCGCCGACACCGGCATCGGGATCGCGCCGCACTCGCTGGCGCGGTTGGGACGCCCGTTCGAACAGGTCGAAAGTCAGCTCACCAAGACCTATCACGGCTCGGGACTTGGGCTTGCGATCGCGCGCTCGCTGGCACAGCTCCACGGCGGCTCGATGCGGCTGCGATCGAAGATCGACGTCGGCACCGTCGTGCGGGTGACCCTGCCCCGCGACGCCAAGCTGACCGCCCGGATTTCGGCGGCGGCGTGAGGCGCCACTAATTTAGACCTGAAGCCCAGGCGCCACCTCGCGCGCGACGTTGACCAACGCCGCGATCAGCGGCGTCATCGGGTCGCGCTGCGGGATCACCATGCCGATGCTGTAATTGACGTCGGGATCGACGATCGGGATCGAGCGGACGGTATCGGAAAGGCCGAGAGTCTCGGCCAGCTTGGCCGGCATCACGCTCGCCCAGCGTCCGGTCTTGACGTGGGTGAACAGCACGAGCAGCGAATTCGAGGTCAGCGTCGGCGTCGCCTCAGCGCCGACCGAGCGCAGCGCACGGTCGATGATCCGGCGGTTCTGCATGTCGGGCGTCAGTAGGCAGAGCGGCACTTGCCCGACCTCTTTCCAGGTTACCGTCTCGCGGTCGCCGAACATCGCATCCGGCGCGGTCAGGAGACGATAGCTCTCGTTGTAGAGCGGGATGGTGCGCACCCTGCCGATCGGTTCGTTCTCGATATAGGTCAGCCCCGCATCGACCTCGAGATTTTCGAGCAACCCCAGCACTTCGGATGACGTGGTGGACTGGATGCGGAAGCGCACGTCGGGATGCCTGGCGCGGAACGGCGTCGTCAGTGCGGCGACCATGCCGAGCACCGTCGGGATCGCCGCGATGCGTATCTCGCCGGAGAGCTTGTCCTTCAGCGAGTTGATCTCCTGGCGCATCGCGCGCGCATCGCCGACGATCCGCCGCGCCCAATCCAACGCGCGCTCGCCTTCGGGCGTGAAGCCCTGGAAGCGGGAGCCGCGCTGGACCAGCATCACGCCCAGGATCTCCTCAAGCTGCTTCAGCCCGGTCGACATTGTCGGCTGGGTGACACCGCAGGCCTCCGCAGCCCGTCCGAAGTGCCGCTCCTTGGCGAGCGCCAGCAGCAGTTCAAGCTTATCGATCAACCGTCCGTCCCCTTGTCCGTCCCGTTGGGTTTGCGCGTGGCATGCAAGCTAGCACGCCCGGCCTGCACCAACACGCAAAAACCGCCAGCGGATACGAGTTTCATTAGCGTTCCGTATCGACCAATTGCACCCGCCAATCGATCCGAATTCCCGATCGCAGCATGAGACAGCTTTATTGATCTTCGAATGATTCCAAATACTCATGGGGCGTCGGACACCGAGTTGAGAATGAAGAATGACAACGGTCTACGAACCTTGGGACGAAACGCGCGGCGCTGAGATCATCGCCGAACACGCTCAGCAGGAGGGCGCTACGCTGGTCATCCTCCATGCCCTTCAGGAGGCGTTCGGCTACGTGCCGGAGGCGGCGATTCCGATGGTGGCGCAAGCGCTCAACCTGTCGCGCGCCGAGGTGCATGGCGTCTTCACCTTCTATCATGATTTCCGCCACAAGCCGGCCGGCCGTCACGTGCTCAAACTCTGCCGCGCGGAAGCGTGTCAGGCGGCGGGCGGCGATGCGCTGGCTGCGCGCGCCGAGGCGAAGCTCGGCGTGTCGCTCGGCAACACCACGGCGGACGACCGCGTTACGTTGGAGCCGATCTACTGCCTCGGACTGTGCGCGACCGCGCCATCCGCGATGCTCGACGGCCGCCTCGTTGGCCGCCTCGACGAAAAGCGCCTCGACGCGCTGGTCGCGGAGGCACAGCGATGAAAATGCGTCTCTTCGTCTCACGCGATGCCGGTGCGGTCGCCGTTGGCGCCGACGAAGTCGCGCTGACGCTGGAACAGGCTGCGGCCAAGCGCGGCCTTGCTGTCGAGATCATCCGGACCGGCTCGCGCGGCCTGTACTGGCTCGAGCCGATGGTCGAGGTCGCGACCCCGCAGGGCCGGATCGCCTTCGGGCCTGTGACCGATGCCGATGTGCCCTCGCTGCTCGATGCGCTCGCCAACAACACGCCGCATCTGCTGCGGATCGGTGCGACTGACGAGATCCCGTGGCTGAAGCGTCAGACTCGCCTCACCTTCGCCCGCTGCGGCGTGATCGACCCGCGCTCGCTTCACGACTATCGCGCTCATGGCGGCTACAAGGGCCTGGAGCGTGCGCTGTCGCTCGGCTCGGATGCGATCCTCACCGAGGTCACCGCGTCCGGCTTGCGCGGCCGCGGCGGCGCAGGCTTTCCGACCGGCATCAAGTGGAAGACGGTCGCGCAGGCGAAAGCCGATCGCAAGTTCATCGTCTGCAACGCCGACGAAGGCGACAGCGGCACCTTCGCCGACCGCATGATCATGGAAGGCGATCCCTTCCTGGTGATCGAGGGCATGACCATCGCCGCACTCACTGTCGGCGCGACCAAGGGCTACATCTACATCCGCAGCGAATACCCGCACGCGGTCGAAGCGATGAACGCGGCCATCATTGCCGCCAAGCGCGGCGGCTATCTCGGCGCCAATATCGGTGGCTCCACGCAAAGCTTCGATCTCGAGGTGCGAGTCGGCGCCGGCGCCTACGTCTGTGGCGAAGAGACCTCGCTGCTGGAGAGCCTCGAAGGCCGCCGCGGCATCGTGCGCGCAAAGCCGCCGCTGCCGGCGCATCACGGCCTGTTCGGCAAGCCGACGGTGATCAACAACGTTCTGTCGTTCGCCGCCGTCCCCTTCATCCTCGCCGAAGGCGCCAAGGCCTATGCCGACTTCGGCATGGGCCGCTCGCGCGGCACGATGCCGATCCAGCTCGCGGGCAACATCCGCTATGGCGGGCTGTTCGAGACGGCGTTCGGCGTGACGCTCGGCGAGCTCGTCGACGACATCGGCGGTGGCACGTTCACGGGCCGCCCGGTTCGCGCCGTGCAGGTCGGCGGCCCGCTCGGCGCCTATTTCCCGCGCGCGCTGTTCGACACACCGTTCGACTACGAAGCCTTCGCCGCCCGTGACGGCCTGATCGGCCATGGCGGCATCGTCGTGTTCGACGACAGTGTCGACATGCGCAAGCAGGCGCGCTTCGCCATGGAGTTCTGCGCCGTCGAGTCCTGCGGTAAATGCACGCCGTGCCGGATCGGCTCGACCCGCGGCGTCGAGACCATCGAGAAGATCATGCGCGGCGAGCGCGTGATCGAAAACCTCGCGCTGGTCGAAGACCTTTGCAACACCATGAAATTCGGCTCGCTCTGTGCACTCGGCGGCTTCACGCCCTACCCCGTGCTCAGCGCAATGAAGCATTTCCGGGAGGATTTCGCCCCGGCGCCGACCACGCTTCAGGCCGCGGAATAGGAGAACGACAATGTCTCTGATCGAAGAAATCGACTTCGGCACGCCGCGCTCGAAATCGGAAACGATGGTGACGCTGACCATCGACGGCAAGGAGATCTCGGTGCCCGAGGGGACCTCGATCATGCGCGCGGCCATGGAAGCCGGTCATCAGATTCCGAAACTGTGCGCGACCGACATGGTAGATGCGTTCGGGTCCTGCCGCCTGTGCCTCGTCGAGATCGAGGGCCGCGCCGGCACGCCGGCGTCCTGTACCACGCCGGTGATGCCCGGTCTCGTCGTGCACACCCAGACCGAGCGGCTGAAGAAGCTGCGCAAGGGCGTGATGGAGCTCTACATCTCCGACCATCCGCTCGACTGCCTCACCTGCGGCGCCAATGGCGACTGCGAATTGCAGGACATGGCCGGCGCCGTCGGCCTGCGCGATGTGCGCTACGGCTATGAGGGCGAGAACCACGTCTTCGCTAAGTCCAACGGCGACGTGAATCCCGCCTGGATGCCGAAGGACGAGTCCAATCCGTACTTCACCTACGATCCCTCCAAATGCATCGTCTGCTCGCGCTGCGTCCGCGCCTGCGAGGAGGTGCAAGGAACCTTCGCGCTGACGATCTCGGGCCGCGGCTTCGACAGCCGCGTCTCGCCCGGCATGAGCGAGAGTTTCCTGGGCTCCGAATGCGTTTCCTGCGGCGCCTGCGTGCAGGCCTGCCCGACCGCGACGCTGACGGAAAAGTCCGTGATCGACATCGGCCAGCCCGAGCATTCGGTCGTGACCACCTGCGCCTATTGCGGCGTCGGCTGCGCCTTCAAGGCCGAGATGCGCGGCGAGGAAGTCGTGCGCATGGTGCCCTACAAGGACGGCAAGGCCAATCGCGGCCATTCCTGCGTCAAGGGCCGCTTCGCCTGGGGTTACACCAACCACAGGGAGCGCATCCTCAAGCCGATGATCCGCGAGCGGATCGAGGACCCCTGGCGCGAGGTGTCGTGGGACGAAGCGTTCTCGTTTGCCGCGGCCAAGATGCGCGGCATCCAGAAGACATACGGCCGCGACGCCATCGGCGGCATCACCTCGTCCCGTTGCACCAATGAAGAAACCTATCTGGTGCAGAAGCTGATCCGCGCAGGCTTCGGCAACAACAACGTCGATACCTGCGCCCGCGTCTGTCACTCGCCGACCGGCTACGGTCTTGCCACCACATTCGGCACCTCCGCCGGCACGCAGGATTTCGACTCGGTCGAGGACACCGACGTCGTCGTCATCATCGGCGCCAACCCGGCCTCGGCCCACCCCGTCTTCGCCTCGCGTCTGAAGAAGCGGCTGCGCCAGGGCGCGAAGCTGATCGTGATCGATCCGCGCCGCACCGAGATGGTGGAATCGCCGCATGTGAAGGCGCTGCATCTGCCCTTGATGCCCGGCACCAACGTCGCGGTGATGACCGCTCTCGCGCATGTCATCGTCACCGAGGGCCTCGTCAACGAAGCCTTCGTGCGCGAGCGCTGCGACTGGAGCGAGTTCGAGGAGTGGGCCGCGTTCGTTGCCCAGCCGAACAACAGCCCGGAGGCGACCGCGATCCTGACCGGCGTCGATCCCAAGGCGCTGCGTGAAGCGGCGCGCACCTACGCCACCGGCGGCAATGGTGCGATCTATTACGGCCTCGGCGTCACCGAGCACAGCCAGGGCTCGACCACCGTGATCGCGATCGCCAACCTCGCGATGGCGACTGGCAATATCGGCCGCCCCGGCGTCGGCGTGAACCCGCTGCGCGGCCAGAACAACGTGCAGGGCTCCTGCGACATGGGCTCGTTCCCGCACGAGCTGCCCGGCTATCGCCATATCGCAGGCGATGCCGTGCGCGAACAGTTCGAGGCGCTGTGGAACGTCAAGCTCAACCCGGAACCGGGCCTGCGCATCCCCAACATGTTCGACGCTGCGGTCGAAGGCACCTTCATGGGCCTCTACGTGCAGGGCGAGGACATCCTGCAGTCCGATCCGAACACCTCGCACGTTGTGGCGGCACTATCGGCGATGGAATGCGTGATCGTCCACGACCTCTTCCTGAACGAGACCGCGAACTACGCCCACGTCTTTCTGCCCGGCTCGAGCTTCCTCGAGAAGGACGGCACCTTCACCAACGCCGAGCGTCGCATCCAGCGCGTGCGCAAGGTGGTGACGCCGAAGAACGGCATGGCCGATTGGGAGGTCACCATCGGCCTTGCCAAGGCCATGGGCTTCGAGATGAACTACAATCACCCCTCCGAGATCATGGACGAGATTGCGGCGCTGACACCGACCTTCGCAGGCGTCTCCTACGCCAAGCTCGAGGAGCTCGGCTCGGTGCAGTGGCCCTGCAACGAGACGGCGCCGGCGGGCACGCCGGTGATGCATATCGACGGCTTCGTCCGCGGCAAGGGCAAGTTCGTCGTCACCGAATATGTCGCGACCGACGAGCGCACCGGTCCGCGCTATCCGCTGCTGCTGACCACGGGCCGTATCCTCAGCCAGTACAATGTCGGCGCGCAGACGCGGCGCACCGAGAACTTGGTCTGGCACAGCGAAGACCGGCTGGAGATCCATCCGCACGATGCCGAGCAGCGCGGCGTGCGCGATGGCGACTGGGTGCGGCTGAAGAGCCGCGCCGGCGAAACCACGCTGCGCGCCGAGATCACCGACCGCGTCGCACCGGGCGTCGTCTACACCACCTTCCATCACCCGGACACGCAGGCCAACGTGATCACGACCGACTATTCGGACTGGGCGACCAACTGCCCCGAGTACAAGGTCACGGCGGTGCAGGTATCGCCGTCGAACGGCCCGTCCGACTGGCAGAAGGCATATGATGCGCAGGCACGGCATTCGCGCCGCATCGCGCCGGCCGAGGCTGCGGAGTAGGCGCATGCACGTGCCGGTCCAAGCCATCGACCGCGAGATCTGGCGCGATGGCGCAGCCTCCAAAGGGACGCGTCTGATCCCGGAGGAGAGCCCGCTCGCGCTGACCTACAATGGCGGTACATATGCCGTCATGATGGGGACGCCGCAGAACCTGGAAGACTTTGCCGTCGGCTTCAGTCTCAGCGAAGGCATCGTCAAATCGGTCGACGACATCCAGTCGCTCGAAGTGATCCGCCTCGACGAAGGCATCGAGCTGCGCATGTGGCTGGCATCGGAACATGCCGGACGCATCAGCGAGCGCCGGCGGCACATTGCGGGGCCGACCGGCTGTGGCATCTGCGGCATCGATTCCATCGCCGAAGCCGTGCGGCCCGCGGCCGTGGTGCTGCAGGGGCAGAGCTTTACGCCTGAGCAGATCATGGCGGCAATGCAGGCCATCGCGCCGCTGCAATCGATCAACCTGCAAACCCGCGCCGTTCACGCCGCTGGGTTCTGGTCTCCTGCCGGCGGCATCGTCGCCCTGCGCGAGGATGTCGGCCGCCATAATGCGCTCGACAAGCTCGCCGGCGCGCTGGCGCGCAGCCGGACGAATGCAAGCGGCGGCATGGTGCTGCTGACGAGCCGTGTCTCGGTGGAGATGGTGCAGAAGACCGCCGCGATCGGCGCGCCAGTGATAGTTGCGGTCTCCGCCCCCACTGCGCTTGCGGTCCGCACGGCGGAAGCCGCCGGCATCACGTTGATTGCCATTGCCCGCCAGGACGGGTTCGAAGTGTTCACACATGGCAGCCGGGTTGTCGTCCGCGTTGCCACGGAGGTTGCCGATGTCGCCTGACCGCCTGATCTACATGGCCAACCAGATCGGCACGTTCTTCCGAAGCCAGGGCCACGACAAGGCCGTGCCTGGGATCGCCGAGCACATCAAGAAATTCTGGGATCCCCGGATGAAGCGCGCGATCTTCGCCCATCTCGATGCCGGCGGCGCGGGCCTGGAGCCGAACGTGCGCGAGGCCATCGCCTCGCTGAAGCAGGCTACGTCCCTTCCAGCAGCGCCGTGAGAGGCCGCTCTAGCGAGAGCACTCGCTATCGGGGGCGAGCCGCGCTTCCACCGGATGAGTGTCGACGGATTCGAGGCTAAGTTGCCTCTGATATTCGCGTTCGATCACACTGAAGCAGCTACAGGAAGTCTGCTGCAACAATTTCGCATCCGCGATTGTTACCAGCCCGCGCGAGCTGCGTATCGCCCCTTCGCTGTCGAGCACTTCCAGGCAATCCGTTACGCTGGCCCGCCGCACGTTGAGAAGCTGGCTTAAAACGTCGTGCGTCAGAGGCACGTTGTCGTCGTCGAGAGCATTCCTCGCAACAAGCAGCCACCGCGCCAGTCTTTGCTTCAGCGAGTGTGCAGCATTGCAAACTCCCGATTGCGAGGTCTGCAGCAGCACAACATCTATGTATCGGAAAAGCACCCTTCGAAGAGTTGGAAGCTCTGGAAGAGCTGCGAGAAATTCGCGGGAGGAAGTCCGCAGCGCCGTGCCGCCTACTTGCACTACACGACGGTGCGGAGGCGCCTTATCGTCTTCAGCCAGGACAAGCGGCGCACCGATCATACCTTCCGAACCGATCAGCCACGCTTCGACGAACCGATCCTCGTCAATTCGCGCCGACACCGAAACCAGTCCTCGTTCGATGAAATAGACGTGATCCATTGGCGATCTCCAATGATGCAGTATCTGCCGCGGCAGGATCTGCACCGCCTCCGACTTTGATCGCAGCAGGAGAAGCTCATTGTCGGGAATAAGCCGCAGAAGCCTGTTCCGCGTCCGACCGAAACCCTGGCTGCCGAAACTGATCATCCCAGCGGACTCCTGAGCCCTATCGGGATCTATGGTCTCAGAACCAGTCGTCACAAGTGCGATGGGGCATGGCTTTCGTTGCCCGATCCGGCCCGAATTCGGCTAAAACGTCATGACAGCAATGCTGAGCTAATGAGTGAGCAGCGGGCATGCGCTGTCAGCCAATTTCCCGAACGCCTGATCACCGGACATCGTCTGTACGAGACGATAGTAATCCCAGGGATGCTTCGATTCTTCGGGCTTCTTGACCTGCATGATGTACATGTCGTGCTCCATCAAGCCATCGGGACGGATCACGCCGTTGGACGTGAACATGTCGTTGATCTTTGCCTTGTGCAGTTGGTCCATGACCTTATCCGGATCCGTCGAGCCGACCGCCTTCACAGCGTTCAGATAGGTCAGCGTCGCCGAATAATATGCAGCCTGGGTCATGGTCGGCTCACGCTGGGTGCTTTCGAAGAACCGCTTGGCGAATGCGCGCGCTTTATCGTTGAGGTCCCAATACCAACCGGTGGTGAGATACAGCCCCTGCGCAGTTTTCAACCCGAGCGCATGAATGTCGGTGATGAACGCCAGGAGCGCAGCAGGTTTCATCGTCTTTGCGATGCCGAACTCATCGGCGGCCTTGATCGAGTTGGTGAAGTCCTGTCCGGCATTTGCCAACCCAAGGACCTGCGCTCCCGAGTTCTGCGCCTGTAGTAGATAGCTCGAGAAATCCGACGTCGCCAACGGCACGCGGACCGCGCCAATTACCTTTCCTCCGTTTGCCTCGACAACCTTGGAGGCCGCCTGCTGAAGCTGCGTGCCGAAGGCGTAGTCCGCCGTGACGAAGAACCACGTCTTGCTGCCCTGCTTCACGACCGTGCTGGCCGTCCCGTTCGCCAGCGACGTCGTATCGTAGGCATAGTGCACCGTGTAGGGCGTACAGTCCTTTCCGGTAAGCGATGCAGCGGCTGCGCCGATCGAGAACAACGGCGTCTTCTTTTCCCTTGCGATGGTCGCCATTGCCAAGTTGACCCCGCTATTCGATCCGCCCAGCACCATCGTGACGTTGTCACGATCGACATATTCACGGAATTTTTGCTCCCCGAGATCCGGCTTGTTCTGATGATCGGCGACAAGCAGCTCGATCTTGTTGCCCAGCACGCTGCCGCCGAAATCCTCAATGGCCATCTTGGCAGCAGTCACTCCGCCAGGCCCGATGATGTCGGCATAAACTCCGGACATGTCATCTATGTCACCGATGACGACCTTGTTCGATGCAGCGTTCGCCACAGTGGGCGCCGCCAGCAATGCCAGACTGGAGAAAAGCAATCTGATAGTAAGATGTGGGGTCATTTCCGGTCTCCTTTGCCGGCTCACTGCCCTCTATTGAACTCTATCGATGCACGATTGTTCAGCCATAGGCCTTTTGGAGGAGATTTGGCGCGAGGGTACGGTAACGTACCAACTGGTCATCGTCTTGCCATCGCCTCGCTGAAGCAGGCTAGCCCCCTTCCAACAGCGCCGTGAACACGCGCCGCACCTCGCTTTGCGTCTCCTTCACGCGCGCCTCCAGTGCGGAGAAATCCGGCGCGTCGCCGGCGCGCGCCATCACGCGCTGAAGGTCGACGCCGGCCGTTTCCGGCTTGAAGCGGTCGCTGACGCACAGCCGCAGGATTTGCGTGAGATCGTGATAGAGCCGCGTTGCCGCGCGCAGGATCTCGGCCTCCGATTGCGCGAGCACGCCCAGCTTCGCGGCATTCTCCAGGACCTGTAACGTGCTGACGTCGAGAATGTCCGGCTTGTCGTGGGCATGTACGAGCTGGAGATATTGCGCGATGAAGTCGATATCGATCATGCCGCCGGCCGCATATTTGAGATCCCAATAATCGGCCTCGCCCTTTTCCTGTGCGATGGCACGGCGCATGTCGGCGACGTCGTTGGCGATGATCGCCACGTCGCGGCGACGGGTCAGGACCTCGCGGATGACGCGCTCGATCCGCTCGCGGAATTCGGGCGATGCCGACACCACGCGCGCGCGCGTCAGGGCCATGTGCTCCCAGGTCCAGGCCTCATTGGCCTGGTAGTCGGCGAACGAGGCGATGCTGGATGCGACCGGACCGGCGCGTCCCGACGGGCGCAGCCGCATGTCGATCTCGTAGAGCACGCCGTAGTTGGTTCGCGTGGTGAAGGCGCTGATCAGACGCTGGGTGAAGCGGGCGAAATAATGCGCGCCCTGGAGCGATTTGGGTCCGTCGGAATCCGGATTCTCGCTGTCGAAGTCGTACAGCAGGATCAGGTCGAGATCGGAGGACGCCGTCATCTCACGGCCGCCGAGCCGGCCCATGGCGATGATCGCAGTCTCCTGCCCCTTGATGCGGCCGTGCTGGGCGGCGAAGCGATCCGCGACGAGGCCATGCACGGTGTGGACGATGCCTTCCGCGACATCTGCAAATGCGGTGCTCGCCTGCTGCGCCGAGACGGTGCCGGAGAGAATGCGCGTACCGATCAGGAACAGGCTCTCCTGGCCGAACAGGCGCAGACGATCGAGGAACTCCTCATAGGAATCGGCATCCCGCACGGTGGTTGCAAGTCGCGCCGACAATTCCTGCTTGTCCGGCATGGCACCGAAGAAACGCGGGTCGATCAGGCCGTCCATGAGCTGCGGCTGCCGCGCCAGCATCTCGCCGAGCCGCGGCGCTGCGCCCAGCACCAAAGCGACGAGCGCAACGAGGTCGCGGTTCTGACTGAGCAGCGTGATCAAACGCCCGCCACGCTGCAATGCCTGGAGGAAATGATCGAAGGCCGCGACCGCGCGGTCCGGCTCCTCGGCATGCGCTAAGCCGTCGATGAGAGCCGGCACGAACTCGACGAATGCGCTCCGCGTCTGCTGGGCGCGGAACACGCGGTAGTCGCCGGTGATCCAGTCGCGCACGGTCTGCGCCACCGCCGCGGGCTTCTTGAAGCCGAGCATCGTCAGGTGCTGCAGCAGGCGGGGATCTTCGGGACCGGCACGGTAATCGAGGGCCGGCAGTTTTTCCGTCCCGGTCGGATCGTCCCCCTCGAACAGCTTTTCGTAATGCCCCTGCACGATCTCGAGCTGGCGCAGCAGATCGCGCGCAAAGGCCTCGCGATTCTCATAGCCGAAGAACCAGGCAAAGCGCTCGACCGCCTCCTTGTCCTCGGGCAGCGCGTGGGTCTGCTCGTCGGCGATCATCTGGAGGCGGTGCTCGACCCGGCGCAGGAATTGATAGGCCTTGGTCAGCTCGTCGCGGGCCTCGAAGGTGATCCAGTTGCTGGAGGCGAGCACGTCGAGCGCGGCCAGTGTCGGCCGCACCCGCAATTCCGGATGGCGGCCGCCGGCGATCAATTGCTGGGTCTGCGCAAAGAACTCGATCTCGCGGATCCCGCCGCGGCCGACCTTCACGTTATGGCCTTCGACTGCGATCTCGCTCTGGCCGCGATAGGTCTGCATCTGCCGCTTCATGTCGTGAACGTCGGCAAGCGCGGCGAAGTCGAGATGCTTGCGCCAGACGAACGGGGCGATCTCCGCCAGCAGCGCCTCGCCTGCCACCGAATCACCGGCACAGGCGCGCGCCTTGATCATGGCGGCGCGTTCCCAGGTCCGCCCTTCGCGCTCGTAGTAGTTCAGCGCGGCGTCGCGCGAGATCGCCACCTGCGTCGAGGACGGATCCGGGCGTAGGCGCAGGTCGACGCGGAAGACGTAGCCGTCGTAGGTCCGCTGCTGCAGAATGCGCGCCATCCCCTGCGTCACCCGGACGAAGAACGGCTGCGGCTCGATGTCCGGCGCCAGAGTCGTGGCCTCGGGATCGAAGAACACGATGAGATCGATGTCGCTTGAATAGTTCAGCTCGCCTGCGCCCATCTTGCCCATGGCGAGCACGATGAGGCCGCAGCCCTCTTCCGGAGCCTCGGGATTGGGCGGCGAGAGCTTGCCACGTGCGGCTTCCTGCCGCAGGATGAACTGAAGTGCCGCCTGCACCGAAGAGACGGCCACATCGGTCAGCGCCGCCGTCACCCGCATTACCGGCCAGACCCCGCCGATGTCGCAGAGCGCGGTCAGGAGCGCTGTGTCCGCCTTCATGCGGCGAAGAATTCGCATCACCTCGGCTTCATCGGCCGCGGCAAACACCGCGCCCCTCGCCTCCTCGATCAGCGCCGACAGATGCGCATCGGGATCACATTGCAGGAGCCGGATCAGGCGTGCCGGATCGGCGCGAACAAGTTCAAACAGATAGGGCGAGAATTCCGCGATGCCGGCCAGGATATCCTTCGCGAAAGGATGGGCCAGCAATCCCTCGATACTGGCCGATTGTGCCGGCTCGAGCTCGGCCAGCCAAATCCCAAGACGTCGGTCGTCGGTTACGGAAGCGGCAATATGGGGAGCTTCCGCGAAGCGTGCGGCCAGCCTCTCACCAGTCTTGTCCGCGTTTCCCGGCGCGGAGAGGTTCATGCCACCTTCTGTGACACATCCTGCATTGGGGGAGCAACCCTGTCGCCGACACCGGCGCGGGCCGGCAGGACCAGCGTGGCGACGAGACCCGGACGGGCATCATCCAGCCGCAGTTCACCGCCATGCAATGTCGCAACCGCTGACGCCAAACTGAGGCCGAGGCCGGAGCCCGGCAAGGTGCGGCTCGCCTCCAGTCGCACGAATCGCTCGACGACATGCTTGCGGTCGGCCTCGGGGATGCCGGACCCGTGATCGGTGACGCTGAGCAACACCTGCTCGCCCTCGCGCTTGGCTTCGATCGTGATCTGCCGGCTGTCCATGCTGACCACGGTTCCCGGCGCCTGGGCTGCCGGCTTGCCGTATTTGATCGCATTCTCGACCAGGTTGGCGAGCGCCTGGCTGATCAGCTCGCGGTTGCCGTGAATGGGTGCGGCCTCCGCCTTGACCCTCAGGGTCATGCCGTCGTCCTCGGCGAGCGGCTCGTACAGCTCGTGGATGCCATTGGCGACCTCGGCAGCGTCGAAGTCATCCATATTGCCGCGCGCCTGCCCGGACTCCGCGCGCGCGATCATCAGGAGGGCGTTGAAGGTGCGGATCAGGCCATCGGATTCCTCGATGGTCCGCTCCAGCGCCGCGCGGTAGTCGGCCTCGCAGCCCGATTTCGCCAGCGCCTCCTCGGCACGGTTACGCAAACGTGTCAGCGGCGTCTTGAGGTCGTGGGCGATGTTGTCGGAAACCTCCTTGAGGCCCGCCATCAGCGCCTCGATGCGCTCCAGCATGGCATTGAGATTCTCGGCGAGCCGGTCGAGCTCGTCGCCGCTGCGGCCCACCGGCAGCCGTTCGCTGAGATCGCCGGTCATGATGCGCTGAGCGGTGCCAGTCATCGCGTCGATGCGCGTCAACACGCGTCGCGCCACGAAGATGCCGCCGCCAAGGCCCAGCACCACGACGATCAGGATCGACCATTGCGCCGCCCTCGCCACGATGCCGAACAGCCGCCGCCGCTCGTCGAGATCGCGGCCGATCAGGAGACGGAAGCCGTTCTCCAATTCGGTGACGCGCACCAGCGCGCGATGATCGCGGTCGTCCGCATCCTCGATCCGCCGATAGGCCGTCTCGGACCAACCCGGCGTTGCCATCACGCCCGGCGCCAGCGAGCCGACATTGCCGGCAACCGCCTGCCCCGTCGGCGTGGTGACGAGATAGAGGTTGGCGCCCGGCCGCAGCGCCCGGTACTCGATCGCGCGCACGAGACCGAACAGGCCGCGGCGGCCATAGATCTCGTTGATCTCCGAGGTTTCGGCATTCACCGTCTGCGTGATCTCCTCGGTGATCAGCCGCCGCGTATTCCAGGCGAAATAGCCGAGTAGCGAGGCCGCGAACACGGCAAACAGCAGCAGATAGACCAGCGTCAGCCGGAACGCCGTGGTGCGGACGAGTTTACCGAATGCCGTCACGGATCATGTACCCCGCGCCGCGGATCGTGTGCAGCAGCGGCCGATCGAATCCCTTGTCGATCTTGGAGCGCAGCCGCGAGATGTGCACGTCGATCACGTTGGTCTGCGGATCGAAATGATAATCCCACACGTTCTCTAGCAGCATGGTGCGCGTCACCACCTGGCCGGCATGCTTCATCAGATATTCGAGCAGGCGGAATTCGCGCGGCTGGAGCGTCAGCTCGTCCTTGCCGCGAGCCACGCGATGCGACAGCCGGTCGAGCTCGAGATCGCCGACGCGGTAGACCGTGTCCTCGGCGGGGCCGCCGCGACGGCGCGACAGCACCTCGACGCGGGCCAGGAGCTCGGCGAAGGAATAGGGTTTTGGCAGGTAGTCGTCGCCGCCGGCGCGCAGGCCCTTGATACGGTCATCGACCTGCCCGAGTGCCGACAGGATCAGCACCGGCGTCGACTCGCCCTTTTCACGCAGGGCGCCGATCAGCGACAGGCCGTCGCGCTTGGGCAGCATGCGGTCGACCACCAGCACGTCGTAGTCGCCGTTCTCGGCCATGGATAGACCTTCCTCGCCGTCGCCGGCGTGATCGGCAATGTGGCCGACTTCGCGAAACGCCTTCACGAGATAGTCGGCGGATTCGCGGTCGTCTTCGATGATGAGGAGGCGCATCGTGCGGTCGGCGGCGGTCAAGGAGGTCAACCCTTTATGAACATGGCGCGAGCGGCGGTCGCATGCAAGCCGAGCGAAACAGACTTGGGCAGGGAAAAAGGCGGGCGGTGAAGCTGGGGGGACCTCACCGCCCTAGGCCCTTCCGACGGAGGGGGGCGTATTCCACCGGAAGGTAGATGGGGTGAGCGAACGTTGCGCCGCTCCCCGGAAGGGCGTCGACGGCGGGGGCGACTGATGCCGGCGACACCCTTCATTTCTGAAGCCTCCTGGGGTTAACCCTTGGCGTTACCCCTTGGCCAGGGGCACCGCGACGAAGCGCGACTGGCCGCCGCTCTTCACGCGCATCAGGACGCTGTTCTTGTTGTCGGTCCGCGCCGAGTTGATTGCTTCGCGCACGTCGCCGGCGGAGCTCACGCTCTTGCCGCCGACTTCGAGAATGACATCGCCTTCCTTGAAGCCGCGTTCGGCCGCGGCGCTCTTCGGGTCGACTTCGGTGACCACGACGCCTTCCTTGCCGGCGCCGGCCACGGAGTCGGCGGGAGCAACCGTCATGCCGAGCTTGGGCACGTCGGTGCCGCGGGTCGCACCCTTGCCGCTATCCTTGTCGGTGTCGGCCTTGGCCTCGACCGTGTTCGGAAGCTGACCCAGGGTGAGGTTGACGACCTTGTCCTGGCCCTTGTGCAGCACATTGAGCTTCACGGTCGCGCCGGGCGCCATGGCGCCGATGGTGCGGGCGAGCTCGCGCGCGTCCTTGACGGATTCGCCGTTGACCGCCGTGATCACGTCGCCGGACTCGATGCCGGCCTTCGCAGCCGGACCGTTCGCCTGCGGCTCCGCCACCAGCGCGCCTTCGGCCTTCTTCATGCCGAGGCTGTCGGCGATGTCGGACGTCACGGGCTGGATCTGCACGCCGATCCAGCCGCGGCTGACCGAGCCTTTGTCCTTGAGCTGGGCAACAACGCTTTTCACGGTGTTCGCCGGAATCGAGAAGGCGATGCCGACGCTGCCGCCGGAGGGTGAGTAGATCGCGGTGTTGACGCCCATCACCTCGCCCTCGGTGTTGAAGGCCGGACCGCCCGAATTGCCCTTGTTCACCGGCGCGTCGATCTGGATGAAATCGTCATAGGGGCCGTTGCCGATGTCGCGGCCGCTGGCCGAGACGATGCCCGCGGTGACGGTGCCGCCGAGGCCGAAGGGATTGCCGACCGCAAGCACCCAATCGCCGATCCGCGGCTTGCCATCGGCAAGCTTGGCGAACGAGAAGTTCGAGCCACCCTCGACCTTGATCAGGGCGAGGTCGGTGCGCTGGTCGGTGCCGATCACCCTGGCGGTGTAGGTCTTGCCGTCGTCGGTCGTGACCTCGACCTTGTCCGCGCCGTCGACCACGTGGTTGTTGGTCACGGCGAAGCCATCAGCCGAGATGAAGAAGCCGGAGCCCTGGCCCTGGACGACGCGGCCACGACCACCCTTCAGGCCCGGGAAGCCGTCCGGACCGCCGAAGCGGCGGAAGAAACGCTCCATCGGCGAGCCAGGCTGGAACGGCGAGGAATCATCACCGTCATCGTTGCTGGCGGTCTTCTCCTTGATGTTGACCTTCACCGAGATCACCGAGGGCTTCACGCGCTCGACGATGTCGGCGAAACCGACCGGGCGTTCGACCTTCCGGACCTCGTTGTTGACCTGCGCATGCGCGGGGCTGGAGAACAGGTCGGCCGGCGAAGTCGACGGGCTGAAGCCATAGACGGCGACGCCGAGACCGGCGACCACCGAGGCCATCAGCGCGACCTTGCGGGCCGAGAAAATCGACCGGCGCGGCTGCCGGTAGGACGGAAGATTCGAAAGATCGGGACGGTCGGTCATGCAGAGGTCTCCAAGGCCTTGAAATCCATTTGATGCCTGAGAGTGGCACCTTACGGCCCTGAAGATGGGGTCTTGCGCCTTACCGTGCGCTGGCGGCGGGGTTAAACTTTCGTAATGAAGGCCGATGCGGATGCGGCAGTTTATCGCAGCCAGAAAGTCCTGATCCTGCAGGAACTTAATAGGGTTCCTGTGACGAACTTCTGAACGCCCTAGCTCGCCCTGACGCTGATGATGAATTCATCGACTTCGCGCTTCAAAGTCTCGGCCTGCTGCGACAGATCGACAGCGGAATCGCGGGCCTCCGCGGCCATACGCCCGGTCTCGGCAGAGGTCGAGGTGATCTGGACGATGTGATTGGACACGTCGAGCGTTCCGCGTGCGGCATCCTGCACGCTGCGCGTGATGTCCTGTGTGGCATTGCGCTGCTGGGCGGTGTCGACCTCGATGCCGGACATGATCGAGGAGATCTCGGACAGCGTCCTGGAGATACCGTCGATTGCGCCGCGCGTCTCCGCGGTAATGCCCTGGATGCTGGCGACATGGGAGGTGATCTCCTCCGTCGCCTTGCTGGTCTGATGCGCGAGATTCTTCACCTCGGAGGCGACCACCGCGAAGCCCTTGCCGGCCTCCCCTGCCCGCGCTGCCTCGATCGTCGCGTTGAGCGCCAAAAGATTTGTCTGCGATGCGATCGCCTGCACGAGCTGCACGACTTCGCCGATCTTGTCGGCCGCGTCCGAGAGCGCATGAATGGTGTCGCGGCTCCTCTCGGCTTGTGCTGCTGCGCCCTCGGCGCGCTGGGTCGCATCCGTAACGCGGCGGCTGATCGTTCCGATCGAATTGGTCATCTCCTCGGCGGAGCCCGCGACCGTCTGGACGCTGGCGCTGGCCTGGCTCGCGGCGCTCGCCACCGCGTTGGCCTTGCTGCTGGTCTCGTTAGCCGCACGTGACAAGGTCTCGGCATTGCGCTCGAGCTGCACCGCCGAGGACGCTACGCTGTCGACGACGCTGGCAACGAGTTCGTTGAAGCTCTTGATGCGCGCATCGAGATATGTCGACCGCTCGGCCTGGTGCTGTGCCTCCTGCAACTGCCGCTCGGTGAGCCGGCGCCGCTCGATGCCGTTGGTCTTGAAGACCTCCAGCGCTCCTGCCAAAAGACCGATCTCGTTCGAGCCGCCTAGTCCCGGGACGGGCGTATCGAACTTCTGGTCGGCGACCTCGCGCATGGCATGCACGATCGCCGCCAGCGGGTGCAGAATGCCGTTGCGCACGACAAACCAGGTCGTGAGACAGATCGCGAAGGCAATGACGGTGATCACGCCGCAAGCAACCAGGAAATAGGAGAACGCGGTCTGCGCCTGCTGATAGATCTGCACCGCGTGCTCGCGCGAGGGGCCGCTCAACGCGGCGAAGTCGGACGACAGACTGGTGATCTCGTTGTTGAGATAGAGTACCGCCACAAACCCGGTACCTCCGCCGATAGCCAGCAAGAACAATAGTGCCGCGACGACGGCTCCAACCAGAAAGCGGATCGTCAGGTTGCTGTTGGCGAACATCGGAAGAACTCTAAGTCTGGAATCAAATCTCGCGACAAGCTTCCAGACAAAGGTCAACAGAGCATGAAGCGCGCTACCTTGTGCAGCTTACGTATCATTACGTAGCTAGCGCGACGCTGCGTCGTCTGACATCAACGCCGTAAGCCGCGCCTTTTCGTCGGGCGTGAGCGGCGGCGTTGGTACATCCGCACCACTTCGCGAGCGCCGCCGAATTTGCAGCCACAGCGCCAGGCCGCCACCGACGAGCAGCACCGGCGCAAGTAGCCAGAGCAGCAAGGTCTGGCGCTCGAAACGCGGCTTGAGCAGCACGAACTCGCCATAGCGGGCGACCAGGAAGTCGAGCACCTGCGAATTGCTGTCGCCGGCAGCGATCCGCTCGCGCACCAACAGCCGCAGGTCGCGCGCGAGCGGCGCCTCGGAATCGTCAATCGACTGGTTCTGGCAGACCATGCAGCGCAGCTCCCGCGACAATTCGCGCGCGCGGGCCTCCTTCGCCGGATCAGCCATGATCTCGTCGGGCTGCACCGCGCGAGCCGTCGGTGCTCCCAGCAGCGCGAGCGCGATGAGCGCGACAAACATCCGGCGCATGGCGATCACTCCGCCGGTTGCAGGCGCTGCTTCGCCCGCGCCGGCTTCGGCGCACCGACGCGCAAGCGCCGGTCGGACAGCGACAGCATGCCGCCGAACGCCATCAACACCGGGCCCCACCAGATCAGCAGCACCAGGGGCTTGTGATAGATGCGCACGGCGATAGCGCCTTCGGCGGTGGCATCACCGAGCGAGATGTAGAGCTGGCTCGCGCCGCGGGTCAGGAGCGCGGCCTCGGTGGTCGAGGAGCCGCGCGTGGTGAAGCTGCGCTTCGACGGCGTCATGACGCTGAGGGGCGCGCCGTGGCGGCTGACGTTGAATTCAGCGATCATCTCGCGATAGTTCGGACCCTGACGCTGAAACAGCCCGTCGAGCTTCAGATCGTAACCCGCGACATGCGCGACGTCGTTCTGCTTCATCGTCGCGATGTACTCGCTGTTCCAGGTGGTCTCGCAGACGATCCCGATCAGCGCGATCCCGAGACCGGCATGCGCAAACACCGTGCCCCAGGCCGAGCGCGGCAGGCCACGTGCGCGGTGCAGCGTCGTCGCGAACGGCAGGCGGAACAGGCCGGTCCGCTCCGCCAGATCCGTCACGGCGCCGGCGATCACGAAGATCCCAAGGCCGATCGCCAGCGGAGCGAGCGCGCTGCCGCCGCGGGCCCAGCCCCAGGCGATGGCGACGGCGACGAGTCCGGCCACACCGGCCGCGAGCAGGCGCTGCGTCACGCCGAGCAGATCGCCTCGCTTCCATGCCAGCATCGGCCCGAACGGCACGGCGAGCAGCAACAGCGCGAACAGCGGAACGAAGCTGAGATTGTAGAACGGCGCGCCGACCGACATCTTGAAATCGGCCAGCACCTCCATCGCCAGTGGATAGAGCGTGCCGAACAGCACGACCGCGCAGGCCACCGTGAGCAGCAGGTTGTTGAGGACCAGCGCACCTTCACGCGAGATCGGCGCGAACAGGCCCCCCTGCTTCAGGGCCGTGGCGCGCCCTGCGAACAGCGAGAGACTTCCGCCGATGAACAGGCAGAGGATCAGAAGGATGAACACGCCGCGCGTGGGATCGTTGGCGAAGGCATGGACCGAGGTGATGACGCCCGAGCGCACCAGGAAGGTGCCGAGCAGCGACAACGAGAAGGTCAGGATCGACAGCAGGATGGTCCAGACCTTCAGTGCGCTCCGCTTCTCCATCACCAGCGCCGAGTGCAGCAGCGCCGTGCCGGCAAGCCACGGCATCAGTGAGGCATTCTCGACCGGATCCCAGAACCACCAGCCGCCCCAGCCGAGCTCGTAATAGGCCCAGTAGGAGCCCATGGCGATGCCGAGCGTCAGGAAGATCCAGGCGACCAGCGTCCAGGGCCGCACCCAACGCGCCCAAGCCGCATCGATCCGGCCCTCGATCAGTGCCGCGATCGCGAAGGAGAACGAGATCGAGAACCCGACATAGCCGAGATAGAGCATCGGCGGATGCACGGCGAGGCCGATGTCCTGCAGCACCGGATTGAGATCGCGCCCCTCGATCGGCGGATTGGCGATGCGCAGGAACGGATTCGAGGTCATCAGGATGAAGAGGTAGAAGGCACTGGCGATCCAGGCCTGCACGCTCAGCACGTGCGCGCGCAGAGACAGCGGCAGATTGTTGCCGAAGATCGCGACCAGGCCGCCGAACAGCGCCAGGATCGACACCCACAGCAGCATCGAGCCTTCATGGTTCCCCCAGACGCCGGTGATCTTGTAGATCAGCGGCTTCATGGAGTGCGAATTCTCGTAGACGTTGGCGACGGAGAAATCCGAGGTCACGTGCAGCATGACGAGCGCTGTGAACGAGGCGCCGACGAACAAAAGCTGCGCCAGTGCCGTCGACCGCGCCACATTCATCAGCGCGGGGTCGCGCAGCCGTGCGCCGATCAGCGGCACGAAGGACTGGATCAGCGCCAGTGCGAGCGCGAGCACCAGCGCATAGTGTCCGGATTCCGCAATCACCGCACTGCTCCCTGTGGATTGCCCTGCGCCGTCGTCGCAGGCTTGGTGCCGTAGTCGTCCTTCCAGTGCCCCTGCTTCTTCAGGGCGTCGGCGACGTCCTTCGGCATGTAGGTCTCGTCGTGCTTGGCGAGCACGGTGTCGGCCTTGAACACGCCGTTGGCGTCGAGCACGCCTTCGGCGACGACGCCCTGCCCTTCACGGAACAGATCAGGCAGGATGCCCTTGTAGGCGACCGGCAGTTTCGCGTTGCCGTCGGCAACCTCGAAGGTCACCGCGAGATTGTCGCCGCGCTGGAGCGAGCCGGGCTGCACCAGCCCGCCAAGGCGAAACCGCTTGCCGGGTGCGAGGTGCTTCTCCGCGACCATGCTGGGGGTCGAGAAGAACACGATGGAGTCGCGCAAGGCATTCAGCACCAGCGCGGCGGCAAGCGCGAGCACGGCAAGCGAGCCGCCGATAATGGTCATACGTCGCTGCTTGCGCGTCATGGCGTGTCCGTTCTCCGCTCGTTCCGTCCCGCAATCGTCATCCGTCGAGCCCGAGATTCTTCAGGCCCTCGTTGAGCTGGCGCAACCGCTCGGCGTCATTGCTCACCGCCTGACGGGCATCGGTCGAGGCGCCCATCGCCTTGTCGCGTTCGCCCATCACGAGATAGGCACGCACCAGGCGCAGCCAGCCGTCGACATCGTCGCCGTTCTGCTTCAGGCGGCTCGCCAGACGCTCGACCATGCCACGGATCATTGCGCCGCGATCGCCCTCGGTCATGTCCTTGGCGGCCGCCATCGTCTCGTCCGACAGCGCCGGCGCGGTGCTGCCGCCGCCGACCCGCGTCAGCGAGGACTGCACGAGGTGACGCCACGGCGCATCCGCCGGCGCCTTCGCAAGCAGCGCGCGCCAGATGCTGGCCGCATCGTCCTTGCGGCCGTCCTGCTCGGCGGCGAGCCCGAGGAAGTAGTTCGCCTTGGGATCGTCGGCGTTGAGCGCATGCGCGCGCTCGAATTCGGTCTTGGCTTCAGTGGTCACGACGCCACCGGCAGTGGCCGTGAGCGCTTCGCCGAGATCCGACCTGCGCTCCGCACTCTCGCCATTGTAGGTGAGCGAGTTGCGATAGGCGCGCACCGCGTCGTCATAGCGACCGAGCCGCTCCAGGACCGGCGCAAGCACATTCCAGCCGCGACCGTCGGTCGGATTCTTCTCCAGATGTTGCTCGACCTGCACGACGAGGTTTTCGAGCGACTGCGCCATACCGGGCGCGCGGTCCCGCTGCGCCAGTGGAAAGTCGCGCAGCGCGGGCGAGCCGAGCGGGATGTAGACGCCGATCGCAATCAGCGGCAGGCCAACGAGAGCAAGAACGGCCGCGGCACGGCGCCATTTGAGGCTCGACATGAGTGCCGCCGCGGGCCCGCTGCCGGCGGCGGCAAGCAGCCTGCGTCCGATCTCGACGCGCGCGGCCTCCGCCTCCGGAGCCGCGATCAGCCCGACCGCAAGATCACGCTCGATCTCGGCCAATTGGTCTTTGTAGACTGCGACCTCGCTGCCTTCGCTCCGAGCCCGACCGCCACGGCCGAGCGGCCAGAGCACGGCGAAAATCGCCGCGACCGTCATCAGCGCGAACACGAACCATAGTGTCATCAGGCAAGCTTCCGGCAGCGCGTGGTTCGCGCCCATGGCTGGCTTTACACCACGGCTGGACGATGCGGCAATTGACAATTGTCAATTTGGCGCGACCGGTCGCAGTCCCGAAATAGTGAAAATCCAACGGCTTAGCCGATCTCGAACTCCGCGCTCTGGGCGGCATCCTCGCCGTGCCCATTGAGAGCCTTGAGGAAGTATGTTCCCGGCCTGATCGCATCGGGCAACCTGATGCGCAGCGCACCGACGGGAACCGGCGATGCAATCGTCGTGACCGTCTCCGGCAGTTGGCGGCCACTCGCCTTCTCGACCAGCACCACCTTCGCTCTGACCATCAATCTCCGATATGTCGCCGAGATCACGCGGTTCTCGAGTTCAACAAAGCTGATAATCGGTTTCATGCGCCCACAGATAGAAATTCCCAAAATGTGCACGAAACCGTACGGCCCGCCGCCGGCATCGTCAACCACAAATTGTAACAGCGAAAATGCGCGCCTGGATCAGCTTGCGCGCGACGATTTGCGCTCGCCGGTCAGCGCATTCTCCGCGGCCCGGCTCATCAGCGACGCATAGTCGTCGCCGAACAGCACCTCGCAGAAGCGGATCGCGGCCTGAACCTGTTGCTGCCGGTAGGTCCGGACCTTGTGATCGGCGGCGCGCAGGGACTGCACCAGCGATTCTGTCGATCGTTCGACATATTGCTGCAGGTCGGAGAACGTCCGCAGCGTCACCTCGTTGATGGCGAGTTCGCTCGCATAGTTGCGGCAGGTCGCAACGAAATCGATCAGCGCCGCCGCCTCCTCCACTTCGGTGCTGTCGACCCGCGCACCCGGAGGAATGTCCTTCTCGGCGCGCTGGCGCAAGATGCGGCGAACGCGGCCGGGAACGCTGTCGATCTCCGATTGCAGCGCATTGGAGATGTCCGCCCGGATCGACGTCAACTGCTTGCCCCAGGCGGAATCGTTGCGCAGATCGAGCTCGGTGCGTAGGCCGCGCACGCCGTCGTGGAGCGCTTTCAGATTGTCGGCGACGGTGTCAAAGCGACCGCGCTTGATGTCCATGCGCAGGATGGCGGCGAGACGGGACAGGTCGTGCAGCGCGATGGTGACGGCTACGCCATAGGGCGTCGCCGCGACGCGGATCTCGTCGTCGGAGGCGGCGATCTTGACCGCGAGGCGGATGATCTGCCAGGGCGCGGTCATCCGCTGGATCACCATCGACAGCGCGAAGGGCAGCATCTGCGGCGTCTGGAGCACGGGGATGTTGAGAGCCGCCGTCACCGAGGCGATCTGGGAATCGCCGAACGCGCGCAGGAAGCGCGGCAGCTTTTCGCTGAGGGTCGCCATGGCCTCGCGAACGGCAAGCACCGCACCGATCGAATAGAGATCCTCGATCACATTGGGCGGGCCGACGCGGGCGAGCGCACGCGACTTGTCGCCGCCGCCGGGTCCGATCAGCTCGGCGATGGCATCGGAGGCCACCGCTTGCAGCTTCAGTGCCAGGGCTTCGAGCTGGCCCGCATTGTCGGTCGGCAGGCGCGCCAGCGTCGCCTCGAGTTCATTCAGCTTGGCCGGAGCGCCGTCGCGGCCGAGCCATTGCCAGATCGGGTGCAGCGAGGAGCGGCGGATCTGCCCGACCCGAATCGGCGCACCGGCCTCGACGAGGAACGGTTCCAGCGGCTGGAACAAAAGCCGGGACAGATCGTCGGTGCGCGGCGGCGCGGCCTCCTCGACCTCGGTCTTGCGCACGATCTTGCGCAGTTGCTCGAGCACGAGGGTGGCGACCGCCGTGTCCTGGCCGCGCTCCAGCGCACGCTCGAACTCCCGCATCAGCAGCGCCTGCGACTGCGGCGGGAGCTGCGCGAGATACTCTCTCAGCCGCTCGATCGATGTCTGGCTCATGCGCCCGGGTAATGCACGGTAAAATGGCGGACGTGAGATGCGTCCGAGCGCGATCATAGAAGGGGCCGCCTTAAGAAGCCGTTTAGGAAGTTGGGTCGGATGCCCCGGTTTCCTGTGGAATGGTGCCCGTCACGGCAAAAAGGCGTGTCGGAACAGGCACTAAATGCCGGGGAGCACCAGCTCCGCGCGCAGGCCGCCGATCGGCGCGCTTCCGAGCGAGAGACTGCCGCCATAAAGCCCCGCCAGATCCACCACGATCGACAGCCCCAGCCCCGATCCCGGCTTGGATTCATCGAGCCGCTGGCCGCGCCGCGAGACCTGGGTGCGCTCGGCCTCGGACAGGCCGCGGCCATCGTCATCGACCATGATCCGCAGACGGTGGCCCACGCCGGCCTGGTGTGGCGTCTCCACCAGGACCTCGATGAAGACACGGGAGGTGGCCCATTTGCAGGCATTGTCGACGAGATTGCCGACCATCTCCTCCAGATCCTGGCGCTCGCCGCGAAATTTTGCGGACGGATCGGCCTTGGCCTCGACCATGATGCCACGGTCGCGATAGATTTTCTCCATGGTCCGGCGCAGCGCCTCGATCGCGGGCGCGACCTCCGTCACGGTGGCCACGACCGAGATCCTGGCCGCGATGCGCGCCCGCTCCAGATGATGGGCGACCTGGTCGCGCATCACATCGGCCTGCTCCATGACCTTGGCCGCGAACGGGTCGGCCGCGTGTACCCCCGCCTCGTTGACGATGACCGAGAGCGGCGTCTTGATCGCATGTGCGAGATTGCCGACATGGGTGCGCGCACGCTCGACGATTTCGCGATTGGCATCGATCAGCGCGTTGGTCTCGCGGGCCAGCGGCGCGATCTCGACCGGAAATTCGCCCTCGAGCCGCTCCGCCCGCCCGGAGCGGATGTCGGCGATCGCCTCCGAGATGCGCTTCAGGGGTGCAAGACCGAAGCGAACCTGGAACACCGTCGTCAGCAGCAGCACGATGCCGAGCGCGGTGAAGGTGCCGCCGAGGTAGTAGTCGAAGCTGCGCGTCTCGTCGAAGATTTCCGTGGCATCCCCCGCGACGCTGACCAGATATTTGCCGTCGGCGCCGAGATCGACCGGCCGCTCCACCATCCGCAGGTTCTGCCCTTCGGGCCCGTCGACATAAGCGAGCCGGATGCCGGCGGCGGTGAGCTCGGCCCCCTGCTCCTCCAGCTTCGGCAGCTTCTTGTCCCAGAGTGAGCGCGACGAGCGCACCTCCGGCTTCTCGGTATCGGTGCGCGTGATCTGCCAATACCAGCCGGACAGCGGCAGCTCAAACAACGGCTCGCCGAGCGACTGGAACTGACGGTCCGGCGGCTCGTCAGGCGTTGCGACCTCGGCGATCAGCGTGCGGAGATAGAGATTGAGACGGCGGTCGAAGGCACGTTCGGTGGCATTCTTGTAGACCGAGGACAGCACAACGCCGGTGATCGCCAGGATCACCACGAGCCACGCGGTCGCCGACAGGAACAGGCGGTTCGCCAGCGAGCTAGCGGGCATCGGAACGGTCCCGGAAGGCGCAGTACGGCGGGGCGTCAGAGATCATGACCGAGCAAGAGCCCTGTTCCGCCGCCCGGTCAAGCTTCGGATGCTTCAAGCCCCAACTTCAGGGGGCTGCCGGCGGGGTCAGGAGATAGCCCAATCCGCGGACGGTCTGGATGATATCGACGTCGAGCTTCTTGCGGATACGGCCGACAAACACCTCGATGGTGTTGGAGTCGCGGTCGAAGTCCTGATCATAGAGGTGCTCGACGAGCTCTGTGCGGGAGACCACGCGGCCGGAATGGTGCATCAGATAAGCCAGCAGTCGATATTCATGCGAGGTCATCTTCACCGGGTTGCCGGAGACGCTGACACGGCCGGTTCTCGTGTCCAGCGTGACGGGACCGCAGGTCAATTCGCTCTGGGCGTGACCGGTGGAACGGCGCAGCAGCGCGCGAATGCGGGCCAGCACCTCCTCGAGATGGAAAGGCTTTGCGACATAGTCGTCGGCACCGGCATCGAACCCCTGGACCTTGTCGCTCCAGCGGTCGCGCGCGGTGAGGATCAGGACCGGCATGGTACGGCCATTGCGGCGCCAGGCCTCCAGCACCGAGATGCCGTCCTTCTTCGGCAGGCCAATGTCGAGCACCACGGCATCGTAGGGCTCTGTGTCGCCGAGATAGTGCCCCTCCTCGCCGTCGAAGGCGCGATCGACGACGTAGCCTGCATCGCTCAGCGCCTTGGTGAGCTGGCGATTGAGATCGGGGTCGTCCTCAACAACGAGCAGGCGCACGTTTCTCTCCAGCAATGGTTCGGTCCGATGGACTGCACGGCATCAAGATGATCAATCCCGGCGTGAACTGAATATGAACGCCGGGAACCGGAAAACGTTACTTTTTGGTCATAAACGATTTTCACGCACTGATGCGACTGCGCCCGCCAGGCCACCGGAGGAGCCGATGGCATGGCGGGCGCAATGTGCCGTGTTGTGCAGCGAGTCGGAAGGTCTTCTCGATCGCGGCTCCTAGGTCCGGAAGAACACGAACCAGATGACCGCCAGGATCAGGATCGCCAGCCCGGTCGAGATGGCGAGCAACGCCGCCACGGAAGGTCCCGGCTCACCCTGACGCGCTTCGGTCGGGGTTTCGATGATCTGACGTTGGTCTCGCGTGGTTGCCATGGTGACCTCGATCTATCGCTGGCGCGTCCGATTGCCGCGACCTCCTCGCGGCCCTAAGTCCTTGAGGCAACGCCCGATCGTGAACGATGTTCCGGGCCGGCCGCCCTCACCCCCGATGGCAACCCCAGCCCGGCTCCGCGGTTAACGTCGTTGCAAGATTCCACCCGGCCGCTTGCTATGATTCGCAGGTACCCGGTGGTATCTTTGGAGGTTGTCCCTGTTGCGTTTGGAGTAACCCATGGCCCCCCGAGCCAATTGGAAGGGTTTTTTGCGGCTCTCGCTCGTGACCTGCCCGGTCGCGCTCTATCCCGCCACTTCGGATACCGAGAAGGTCTCGTTCAACCAGATCAATCGCAAGACCGGCCACCGGATCAAGTATCTCAAGGTCGACGCCGAGACCGGTGACGAGGTGACCTCCGAGGACATCGTCAAGGGCTACAAGGTCGACACCGACACCTATATCGAGGTCACCAAGGACGAACTCGACGACATCGCGCTCGATTCGACCCACACGATCGAGATCGATGAATTCGTGCCCAAGGCCGACATCGACAACCGCTATCTGATCCGGCCCTATTATCTCGTGCCGGACGGCAAGGTCGGCCACGACGCCTATGCCGTGATCCGCGAGACCATCCGCAGCATGAACAAGGTCGCGATCGGCCGTGTGGTGCTGACCAACCGCGAGCACATCATTGCGCTGGAGCCGCTGGAGAGCGGCCTGATGGGCACGCTGCTGCGCTACCCGTACGAAGTGCGCAGCGAGACGGAGTATTTCGACGATATCCAGGACGTGAAGCTCACCAAGGACATGCTCGACCTCGCCAAGCACATCGTCGAGAAGAAGTCCGGGGCCTTCGAGCCCGAACTGTTCGAGGATCATTACGAGACTGCGCTGATCGATCTCATCAACAAGAAGCGCAGCGGCATGCCCATTGCCGCCAAGGCGGCGCCGAAGACCGGCGGCAACGTCATCAACCTGATGGACGCGCTGAAGAAGAGCCTCGCCAGCGAGAAGGAAGCGGCGCCCGCGGCGAAGGTCGCCAAGGGTAAGAAGCCGAAGAAGCGCGTCGAAGGCCAGCGCGAGATGCTGCTGCCGATTGCCGGCAAGGGCGGCAAGGAGGCGGCGGCTAAGGAAGCCCCGAAGAAGGACAAGCCGGTGCGCGCGCCGGCACGGGCGAAGAAGGCCGGATAGCAGCAGCGGTCGGGGGCGAAGCGCGTCGTGATGTCTCCCGCAGACGGGCCGGCCTGACATGCCCTGGTCGGCGACGTTCGACGATCCCATTCCCCTCCGCAACGGGCGCAAGCTGCAGACCCTGCAAGAGGCGGCCGATCACATCATGCAACTGCCCGAGGACGCGCAGCACGCGCGTCACTGGCAGACCGCGATCGAGACCTTGATCAACGCGGCCGAGACCGGCGGCGGCTGGATGTTGTTTGCCCGCATAGCGATGTTGCGGGCGCTGAACGCGGACGCTCGTCGCGGGTGAGGCCTGCCCGGCCCGAGATCGTTTGCACAGTGGGCTATCGATTGCGGGTCCCGTGCCGAGCCGCTGGAGAGCCGCCTCAACAATCCGTTAAGCACGCCGCCGCTTTGGTGAGACAGCCGGCTCCTCTTCACGCTGCGCGAGGTATCCTTTCGGAACACAAAATTAACCTTCGATTCCCGCGGCCGATCTTAAATCCACACGAATTGGGTGAGGAAACCTTAAGTTAGTCGATGGCAACATAGGTGGCAGCAGGCGAGGACGGCCGGACCTGTTGTTTCAACGCGCCCCAAAAGTTGATGGATCAATTTACATTCCGAAGACGGCGCGAGCATACGTTGAGGGATGAACAGGAGTTGACGATGACCTTGCTCAGGTCCTTTCTTGCCGACGAAAATGGTGCCACCGCCATCGAGTATTGTCTGATTGCCGCTGGTATTGCGCTCGCAATCGTCACCGTCGTGAACAACGTCGGGACGGCACTCCTGAACAACAAGTTCGACTCGATCAACGCGGCCACGAAGTAACCGCCATTTTTGATCCTCCGCCATCTCGCCATTGCGAGCGCAGCGAAGCAATCCAGAATCCCTCAGCGGAAACACCCTGGATTGCTCCGATGCACTCGCAGTGACGGAGTATGATCAACCACGTTCTTCCTTCCAATTGACCGGACTGCGCTGTCCTCGACCTCCGCTGGTCGATCAACCTGTATTTTGGGTGCAGCCGGATAGATGACCGCAGCAAGTCATTGAACTGGGTGCAAGCCGCTGACGACTAAAACTATGGGCTCAGCGGTTTTGAGCTGCGGCCGCGTTGTCGCGTCTGCAGGAGATTGTCATGTTTTTGGACCCAACCGACATAAAGAAGTTTCCCAAGGCAACGAAATTCATACAGGGCATCGACAGCGCCCTAAGCGCACAGCCGAAAATACGGAAGGCATTTTTCGAAGCTTGCATGGCCGATGATCAATTCCAGCCTGCCTCGGTAGCCGAGAACATTGCCAAGAAGGCGCTGAGGTTTGCATCCCCACCACGCGTAGACGTTCACGAGGGGCTGATAAAACCACCGGTGCAAGGCGAGATCGTCGACGCGTGCGGGTTTACGGATACGTTCGGCGTTGCCTTCGGCCGGAAGTCGATCGTTGTTATTACGTCCTTTTGGTTTGATGCATTCGAGGACGGCTTTGACGTTGATCCGACCCGCGCCGGAAATCGGCTGATGAGAACGCTGCTACACGAGCTTGTCCATTGGGTCCGCAACGAGGCCAAGGCGTCCGACGAAATTCTGATCGGTGGATATAAAGGACAGTACAAGGAAGCCGGTCACGTTTTCGAGGAATGGGCCTACGGCACCGCGAATATCTGCACCGAAAACGAAATATGGGCCGCAATCCTTTCGAGGCGGAAGTAAGGGTTTCAGCCGTTCGGGTGCATCCGGACAATCCGATCGGCGACCATAAGAATGAGGGCGGCGAGATCTGCTCTCGGGCGTGGCCAACGCCGGCGCCCGAAGCTGCCCCGGACATGCACCACAGTTCAGGCTGTCAGAGCCGAACCATGCATTGGTCATCGCCGGACGTCAGGGCTCAAGATCCTGAATTTTCCGCTCGCGTACCCGTGAGCAGATTTCGTCAACCGCGCGGAACGAAACAATCGACCTTTGGATCGAAGCCGCTTTCCAGCGACCACGAAGTCACGGCGAAGCATCGCCGAGCTAGCATGGATGCTGTTCTGGTTTGGAGAGGCAACAATGCGGTCGCATCAGACTTTCGTCGCTCCAGTCATCATCCTTTGTTATTCGCTGCTGAGCATCGCCACTCTGGTGATGGTCGGAGCGTGGTAATGTCGGTTAAACGTCCATGCGCGAAGAATTTACATCAATGGCTTTTCTGGCCGTGACCATCGCCGGTGTCGCCCTACTCGGATCGGGTCTGCTTGCACTGGTTTTTGTGGGATAGGCCGCGCGGCGGCTCAGAGCCGCGCATTGAGAGAGTCGATTTCTTTCCAGGCGGGCTGCTGACCGCCGCGCGAAGACTCGGGTGCCGACAGCATCGCATTGTCTCTGACGCGCATGGTTCGTGCCGATTCGGCGCCATCTAGTCCATTCGAGCTAGCCCGCAAAACCCGCCAGGCGCCATGGTGGCGGCCGCCGCGGCCTGCGGCAGCCATCCGCCAGCCCTAAGCCGTACGGTCAACCGGGCCCGCTGTCCGACGACGGGTCAGCTCCGCAGCGTGCACCGCAGAGGACCGCGAGCGCTCGCGATGCGTGGCATGGAGAAGGAGGAGGAACAGGGCGCTCCCTGCCCTGTAGCGTGCAGCGGCACGAGTTGTCTCTCGACCACACATCAACAACTTTCCGGCCTCGTCGCACACGGTCCAGCGCCACGTGCGGCTTCGGCGTCTTATCCCGGTCTCGAACAATCGGAATTCGCTGGTCATGGCGGCTTCCTATGTTTCTGCTTGAGGCAAGGAGACCCACAATAAGCAAAAAGCGTGACAAAGCTGATATAAAGGATGTAACGTCGCGTTCGGAATATTGTGGCCGCAAGGGTGTTGTTAGTAACTTATGCGGCCAAAAAATTCATTTTAGACTTTCCGCGGGAGTCACCTTCTACTTCCGCTTGAGCGAGTTTGCGGCCGATCCCCGCAATTCGCTGTATAGTTGACCAACTCACGATACTCGCGGCAGGTTAGAAATAATGTCGCCTACGTTAGACAGGATCGCGCTTTTTATCGACGGGCCCAATCTCTATGCGACGGCCAAAACGCTGGGCTTCGATATCGACTACAAGCGCCTGCTGAAGGAATTTCAGAGCCGCGGAATGCTGCTGCGGGCTTTCTATTACACCGCGCTCATCGAGGACCAGGAATACTCCTCAATCCGCCCCCTGATCGACTGGCTGGACTACAATGGCTACACCGTCGTCACCAAGGCGACGAAGGAATTCATCGATGCCTCCGGCCGCCGCAAGGTCAAGGGCAACATGGACATCGAGCTCGCGGTCGACGCGATGGAGATCGCTGAGCACATCGATCAGATGGTGCTGTTTTCCGGTGACGGCGATTTTCGCTCGCTGGTCGAGGCCGTGCAGCGTCGCGGCGTGAGGGTGACCGTAGTCTCCACTATCACCAGCCAGCCTCCGATGATCGCGGACGAATTGCGCCGCCAGGCCGACGTCTTCACCGATCTGATCGAGCTCCAGCCGAATGTCGGCCGCGATCCGTCCGGGCGTCCAGTGCTGCGCGAGCGCGAACCACTCCAGCGTGGTCCTGCAAGTCCGAAGGGAAATGATGCGCGGTAACGAGGTCCGCATTATTCCGAAACTCCGGCATTTCCCGAGTGTTTCGGTGCACTGCCACTTTTAGGAAGACTTGTCGCATCGGCGCCGTTCAGTAACACTGCTCCTATTTCACTATTTCATAGAAATTTTTAGGAGGGCATGATGCCCAGGATATTGGAAGTCATGTTGTGGTGTGCCGCGCTCGCTACGTGGCTTATGTTTTTCTTCGCAATCATAGGCGAGTGCTTGAAGCCGCTCTCAAAGAGCATCCGTCGGTTCGTTCAGGGAACTCTCAGAGCCAAAGTGAAGTGACGCAGCGGTGATTCCACGCGCGAGTTGATAGCCGCTACACCAATACTCTGAGGTTCAGCAGGGCGAGCAGCCACGATCATGATGGACGAGCCGAGCCAGGCCCCGGCCGCCCGTGCGGAGGGATATGCTCGCGAAAGGGAATGGGCCGAAGCCGCTATCTTCCGAACTTCCGGTCGAGGGAGAATCGGCCTCCACCGGTTACAAAGATCAGCATCGCGCCTCCCATGATCGAGATATTCTTCAAAAAATTATTGTACTGCCCAATCTGCTGCGAACCGGGCGGATAATCCCAGTAGCGATGGGCGATGGCGGTAGCCGCCAACACAAACAGAAAAACCAAAACCGCGGAGTAGCGCGTACCAACCCCCAATATCAAACCAGCCGATATCAGGACCTCCAGCGCCACGGTCGTCGCGGTGAACAGCTCAGGCGCTGGCAGGTTCAGCGATCTGAAATAGCCCACGGAGCCAGCGAAATTGGTCATTGCTCCGTACGCACTCCCGACGAACACCCATGCAAGCAGGATGCGGCCGATCAGAATCAGGAGGTCGGCGCTCCTACTGGCGAACGCGTCTGCCCGAGAGATTAGCGAGCGAGGATCGAATTGCACTGGCCATTGCCCCATAGCTTTTGTTGTCCGTGGGCGCACGACACTTAACCATCGACAGTAAAGCTAACATAACCAGCGAATGACATGAAGGCAGTTACCGGGTCCTTGATGCGCTGCAAACTTGCAAAGGGCGGCAGCGACACCTTCACTGGCAGGAGCGGCTCCGCCAACACTTTCTTCGGCGATGCGGGCGGCACCATGTCCGGCCATGCTCAGGGCGGCGATGACGAGGCGGTCTTCGCAGGCAATGCTCCGTTCAACGTCAGGGTCCCTAATTTTGCGTATGGCGATGCCCTTACGATGACTGGCAACGCCGTGGGCGGCAACGATCGCCTGACCGGCGGCGCCGCCACCGGCGATGTTCTCAACCAGTTCTACGGCGACGCGAAATCCATGTCCGATTCTGCGCACGGAGGTAACGATACGCTTACTGGCGGCAACGCCACCGGCCCGGGCACGGTGACCAACATTCTTTTCGGCGACGCCGAGTCCTTGTCCGGCTCAGCCAAAGGCGGCGACGATATCCTGTACGCAGGGACCGCGGCCGCTGGCTCCACGGTCACGAACGACATGTGGGGCGACGGGCAATTGAGCGGCGGCGCTCAGGGTGGCGCGGATCTATTCGTGTTCAAGGACTCGGGTTCGATGACAGTTGGGACCCACAACACCATCGAAGACTTCAGCCAGGCCCAACAGGACAAAATTGAGTTTGCCGGTGTGACGGGCGTGCAGTCGTTCGCGAACCTTGTCGTCGCCCAAAGTGGGACTGACACCGTCATCACCGCGGGAGCAGATCAAATCACTCTCCACAACTTCAGCAGCGCGCTAACAGCGAATGACTTTTTGTTCGCCTGAAAGCAGATAGCGCGGCTCGCTCGGGTTGCACTGGCACTGTGTCCGCATGACAGCGTCGGGCGAATGTCCGTTCATGTACAAAAAGCGGTCCGGAACCGTTAAGCGCTTGGCTAACATCACGCCGACACCGGCTGCACGCTCGCGCCGCATAGCTGACCTACCGCAGCCCTCCCGCGGCCGAGCTTTACGCTTCTGGAAAATCCTGATCCTCTGTCTTCCAAATCGGCCGGGCCAACCGGCCTGCTCAGGGGAGAGACGCCATGAAGCTCGGCACTGCGATCGCGGAAATCATGAAGCGCGAGGGGATCGAGATCCTCTGCGGTTATCCGGTCAACCACCTGATCGAGCACGCGGCGAAAGCCGAGATCCGACCCGTGATGGTGCGCCAGGAGCGCGTCGGGATCCACATGGCGGACGCCATCTCCCGCATCACTTCGGGACGCAGCATCGGCGCGTTCTGCATGCAGCACGGCCCCGGCGCGGAGAACGCCATGGGCGGGGTTGCGCAATGCTTCGGCGAGTCCGTGCCTGTGCTGGTGCTGCCCATGGGCTATCAGCGGCGACTGTCGCATGTCGAACCCAACTTCAACTCCAGCGAGGTGATGAAGGCATTTGCCAAGTCCTCCGAGCCGATCATCCTGGCAGCCGAGGTCGCCAACATCTTCCGCCGCGCCTTCACCAAGCTGAAGAACGGCCGTGGCGGTCCTGTCATCGTCGAGATCCCCTCGGACATGTGGAATGAGGACGTGCCGGAGCCCCTCAACTACGCCCCGGTGCTGCGCACCCGCTACGGCGCCGATCCCGTGCATGTGAGGGAAGCCGCAAGCCTCCTCGTCAATGCGAAGCGGCCGGTGATCTATGCCGGCCAGGGCGTGCACTACGCGCAGGCCTGGCCGCAACTGAAGCGGCTCGCCGAACGGCTGGCTATTCCGGTCACAACGAGCCTCGGCGGCAAGTCGTCGTTCCCGGAGACCCATCCGCTGTCGCTCGGCTCCGGCGGTCTCGCGGTGCCGCGCTCTGTGCCGAAATTCTTGGGGGAAGCCGACGTCATCTTCGGCATCGGCTGCTCCTTCACCGAAACCAGCTTCGGCATCGCGATGCCGAAGGGCAAGACCATCATCCATTCCACGCTTGACCCGAACCATCTCAACAAGGATGTCGAAGCCAAAATCGGCCTCGTCGGCGACGCCGGCCTCGTGCTCGATGCGCTGCTGGAGGAGATCGGCAAGACCGTCACATCGGATCGCGATGCCTCAGCGGTCGCGGCCGAGATCGCGGCCTCGCACAAGGAGTGGCTCGCAAAGTGGATGCCGAAGCTCACCAGCAATGACGCGCCGCTCAATCCCTATCGCGTGCTCTGGGACCTCCAGCACACCGTCGACATCCACAACACCATCATCACACACGATGCCGGCAGCCCGCGCGACCAGCTCTCGCCGTTCTGGAAGGCCGTCGAGCCCCTCTCCTATCTCGGCTGGGGCAAGACGACGCAGCTCGGCTACGGCCTCGGGCTTGCGATGGGCGCCAAGCTCGCAAAGCCCGACAAGCTCTGTATCAACGTCTGGGGCGATGCCGCGATCGGCTTCACGGGGATGGATTTCGAGACCGCGGTGCGCGAGCGCATTCCGATCATGTCGATCCTGCTCAACAATTTCTCGATGGCGATCGAGCTGAAGGTGATGCCGGTCTCGACCGAAAAATACCGCTCGACCGACATTTCCGGGGACTATGCCGCGATGGCGCGCGCCTTCGGCGGCCATGGCGAGCGGGTGACTAAGCCGGAGGACATCGTGCCCGCGATCAGGCGCGGCATCCAAAAGACGCGGGAGGGCGTCCCGGTGCTGCTGGAGTTCATCACCAGCAAGGAGACCGAGGTGTCGCGGCCGGGCACCTGAAACCTCTACTTGAGTCTTGGCCAAGCGGGCTTTTGGCGCTAAAGGCGCGGCCGTGGGACTGGCTCCCGGCCGCACCGGACGATCAATGACCGCGCTTTCCGAGGATATGGCTGCCGCGCTGAAGCGCAGGATCGACGAGCTCGAGCAGCAACTCAACTCCGGCGCGGCCGAGAAAGCGCGGCTGGCCGACGAGAAGCGGCAAGCCCTCGAACGGCTGGCCGCAACGGCCGACGTCCTGAAAGTCATCGCAGCCTCCCCGTCCGATGCACGGCCGGTGTTCGAGGCGATCGCCACCAGCTCCAAGCGTCTGCTCGGCGGCTTCTCGGCCACCGTGCTTCAGTTCATCGGCGACGAGCTCCATCTGGTGGCCTACACGCCCACGAGCCCCGAAGCCGACCGGGGATTGAAGGCCTCGTTTCCGCGGCGGATCGCGGACTTTCCGACCTTTGAACTGGTGCGCGGCGGCAAGACGATCCAGTTTCCCGACAGCGAGGCCGACGACGTCCCGCAGCTCAACAGGGAGCTGGCGCGGCTGCGCGGCTTCCGCAGCGTCCTGTTCGCGCCGCTGATGAACCGGGGAACGCCGGTCGGCATGATCAGCGTCACGCGCGCCGCGCCCGGCGCCTTCGCCGCCGAGCACGTGCAGTTGCTTCAGACGTTCGCCGACCAGGCCGTGATCGCGATCGAGAACGCGCGGCTCTTCAACGAGACGCGGGAGGCGCTGGAGCGCCAGACCGCGACCGCCGACATCCTGAAGGTGATGGCGGCCTCACCGGCCGACGTGCACCCGGTGTTCCAGGCCATCGCGTCCAACGCCAACCGGCTGATCGGCGGCTTTTCCACCGCTGTGCTTCGCTATATCGACGGCGCCGCACATCTGGCGGCCTTCACGCCGACCGACCCGGCCGGCGATCGCGTGCTGCAGGCATCGTTCCCGGTGCCATTCGCGCAATTCCCGCCATATCAGCTCGTGGCGAATGGCACGGCAGCGCAACTGCCCGACACCGAGGTCGAGCCAGCGGCGCGGGACATCGCGCGCGCCCGCGGCTTTCGCAGCATGCTGTTCGCTCCGCTGATGAGCGAGGGGCAGGCCATCGGCGTCATCATCGCGACGCGCAAGGCCACCGGCCCATTCAGCGAGCACCATGTCAGGTTGCTCCAGACCTTCGCCGACCAGGCGGCGATCGCAGTCAAGAATGTCGGCCTGTTCAACGCGACCAGGGAGGCGCTGGAACGGCAAACCGCAACCGCCGACATCCTCAAGGTGATTGCCGCCTCGCCGGCGGATGTCACGCCAGTGTTCCAGGCCATCTCCGACAGCGCCAAGGCGCTGATCGGGGGACATTCCTCCACCGTCACACGCGTCATCGACGGCATGCTGCATCTGGAGGCCTTCACCACCGACAATGAAGCCGGCAATGAGGATCTGCTCCGCTCATTCCCGACACCGTTGTCGGCGTCCGGCATCCACAGCCGGGTGGCGACGAGCGGACAATTCGCGTTCCGCACCGATATGCAGACCGAACCCGACCTCACCGAGGCAATGAGGGCGCTTGCGCGAGCCAGAGGCTATCGCAGCATCCTGGTGGTCCCGATGCTGCGCGATGGCACTGCGATCGGCACCATCGGCGTCACGCGACCGGAGGCCGGTCATTTCCCGGACAAAGCGATCAGCTTGCTCAAGACCTTCGCAGACCAAGCGGTGATCGCCATCGAGAACACGCGGCTGTTCAACGAGGTTCAGGCCCGCACCAGCGACTTAGCGAAGTCGCTCGACGATCTGCGCGCCGCGCAGGACCGCCTGATCCAGACTGAAAAACTCGCATCGCTAGGTCAGCTCACCGCCGGCATCGCACACGAGATCAAGAACCCGCTCAACTTCATCAACAATTTCGCCGCGCTCTCTGTCGAGCTCGCCGACGAGGTGAACGAGGTGCTCGCAGCCGTCACGACGCTCACGGGCGACGTCCGTGCCGATATCGACGAGCTGACCGCTCTCTTGAAGGACAACCTGCAAAAGGTGGTGCAGCACGGCAAGCGCGCCGATTCCATCGTCAAGAACATGCTGCTGCATTCGCGTGAGGGCGGCGGCGAGCACGGCCCGGCCGACATCAACGCGCTGGTCGAGGAGAGCCTCAATCTCGCCTATCACGGCGCGCGCGCCGAGAAGCCGCAGTTCGACGTCACGCTCAAGCGCGATCTCGATCCCGAGGCCGGAACGGCCGAGGTGTTTCCGCAGGAAATCACCCGCGTGCTGCTGAACCTGATCTCGAACGGCTTCTATGCGGTGCTCAAACGCGGCAGCCACGTCGGCGGAGATTTCGAGCCCACGCTGAGCGCCGCAACCCGCGACCGCGGCAGCCATGTCGAGATCCGCATCCGCGACAACGGCATGGGCATCCCGCCGGAGGTGAAGGAGAAGATGTTCAATCCCTTCTTCACGACGAAGCCGGCCGGCGAAGGCACCGGCCTCGGCCTCTCCATCAGCCACGACATCGTCGTCAAGCAGCACGGCGGCACGCTCGATATCGAGACCAAGCCCGGCGAGTTCACCGAGTTCAGAATCCTGCTGCCGCGCAAGAGCAATTTTCCGGACTGAGGCAAGGATTCGCCCTGACAGCGAGATACCGCTCCGCCGATATCTCCGGCGCCAAAATCGCCAAAAGCACCCTAGCCCCTTCGCGCCCGGGATGGAATAATCGACCTCAGAACAGGCCGTTAAGGATTGGGCCGAGCCGCCGAATTGTCCGGTGACATGGATTTCCCAAGAATGACTGCGCTTCCCCAGGACGTTGAAGCCGATCTCAGGCGCAGAATTCTGGAGCTTGAGCGGCGGCTGGAAACGAGCACCGCGGAGCGCGGCGCGGCGGTCGAGCGGCAGACCGCGACATCAGACATCTTGAAGGTGATCGCCAGCTCTCCCTCCGATGTGCAGCCGGTGTTTGATGCAATCGTCACCAGCGCCAAGCGGCTGCTTGGAAGCTTTTCGAGCACCGTCTTCAGCGTCATTGACGGCATGGCCCACCTGAAGGCGTACACACCGACGACCCCCGAGGCAGATGAAATCCTGAAGTCGACCTTCCCGCGGGCAGTTGCCGATTTCGTGCCGTTTCAGATGACGCAGGCCGGAGAGGTTATGCAAATCCCCGATACGGACGCCGAAGCGAACGCGATCGGGGACATTGCGCGGGCACGCGGCTACCGAAGCATGCTTTTCGTACCGCTGATGAACAAGGGCGTGCCGATCGGGCAGATCAGCGTCACCCGCGTTCAGCCCGGCAGGTTCGCCGACCATGACATCCAGTTGTTGCAGACCTTCGCCGACCAGGCCGTGATTGCGATCGAGAACGTGCGCCTGTTCGACGAGGTGCAGCAGCGCACCAACGATTTAGGCGAATCTCTGCGGCAGCAGACGGCGATCGGGGACGTGCTGAAAACCATCAGCCGCTCGACATTCGAGCTGCAGCCGGTGCTCGATACGCTAGTGGCGACCGCAGCGCGGCTGTGCGAGGCCGAGATGGCGTTCATCATGCGGCGCGAGGGCGATGTGTACCGCGCCGGCGCAGCGGTCGGCTACACCACGGCATATATCGAGTTCCTCAAGAACCATCCGATCACGGCCGATCGAGGCACCATCACTGGACGCGCCGTGCTCGACCGGCGCACCGTGCAGATCCTCGACGTCGCAACTGATCCCGAATATACCTTGAACGAGTCGGTCACCCTCGCCAGCCAGCACACCGCACTTTGCGTGCCGCTGCTCCGCGAGAACGAGCCGATCGGAACCATCGTGCTGGCACGCCAGCGTGTCGAGCCGTTCACGCAAAAGCAGGTCGATCTTGTCACGACGTTTGCCGACCAGGCCGTGATTGCGATCGAAAATGTGCGCCTGTTCGATCAGCTTCGGCAGCGCACCGATGATCTCACCGAAGCCCTCACCTACCAGACCGGCAGCGCCGACATCCTGAACGTTATCGCTTCCTCGCCAACCGATGTCGGGCCGGTCCTGAAGGCGATCGTCGAAAGCGCATGCGAGCTTTGCGAAGCTTATGACGCCGTTGCGATCCTGACGGACGGAAACGACCTGTCGGTCAGTGCGCATCACGGACCGATTCCGATGGGTCAGCAACAATGGACAAACGATCGCACCTCGGTTTCCGGGCGCGCTATTGCGGATCATTTGCCCATACATTTGCACGATGTTCTATCCGATGAAGGCGCGTCATTCCCGACCGCGCAGGAGATGTCGAGCCGTGACGGCTGCCGCACCATGCTGGCTATGCCGCTTTTGCGCGAGAAGGAAAGCATTGGCGCGATCGTTCTCCGCCGCAGGGAGGTGCATCCCTTCACCGACAAGCAGATCGCATTGCTCAAGACCTTCGCCGACCAGGCCGTGATTGCGATCGGCAATGTCCGCCTGTTCGAGGAAGTGCAGGCGCGGACGCGCGAGCTTACCGAAGCACTGGAGCAGCAGACCGCGACATCGGAGGTGCTGAGCGTCATCAGCCGATCGGCCGGCGATCTCGCGCCGGTGTTCGAGGCGATGCTGAGCAAGGCAATGCAGCTCTGCGGCGCCAGTTTCGGCGTGCTCAACACCTACGATGGAGCGCACTTCCACACAGCGGCCACTTACGGCCTGCCGTCCGCTTACGATGAGTTCCGGCGCCAGATGCCACTCAATTATGGTCCGGCCACCGCGCCTGCGCGCCTTTTGAAGGGGGAAGCGTTCGTCGAAATCGCCGACCTGCTCGAGTCAGAGGCCTATCGCAGCGGAGAGCCGAACCGGCGGGCGCTGGTCGATCTCGGCGGCGCGCGCTGCGTGCTCGCGGTGCCGCTGTTGAAGGACGAGCGAGTGGTCGGCAACGTTATGATCTTCCGACAGGAAAACCGGCGTTTTTCCGAGAAGCAGATCGCGCTCCTGCAGCAATTTGCTGCCCAGGCGGTCATCGCCATAGAGAACACGCGGCTGCTCAGCGAATTGCGCCAGCGCACCGAGGATTTGACCGAGGCGCTGCAGCAGCAAACCGCGACCGCAGACGTGCTCAAGGTGATCAGCCGCTCGGCCTTCGACCTGCAGTCCGTGCTCGATACGCTGGTCGAATCGGCGGCACGGCTATGCGAAGCGGATATGGCGGCAATTACCCGCAAGACCGGCAATGTCTATTTCCGGGCGGGTTCCTACGGCTTCCCGGCCGAATTCGCCGAATATGCAAGGGATCTCCCGGTCCGGCCGGACAAGCGCACCATCACGGGCCGGACCTTGCTCGGTGACAAGGTGGTCCATGTCACCGACGTGCTCGAAGATCCTGACTACTTCTTTGAAGGCCAGGAACTGAGCGGCAATCCGCGTAGCTTTCTTGGTGTACCGTTGCTGCGCGAAGGCAGCCCGGTCGGCGCCATTGTCCTCGCGCGTCGAGCAGTCCGGCCGTTCAGCGAAAAGCAGATCGAACTCGTTACAAGCTTCGCCGACCAAGCCGTCATCGCGATCGAGAATGTACGCCTCTTCGACGAAGTGCAGGCGCGCACCAAAGAACTTGCCGCCTCGCTCGATGACCTCCGCACCGCGCAGGACCGCCTGATCCAGACGGAAAAGCTCGCTTCCCTCGGCCAGCTCACCGCCGGCATCGCACACGAGATCAAGAACCCGCTCAACTTCGTCAATAATTTTGCCGAGCTGTCATCGGAATTAACGGACGAGCTCAACGATGTTCTGAAGTCGGCCAGTCTCACCGGCAAGCTCCGCGACGAAGTCGATGATTTGACGGCCATTTTGAAGGATAACCTGCAGAAGGTGGTGCAGCACGGCAAGCGCGCCGATTCCATCGTCAAGAACATGCTGCTGCATTCGCGTGAGGGCAGCGGCGAGCACGGACTGGCCGACGTCAACACGCTGGTCGAGGAGAGCCTGAATCTCGCCTATCACGGCGCACGCGCTGAGAAGCCGCAGTTCGACGTCACGCTCAAGCGCGATCTCGATCCCGAGGCCGGGACGGCCGAGATATTTCCGCAGGAAATCACCCGCGTGCTGCTGAACCTGATCTCGAACGGCTTCTATGCGGTGCTCAAGCGCGGCAGCCAGGCCGGCGGAGATTTCGAGCCCACGCTGAGCGCCGCAACCCGCGACCGCGGCAGCCATGTCGAGATCCGCATCCGCGACAACGGCACGGGCATCCCGGCGGAGGTGAAGGAGAAGATGTTCAATCCGTTCTTCACGACGAAGCCGGCTGGCGAAGGCACCGGTCTCGGCCTCTCCATCAGCCACGACATCGTCGTCAAGCAGCACGGCGGCACGCTCGATGTCGAGACCAAGCCCGGCGAGTTCACCGAGTTCAGAATCCTGTTGCCGCGCAAGAGCAATTTTTCGGACGAGAACAGAGGATAGCCGTATCGTAGGTTCTACGGGATTAGGAAAATCGTCGCTCGATGGGTGCTTTCAAGAATCTGGCGTGGCTCATTCGGTGGCAATTGCTCTCGCTGTCCGGCGTCGGCCTCATGCTGGGCGCCCTTTTCTTCGCGGCCGCGCTGACGCCGACGCTGATTCCGCGAAGCTATCTCACCCAAGGCGTCCTCGCCGGCGCCTGCTTTGCGATCGGCTACCTCGCCGGCACACTCTGGCGTTGGATGTGGCACTATCTCGAGTTGCCCGAACCTTCGGCGCGCGCAAGGTCGATCGCCAATGCACTGGTCGCGGCCGGCTGCCTGCTCGTCGTCATCATCTATCTGTGGCGGGCCGCGGAATGGCAGAACTCGATCCGCGCAGTCATGAAGATGGCGCCGGTCGATACCGCACATCCGCTCAAGGTCTGCCTCATCGCGCTGCTCACATTCGTCGCGCTTCTGGCGCTGGGGCGGCTGTTCGCGCTTGTCGCCCGCGTCCTCGCCGCGCGCACAACGCGCGTCATTCCGCAAAGAATCGCTAACGTCATCGGCGTGCTCGTTGCCGGCCTCTTGTTCTGGTCGATCGCCAACAATCTCCTGATCCGCACGGCGTTTCGCGCGCTCGATTCGTCCTTCCGCGAATTCGACGCACTTCTCGAGCCCGAGCGGCCGCAACCGACGGCGCCTGGGAAGACGGGAAGCGCTGCGTCGCTGGTGAAGTGGAAGCAGCTCGGACGTGCGGGGCGCGAGTTCGTTGCCTCAGGTCCGACCGCAGCGGAGATCAGCGCCCTCACGGGGAAACCCGCGAAGGACCCCGTACGTGTTTATGTCGGTCTCGGCGGCGGTAACACGGCTAAGGCGCGCGCCAGGCTTGCGCTCGACGAGCTCAAACGCCAGCACGGATTTGAACGCGCGGTCCTGATCGTCATCACGCCAACCGGCACCGGCTGGATCGACCCCGCCGCGATGAATTCGGTCGAATATCTCCACCATGGCGACGTTGCAAGCGTTGCGGTGCAGTACTCCTATCTCAACAGCCCGCTGTCTCTGCTATTCCAGCCCGAATACGGCGCGGAAGCCGCGCGCGCCCTATTCTCCGAAATCTACGGCTACTGGACGACGCTGCCGAGGGACAAGCGGCCAAAACTTTACCTGCATGGGCTCAGCCTCGGCGCCATGAACTCGGAAAAATCCGCGGAGCTGTTCGAAACGATAGGCGATCCGATAGCCGGCGCGCTGTGGAGCGGGCCGCCGTTCGAGAGCCGCATCTGGCGCTCGGTTACAGCGAACCGCAATCAGGGCTCGCCGGCCTGGCTGCCGGAGTTTCGTGATGGCCGCTTCGTGCGCTTCATGAATCAGAACGGGCCGACGGTCCCGGCGGATGCGCCCTGGGGCGCGCTGCGCGTCGTCTATCTGCAATATGCCAGTGACCCGATCGTGTTGTTCGCCTACCGCGACGCCTACCAGGTCCCGGCCTGGATGGCAGCGCCGCGCGGGCCCGACGTGTCACCGGAGCTGCGCTGGTATCCCGTCGTCACGATGCTGCAACTCGCGCTCGACATGGCGGTCGCAACCAACACGCCGATGGGCTTTGGCCATGTCTACGCGCCCGAGCATTACGTCGATGCCTGGGTCGCGGTGACCGACGTCCAGGACTGGTCTGCCGACGCGCTGGCGCGGCTCAAAGATCACCTTGCCGCGGAGGCGCGGAAGGCAAACGAAGGCAGCGCGAACGACAACCCCTATGCCGGCCGCGGGGGATAGGACCGGTTGGTGACAAGCGGATTGCGTTCGATCCGTTTAAGGAGCTGCGGATGGGTCATATCTATTGACCGGCTTTCGTCGAGATATCGCAGGCCATATCGCCGCACTATGTTAGCCAAAAAGAACAATCCAGGGGAGCGAGGCTGATCTCTCATAGGAATCGGCCTGATCTAACCGGAAAACCAAACGGAGGAGGATTCGCAGATGAACACGCCCAGTCGTGTCACGCGACGCCGGCTCCTGAAGGACACGGGGCTCGCCCTTCTCGCAGCCGGTTCAGCACCGGTACTTTCGACACCATTCATCTCCCGCGCCATGGCCGACACAAAAACGCTGTCCATCGTGCAGTGGAGTCACTTCGTGCCGGCCTATGATAAATGGTTCGACAATTTCGCCAGGGATTGGGGAACCCAGAACCACATCGAAGTCACAGTCGACCATATCCCCGTTGCAGACGTTGCCGCACGCGCTGCCGCCGAGGCATCGGCCGGATCCGGCCACGATCTGTTCGGGTGGAACGGAGCCGGCGGCGCGCACCTCTACCGCAAGTTCCTCGTCGATGTGACGGACCTCGTCGAGTCGGTGGAGAAGAAATACGGCAAGATCACCGTCATCGGACGGCAGATCGGCTACAACCAGGACGACAAGACGTGGTCCGCATTCCCCGACTACTACATCAATTTCCCGGTGATGTACCGCAAGAGCCTGTGGGACGGGATCGGGGTGGTGCCCGACACGTGGGACAATGTGCGGATCGGCGGCGCGAAGCTGAAACAGAAGGGCAACCCGGTCGGGATTTCGCTCGGCCACAGCAACGACCCCAATACGACCTGGCGCGGCCTGCTCTGGAGCTATGGCGGCGCATTCCAGGACGAGAGCGGAAAGCATGTGGTGCTCGACAGCAAGGAGACGGTCGAGGCGGTCAAATTCGTCGCGGCCCTCTACAAGGAAGCGATGACGGCGGAAGTGCTCTCATGGAGTGACGCCAGCAACAATCAGTACATCGACTCCGGCGTCAGCTCGCTGATCATCAACCCGATCTCCGCCTATCGGACGGCACAGCAGCTCAACAAGAAAGTTGCTGACGACATCTTCGTGATGAAGCCGCCCAAAGGCCCCGTTCGTCAGATCATGGGCGGTGCCGCCGAGTTCTATGGCATCTGGAAGTTCGCCAAGAACAAGGAGACGGCGCTCGAGTTCCTGAAATACTACGCCGACAACTGGATCGAAGCCTTCAAGGCCAGCTCGGGTTACAACAACCCCACCTTCGCCAACATCGTCCCAAAACCGATGCCGCTGTTGTCCGACGATCCGACGTCGACACCACGTGACAAGCTGTCTGTGCTGCAGACCTCCGACGAATGGTCCGCCGTGCCCGGCTATCCCGGACCGGCATGGCCAGCCACTGACGAGATCTACAACAACTTCATCGTCTGCGACATGATGGCGAAAGCTGCGACCGGAGCAATGACTGCCGAACAGGCTGTCAAATGGGCCGCACAGCAATGCGAGGCCATCTTCGACAAGTGGCTGCACAGATCGTGAATGACGATTGCGCCTGCGAACCGCATGCACAGGCGGTTCGGAGGCGAGCCTCCAGGCGACAGCCGCACGGCACACGGCTGATCCGCATGGGCTGATTTTGGAATTCAACAATGGCCGCAGTGTCTGCAAGAAATATTTTCAAGAAGTTCGACGACGTTCTCGCGGTCAACGGCATTACGCTCACGGTGCCGGACGGCGAATTCATGGTCCTGCTCGGGCCATCCGGCTGCGGGAAGACGACTTTCCTGCGCATCGTCTGCGGCCTCGAGCGGCAGACGAGCGGCGATCTCGTGATCGGCGGCAACCTCGTCAACGACGTACCGCCCCGCGCGCGGGGCGTGGCCATGATGTTCCAGAGCTACGGGCTTTATCCGCACTACACGGTACGCAACAACATCGCCTTTCCGCTGAAGACGCAGCACGTTCGCCGCGCAGACATCGAGAGGAAGGTGAGCTGGGCGGCGAGCCTGCTCGGGATCTCGCATCTGCTTGATCGCCGGCCACGCCAGCTCTCCGGCGGCGAGCGCCAGCGTGTCGCGCTCGCGCGCGCTCTCGTGCGCGAGCCGACGGCGCTGCTCCTCGACGAGCCGTTGTCCAATTTGGACGCCAAGATGCGCGCCTCGGCGCGCCATGAAATCCGACAATTCCAGCAACGCGTCGGGATCACGACCATCTACGTGACACACGACCAGGTGGAGGCAATGGGCATGGGCGACCGCATTGCCGTGATCGACCGTGGGCAGATCCGGCAGGTGGGAACGCCGGTGGAGATCTATGAAGACCCGGCCGACCGTTTCGTCGCAACCTTTGTCGGCACGCCGCCGATGAACCTGCTGGCGCGCAACGGCGGGTATCTCGGCTTTCGGCCCGAGAACCTTCTCCCCAGGGAAATGGTCAATGGCGCCGATGCGGAGGAGTTCTCATTCCGGATCGATCGTTCCGAATATCTCGGCTCGGAGCGCATCGTCTATGGCGCGGTCGAGGGCTTCGATCCGACGCAGGTGATCGCGGCGAAGCTGCCCCCGGCACATGTCGCCGAGGAAAGCATTCGTCCTGGCGAGTGGCACCGTTTTGCCATCCGCCGCGGCGCATTGCGGTATTTCGATGCGGACGGCAAGCGGACGATGTCTCACTAGGGCGCATCACCAGAACGGGTTCTCTTATGGTCACGATCGCCGAACCAATCGCCAAGCCGGCATCGCGCTACCGCTTCATCCTGGACCGACGCGACGTGCTCGGCAGCGTCATGGTCGCGCCCGCGATCCTCTACGTGCTTCTGCTTGTCGGCCTGCCGTTCCTCCTCGCGGTCTACTACTCGGTCAGCGCCTATACGATCTACGATCCGACCTGGCGCTTCGTGGGCCTTTCGAATTTCAGGCAGATCGTCAGTAACCCGGTCTTTCAGGAAACGCTGGGCAATACCTTTCTCTTCACCTTCGGATCCCAGCTTCTCGGACTCGTGCTCGGCAAGTTCGGTGCGCTGCTGCTGATGCGACCGTTCCCTGGCCGCAAGATCGTCCGGGCCCTGATCATCCTGCCGTGGGCCGTGCCCATCGCACTCGCCACCGTTGCCTGGGAGTGGATGTTCGATTCGCTCTACAGCGTCATCAACTGGACGCTGATCGCGATCGGCGTCATCACCCGCTCCGAGGCGCCAAACTGGCTCGGCAACCCGCATTTGGCGATGCTGTGCGTGATCGTCGTGAATGCCTGGCGGTTCTTTCCATTCGCGGTCGTCATCTTCCTGGCCGGCATGACCTCGATCCCGCAAGACGTCATTGATGCCGCGACGGTTGATGGCGCCGGCTTCTGGCGGCGCAACTACCAGATCGTCCTGCCGATGATCCTGCCCATTGTCGCAGTTGGCCTCATCTTCGGCATCGTGTTCACCTTCACCGACCTTTCCATCGTGTTTCTCTTGACCAATGGCGGTCCGGTCGGCGCAACCTCCGTGCTGGGGTTCGAGGGTTTCCAGGTCGGCATCGTCTCCGGCGACGTGTCGCATGGCGCCGCCATCTCGTTGTTCATGCTGCCGGTGCTGTTCTTCGTGGTGGTCGGCATGCTGCGCTTCATCCGGCGGCGGGAGATCTGACGTGCGCCGTGCTCTCCTCAACGTCGCGGGCGAGAGCGCCTTCTACAGCGCGGTGGCGGCCTTCGTCGTTCTGACCGCCTTTCCGTTCTACTGGATGCTGATCACCTCGTTGAAGAGCAATCCCGATCTCTACAACGTCACCAACATTCCGTTCTGGTTCAACGAGACGCCGACGCTCGAGCACTTCCAATATCTGTTCGAGCAGACGCTGTTCGCGCGCTGGCTCCTCAACTCGCTGATCATCGGTCTCTGCGTCGTCGCGATCACGCTCATCGCCGCACTGCCGGCCGGCTATAGCCTGGCGCGGATGATCGGCCGGAACGGCGAGGCGCTCGGCATCGGCATTTTCCTGACCTATCTCGTTCCGCCGACCCTTCTGTTCCTGCCACTCTCGCGCATCGTCGCATCGCTTGGCTTGCAGAATTCGATGTGGTCGCTGGTGTTGGTCTACCCGACCTTCACGATCCCATTCTGCACCTGGCTATTGATGGGATTCTTCAAGGCGATGCCGGTCGAAATCGAGGAGGCGGCGATCGTCGACGGTTGCAGCCTGTTCGGCGCTTTCGTCAGGATGGTCCTCCCGCTGTCCCTGCCAGCCATTCTGACAGCGGTGATTTTCACCTTCACGCTGACCTTGCAGGAATTCGTCTATGCGCTGACGTTCATCTCCGCTTCGGCGCAGAAGCCGGTTACGCTCGGTGTCGCCACCGATCTGGTTCGCGGCGACATCTTCTTCTGGGGCGAGATCATGGCCGGCGCGCTGATTGCCAGCATCCCCGTTGCCATCGCCTATAACCTGTTCCTTGATCGCTTCATCTCCGGCATCACAGGCGGCGCCGTCAAATAGCCGGTACCCGACTTGCGGGCAGGCAACTCCCTACTCCGCCATCTCGACGGGCTGAGCGCTCGCCGGCCCTGCCAGGGGCCGCTCCTCCATCAGGATCAGGCAGAGCGCGGCGGTGGCCATCATCGCGGCCGCCGCACCGAACACGTAGCGGAACGCGACCATCATGTCGGCCGAGGGGATCGCGTTGATGGCGCCGTGATGCTCGCCGGCAAGCGGAATGTCCGCGCCCAGCGAGATCAGCAGGATGGCCGCGAAAGCCGCAACCGCGAACGAGGACATCAGCGAGCGGAAGAAATTCATCGCGCCGGTGATGGTGCCGACCTGGGCGCGGGCGACCGAATTCTGCAGCGAGACGACGCAGACCGGGAAGGTCGTGCCGAGCCCCAGCGCAAACGCGGCCATCAGGAGCAGAAGCCCCCACAGCGGCAGCGTCAAGAAGGTCAGGCCGAGGCCACAGAGCGCGGCCCAGGACGTGCCGACGACGGCGACGCGCTTGTAGTGCTTGGCGCGCGCCATGGTGCGGCCGGCGATCGCCGCGCCGCAGGTCGAGACCGCCGCGAGCGGGATCAGCGCAAGCCCCGCCTCGCTGGCGCTGAGACGGTAGACGGACTCGTAGTAGAGCGGGAGCTGGACGGTCAGGCCAGTGATCGCGCCGAGCGCACAGCCGCCGGCCGTGAGCGCGTAAGGTGCAACCGTTCCGCCAAGCAGCGGCAGCGGCAGGAATGGCTCGTCCGCCCGGCGCGCGTGCCATACGAAGGTGAATGCCAGCGCGACGGCGGCCCCGACCATCGCAAGGACGGTTGGCGAGAGCCATGGGTAACGGGTCCCGCCCCAGGTCAGCACCAGCATGAAGACGACCGCAGATGCCATCAGCAGCACGCCGCCGAGCCAGTCGACCTCGCGCTTGCGATGGAACACGGGGATCTTGTTCATCTTCGGCAGCAGCAGCGCAAGCGCCGCAGCCGCGAGCGGCAGATTGATCCAGAAGATCATCGACCAGTGCAGATGTTCGGCGAACACGCCGCCGATCACGGGGCCAAGGATGCCGCCGACCATCCAGACGCTGGAGAAATAGGCCTGGTACTGGCCGCGCTCGCGCGGTGAGACGACGTCGGAGATCACGGTCTGCACCACCGGCATGATGCCGCCGCCGCCGAGGCCCTGCAGGCCGCGGGCCAGGATGAGCATCGGCATGTTCGGCGCGATCGCGCAGAGGATCGAGCCGGCCACGAACAGGCTGAGCGAGGTGATGATCATGGCGCGGCGGCCATAGATGTCGCTCAGCGTCCCGAACACCGGTGCGACCGCGGTCGAGGCGAGCAGATAGGCCGTGATCACCCAGGACAGGTTCGAGACGTCGTGGAACTGGCGCCCGATGGTCGGCAGCGCTGTCGCCACGATGGTCTGGTCAAGCGCCGCCAGGAACATCGTCAGCATCAGGCTGATCACGATGGTCCGCACCTCATCGGTCGAGAGCGACGCCGGCGGAGCGATGGAGGGCGAGTTGCTGACGCTGATGACCTCGGACGGAAGTCGGGAGAGCTCTTCGGCGATGTCGTCAGGCAATGCCTGGGTATCGGCAGGTTGGCTGCTCTGCCGTTCGAACTTGTTCATGTCGATCGGACGTCGTGGGAAGCGGCGCAACGCCGCGAAGGATTCGTTCTATCTAAGCAATCTAAGCAGCAAATATCTTTCCTGGCAGGCGCCGCGACGCATGGGAGCATCCCGCCCCCGCGCCATCCCGAAGACGTGATCGCCTCGGCGCGGAACAGCGAGCAGTTCTTCAGATGTCGCTTTCAGTCCTTCGGACGTCGTTTGAGGCGTGCCCGTTTCGGCAGCAGCGCCGGCCATTGCACGATGTGATCCTCGAGCTCCTCGTCCGGGATGTCCTCCTCGCTGCCCTCAACCCGGCCACGGACGGAGACGCCAGCCTCGTGAACGGTGTTGGGATCGCCGGAGACCAGGGGATGCCACCAATAGAGATCACGTCCCTCGGCGACGAGCTTGTAGCCGCAGCTCGGCGGCAGCCAGTTCAGGGTGCGGACATTGGCCGGGGTCAGGCGAACGCAGTCCGGAACCTTGTCCGAGCGATTCGGATAGTCCTTGCAGGCGCATGTCCCGGCATCGAGCAGCTTGCAGCCGACATGCGTGAAGTAGATCCGCCCGGTATCCTCATCCTCGAGCTTGTTCAGGCAGCAGCGGCCGCAGCCGTCGCAAAGGCTCTCCCATTCGACCTCAGACATCTCGTCCAACGTCTTGGTTTTCCAGAAAAATCCGTCCTGGTCTGAAGGCTTTTTGCGAGCTGCGGTCATGCGCCTCAACAAGATTCGAAAGAACTACGGCCAACTCATCTAGGGCGATGGCCGACAACGCTGCAAGCACCGCCCCCTGAAAGCCCGGTAAAGAAACGGGGCCAATTGGGCCTGTTTGTTCAAAATCGCGAGCGTAGCCATTGGTTTATAGGCCTCGCTCGGCTAGAAGAAACCCTCAAGTCCCCTCGGACGCGAACCGGGCGCCTTGGCTTTGCCGCAACGCTCCCGCAAGACGTCTCGATGCCGCCCCGGCCGGGTGCTTGAACGGTTTCGAACCGAGCCTCAAGGGTTCTAGGTGCGCCAGATCATACCACCGCATTGGAAGACCAGGATCCGGAATTTCTTCCTGGATCTCGATGCGCGCATCGACTCCTCGCTGTTCTCCTCGGCCAAGGGCATCCGCGAGCTCTATGAGCGCTACTCGACCTTCATGGATCGCTTCTATGTCGGGCGGTGGAAGCGGTGGGTGTTCATCGAGCCGCTGTCGGAAGCCGCGACCCTCGGGCTCGGCGGCCTGGTGGTGCTGCTCGCGCTCGCCATCCCCGCCTTCCGCGAGACGGCGGACGAGGACTGGCTGAAGAAATCCGATCTCGCGGTGACGTTCCTCGACCGCTACGGCAACCCGATCGGCAGCCGCGGCATCAAGCACAACGACTCGATCCCGCTGGAAGACTTTCCGGATGTGCTGATCAAGGCGACGCTCGCGACCGAAGACCGCCGCTTCTACGACCATTTCGGCATCGACATCGCCGGTACCGCGCGCGCCCTCCTCACCAACGCCCAGGCCGGCGGCGTGCGCCAGGGCGGCTCCTCGATCACCCAGCAGCTCGCCAAGAACCTGTTCCTGAGCAACGAGCGTACCATCGAGCGCAAGATCAACGAGGCGTTCCTCGCGATCTGGCTGGAATGGCGCCTGACCAAAAACGAGATCCTTAAGCTGTATCTCGACCGCGCCTATATGGGCGGCGGCACCTTCGGCGTCGACGGCGCGGCGCATTTCTACTTCAACAAGTCGGCACGCGACGTGAACCTCGCGGAAGCCGCCATGCTCGCCGGCCTGTTCAAGGCCCCGACCAAATACGCCCCGCACATCAACCTGCCTGCCGCCCGCGCCCGCGCCAACGTCGTGCTCGACAACCTCGTCGATGCCGGCTTCATGACCGAGGGCCAGGTGTTCGGCGCCCGCCGCAACCCGGCCTTCGCGGTCGACCGGCGCGACGAGAACTCGCCGAACTACTATCTCGACTACGCCTTCGACGAGATGCGCAAGCTCGTCGACACTTTCCCGAAGTCGTATACCGAGCGTGTCTTCGTGGTCCGGACCGCGATCGACACCAACGTGCAGAAGGCCGCCGAAGAGGCGATCGAGAACCAACTTCGCCAGTTCGGCCGCGACTACCACGCCACGCAGGCGGCGACCGTCGTCGCCGATCTCGATGGCGGCATCCGCGCCATGGTCGGGGGCCGCGACTACGGTGCGAGCCAGTTCAACCGCGCCACCGACGCCTACCGCCAGCCCGGCTCGTCGTTCAAGCCTTACGTCTACACCACCGCGCTGCTGAACGGTTACACGCCGAACTCGGTCATCGTCGACGGCCCGGTCTGCATCGGCAACTGGTGCCCGCAGAACTATGGCCATTCCTATTCCGGCTCGGTGACGCTGACCCAGGCGATCACGCGCTCGATCAACGTGGTGCCGGTGAAGCTGTCGATCGAGATCGGCCGGAGGGAGCAGCCGAAGGCGCCGAATCCGGCCAAGATCGGCCGCGCCAAGATCGTCGAGGTGGCCCGCCGCTTCGGCATCAAGGCCCCCCTGCCCGACACGCCGTCGCTGCCGATCGGCTCCGACGAGGTCACCGTGCTCGAGCATGCGGTGGCCTACGCGACCTTCCCGAACAGGGGCAAGGCCGTCACGCCGCATGCGGTGCTGGAGGTGCGCACGGGTGCCGGCGATCTGGTCTGGCGCTGGGACCGCGACGGTCCCAAGCCGCGGCAGGCCATTCCACCGAATACCGCCGCCGACATGGCCGGCATGATGAGCCACGTCGTCAGCGAGGGTACCGCGCGCCGCGCCGCGCTCGACGGCATTCCGACCGCGGGCAAGACCGGCACCACCAACGCCTATCGCGACGCCTGGTTCGTCGGTTACACCGGCAACTTCACCTGCGCGGTCTGGTACGGCAATGACGACTACTCGCCGACCAACCGCATGACCGGCGGCTCGCTGCCGGCGCAAACCTGGCATGACATCATGGTCGCCGCCCATCAGGGCGTCGAGGTCAGGGAGATTCCCGGCATCGGCATGGGCCAGAAGCTGCCGCCGCAGCCGATGGCCGCCAACGCGCAGGCCAATGCGGCGCCGAAGGTGCTGGAGACCAAGCCCGGCCCGCCGCCGGTGCTGACCAAGCGCGGCGCCGATATCCTGGTGCACGTCGAGAAGCTGCTCGACGAGGCGGCCAAGACCGCGACCAAAACGACATCCGACGACACGACGAAGCCGGCCAAGCCCGCCTCCTCGTCGAGCGCGCTCGCCTTCCCGCAGAATTACGCGGCGGAAGAGAATGCAAGCTCGTCCGCCCCACGCAAGAACTGATCGATACCGTGCGGCTGATCCTGATCACATTGACGGCGCTTCTGCTCGCGACCGTCGTCGGCGTCGGGGCGACGTGGATGACCACGACGCGGGGCACCGATATCGGCGCACTGACCATCGGCGCCTGGACTGCGCGCCCCAGAACCGGCACCGCCGACGTCGATCCCTATTCGCGCGCCACCATCGTGCGCAACGGCGAGCTGCCGATCGGCACCGGTGACGGCGTGGCGTTCACGGCGACCGCCGACGACAAGAACAAGGCGCTCGACGGCCGCTGCGATGTCGTCGTTTCCGGCGTGACGCCGCCGGCGCGGTTCTGGACACTGACGCTTTACGACCGCAAGGGCCACCTCGTCGCCAACTCGCTGCAGCGCTACGGCTTCACCAGCCAGGAGATCGTCCGCGGGTCCGACGGCTCGTTCGAAATCCACATCGCCTCGCGCTCGCGCGCGGGCAACTGGCTGCCGACCGGCGGCATCGAGCGCTACGCGCTGATGCTTCGCCTCTACGACACGCCGGTGGGTGTTGCGACGCGCACCCAGCGCGATGCGCCGATGCCCACGATCACGACGGTGGGCTGCTCATGATCCGTCTGCTGTTCACCATTGTCGCCGGTATCCTCCTGGGCCTCGTGGTCCATCTGGTCAGCGTGCTGGCGCTGCCGCGAATCGCGACCCAGGACGCCTATTCGCGGCTGACGCCGATGACCAAGCTCAATGCCGTCACGCAGCTTCCCCTCGCGGACCCCAACACCTCGCCGATGCCGTTCATGGATCCGGCCTTTGCGCAGGCGATCTGCCGCTACGATCTGTCGGGCGGGCCGCTCAAGCTCGCGGTGCCGGTGAGCCAAGCCTACACCTCGGTGTCGTTCTACACCCGCAACGAGATCGCCTATTACGCGATCAACGACCGTTCGGCGGGCAAGAAGGTGATCGAGCTCGACTTGATGACGGAAGCACAGCACAACGAGCTGCCCGAGGACGAAGAGATCACGTCCGCCGACCGCCTGATCATCGACTCGCCCAGTGCGACCGGTCTGATCGTGATGAAGGCGCTCGCCGCAGAGCCCGGCCTGATGCAGCAGGCACAGGCTTCGCTCGCCGCCGCAACCTGCGCGGTTCAGACCGAGCCGCCCGCGAAGGCCGAGACGCCGCGCGGTCGCCGCTGAGCCGCCTGTTTCGCAAGCTCACTAAAAATCCGCAAAACAACCCCATGCAAAGTAGAGGGGCAGAGAGCCGACTTATTCTGCTCATTTGAGTTTTGACTGGTTTGGGCCCCCTTCGCGCAGCAACTCCTTGAGCTGCCGGCAAGCTGATTGGCGGCTTCCTCGTCAATGAGGAAATCATAATGACCTTTCTGAGTGACGAGGGTTACCGTCCCCAGAAGCTCATGAGGAGAGTCTTGGGCTGCCAGGACCCCGCATTCCAAAACGATCATATCGATAATATCGTCGCTCATGTTCAGTGGCGGATCGGGCATAGCGCGAATATCCAATCTCAGAGGTCATGATGTGTCCAAGTCAGCAAATCATGGTCGCGGCCGGTATCGAGCTTTTCCTCACCGGATGGCTGCTCATCGCCCCGCCTATCAGCAAAGTGCAGGCAAGAATGATCCGCAAGCGCGGAGAACTGATCGTGGTGAGCAACCTCTGAGACCTGTGAGAGTGACCAAGGGGTTACTCGGTCGAGATTCCGAGCGGGCGACAATCTTTACTATTTGAAATTGCGCTGCGATCGGCAGCATGATCACCCTACCCGCTCCCATTTCTCTTGCGCCCGTCCTGCCGTTGCGATTTGATACCCTGATTAAGTACCGAATTGATTTTTGCGTTTCCCGGTCCGAACTTGGTGAGGGGGGAATGATGATTGATCTTGAAGGGAAATTGGTGCGGTTCGAAGAACTCGCTGGTGAATGCGAACTCATTGCCAAACTGGCCACGGACCATAAAAAACGTGAGCTGTTTCTGCGCGTGGGAGGTCACTACCGTGACTTGGCGGCCGACATCAAAACAGCCATCATGAATGCTGCGATCGACCGGCCTAACGATCCGGACGGCAGATTGCCGTCCCGATAGTCGCGAGCCCAGATCACTGCACCTGTCATGCGTTCACGCCGGCGGTGAGCGGCGAGTTGCGCGAGACGGCCAAGTAGCGAAGCGGGCGGGGGCGCATCCGTGTCGATTTACGATCCATTGCAGCAAAGACTGGCCAGAGTCCAAGATCGGACCGTCCGACTTACCTTTGCTGAGATCGAAGCCCTCCTGGGCCGGTCTCTGCCCGCCTCCGCCTACAGGTTCTCGGCATGGTGGGGCAACGAGACCTCTCGGACGGCCGGCCACACGCAGTCGAGGGCGTGGCTCCTGGCAGGATTCCGCGCAAGAGTTTCGCTCAAGCTTCGCACCGTCGAATTTGAACGCAGGTACGTGAGCGATCACAGTCCGAAGCATCCATTGGCGCGCGCACCGAACGAGCAGTCGGGCGGGTGAAGCGCGTCCTGATCGCTTTCGATATCGCTGGTCCGAAGCAGGAAAGACTCCGGCCACCCGCCTGGCCCGGCGCCACCAGCCTCCTGAAGCGGTTCCCGAATTAACGAATTGCCGCGACATCAAGCTTAATTCGTGAGTTTGATTGCGGGGGCTCAATCGCCAGCTAACATCGCTGCCGTCGGACAATTGTCCTGGTCCGAGCCCACCATCACGAAGTCGTCGCGCCAATATACTCGGTGCGGCGGCTTCGTTGGTTGCAACCGCTTTTATTGGCTCAGTTTTGAAAATGCCGTCGGACAACGAGCACCTCGATCTGATCGAAATGCGTCGGCAGCTCACGGCCTTGCGTTCGCAGAACTCCGACAAGCGTCTCGTTACGACGCTATTGAACCGTTTCCTGGTGAAGATCGCACTTCTGTCAGCGCCGCAAGATCGGGCGCACGAAAGACATCTTCGAGCCGAGTTCGCACGGACGCTGAAGAGGGTCGAAGCAATCGCCTTGCGCAGATCATCGTCCAAGCGATCTGCTGTTGCTAAACCGCCAAAGTAACATCAACGATGAGCCAGCAGCCGTGAACTGTCACAATTCCTTGGCATGATCATTGCAGATTTAGGACCAACTGGGATTTCAGTGCTCAGTTGGACAATAGAGCGCTGCCGGGACGTGTATTTCGAGCCCGGCAGCGCTTCTTTATTGCCCTGCCCGCCAGGCCCGTCAACGTTCGACCGGTGCTGTAGCTCGGCATAGCCCCAAGGAAACGGCCCCGCCTCTTTCCGGGCAGAAAGAAGCGAGGCCGCCGCATTCCAAGAAATCGCGGCCGAATGGGGTAAGGTTTAAGGAATCAGCCGCAGACCAAGTCTAGCATGGCCTCCCGCGATCTCCGAGGCGCCGGAGCGATCGCAATCTCATCAGTCCCTAGTGCGCGCCGCACCGGCAGTTCTCGTAGTCGACGGGATCATGGCTGTTGAAGACCGTCACGCGATCGCCGTGTTTCAGCTTGAGCGCACGCAGCCGCGCCTGGTTCGCGATCCGCGCGTTGCGATCCATGTCGACCCGGCGCTGGAAATAGCCGAGCACCAGCGGCATGCGAGCCGATGCCTCGAGCTGACCGTGAAAGAAATAGCTGTCGCCGGCATGTAGCAGCCATTTGTCGCTGATGCGCACCGCGATGCCGCAATGACCGAGCGTGTGACCGGCGAGCGGGATGATCAGGACGTCCGCCTCGCGATCGCTCAGCGCGCGGACGCCCTTGAAGCCGAACCAGTCTTCGCCGGCTTCATCGTAGAACTTCCAGCTTGGTCTGTGCTGCCACTGCTCGGTGACATATCGCCCCTCTGGTGGCGGCGGCTTTCGCAGCACCGCCATGTCGTATTCGGCGCGGTGAACGTGAATCGCGGCATGGGGAAAGTCGGGAACGCCGCCGGCATGATCGCGATCGAGATGCGTCAGCAACACGTGACGCACATCATTGGGCGAATAGCCGAGCGCCCTCACCTGCTCGACTGCGGTCTCGGATGGATCGAGTTTTGGCGCGGTCTGCCGCAGCCATCGCCGTCCCAGCCGCCCCGGCGCCGCGATATCGCCGAGCCCGATGCCGGTGTCGACCAGGACTAATCCAATATCGGTTTCGATCAGCAGGCAGTGGCAGACCATGCGTGCGCGCTGGAACAGGCTTCCGGTGCCGTTCACCAGACGCTGCTCCATCGGGCACATGGTGCCAGTGTTGAGATGATGGACTTTCATCGAGAACCCTTTGCCGGTTGTGAGCAAAGCGTTCTTGTCATCGCCCGAACCATAGGTAAAATATCAAATATTGATAACATCTATAGGACTTCCCTATGGATATCCGCGAACTTCGCTACTTCGCCGCTGTCTACCGCGCGCGCAATCTGACCGCGGCGGCGCGCGCATGCTTCGTGTCACAGCCGTCGATCTCCACCGCGATCACCAATCTGGAGGCCGAGCTCGGGACGACTCTCTTCATCCGGCACAAGAAGGGCGTCGCGCCCACCGCCTCGGCAGAGCAGTTTCACGCCCACGCGCGCCGCATCATCGACGAGGCCGACGCCGCACGCAGCCTGTTCAGGAAGCCGAGCGCGAAGACCACGGTAACTCTCGGCCTGATGCGCACGCTCGACGCGCCGCGGGCCATCGCCCTGTTGAAGCCACTGACGGCCCATCCGGACGTTTCGCTCCGCCTCGTCGGTAGCGACGAGTACGCCGATGCGCGGATCATTTCGAAGAACATGCTCCGCGCAGACGAGCAATTCGTCACGCTCTGGAGCGAACACTACGTCGCAGCGCTGCCGCCGTCACACCCGCTGACGCTCAAGGACAGGCTCCGCGCGGCCGACCTCGCCGATGTTCCCCTGATCGATCGCTGCCACTGCGAGAGAGGCGAATTCTTCGGACGCACCGCGCAGCGGCGCCCGCCTGCCGCGATCGCGCAATCCGAGGATTGGGCCATGGCGCTGGTCGCGGCCGGCGTCGGCATCGCCATCGTCCCCGAAGGCGTGGCGCGCGGCAATCCGGACGTCGCAGTGCGCGAGATCGAGGTGAAGGTGCGGCGGGAGGTCGGGCTCGCCTATCGCGCATCAGTGCCGCTGGCGGATGCGCTGAAGGATTTTGTCGCGAAGCTTGGCAAGCAACGGCCTCGGTCGAAGCGGATCGCGCGCCAAACGAGCGCGCGCAAGACTCCTAGCCGCGCACGCTAACCGAACGTCCGTAAGACGGCTGCGCCGCGACCGGCGGATTGGCGGTTTGGGCTGCGAGCTCGCCGATCAGGCGGTCGGCATCGGCCGCCATGCCGTCGGGCGCGTGGATCACCAGCCGCTCGAGCGCCCAGCGATAGGACGAGACGCGCTGCTCGAGGCACTGCTGCACCCACTGGACGATCAGCGAGTTCTCCTGCATGCGCCCGACCGCATCGGCCCTCTCCTTCGGCGACAATTCGGAGACGCGCGCCATGCTGGCATTGCGCTTGCGATCGAGATCGATGACGCGGATCGCACTGGCAAAGAACGGCTCGAAGCGGGTGATGTCGTTGCGCACGTCCTCGATGAGCTGAGCATAGCGCGAGGTGTGCGTGCGATGCGGCTCGTCGATCAGGGTGCGTCCATACATGGTGCGGTCGAACACGACCTTCTGCCGCCAGGGCGACGGCAACGCCTGGTAATCACCGAACACGCTCTTCCAGGCCGGGCGCGACAGCGGCGGCTCGATCAGGGGATAGGCGAGATCACGGAGTTGGCGTTCTTCCTCGGTAAGCTGGAAGTCCGAGGGGCGCACGCCGACGCTCGAGGTGACTTCAGCGCCGAGCCAGCGATGCATGTCGTCGCTGCGCATGTCGGCACGGGTGCGGCCGAAATCGCCGCCGCTGCAGCCCGCAAGCGCTGCACCGATAAGCGCGAGCAGCACGGCCGATGAGAGAGACCGGATCTGGCGGATTGTTTCCGGCATTGCACGAGAGCCGGATCTAGCGACGGCGACGACGGCGCCCTGGCGCTGTGCCCTGTTCCGGCCCACGACCGCCGCTGGTCTCATCCGCCTCGCGCTCGATGCGGATCACGGGAAGGATCAGGACCGTCCCCATTTCCGTGCGCGGTGCCATTTCCCCCGACGAGGCGAGCCGGCGACCGGCCGGAAATTCGATGATGGTCCCCATGTCAGCTCTCTTCAATTGCCGCGCGACCGAAGGCGGTGCCGCAACATGGGTTCATTAAGATCAGCACATGGTTAACGAGGTGTAAACATGGCGTTCGGACCGTAACCACACGGACCGCGCCGCGCAGTCCCGTTGCGGCACGACAACACCCTGAAATGCGCGTCGCGTTTCACGTCTCGTTTTCCTTAACGAGCCTTTAAACGAACCCGCGATAGGCTCGTCCAAGGACCTTTCCAAGTTGCGTACGCCTCAATGACCAAGTCGCTGTTTCCCGGATTCGACGGGCTGATGACCCTCTCCCGTCGCGAAGGCGTCGATATCCGCCCGACGCTGCTGCGCGTGCTGACGGACCTCTATGTCCAGGCGAGCAGCCACAGTGACGACGAACAGCGGCAGTTCGTCGAACTCGCCACGCGCCTGATCGATCAGGTCGACGATGCGACGCGCGCCGCCGTCAAGGCGCGGCTTGCGATCTACCCGGCAACGCCCGCACCGATCATGCAGAAGCTCGGGCTGATGGCCGCGCAGGAGGGCCGCCGGATTCCGCTCGCGCGGGAAATCCCCACGCCGCCGCCGGCTCCCATGCCCGCGCGCACGCCGACCGATGCGGAACTGCGCATGGCCTCGAACATGGCGATGCAGCCAACGGACGCCGCCGATATCCACGACATGTTCTTTCGCGCCGACGAATCCGAGCGCGCCCTGATCCTGCAAAACCTGGCGCAGACACCGCTCAAGGCCGCGCCGCGCATTCCGACCGTGCGGGCCAAGCGCGCGATCCAGATCCTGGAGATGGCGGCCATCGCCAACGACGTCGAGAACTTCACCCTCGAGCTCGGCGACAGCCTGATCCTGCCCTCGCGCGTCGCGGCGGAGATCGTCGACGATCCCGGCGGCGAAGCGCTGGCGGTCGCCGCACGTGCGCTCGACATGCCGAGCCCCAACTTCCAGCGCATCCTGCTGTTCTTCAAGCCGGAGATCGGCACGTCGGTGAACACGGTGTACCGGCTGTCGCGGCTTTACGACCGTCTGAGCGACCGCTCTGCGCTGGTGATGCTAGCTGCCTGGCGCGGCTCGACGCTCGCAGTCACGCGCGCCAAGTACCAGTCCTCGCTGTACGAGGGCGAGCGCCAGCGCGCGCGTGCAATCGCTAACCAGCCGCGGCCCACTATGCAGCCCGGCGCGATCCCCGCGACGCGAACCGGCACGGGTGGCTCGGATCGCTAGAGCATAGCCTGCCGCTCGTGAGTCACCTCTCCCCAGCAGGGCCTGTTGCGCTACTGGCTTTTGAGGCCGAGACAGGTCAGGGGAGA
>NZ_JALGCN010000010.1:0-303599 GCF_038085055.1 Bradyrhizobium sp. ISRA442
TTGTCCGACATCCTCAAGGCACGTCCGAACGCATTCGCGAACGAACGCGCGATCCTCCTCCAGAAATACGTCCAGCACGGATTGACCGATCAGTTCAGCACAAGCATAGCCGAGTTGTGTGGCGCCGAATGTATTCACGTTGAGGACAGTGCCGGCTTCATCGACCATGAAGTACATGGCCGGATTGTGCTCGAAGATGGCGCGCCACCGTTTTTCGCGATCCTCCAAATCGGCCGCACTCCGCTGAAGCTTGGCCGCAACCACACGCGCAGCCTCTCTTTCCTGGCGGAGCTTTCCGATCAGGTGCGCTCCCACAATCGAGGCAATAAAGAATGCAACAACCACCGGCAGATCTTGGGGGTCATCGATTCGTAGGCTGAATGCCGGCGGCGCAAAGTAGTAAGCGAGAGCAGCGATGGCTACGATGCAAAGCGCGGACGACGCGATGAAGCTGCCCATCACAGAAAGCAGCAAGACCACTAACAAATAGGCGAACGCCGTCGCGGCGAAATGCGCGTGAAGGTACAAGCATGCCAGTGTTACCACGGCGAGCGTAATGCTGCCGAAGGTAAACTGAAGGGCAGAACGTTCTAAACTGCTGATTTGGCTACGCATTCTGATACCGTCCGGCCTGTTCTCCGGCGGGGGAGCTATAACATTTTAGGCAAAAATAGGGCGATACTCGGCACCAGCACCCGCTGGCGAGCGCTTCCGAGATCGATTGCTTGGTGCTGAACTGAGCACGCGCGGCGAAAAAATGCATCACAGACCTACGTATAGTTGTCCTAAACCTTTCAATATGGCGTGCTGACACGAGGGCAATCGAAGCTCAGATGTCTGCTTTCTTCCGCTGGCGATTACTCCGGTTTCTTCCGCTGGCGATTACTCCGGGCAGGCGCTCGAGGCTGCTGCCGAGGACAACGCCCTTACGCCAGCCGCACGAGGACAGCGGCTGCAGTTCAGTCAAGACATTGAGCCGGAACAATCAGGCGCGCCTCGCCGAACCGGAAACAAAGACAAGCTGCCGGACCACTCATCTCGCCGGTACGATCGGTCACGCGGAAGAAAGCGCAATGGTCATGTGCCGAGATACGAAGGCGATGTTGCGCGACTGCTTTGTATGCCCTAGGGCCATCGCGCCTAAGTGCGAAGGACTTGTCTCCGAGTCGTTGGCCGGAAACGAGCGCGCGCAGCGACGCCGAACCGGCACTAGCCGTGTGCGAGCCGCCACGGCTCTGTCGAGGCGCCATCTTATCCGTGCTGATCACACCCATCACGATCTGAGGCGGCAGCGCGGACCGTAACAAGGGATGACGAGTTGCGTCAGCAAGACCGCTACCACGTCGTTGGTCGGACGAGGCAAACGCAGTGACCGCGCACATGGGCAATTGTGGGCGGACCAACACCTAGGTCCGTCCGGCTAAACACGTTCTGTCGCAGTCCTGTTATCTGGCCCGGCAAAATGTTGCAGAAGCGTTCAGATGGCCAGGAGCGAGGCGGCGAAAGACGCGCTTGAAAATGACTGTTAAAAAAACTCCTACTCTTTTGCTAGGCTAGCATGTTTTTGAGGGCGGCTGCCGGGGGGCGACGCGGGGCAAGGGTTGCCCACCGGAGATCGCGCGAGAAAGTTCCGGCTCCTGTCAAGTCGGCTGTGTCGATTCGAACCACGAGAAATGTGGCTGCGCTTGCATTCGATGCGTCTTCGAACGGCGGCGGTTAACATCCGGGGCCTATCTCATCGTGTCGATAGTGTTGGAAACAGTGGGCTGGTTGAGCCGAGCCTGCAGCGTCGCGTGCTCGAGCTCGTCCTCCCACCAGGATACGAACACGGCGGCGATGCCATTGCCGGTGATGTTAGTAAGGGCGCGCACCTCGCTCATGAACTTGTCGATCGAAAACACGATTGCCATGCCCGGCACCAGCGCTGGGTTGACCACCGATAACGTCGCAGCGAGCGTGATGAAGCCCGCGCCGGTGACGCCGCTTGCTCCCTTCGACGTTAGCATTGCCACGAGCAGGATCGTGAGCTGCTGGCCAAAGGTGAGATCGACCCCGAGTGCCTGGGCAATGAACAATGTCGCAAGTGTCATATAGATATTGGTGCCGTCGAGGTTGAAGGAGTAGCCAGTTGGCACCACCAGGCCGACCACGGGCTTGGAGCAGCCCAGCCGCTCGAGCTTCTCCATTAATTGCGGCAGCGCGCTTTCAGAGGACGAAGTGCCGAGCACGACCAGGATCTCGTCCTTGATATAAACAATGAACTTGAAGATTGAAAAGCCGACAAGGCGCGCGATCAAACCGAGCACCACCACGACAAATAACGCCGCCGTCGCGTAAAACAGCGCGATCAGACCGATCAAATTGCCGAGTGCTGCCGGCCCGAACTTGCCGATAGTGAAGGCCATGGCGCCGAAAGCGCCGATCGGGGCCGCTTTCATGATAATAGCGATTACGCCGAACACCGCGTGCGCGACGTCGTCAATCATGCCTCGCAGCCGCTCCCCACGGTTTCCCAACGCCATCAGCGAAAAGCCGAATAGGACCGCGAACAGGAGAACCTGCAGAACATCGCCGCGGGCGAAGGCGCCGACCACGCTATCGGGAATGATGTTAAGAAAGAAATCGATGGTCTTCGAGGCTTCCGCCTGCTTGACGTAACTGGCGACCGCCGCAGCATCCGGCTTGACAGCAAGGCCATGGCCGATTTGGACCAGATTGCCCATAAGAAGGCCCAACAGCAAAGCAAAGCTGGAGACGATCTCGAAATAGATCAGCGCCTTGACGCCGACGCGCCCGACTTTCTTCGCATCCTGAATATGCGCAATACCAGATGTGACGGTGCAGAAAATAATCGGCGCGATCACCATCTTGATGAGCTTGATAAACCCGTCACCGAGCGCCTTGACCCAGTCGCTGGTCGCGACAGAAGGCCATAGGCAACCGACCATGGCGCCAATCAAGATCGCGATCAGCACCTGCACGTAGAGAATCTTATACCAAGCTTGCGACGCGCGCGCGGGCGCCGCAGTTGCCATGGTGGTCATGACGCTTCCTTCCCGAATATACTCGAATGTGAGCCGCCGCGTCGTTGAGAGACGACAGCGTCATACGAGACTCATCATTTTAGCCGTGTCCGATTGAAGGACGGTTCCGAGAGCCGGCGCGTCGTTCCAAAGGCAGGCGTTCAGTTGCGTTATCCTTTCTCGTTAAGCAAGATATGCACCAGATGCCCAAAGTGCGCCCGATTAGGCAGTCTCGGACAATCCGTCTGTCTCCGGGCGGCATCGGTTTGAGTGCTCGGACCGCGTTCGCAAGGTCGAACAAAAAGTTGCAGCGAGACGCGTAACTTGATCGCTGGGCGCATTAGCGGAGTCCCGTCTCGGGATGGAGGCCCGAGCGTGATCGATATGCGCCGACTGCTGAGATGGATGCAACAGTAGGTGACATTGGTAAAATTGATAGTTTGGATTGTACTCATCCACGCGATGGAAGCCTGGTTTAGGAGCTCGATTGCGCGGCAATAATCTTGAATCGATGCACTGCGTTGTCGCTAGCGGCAAAGCTCGTTCGTGCACGGGGCATTTGTCGCCAGGCCTGTGCTAACGATACGCATTAGGCAGGTTGGTCGAGAGGCGGCCTTCGCTCTCGGCTCCTCGCGCCTTTTGCCGCGTCGCAGAAGCAGCGTTACGATGATTGCTCAGCTAGATTTTGTTGCTGCCAAAGGGCAGGGTTCCTACGATCCGTTCCATTGCCGGCGCGGCGAGTGCGGCGTTTGAGTCGCCGACAAACCAAATAGGCATCTCTCGCGGCGTCAAATTCTGCCGTTTCGTTGCGCGGCTGTCGCTGTCTGCTCGGCAACAAAGATGCCAGAAATCTGACACAGCGTTAGGTCCACGCCACAGTGACATCGACGTCTATGCGAATTTCTCTCACGTTGAGCATAGAGCGCCACAGTTCGTGCGCGGCACAGGAATTGCTGATGACGAACGAGGAGGTGCCGCCGTCAGATGGATGCAAGCGGCCCTGTCACAGGAGTTGCCGATGAGACTTGCGATGCTGCTCTTGCTCGCAGAAACGACGCGCGAGAATGTGGCGGCCGCCACGAAGTGCGGCGCGACTAAAGGTCGATCCGCGCCACATACCTGGACGAGTCGGACGTGCAGCCGATCACTGGGCCCGTAAGGCGACCTGCTTTCACTTCTAGGCTGACGCACATGGATGTCTTTTCGGCAGAGATCTCGCAATCCGTTGCGCTCACGATTGAGCTCGCCAGCGTGACGACCGTGATCCTCCTCGTGATTGGTGTGCCCCTCGCTTGGTGGCTAGCGCGCTCAAAGACTCTTTTGAGCGAGGCGGTGGCGACGATGATCGCCCTGCCGCTAGTGTTACCGCCGGCGGCTCTCGGTTTTTGCGTACTCGTGTTGCTCGGCCCCAACGGGCCGGGTGGCGTTCTCGCCTCTTTGTGGGGCGAGCGCACGCTCGCTTTTACCTTCGCAGGAATCGTGATCGGATCGGTCCTATCGGCGCTGCCGTTGGTGGTGCAGCCGATCCGTAACGCCTTTGTTGCAATAGGCGATCGCCCGTTGAAAACTACGGGGCGCGTTTCGTCGTTGTATGCCTTCATTACCATCAGCGGGCCGCTGGCGCGATTGGAGTTTGTCAAAGCCGCCGTGGTTGGCTTTTCTCATACGATCGGCACATTCGGCGTCGTGATGATGATCGGCGGCAACATTCCTGGGCGCACCAAGGTGTTGTCAGCCTACGTCGTAGACTACGTCCAAGCATCGCGCTGGCGCGAGGCGAGTGTGGTTGCCGGCGGTATGGTGATGTTCGCCTTTGCGGCAATCTTCACCCTAGCCCTCATCGACAGACACTGTGCCAGGAGAGGCACCGAACCGTCTTAGGCTTGCCGGCCGGACATATCCGATCACGACCGAGCAGCAGTATTGCAAGCCGGATCCATCCATTCTTGCGAGGCTACAATGAACAAGCTTGTTATGGCCGCGGCGGTTGCTGGAATCGGCTTCAATTCAGTGCACTCCTCGCCTCTGCCCGAAGCGACGGCCGATGACGTCGGCGTTTCTCAGCAGCGCCTCACCAAGCTAGACGAGTTCTTCGCTCGCGAAATCGCGAGTAAACGCGTGCCGGGTGCGGTGGTTGCAATCGCCAGAGACGGCAAGCTGATTCACTACAAGGCGTACGGGCAACTCGATCCTGCAAAAGGAAAGTCGATGCGGCTCGACGCGATGTTCGCGCTTGCGTCTATGACCAAGCCGATGGTGGCCGTTGCGGGGCTTATCCTCATGGAGCAAGGTCGCCTGCCTCTACAGGCCAAGCTTACGGATTACTACCCGGAATTCGCAAACATGAAGGTGGGAGTGCCACAGCATGACGGCTCATTGGAATTTCAAACGCAGAGTTCTCCGATCTACATTCACGATCTATATCGCCACACATCCGGGCTCACCTATGGCGCGCCCCCCGACAGCTCAGACCAAGTGGCGCGTCTCTATCCCGATTTCGCCGCTCCGCCACTAAGGGGCGATAAGCAGGCGTTCATCGAAGCCATTACCAAGCTGCCGCTGGCGCACCAACCGGGGACGGAATTCGAATACGGCTTCTCGACCGATGTGCTGGGAGCTGTCGTGGAACAGGTCAGCGAACAGCGATTGGGCGACTATCTTGCCAGCAACCTGTGGAAGCCCATCGAAATGCAGGATGCCACTTTCCATTTGTCGGAATCACAACGCGAGCGCCTCGCGCATCCATTTCCAGACGACCCGCTGACAGGAAAGCCACAAGGCATCGAACTCCTCGAAAGTCCGACGAAGTTTGACTGCGGGGGAGCCTGCGCATTTGCGACAGTCGGTGACTACGTGCGCTTTGGACAAATGCTGCTCAACGGCGGGGAGCTCGATGGGCAGCGCATTCTCGGTCCGAAGACGGTGCGCCACATGATCTCCGACCACCTCGGGCCAGAGATCAAAAATAAGGTCGCCAATGTGGAGGCGCACCGTGCCGGCTTCGGCTTCGGGCTCGGAGTGGCTGTACGCATAAACGAGGGTTTCTCGGCGGTTCCGGGCAATCCTGGTGAGTTCACCTGGACCGGCGCCTACGGGACACAATTTTTCTGCGACCCAAAGGAGCGTCTCGTCGTGGTGGTCGGAACGGCGGCGCCCGGAGAAATCCGGAAGTATTACCGCGAACAAGTCCAATATATCGTCTATGCTGCAATAATCCAATAATCCGCTTTCCGTCGAAAGTCTCGTCAACCGTTTTGGGTGGTAGGCAGACAGTGTTGCTAGTACGCATCGATGTCGACTGAAAGTCGGCGCCGTCACCTGCTATCCGCGTTGGCCGGATCGCGCCAGTGCTTCAACAACGAGATCGCCTCCGCTATCGCGAAGAAGCTCTTGCAAGCGGGTTTGGTGTCGCGATGCGCCAAGACGATCGCGCATTGCTATCGATCGGCTCGCGCGATGAACGCTCCTGTGATAGCTCTGCACGTCTAGGCTCACGCCCACGATCCTGTAGCGATGCCATGCGGCGAGCCGCTTTGAATCAAAGGCGGTCGGATCGATCAGACCTAAAAAGAAGGCAGTGTGGCATCCCGGCTCACATTGCGGCTTCTCTTCGTCGCTCGACAGCCGCTTTGGTACGGGCTGCTTGCGCAGTTGCGACTATGAGCGGCTTTAACGCTCCATTTGGTCAGCAATCGGCAAGTCTGATTAAGACTGGAGGGCAGTCCGGCGCCCGTCAACTGCACCAATTCTATTCAACAATCGGCATGACGCGTCAGTGTCGCGCTCGTGCAAGAGCAAGCATGACGTAGTCGCCGTGCAGTAGTGAACCATCGTTCTGCTCTGTTGAAGTGCTCACATCGACGTCCAAAACCGGACACCATTAGCATGACAGATCAATGGCGCAGCTCGTGGCTCGCTGGCTGGTTTCGACAGTCCGCAAATCCCCAAGCGGTGGCTTGGTATTTATCAAGTGTTTCGCTTCGGTGGCTTGTTTCTTGCTGAACGTCAGTAATTCGTTACGGCCGACGACAACTCACATGGAAGGCTTCATGGGTGGTGCAACGGAAACGTTCTACAGCGTGATCAGACGTCAGGGTATGACGCGTCGTAGTTTCCACAAATTCTGCAGTTTGACTGCCGCGAGCTTGGGACTTGGTCCACTCGCCGCAAGCAGTATTGCCAACGCCCTGGAGACCAAACCGCGTGTGCCCGTCATCTGGCTGCACGGGCTCGAGTGTACCTGCTGCTCGGAAAGCTTTATCCGCTCGGCCCATCCCTTGATCAAGGACGCGCTGCTGTCGATGATTTCGCTCGACTATGACGATACGATCATGGCGGCAGCGGGACACCAGGCCGAAGCCATCCTGGAGGAAACTCGTGCCAAGTATAAAGGCAGGTATGTGCTCGCCGTCGAAGGCAATCCGCCGCTGAACGAGGGGGGTATGTTCTGCATTGACGGCGGCAAGCCGTTCGTTGAAAAGCTCAGGTCCATGGCGGAAGAGTCCATGGCGATCATCGCTTGGGGCACGTGTGCGTCATGGGGATGCGTGCAAGCGGCCAAGCCCAATCCGACTGGCGCGGCGCCGATCGATAAGGTGATCACCAACAAGCCGATCATCAAGGTGCCCGGGTGCCCGCCTATCGCAGAGGTCATGAGTGGCCTCGTGACTTTCATCACCACGTTCGGAAAGCTTCCGGAGCTCGATCGCCAAGGGCGTCCAAGTATGTTCTATTCCGAGCGCATTCACGACAAGTGCTATCGGCGTTCCCATTTCGACGCTGGCCAATTCGTCGAAGAGTGGGACGATAAGTACGCACGCAAGGGCTATTGCCTGTACAAAATGGGCTGCAAGGGGCCAACCACCTACAATGCCTGTTCGGCCCTTCGGTGGAACGGCGGCGTTTCATTTCCGATTCAATCCGGCCACGGCTGCTTCGGCTGCTCCGAAGACGGCTTCTGGGATAAGGGGTCATTTTACGACCGACTTACAACCATCAAGCAGTTCGGCATCGAGGAGAACGCCGACCAGATCGGCATGGCCGCTGCCGGCGTAGTTGGGCTAACCGTCGCTGCCCATGCGGCGGTCACCGCCGTGAAGCGGTTGACCCACAAGCCGGATCGCTCAGCCCACAAAAGCAAACCGAGTTGAGGAGGGGCGACGGTGGCCGTCCAGACACCGAATGGGTTCAATCTCGATCGTTCAGGCAGGCGAATCGTCATCGATCCGCTGACGCGGATCGAAGGCCACCTGCGTGTCGAAGCCAATCTCGATTCCGACAATGTGATCCGCAATGCGGTCTCAAGCGGGACGATGTGGCGTGGCATCGAAGTCATCCTGCGCGGGCGCGATCCGCGCGACGCCTGGGCGTTCACCGAGCGGATTTGCGGGGTCTGCACCGGCACCCATGCGCTCACCTCCGTGCGCGCGGTTGAAAATGCACTAGGAATTGCGATTCCGGAGAATGCCAATTCGATCCGCAACATCATGCAGCTGTGCCTGCTCGTGCATGATCACCTCGTACATTTCTATCACCTGCACGCGCTGGATTGGGTCGACGTGGTCTCCGCGCTCAAGGCCGATCCCAAGTCGACCTCCGCGCTCGCGCAGTCTATCTCGCCCTGGCCCCTGTCGTCCCCTGGCTATTTTAAGGATTTGCAGATACGGCTCACCAAATTCTTCGGATCAGGGCAACTCGGTCCGTTCAAGAATGGCTATTGGGGGCATCCGGCCTACAAGCTGCCACCGGAAGCGAACCTGATGGCTGTAGCGCATTATCTGGAAGCGCTGGACTTCCAGAAGGAGATCGTCAAGATCCAAGCTATCTATGGTGGCAAGAACCCGCATCCGAACTGGCTGGTCGGCGGCGTGCCCTGCGCGATCAACATCGACGGAACTGGTGCGGTGGGTGCGATCAATATGGAGCGACTGAACATCGTCTCCTCGATCATCGACCGTTCGATCGAGTTTGTCGAGCAGGTCTACCTGCCCGACATTGTCGCGATCTGCTCGTTCTATAAGGACTGGCTCCATGGCGGCGGACTTTCGAGCAAGAGCGTCATGTCCTATGGCGACATCCCCGAAAACGCAAATGACTGTTCCGCCAAAAGCTTCAAGCTGCCGCGCGGGGTCATTCTTGGTGGCAATCTCAGGGAGATACTGCCGATCGACCATGGTGATCCCGAGCAGATCCAGGAATTCGTCTCGCATGCATGGTATAAATACCCCAGCGATTGCTGTGGACTGCATCCCTGGGACGGTATCACCGAGCCGCGTTTCGAACTTGGGCCAAAACTCAAAGGCAGCAAGACAGATATCAAGGAACTCGACGAAGGCGGCAAGTATTCCTGGATCAAAGCGCCGCGCTGGCGCGGCCACGCCGTGGAGGTCGGGCCGTTGGCGCGATACATCATCGGTTATGCGCAAGGCAAAGCCGAGTTCAAGGAGCCGACCGAGAGACTGCTCAAGGGGCTCAATCTTCCCCTGACTGCGCTGTTCTCGACGCTTGGCCGTACTGCGGCGCGGGCGCTCGAATGCCAGTGGGCGGCGCGTCAGATGCGTTATTTCCAGGATAAGCTGGTAATCCACATCAAGGCAGGCAATACGGCAACTGCCGATGTCAGCAGGTGGAAGCCGGAAAGCTGGCACAAGGAGGCCAAGGGCTACGGGTTCAGTGAGGCCCCGCGCGGTGCGCTTGGGCACTGGATCAAGATCAAGGGCGCCAAGATCGACAATTATCAATGTGTCGTGCCGACGACGTGGAACGGATCTCCTCGCGATCCCAAGGGCAATATTGGCGCTTTTGAAGCCTCGCTGATCGGTACCCCGATGGCCGATCCGCAGCGGCCCCTGGAGATCTTGCGCACGATCCATTCCTTTGATCCGTGCTTGGCTTGCTCGACCCACGTGATGAGTCCCGACGGCCAGGAGATGGCTTCAGTCAATGTTCGTTAACGACATGCTGGACAGAGCTCGGAAGCTCCTTGCCGCCGTCGATGCGGAACCGACTGAACGGAGCATCGGCGCTGGCATCGCCTACGCGCCGGTGCGACTGTGGCATTGGGTTAATGCGGCGGCCATTCTGATGCTGAGTTTAACCGGCTATGTCATTGGAACCGGGACACCGGCGATGTCGGGAGAGGCAAGCGGCAATTTCCTGTTCGGCTATATCCGCTTTGCTCATTTCTCGGCGGGATATGTGCTCAGTATCGGCTTTCTTCTGCGGATCTACTGGGCGTTAATTGGAAACGCGCATGCCATGCAGATCTTTTGGGTGCCGCTTTGGCGCAGGTGCTTTTGGCGCGAAGTGTACCACGAGATTCGCTGGTATGCGTTCCTTACAGTTGAGCCCGAGAGGCGCGTCGGGCACAACCGTCTTGCTCAGCTCGCAATGTTCTTCATGTTTACGCAGACGATCACGTTCATGGTCGTCACAGGCTTTGCACTTTATGGGCAAGGTGCCGGTACTGACAGCTGGCAGCACAAGCTATTCGGCCGGGTATTTTCAATTTGGCCGAACAGTCAGGACGTCCATACCTGGCATCATCTCGGCCTGTGGGTGATCGTGACTTTTGCGCTGGTCCACATCTACGCGGTGGTCCGGGAAGACTCATGTCGCGCCGGAGCATCTCTTCTATGATATCGGGTGAGCGCGGGTTTCGCGATTGACTGGGAAACGGATGCTGAATCCGGAAAACAAGAAAAGGATCCTGGTGCTCGGCATCGGCAATATCCTGTGGGCCGATGAGGGATTCGGCGTGCGGGTGGTCGAGGAGTTTCATCGCCGCTACGCCATCGATGACAACGTAACCGTCCTCGATGGCGGCACACAGGGGCTCTACCTCGTCAGTTTTCTTGAGCAGGCCGATTGCCTGATCGTGTTCGATGCCATCGACTATGGATTGCTGCCCGGGCAGTTGAAGCTTGTGCGAGATGACGAAGTGCCAAAATTTACCGCCGCCAAGAAGGTGAGCCTGCATCAGACCGGCTTTCAGGAGGTCTTGAGTGCGGCCGACCTGCTTGGCCGCCGTCCGCGAGAGCTCGCTCTCATCGGCTGTCAGCCGCTGGACCTGGAGCATTGGGGCGGTCCGCTGACCGCCCCGGTACGCTTTCAGATTGCGCCTGCGATTGAACTGGCTTGCAAACTCCTGGCGCAGTGGGACTCGCCGGCAAAACCGCGGACCGCGCCGCTGCCTGCATCAGAACGGCTGTTGGCGAATAATATCGACCATGCAAATTATGAGATGAGGGCGCAGCCGATCTAGCGGCCCGCGACTGACCATGTGCCTTGGCTTGCCAATGACGATTGTCGAGACCGACGGCATCACGGCGCTGTGCAAGTATGGCAATGAACAGCGGCGCGTCTCGGTCATGCTGCTCTCCGACGCCTCGGTCGGTGCCAAGGTGCTCGTTCATATCGACAGCGCGGTGCGGCTTTTGGACGAAAATGAAGCAAGGCTGATCTCGGAAGCACTTGACGGGCTTGAGGCCAGCCTCAACGGCCAGGACTGCGATCGCTTCTTTGCGGACTTGATCGGTCATGAGCCGCAATTGCCGGAGCACCTACGCTAGCAGTTCCGCTCGCGGGTTGCGCCGACCAGGCTTGCTCACAAATCGAATTCCAGCCGCACGTAACCTTTGCATGGAAAATGTCAGGCGCTTCGAGCCGTTGGTTCGAGCAGAAGTCGCGGCCAGACGGTGATTGGCATGCGCCTTGCTATTACCCTGCCAGCAGAACCGAACATTATCAGAAAGGCGTGTGATGAAGCTGCAGCCGGCGCAGCATCGTCTGGCGCGGCCCGCTCCGTCCGACGTGGAGAGCGTCGGCGTCGATGCGCGCCTGGTCGCGCACGCTCCCGTGAGGGCGGCCGTGATGCCGCAGTCGGCAGCCGATCCCCTATATTTGCTCCGGATCATCCAGCCCGCGTTCTTCCGACCTGAAATGGTCAAGGCGTTTCGGCGGCGCATGCAAGGTGCAGTGCCTGCACGCGGCGTAGGTGGCGAACTGGTTGAGTGGCTCGGCCTGCCTGGCCCGTCGACGCCGATCCTGTGCCATCGGCACGATAAACTCCGCCTGATCGGCAAGAGACCGGTTCGTTTGGTCACCATCAATCGCATCTCGGTACCGATGGTTCGGCCACATGCCGGCAGCGCTTGTGTTGGCAAGTGCATTGCCTCTCGATACAGCCAACGGAACATCGCATCATGAAAACAGCGATCCGCGTTGTGTCCGACGCCGCCGACCGGGCGGCGAGTGATCTTGCCACGGGCTCTGGAAGTCTCGATGTATTCCATAGCGGGTTGACGAGTGCGCTCGCCAAGCGCGCCTGGCGCGATGGCGACGAGCTTGCAAGGAACTATCCGAATGCCACCGCGCTGTTATCGAATGCCGCTGCTGCCGTTGGCAGCCAGAGAAGCGGCGCTCGGACGCAGCTGTACGGACTCGCGAATCTCAGCGATCCCGAGCGAAAGCTGATTGGCGAAGTGCTCGGAGAAGGTGAGGTCGGCGGAGTGGTTGCGCTGCCAGATGGTTCTTTGGCGCAAATCCGGGAGTCCGTGCTTGCGGGAATCTGGCGCGTGCGCATCGGGAGCGATCCGGCGCACGAATATCTTGAGGTCGGGGCGATTCCGCAGATTGTACGGAGCGCCGCAACTGACCTGACGTCCGCCGATATTGTGATCGGCGCGGCGCCGGACGGCGCGATGAACGTGCAACCAGTGCTCGCCGAAATACGCGAGCGGGCGCGCGTCTGGCGCTTTGGCATGCGCGCGCATGTCATCAATCTCACCTTGCTTCCGATGAGCGTTATCGACCTGGCATTCCTGCAGCAAAGCGTGGGCAATGGCCCGGTCCAACTCATCTTCCGCGGCTACGGCACGTGCCGAGTGCAGGCGACCGGGATCAGGAACGTCTGGTCGGTGCAGTTCTTCAATTCTACGGACAATATCATCCTTGATACGCTGGAGGTCGGCAGCGTGCCGATTTTTGCGTTGGCTGCCGACGAGGATTTTCAGGACTCTGCCGAGCGCATGCAGGAAATTATTAAAGTGTACTTCACATGAAGAGCTTGGAGAACACCTGGCGTCCGGTGGGATCCCGTAGACCGCGCGTGCGCAGCGACCGCCGGCATACCTTGCAGGGGATGGCGGAGCGGTGCGCATGAGCCTCGCTGCCCGCAACAAGATCGATGTCACCGTATCGCTAGCTGCCGACGTAGTCGCCGCGGTCGAGATCCTGCCGCGAGTCCGGCCGCCGCTGGCGCGGCTGTTCGCTGGCAAACAAGCCTCGTCGCTGCTCAAGGTGCTGCCGCGGCTCTTCGCGTTGTGTGCCGCTGCGCAGCAAACCGCACTGCTGTCCGCGGTCGAGGCGGCGCGCGACGAAGTGATCACCCGCACAACAAAACAGCATCGTATTGCGCTTATCGTTACCGAGCGCATCGCGGATTTGGTACGGGGCCTCTTTGTCGGACATCTTGCGCAAGACATCGCCAGTGCGGCGGCAATCCGCTCCCTAATGCGGGGAATGTCAGCGCTTCTCGGCAGCGCACAGCCAGCCTGGGGCTCCGCTCAATGCGAAGCAACAGCGCGGATTGTGGCTGCGCTGACCGCGCTCGGCATGTCAAATGAGGGGGGCGCGTTGAGGTCCGGTAGCCCATTGGCGCTTCGCATTGCAGCGCTTGATGAGATCGGCCTGAAGTCAATTCCGGCGGAGCACTCGTTCCTGTCCGTTGCTGACGACCTCAACATCATTAAACGGCTGCTCGTGGATGGCGCGACATTTTGCTATTGTCCGGATCTTGACGGACATGTGCCCGAGACGGGTCCATGGGCGCGCCAAATGACGCGTGATCGGCTCTCGCCGAGCCCCTCCGGTGCGGCCGAGCGGCTGAGGGCGAGAATTGCTGAAACCCTCCGGCTATGCGCCTGGCTCAAGGCCGGTGCTCAGATTGACTCGGCGGAGCATGGGATTATCGAAAGATATAAGTTAGGGCCCGGCCGTGCGGCGGCCGCGGTCGAATGTGCCAGGGGGCGTCTCTACCACGCGGTTGAGCTTGATCCTCAGGGCCGGATATCCCGCTTCGAATTCCTTGCACCGACGGAGTGGAATTTCCACCCACGCGGACCGCTTGTCCGCAGCCTGCAGGGCGCGGTGCTGATGGCTAGACGACGTCGGGATGCGGTCCATGCGGTGATTGCATCGCTCGATCCCTGCGTCGGGTTCACTCTCAATTTTCGCGAAGTTGGCGATGCATGAAATGGCGATTTGTCTTGGCATCATTCAAATCGTCGAGGAGGAGGTGCGTCACCGATCGCTTTCGCGGGTGCGGAGCATCTGTCTAGAGATGGGAGCGCTGAGTCATGCCGCGCCTGAAGCGATCAGGTTCTGCTTTGCTCTCGTTGCAAGGCGGACCGTTGCCGAGGGCGCAGTCCTTAATATCGTCGGACTGCCAGGCGTTGCGTGGTGCATGAACTGTTCGAAGAGCGTCGAAATTGCGCGGCGCGGTGAGTGCTGCCCTTGCTGCGGCAGCTATCAGTTGCAGGTAACCGCGGGCGAACAGATGCGCGTGAAAGAGCTGGAGATCGATTGATGTGTACCGTTTGCGGCTGCACCGAAGGGACGCCGTCGACCAAAGGCGCCAAGGCGCATGATGCGGAGAGCCATCAGCGATACGATGCCCATGTGCAGGACGATTGCGATCGCCATTATGCCCATCCGCATGGCGACCAAGGCCCGCAGCGTTCAAACCATGCTGGCGATAGTCATAGTCGCCATGCTCGCTCTGCCCATCAAAAGGCTCATGGCGTGCAGGCGCTTCTGAGCGGCGGCGCCGGGCCGGCTGGCTTGAAGGTCGCGGGCGTGAGCAGAGAGCGGGTCATTCAGATCGAGCGCGATATTCTTGGCAAGAATAATGGGATTGCGGCGGACAACCGCGCGCTCTTCGTCGCCGATGACCTGCTTGCATTTAATCTTTTGTCCAGTCCCGGTGCAGGTAAAACGACGCTGCTCGTCCGCGCCGTGTCCGAGCTCAAGCGTAGCCGGCCGGTCGGGGTCATCGAAGGCGACCAGCAGACCTCGAACGATGCCGAACGCATTCGGGCCGCCGGCGTGCCAGCCATTCAAATCAACACCGGCAACGGTTGCCATCTCGACGCTGCGATGATTGGCGAGGCTTATCGCCGCTTGCCGCTGCTCACGGGCGGTATTCTCTTCATCGAGAACGTCGGTAATCTGATCTGTCCCGCAGCGTTCGATCTTGGCGAGGCCTGCAAGATCGTAGTGCTGTCGATTACCGAAGGTGAAGATAAGCCGCTCAAATATCCTGATATGTTTGCCGCTTCTTCGCTCATGGTTATCAACAAGATTGATCTGGCCCCGCTGCTTGAGTTCGATTTCGGCAAGACGATCGAATACGCCAGACGCGTCAATCCAAAGATCGACGTGCTTGTAGTTTCGGCTCGTACGGGCGAGGGTTTTGGCGCGCTCTACGCCTGGATCGATAGACAGGCGGGGCATCAGAGGCGCGCCGTAGAGGACACAAGGCGATGAGCGCCGCAACCACCTGCGACCGAACACGGCTGCGCGTGCGCGTGAGTGGGGCCGTGCAAGGGGTCGGCTTTCGTCCTTACGTCTATGGACTCGCCATGCGGTACGGATTGGCGGGGTTTGTCATCAATGGCCCCGAGGGCGTTACGATCGAGGTCGAGGGCCACCGTGCGTCGGAGTTTGTCGCCACGTTGCCGCTCGAGGCGCCTCCATTGGCACGCATCGACCACATCAGCGTTCGGGAGACTGCGGCGCTCGCGGCGAAAGACTTTTCGATCGGTACGAGCGAAGGCGGCAAATTGTCAACGCAGATCGTCGCTGATGCTGCGGTCTGCCAGCAATGCCTCAGTGAGCTGTTCGATCCAGAAAATCGGCATTACCTCTACCCCTTCATCAGTTGCTGCCATTGCGGCCCACGCTACACCATCGCCGAACAGCTTCCGTACGATCGCCGCAACACCGTGATGAGGGCTTTTAGGCTGTGCGCCGCCTGCGCGGCCGAATATGCCGATCCGGCGAGCCGCAGGTTTCATGCGGAGGCGATCGCGTGTCCGACATGCGGTCCTCAGCTCAGCCATGAGATCAGCGCCATTGTCGCGGCAATCGCGAGGGGCCAAATCGTGGCGATTAAGGGGCTGGGCGGATACCAGCTGCTTTGCGATGCGCGTAACCAGGACGCCGTGCAGCGTTTGCGCAGGAGAAAGCGGCGCCTTCAGAAGCCGTTCGCGGTTATGGTCGATTCCATAGAGTGCGTCAGCGACATCGCGGAGGCGAACGCGCCCGAGCTTGCGCTGCTCGAATCTGTAGCACGTCCCATCGTCCTTCTGCGTTCGCGCAATAATCTGTCGCCTGCCATAGCTCCTGGCTTATCGCGCGTGGGTGTCATGCTGCCTGTAGTACCGCTGCATCACCTCATCTTTCATGCGCTTCGCTCGGCAGGAGCATGTGCGGGGGCCGGCCCGGTCATCGTCGCCACCAGTGCCAATCTTTGCGGCGAACCGCTCCTGATCGACAACGCGCAGGCGCTGCAGCGGCTCAAGGGGATCGCCGACCTTATCGTGACCCATGATCGCGATATCCTGACGCGTGCTGATGACTCCGTGGTGTCGGTGGTGGCTGGCCGGCCGCAATTCATTCGTCGTGCCCGTGGCTATGTTCCCGAACCGATCAGGCTTGCGAAGTCTGTGCCGCCCGTGCTCGCTGTCGGCGGCGCACTGAAATCGACCGTCACCATCACGCGGGACAACCAAGCGTTCGTCTCCCAGCATATTGGCGATCTGGATACGGCCGAAGGCATCCGTGCGTTCGAGGAGACGATCCGACACCTCACATCGAGCCTTGATGTGGAGCCTGTCGCCGTCGCCCATGATCTGCATCCCGATATGGCTTCTACCCGGTTTGCGCAAGCAAATGGCCGCGCGCTGGTCGCTGTCCAGCATCACCACGCACACGCTGCCGCAGTGATCGCCGAGCATGGCCATGCGGGACCTGCGCTTGCCCTGGTGCTCGATGGCCATGGCCTTGGCTCCGAGGGCGGTAACTGGGGTGGCGAACTATTGTTGTGCGAAGGGACGAGGTGCCGACGCATCGGGCACTTAGCGCCCCTGCAAATGCCTGGGGGAGATCGTGCAACCCGCGAGCCGTGGCGTATGGCCAGCGCAGTATTACACGGGCTCGGCCGGGGTAACGAAATCGGGCAGCGCTTTGCGGCGCAACGGCAGGCTGGATGTGTGTCGGCCTTGCTCGATCAGCCGGGCGGGGCCACCACGACCAGTGCGGGCCGATTGTTCGACGCGGCAGCGGCGCTGCTGGAGATTGCGAGTTTGCAGAGCTATGAGGGCGAAGCAGCGATGAAGCTCGAGGCGCTGGTGCGGCGGACTGCGATTGTCGAAGCTGGCTGGACCATCGATGGCGGCGTGCTGTCGCTTCGTCCGCTGTTTGCGCGGTTGATTGCAGATGACATTGACGCCCTGGGCGCAGCCGGGCTGTTTCATGGCACTTTTGCCGCCGCCTGCGTTGACTGGGTCACGCGCTCTGCGCGGACAACCGGCGTTAGCACCGTCGTTCTGAGCGGCGGCTGCTTCCTGAACGCGGTGCTGGCGGATGAAATCCCGCGCGGTTGCAGCGCTGCCGGCCTTAGCCCGCTCATGCCACGGCGGGTGCCGCCCAATGATGGCGGTTTGAGCCTTGGCCAGGCCTGGATTGCCGCTCTGCAGATGGCTCAACAGTCGTCCGCCAGGGGAGGAACAGCCTGATATGTGTCTTTCGGTTCCGGCAAAGATTGCGAAAATTCTTCCCAACGACATGGCCATAGTGTCCATCGATGGCATCAGCCTGGAGATATCGATTGCTCTTATCGACGAGCTCGAGGTCGGCGATTGCGTCCTTGTCCATGTCGGCTATGCGCTGGCCAAGATCGATCCGACGGAAGCCAAGCGCACGCTGGAGCTGCTGCAGGAGCTAGGCAGGGCAGGGGAACGCCGATCATGAAATATGCCGACGAATTTCGCGACAAGGCCATCGCGCAGGGAATTGCGCGTGCGATTAGCGCCGAGGTCAGTTCGCAAAGAGCCTATCGGTTCATGGAATTCTGCGGCGGACACACTCACGCGATCTCCCGCTACGGCCTGGAGGATCTGCTGCCCGCGAACGTCCGCATGATCCACGGGCCCGGTTGTCCCGTCTGCGTTCTGCCCGCCAGCCGAATCGATATGGCGATCCGGCTCGTCGACCGACCAGAGGTCACTCTGTGCGTCTACGGCGACCTGATGCGCGCGCCTGGGTCGCAAGGACAGTCCCTGTTGCGAGCCAAAGCCCTCGGCGCCGACATTCGGATGGTCTACTCAACGCTCGACGCTATCCGGCTCGCCGAACAGGCGCCGAGCCGCGAGGTGGTCTTCTTTGCCATCGGATTTGAGACCACGACGCCCCCGACGGCGGTGATGATCCGAATTGCCGAGAAGAAGCGGCTGAAAGGCCTCAGCGTGTTCTGCAACCACGTGCTTACACCCTCTGCGATGCACAGCATTCTCGAGAACCCGAAGATCCGCAACACCGGCGGGGTTCCAATTGACGGCTTCATCGGGCCTGCACATGTCAGCACCATTATCGGTACGCAGCCTTACGAGCCCCTGGCGGAACAATTCGGCAAGCCGATCGTGATCGCGGGATTTGAACCGCTCGATGTGATGCAGGCGATCCTGATGCTGGTGCGGCAGGTGAACGAAGATCGCTACGAGGTGGAGAACCAATACAGTCGTGCGGTGACGCGTGAAGGCAATCGGCGCGCCAAGGAGGAGGTATCGCAGATATTCGAACTGCGCGAGCAGTTTGAATGGCGTGGGCTCGGACTCGTACCCAACAGCGGACTGAAGCTGAGGCAGGCTTACGCGCAATTCGACGCCGAGACGCGTTTTGCGATCCACGACCTGCGTGTCGCAGACAATCCGGCGTGCGAGTGCTGCGCGATCCTGCGTGGCGCCAAGCGGCCAGTCGAGTGTAAGCTGTTTGGAACCGTCTGCACGCCGGAAACTCCCATAGGGTCCTGCATGGTATCATCGGAAGGCGCGTGTGCGGCGCATTGGACCTATGGCCGAGTTCGCGATGAACCGTTGAGGCAGACGTCATGAGCGTAAAGGCCTATCAACGCAAGCTCGACGTCGAGAACGGACGCGTTGATCTTTCCCACGGATCCGGGGGGCGTGCCATGGCACAGCTGATCTCCGGCCTTTTTCACCAAGCCTTTGGTAATGAATGGCTCGCCCGCTGCAATGATCAGTCGGCGTTCGACGTTGCTGCAGGCAGGATGGTGATGACGACCGACGGCTATGTGGTCTCGCCGCTGTTCTTTCCCGGCGGCAATATCGGGTCATTGGCTGTGCACGGCACGATCAATGATGTCGCGATGTCCGGCGCGCGTCCCCTCTATCTTTCGGCCAGTTTTATCATCGAGGAGGGCTTCCGGCTTTCTGATCTGAAGGCGATCGCGGATTCCATGGGCGCGGCAGCGCGCGGGGCCGGCGTTTACATCATTGCCGGAGACACCAAGGTCGTCGAGCGCGGCAAGGCGGATGGTCTGTTCATCTCTACGACCGGGATCGGGATTGTGGCCGATGGGCTCGATCTCTCCGCCGACAAGGCAAGGGTCGGGGACCGTGTGCTGGTGTCCGGTAGCCTCGGCGATCATGGGGTGGCGATCATGTCAAAACGTCAGAACGTCGCTTTTCAAACCGAGGTCGTCTCGGATTCCGCAGCGTTGCATAACCTCGTAGCGGTCATGGTTGCCGCCGGCGGTAGCGGCATCCGGGTGATGCGCGACCCCACGCGCGGTGGGCTTGCCGCGACCCTCAACGAGATTGCGCATCAATCCGAGCTCGGGTTCCGTCTGCAGGAAGCATCCATTCCGGTGAAGCCGGCGGTTGAGGCTACTTGCGAACTCCTTGGACTCGATCCCATCCATGTCGCCAACGAAGGCAAGCTCGTTGCGATCGTCGCGCCTGATTTGGCCGATGCCGTGCTGGCAGCCATGAAGGCGCACCCGCTCGGGTCCGATGCAGCTGATATTGGCGAGGCGGTGGCTGACGATCGGAAATTTGTGCAGATGGCGACCGGTTTCGGCGGTCGACGAATCGTCGACTGGTTGTGGGGCGAACAATTGCCTCGGATCTGTTGAACACGCTGCGCATCATCCAGTTTTTGGAAACCAAATTTATGATCAATGGTCATGAGCCATCAGCCATCAGCTCTGCAAACGATCCCTTCTATGGGCAATCCTGCCCAACCGGCAGACTGCGACTTCGCTCTTTAAGAAGTTTCGGCGAGGCTGAATTTCGGTTGTTAGCTTTCCACGAGCCGAGAACGCAATTCGAAACGATTCATCGCCATCGCGCAGTTTTCGACGGTTAAGCTCAGCGAGCATGGTCACACGATCCGCTCGGCACAAGTGGGTTTGAAATCCTGCGAAGCCTGCCAAATATCGTTGAATTTCTGCGCCATTTTGGCGGCTGCGTCGCAATATCGCTGCTCGCTTTCGATTAGAAAGGCGCTCCAGGCAGGGAGTTTTCAAATGAAGGTCGGAGTCCCCAAGGAAATCAAGGCGCACGAATATCGCGTGGGCCTTACCCCGGGAGCTGTCCGCGAATATGTGGCAGCGGGCCACCGCGTGATGATCGAGACCAATGCAGGCGCTGGCATTGGTGCAACCGATGACGATTATCGCAATGCTGGTGCAACGATTCTAACTTCCGCAGCTGAGGTATTCGCATCGAGCGAGATGATCGTAAAGGTTAAGGAACCTCAGCCGTCCGAATGGTGTCAGCTGCGGGAAAATCAGATCCTGTTCACTTATCTGCATCTGGCCCCCGACCCGGATCAGGCCAAGGGCCTCCTGAAATCTGGATGCACTGCGATCGCCTATGAGACCGTAACTGATGCGCATGGTAGTCTTCCGCTGCTGGCGCCGATGAGCGAGGTCGCGGGTAGGCTTGCGATCGAAGCGGCGGGTAGCGCCCTGAAGCGGAGTGCAGGCGGACGAGGGCTGTTAATCGGTGGGGTGCCCGGTGTTCAGCCGGCCCGAATCGTGGTGATCGGAGGTGGCGTCGTTGGTACGCACGCGGCACGCATGGCGGTCGGTCTGGGCGCAGAGGTGACCATCATCGACCGTTCGATACCCCGGCTCCGCGAGTTGGACGAGCTATTCGAAGGACGCGTTCGCACCAGGTTTTCGACCATCGACTCCGTGGAGGAAGAGGTATTTGCGGCGGATGTGGTGATTGGTGCCGTGCTCGTTCCAGGTGCGAGCGCGCCGAAGCTGGTCCGCCGGAGCATGCTGAACTCGATGCGCAAGAGGGCGGTGCTCGTGGACGTCGCTATCGATCAGGGCGGCTGCTTTGAGACATCGCACCCAACCACTCACGCTGATCCAACTTACGAAGTGGATGACGTCATTCACTATTGCGTGGCCAATATGCCCGGCGCCGTGCCGCTGACCTCGAGCCAGGCACTGAACAACGCGACGCTGCCGTTTGGCTTGGCTCTGGCCAACAAGGGTTTTTCCGCCGTGCTCGAAAATCCGCATTTGCGCGCAGGCCTCAACGTCCATCGGGGCCGGCTAACTTACAAAGCGGTGGCCGAAAGCCTCGGGCTGCCCTTCTCACCGATCGAACAGGCTGCGGCCTGATCCCAGAGGCCCTTATGGGCGTTTCCTCCCTGACTTAGGCCACCCTTCGGGGTGGCTTTTTTTCGGCTCCATCGATCTGCTGGCCGCCGCCGGCATTTATTTCGAACGCGGAGCGAAGCGGAGGATCACCAGACGAACGCCTGGCTTCAGTCGCCCGCACGATGCGAGACAATGTACTTTCGCTCCATACAGCGCATATGAATGCCGGTTTTGCCAGGTAATCGAAGGCAATTGAGAATGCGTCCCGCGAGTCCGCAGGGGACCTGCCATCACCGGAGCGACTTTATCTGGCGCGATCGCCGCGACGCTTTCTGACTGGGTGAGACGCCGACTGGACCGGTGATGACTGCGCGGGTTGTTCATCGGGGTGCTGTCGCCGAATCCGCCGCCGTCCCGGTGAGTGGAACCAACAAGATGCGGCTCGGGGTCGACCTGACACACCGGTGGAGAACTTTGTGAAGTCGCGCGGCGCATCGATCATAGCCGCGGCACGGCCGCCTTGGGAAGGATCGCAGATCGTTCCCTGAGGCTGACGAACGCGGTTCACCTGATCGGCCGACTGCCGTGAGATCGACCATGCGTAAACCACGGCATCGAGATCAAGCTGCTGTCATGCCCGTTGTAGGATTTGCGACACCGTGTCGAGGCGGCTTGCGTTATCGAAAATAGCCCAGACAAATCAAGGTTAGACTGTCTGGCACAAGACTTGAAAGCAAGAAACCGTCCCGCAAGTTTTGCTCATGGAATCGCAGTGATGGCCTACAAGATAATCGCATCCCAGTGCACCGTCTGCGGCGCGTGTGAGTTCGAATGTCCCAATGCCGCGATCAGCTTGAAGAACGACATATATGTGATCAATCCGACCCAGTGTACCCAATGTGAGGGGCATTTTGACGCGCCGCAATGCGCCGTCGTCTGCCCGGTGCCCGATACCTGCGTGCCGGCATAGCTGGAGTAGCCGATGAGAGGAGCTCCGGCGCGAAACATGATGAAGACGCTATCGACAGCCGCCGCCTTTTGGATCCGTCTCCTGTTTCTCTCACTCGCTGGCCCCGAATTGGCGGCGACTTGCGCGATCCGCTCGGAGAGATTGCGGCGCAATCCTCGCCGGCGGGAGTTGTCGTTGCGCGAGTGGAGCGGGCAATGGTAGCTGTACAAGAGACGGTCGAGCGCGTCCGGCGCATCGACGTCGACCAGTATCGATATGGCTTTGAGACGCTGATCGAGTCCGACAAGGCTCCGAAGGGGCTGTCGGAAGATACCGTCCGCTTCATCTCCGCAAAGAAGAGTGAACCGGCCTGGATGCTGGAATGGCGCCTGGAGGCGTATCGCCGCTGGCTGACCATGACCGAGCCGACCTGGGCGCGCGTCGACTATCCGAAGATCGAGTACCAGGACATCTACTACTACGCGGCGCCGAAGCCGAAGAAGACGCTGTCCTCGATCGACGAGATCGATCCGGAGATTCTGAAAACCTACGAGAAGCTCGGCATCCCGCTGCGCGAGGTCGCGACGCTCGAGGGCGTCGAGCCGCCACCCGGCGGCGAGCAGACGCCGAACCGCAAGATCGCGGTCGACGCCGTGTTCGATTCGGTTTCGGTCGCGACCACCTTCAAGGCCGAGCTGAAGAAGGCCGGCGTGATCTTCATGCCGATCTCGGAGGCGATCCGCGAGCATCCTGAGCTGGTGCAGAAATATCTCGGCTCCGTGGTGCCGACCTCGGACAATTTCTATGCGACGCTGAACTCGGCGGTGTTCTCCGACGGCTCGTTCGTCTACGTGCCGCCGGGTGTGCGCTGCCCGATGGAGCTGTCGACCTATTTCCGCATCAACGAGCGCAACACCGGCCAGTTCGAGCGCACGCTGATCATCGCCGACAAGGGCTCCTACGTCTCCTATCTCGAAGGCTGCACCGCGCCGCAGCGCGACGAGAACCAGCTCCACGCTGCCGTGGTCGAGCTCGTTGCCCTCGATGATGCCGAGATCAAGTATTCGACGGTGCAGAACTGGTATCCCGGCAACTCGGAAGGCAAGGGCGGCATCTACAACTTCGTCACCAAGCGTGGCGACTGCCGCGGTGCCCACTCCAAGATCTCCTGGACCCAGGTCGAGACCGGCTCCGCCATCACCTGGAAGTATCCGAGCTGCATTCTCCGCGGCGATAACTCCCGCGGCGAGTTCTACTCGATCGCGATCTCGAACGGCTTCCAGCAGGTCGATTCCGGCACCAAGATGATCCACCTCGGCAAGAACACGTCGAGCCGGATCATCTCCAAGGGCATCGCCGCCGGCAAATCGCAGAACACCTATCGCGGTCTCGTCACCGCGCACCGGAAAGCGACCGGCGCACGCAACTTCACCGCCTGCGACTCACTTCTGATCGGCGACAAGTGCGGCACGCACACAGTGCCGTATATCGAGGCGAAGAACTCCTCGGCGACGTTCGAGCACGAGGCGACGACGTCGAAGATCTCCGAGGACGTGCTGTTCTACTGCGTCCAGCGTGGCCTCTCGCAGGAAGAGGCCGTCGGCCTCGTCGTCAACGGCTTCGTCAAGCAAGTTCTGCAAAAACTGCCGATGGAGTTCGCGGTGGAGGCGCAGAAGCTAATCTCGATCTCGCTCGAGGGATCTGTCGGATAACCAAACCTCCCGCGAGCCCCCTCGAATGCGGCTCGCCAGATGACCCATTTCAGGGATCAGATCAGAATGGCGCTACTCGAAATCCGAGATTTGCATGTTGGTGTCGAAGACCGCGAAGTTATTCGCGGCCTCGATCTTAACGTCAATGCGGGTGAGGTGCACGCGATCATGGGGCCGAACGGCTCCGGCAAATCGACGCTCTCGCATGTCATCGCCGGCAAGCCCGGTTATGAGATCACCGCCGGACAAATCCTGTTCAGGGGCGAGAACCTGTTGCGGATGGAGCCAAATGAACGCGCCGCCAAGGGCGTGTTCCTGGCATTCCAGTATCCGGTCGACATCCCCGGCGTGACCACCATGAACTTCCTGCGGGCGGCACTGAACGCCCAGCGCAAGGCGCGCGACCAAAAGGAATTCTCCATCCCCGAAGTTCTGAAAAGAGTCCGCGAGGTGGCCGGTTCGCTCAACATTCCCCAGGACATGCTCAAGCGCGGCGTCAATGTCGGCTTCTCCGGCGGCGAGAAGAAGCGCAACGAAATTTTGCAGATGGCGTTGCTCGAGCCGAGTCTGTGCATCCTTGACGAGATCGATTCCGGCCTCGACATCGACGCGCTGCGTATCGTCGCTAGCGGCATCAACGCCTTGCGTTCGCCAGAACGAGCGATGATCGTGATCACCCACTATCGGCGGCTTCTCGACCATATCGTGCCGGACGTTGTGCACGTGATGTCGAAAGGGCGGGTCATGAAGAGCGGCGGCAAGGAACTCGCGCTCGAGCTCGAGGCTTGTGGCTACGCCCAATTCGAAGACGCGGCCTGACGGCTCTAGGGATTCCCCGATGAAGCAGGTTTTGCCGAAAGCCGACGCCGAACGCGCAATTGGCAATGTTTTCGCTGCGGCGCGTGGACGGCTGCCTGGTGCAGGCCTTGTCCCCCAAATCCGGGCGAGCGCATTCGAGGTCTACGAGCGTGCCGGCCTTCCGCATCGGTGCATGGAGGATTGGAAATACACAGATCTGCGCGCCCTGATCGGCGAGGTGCTGCCACTCGCTCCGCGACCGGATGCGGAGGCGCTGGTGCGCGCAAAGGTGTCGGTCAAGCAAGTGGCTGCCGATCAGGCGGTCAAACTGGTTTTGGTGGATGGCATATTCGCGCCGGAGCTATCCGATCTCGGCAGGCTGGAAAATGAAGTCGTTGTGCGGTCGCTGCGAGAGATTCTGGAGAATTCGGCCACTGGGGCCATGGCCGGTCTGGTGCTGTCGACGACGAGCGATCCGGCGATCTCGCTCAATGCCGCAATGGCGACAGATGGTCTGGTGATTACGGTCGCCGACGGCAATGCGGTGAAGCGTCCAATTCAAATCGTTCACGTCGCAACCGGAGCGTCGGTGTCCACCTTTACACGCTCCTATCTGCAGCTCGGTAAAGGAGCGCATGCGGCTATCGTGGAAAGTTTCGTCCCGGCTGAAGGCGCGAGCGGCTATCAAGCCAACGATGCGATAATCGCCCTGGTTGGTGACGAGGCGAGCCTTTCGCACATCCGCGTGGCAGCCGATGCCTCTGACGCCGTGAACATCTCGTCGGCGATCATCGCAGTCGGCGCCAGGGCTAAGCTCGACCTCTTCAGCATGACCTGCAGCGGCTCCATCAGCCGCTATCAGGGATTCATCACGCTGGCCGGCGAGGAAACCAAGCTCTCGGCGAATGGGGTTAATCTCATCAGGGGCAAGCTCCACGCGGACACAACGATCGTGGTCGACCACGCCGTGCCACATTGCACCAGTCGGGAGAAGTTCCGCGCGGTCATCGACGATTGCGGCCGCTCGGTGTTTCAGGGCCGAATCGTCGTTCGTCCCGCCGCCCGGAAGACGGACGCCACCCTGACGACGCGAGCGTTGCTCCTATCCGACCAGGCCGAGGCCGACAATAAGCCGGAACTTGAAATCTTGGCTGACGACGTGACCTGCGGCCACGGAGCGACATCGGGTGCGCTCGACGACACTCTCGTATTCTATCTGCGTGCTCGGGGGCTATCCGAGAAGGATGCGCAGATGTTGCTGATTAAAGCGTTCCTTGGCCAGTCGATTGAGGAGATCACTTCCGAGAATCTGCGCGATTTTGTGACAGCGCAAGTTGAACACTGGCTGCAGGCGGGACGATGAGCGCACATCCGGCCGTGAGCAATGGCAGTTACGAGGTCAACCGTCTGCGTACGGACTTTCCTGCGCTCGCCATGACGGTGTACGGCAAGCCGCTTGTTTATCTCGACAACGCTGCATCCGCGCAAAAGCCCAACGCGGTGCTTGACCGTATGATGCAGGTGTACTCCAGCGAATACGCCAACGTTCATCGCGGCTTGCACTACCTCGCTAACGCGGCGACCGAGGCGTATGAAGGCGCCCGTACCAAGGTGGCGCAGTTTGTGAACGCGCGCTTAAACGAAGAGATCATCTTCACTCGGAGCGCCACGGAGGCAATCAATCTGGTCGCCCAGACTTTTGGCCGTGAACGCATTACCCCGGGTGATGAGATCGTTCTCTCGATTATGGAACACCACTCCAACATTGTGCCATGGCACCTTCTCAGGGAACGACTCGGTGCAGTGATCAAATGGGCGCCAGTGGATGATGACGGAAACTTCTTGCTCGATGATTTTGAGCGACTGCTGACCCCGCGTACCAAGATGGTTGCAATCACACAAATGTCGAACGTGCTCGGCACGGTATTGCCGGTGAAAGACGTGGTGAGGATCGCGCATGCTCGTGGTATCCCGGTGCTGGTCGACGGCTCGCAAGCTTGCGTCCATCTGAGCGCCGACGTCTGCGACATTGATTGCGATTTCTACGTCATGACGGGCCACAAACTCTATGGTCCGACTGGGATCGGCATGCTTTACGGCAAGTCTGAGCATCTGGCATCGATGCCGCCCTTCAATGGCGGCGGGGAGATGATCCGCGAGGTCTCGCGTTCTGGCGTCATTTATGGTGATCCGCCACACCGGTTCGAAGCGGGTACGCCGCCTATCGTCGAAGCCATCGGTTTAGGGGCGGCTATCGATTACATCAATTCAATAGGCAAGGTGCAGATCCGCAGGCACGAGAGCGTACTGCTCGCTTACGCGCAGGAGAGGCTGGCGGAGATCAATTTCGTGCGCATGATCGGGACCCCGGCCGACAAGGGACCGATCATTTCCTTTGATGTGAAGGGTGCGCATGCGCATGATATTGCCACCGTCATCGACCGCGCCGGTGTAGCGGTGCGGGCGGGGACCCATTGTGCGATGCCGCTGCTCAAGCGCTTCGGCGTGCTGGCGACGTGCCGTGCGTCCCTCGGACTTTACAATACACGTGAAGAGATTGATGTGCTCGTGCGTGCGCTTATCAAGGCGCGGCAGCTGTTCTCGTGATTCCGCGAGCCTACGATGTCCAGGTGGCGAGGCAGCTGGCATTGAGGTCTGGAGGATGAGGTCATGCACCTCATCGTCATCACAGCAGGTAAGCACCTGTAGGTCTCAGCAAGCATAGATAGCATTTTCAAGCCTGTGTCGGCTAGCCGGCCTTGGAGCCGGTCTTGCTGTACTGGCGCCTTCGGCGAGCGCGATGGCAGAGTACTGCGATCGCGGACACGCTCGAGAATTGGGCGGGCAATTTCACGCATAACCAGCCCCTGTTCCATTTCGAACAGGGCCAAACCAAGAGTTCTCTGCCCAAAGCGTGATGTCGGGTTCGCAACAACACCCCCTGTCACCGCACGAGGCGCGCTAAGCGATTTTGATTGCTCTGTTTTTTGTGCTCACGAGGCGCTGGCATGCTGGTTGCAGAAGTCTTGCTCAAGAAGCCGCCCTCGCAACAGCTAACCTTTGAAGGACATCAGATGAGTCTCGCTACGACCCAGAGCATCGCAGAAATCAGGGCTCGCAACAAAGAGCTGATCGAGGAGGTGCTGAAGGTCTATCCGGAGAAAACCGCGAAACGGCGTGCCAAGCACCTCAACGTTCACCAAGCCGGCAAGTCAGATTGCGGGGTGAAGTCCAACATCAAATCCATACCTGGCGTGATGACGATCAGAGGCTGCGCCTATGCAGGGTCAAAGGGGGTGGTCTGGGGACCGATCAAGGACATGGTCCATATCAGCCACGGCCCGGTCGGCTGCGGTCAGTATTCGTGGGGCTCGCGACGCAATTATTACGTTGGCACGACGGGCATCGATAGCTTCGTGACCCTGCAGTTCACCTCCGACTTTCAGGAAAAGGATATCGTATTCGGTGGCGACAAAAAGCTGGTCAAAATTCTTGACGAAATCCAGGAGCTGTTTCCGCTCAACAACGGCATCACGATCCAATCGGAATGCCCGATCGGACTGATCGGTGACGACATCGAGGCCGTGTCGAGAGCGAAATCCAAGGAATACGGCGGCAAGACCATCGTGCCGGTCCGTTGTGAGGGCTTTCGGGGTGTATCGCAGTCACTAGGCCATCACATTGCCAACGACGCGGTGCGCGATTGGATTTTCGACCAGCTCGAGTCCGATGGCAAACCAAAGTTTGAGCCGACGCCGTACGATGTTGCGATCATCGGAGACTACAATATCGGCGGCGACGCCTGGTCATCGCGAATTCTGCTGGAGGAGATGGGCCTGCGGGTGATCGCGCAGTGGTCCGGCGACGGTTCACTGGCTGAGCTCGAGGCAACGCCGAAGGCAAAGCTCAACATTCTGCATTGCTACCGTTCCATGAACTACATCTCACGCCACATGGAAGAGAAGTTCGGTATCCCCTGGTGCGAGTACAACTTCTTCGGTCCTTCAAAGATCGCAGAGTCGCTGCGTAAGATTGCGGGCTATTTCGACGACAAGATTAAGGAAGGCGCCGAGCGGGTGATTGAAAAGTACCAACCTCTGGTGAACGCTGTGATCGCAAAATATCGCCCGCGCCTGGAGGGCAAGACGGTGATGCTGTACGTCGGCGGGCTCCGTCCGCGTCATGTGATTGGCGCATACGAGGACCTCGGGATGGAAGTTATTGGCACCGGATACGAGTTCGGTCACAACGACGACTATCAGCGCACAGCTCAGCATTACGTAAAGGACAGCACGCTCATCTACGATGACGTCAATGGCTATGAGTTCGAGCGCTTCGTCGAAAAGCTCCAGCCTGACCTCGTCGGCTCGGGCATCAAAGAAAAATACGTTTTTCAAAAGATGGGTGTGCCGTTCCGGCAGATGCACTCCTGGGATTATTCGGGCCCATATCACGGCTATGACGGCTTTGCGATCTTTGCGCGCGACATGGACATGGCCATCAACTCGCCGGTCTGGAAGAAAACGAAGGCACCCTGGAAGGAAGCTTCGAGAGCCAAGCTCCTAGCTGCAGAATAAACCAACTCATCTCGCTCTGTGGGAACGCCGGGCGACACCAATCTCGATAGTGAAGGATTTCAACAATGGTGCAGAGTGCCGAACACGTGCTCGATCATCTCGAGCTGTTCCGCGGTCCAGAATACCAGCAGATGCTGGCCAAGAAGAAGATATTCGAGAATCCTCGCGATCCCGCCGAGGTCGAACGCATCAAGGAATGGACGAAGACGGCCGAATATCGCGAAAAGAACTTTGCGCGGGAGGCGCTAGCGGTAAATCCGGCCAAGGCATGCCAGCCGCTCGGCGCCGTATTCGCCTCCGTTGGCTTTGAGGGCACGCTGCCTTTCGTCCACGGCTCGCAAGGCTGCGTGGCTTATTACCGCAGCCACCTGTCGCGGCACTTCAAGGAGCCTTCCTCCTGCGTCTCTTCGTCTATGACGGAAGACGCTGCCGTATTCGGCGGCCTGAACAACATGATCGACGGGCTCGCGAACAGCTATAGCATGTACAAACCCAAGATGATTGCGGTCTCGACGACCTGCATGGCCGAGGTGATCGGCGATGACCTCAACGCCTTCATTAAAACGTCGAAAGAAAAAGGCTCGGTTCCGGCGGACTTCGACGTGCCATTCGCCCATACGCCGGCGTTCGTCGGCAGCCACGTCACCGGTTATGACAATGCGCTCAAGGGCATTCTGGAGCATTTTTGGGACGGTAAGGCCGGAACAGCGCCGAAGCTGGAGCGCAAGCAGAACGGGGCGATCAACATCATTGGTGGGTTCGATGGCTATACCGTCGGGAACCTTCGCGAGATCAAGCGCATCTTGGCGTTGATGGGCATCCAGCACACGATTCTCGCGGATAATTCTGAAGTCTTCGATACTCCGACAGACGGCGAATTCCGGATGTATGACGGAGGCACGACGCTGGAAGATGCGGCCAACGCGGTTCACGCCAAGGCGACAATCTCCATGCAGCACTGGTGCACCGAAAAAACGCTGCCATTCGTGGCTGAGCATGGGCAGGACGTCGTATCCTTCAACTACCCGGTGGGCCTATCCGCAACGGATAACTTTATCGTGGCGCTGTCACGCATCAGCGGCAAAGAGATTCCCGAGCAACTCGCGCGAGAACGTGGCCGCCTGGTCGACGCCATCGCTGACTCCAGCGCGCATATCCATGGCAAGAAGTTCGCGATCTATGGCGATCCGGATCTTTGCTATGGGTTGGCTGCGTTTCTGCTCGAACTCGGCGCCGAACCGACCCATGTGCTGTCCACGAACGGCAACAAGGCATGGCACGAAAAAATGCAGGTGCTGCTTGCAAGCTCGCCATTTGGGCAGGGCTGCCAAGCCTATCCGGGCCGAGACCTCTGGCACATGCGCTCACTCCTGTTCACCGAGCCAGTCGATTTTCTGATTGGCAACACCTATGGCAAGTATCTGGAGCGCGATACTGGAACGCCACTGATCCGCATCGGCTTTCCGGTTTTTGATCGGCATCACCATCACCGCTCCCCCCTATGGGGCTATCAGGGCGGCCTGAATGTGCTGGTGAAGATCCTGGACAAGATCTTCGATGAGATCGACAAGAAGACAAACGTTCTTGGCAAAACTGACTACAGCTTCGACATCATTCGTTGATGAGCGACCGTGCGCGTGCCATCGCCCGAACACTCGACGATGGCACAAGCACACGACGGTTGACCATGCAATTAGTTTGCGCTGAGAGGAAAAAGGGATGAGTTCACTAGCGGCCACGGTCCAGAATATTTTCGACGAGCCGGGCTGCGCCAAGAATGGCAGTAAGTCGGAGGCTGAACGCAAGAACGGCTGCACCAAACAACTGCAGCCGGGTAGCGCTGCCGGCGGCTGTGCTTTCGATGGCGCCAAGGTTGCGCTGCAGCCGTTCACCGATGTCGCTCACTTGGTGCATGGTCCGATCGCGTGCGAAGGTAATTCCTGGGACAATCGCGGCGCGGCCTCGTCAGGCTCCAATCTGTGGCGCACCGCGTTCACAACCGATTTGAGCGAAACCGATATTGTATTCGGAGGCGAGAAGCGGCTCTGCAAAGCGATCAAGGAGATCATCGACAAGTGCGACCCGCCCGCCATCTTCGTCTATCAAACCTGCATCCCGGCGATGATCGGCGACGACATCAACGCAGTCTGTAAGGCAGCATCTCAAAGGTTCGCAAAGCCGGTGATCCCGATCAATTCCCCGGGCTTCGTCGGCTCGAAGAACCTCGGTAACAAGCTCGCCGGCGAGGCGTTGCTCGACTATGTGATCGGGACGCAAGAGCCGGACTACACCACCCCGTACGATATCAACCTAATCGGGGAATACAATCTTTCGGGAGAGCTCTGGCAAGTAAAGCCATTGCTAGACGAGCTTGGGGTACGGATTCTCTCCTGCATCTCCGGCGATGGCAAATATCGCGAAGTCGCTTCATCTCATCGCGCGCGGGCGGCGATGTTGGTGTGCTCAAAGTCCATGATCAACGTCGCACGCAAAATGGAGCAACGCTACGGGATCCCGTTCTTCGAGGGGTCGTTCTACGGTATTCAAGATTCGAGCGAATCGCTGCGTCAGCTTGCCCGCCTATTGGTTAAACGCGGCGCGCCGACAGATCTGCTCGGACGCACTGAAGCGGTGATCGCGCGCGAGGAAGCGTGGGCCTGGGCTGCGATAGAGCCGTACAAGCCTCGATTCGAAGGCAAGAAGGCCTTGTTGATTACCGGCGGCGTCAAGTCATGGTCGGTCGTTGCGGCACTTCAGGAAGCCGGGCTTGAGTTAGTCGGAACCAGCGTCAAGAAATCAACCAGCAAAGACAAGGAGCGCATCAAGGAGCTCATGGGGCAGGATGCCCACATGATCGAGGACATGACGCCGCGCGAGCTGTACAAGATGTTGAAGGACGCAAAAGCGGACATCATGCTATCGGGCGGCAAGTCGCAGTTCGTCGCGCTGAAAGCGGCGATGCCGTGGCTCGATATCAACCAGGAGCGTTGCCACGCCTATATGGGCTATGTCGGAATGGTCAAGCTGGTGGAGGAGATCGATAAATCGCTCTCCAGTCCCATGTGGGAGCAGCTACGTCGACCCGCACCATGGCAGGCATTGGCCAAGGCGATGGAGCAGATGCAATCGCCGGTGGCCGCGATCGCCTGCGATCCGGCGCTCGCCGAAACCGCGCGCCGCGCGAGGAAGATCTGCGTGTGTAACACGGTCGATCTGGGCACGATTGAGGATGCAATCTACGCGCACGGCCTGAGGAGCGTCGCAGCGGTCAGAGAGCATACCAATGCGGTCGGTGGCTGCTGCCAAAAACGCATCGAAGGTATCTTGGTGTCCGAGCCATCTGCCATGCGACAGGCCGCAGAATAGGGAGGCGTCATGGCCATCGTCACGGCGCCGACGAAAGCCTGCGCTGTCAACCCGCTGAAGATGAGTCAGCCGATCGGCGGCGCATTCGCCTTCATGGGGCTGCGTGGGGCGATGCCGCTTCTGCACGGCTCCCAGGGATGCACATCCTTCGGGCTCACGCTCTTTGTCCGGCATTTCAAAGAGGCAGTACCGCTACAGACCACCGCGATGAGCGAGGTCGCGACCGTATTCGGCGGTTATGAGAATCTCGAGCAGGCGATACTGAACATCTACAACCGTGCCAAGCCAAAGATCATCGGAATCTGCTCGACCGGGGTCACCGAGACCAACGGCGACGATGTGGATGCCTACCTCAAGCTAATCCGGAGCAAGCAACCGCAACTCGCAAAGTTGCCACTGGTGTATGTCTCGACGCCTGATTTCAAGGGCGCGTTCCAGGACGGCTGGGAGAAGGCTGTGGCCCGCATTGTGGAGGTGCTGGTGGAAGGGCCCGGCGCCAGTGGCCTGCGGGACCCATCGAAAGTGAATATTCTGCCGGGATGTCACCTCACGCCCGGCGACCTTGATGAACTCCGCGTCATAGTGGAGGATTTTGGATTGTGCCCGTCCTTCCTCCCTGACCTGGCGGGATCGCTCGATGGGCATATCCCCGATGAGTATACGCCAACGACCATCGGCGGCATCGGCGTCGACGAAATTGCGAGCATGGGCTGCGCCGGATGGACGATTGCAATTGGGGCGCAGATGCAGCGTGCGGCAGAGGTCATGCAGGTCAAGACCGGCGTGCCTTTTCGCGTCTTCGAGCGGCTGTGTGGTCTCTGTCCGAACGACGAATTCATGACGTTCTTGAGCGAGATCAGCGGCCGCCCCATACCCTTGAAATATCGGCGCCAGCGCAGTCAGCTCGCCGATGCAATGCTGGACGCGCACTTCCATATTGGCGGTCGCAAAGTTGCTATCGGCGCTGAGCCAGACCTTCTGTTCGATTTGTCCGGCATGCTGCACGACATGGGCGCGCAGGTGACAGCGGCCGTGACGACCACCCAGTCGGAGGTGATCGAGCGGATCAAGACCAAGGAGGTACTCATTGGCGATCTCGAGGATCTGGAGGGGCTTGCCAAAACACACCATTGCGACCTGCTGATCACGCATTCGCATGGCAGGCAAGCGGCGGCTCGGCTGAAATTGCCGTTCTATCGTACGGGTTTTCCGATGTTCGATCGACTTGGCGCGGGACACCAACTATCCGTGGGCTATCGTGGTACCCGCAATCTGATCTTCGAAATCGCCAACCTCGTGATCGCGCACCGCGAGGAAAACGATCAGCCTACGCCCGATAGATGGCGGACTACGACCGGACTGCCACGATGCTCGGGGTATCGCAGCTCCACCGGCGCGGCTGAGAGGTCAATCGCATGAAGGTCGCGTTTGCCACTCAGGACCTGAGACGAGTCGATGCCCATTTTGGTTGGGCAAAGAATATAGCAATTTACGATGTCGCGCCTGGCGGGCACGTGTTTCTCAAAGCGATTGAGTTTGAGGGCGATCTTAAGGAGGACGGCAAGGACGATAAGTTGGCGCCGAAGATCGAGGCGATCAAGGATTGCGCGATTCTTTACGTCGCCGCCATTGGCGGTGCCGGGGCCGCGCGAGTGGTGGCCAACAAGATCCATCCTATCAAGGTGAACAAGCCAGAAAGCATTCTGGTGTTGCTCGAAAAACTCGAGCGCGTACTGAAGGGCACGCCACCTCCATGGCTACGCAAGGCTATGGCAAAAGACCAACGGCGAACGTTCGAGTTCGACGAATGAGGTGATATGACGGCAAAAATGGAGCAGCAGGGCAGCGCGGTCAATGCGCCATTCCTCATCGAATTGGTCAAGATTTGGCGTGCTCAAGATGCCAACGGAGCTTGGGACGGGAAGGGCGATTTTGATCTGCTCGAACCCTATATCCTGGACAAGAAGAAACGGCGCGCATTGCCGATTATCGGTGATCCCGATCCCGATACACTGTGGCGGCTTGAGCTGTTCTTCGATGCGGTCGCGCTGTCGATCGAGAGGGAGACCGGCGTTATGATTCAGCCGATTCTGAAGATGCATCATGAAGGCTTCGGACGGATAGTACTCATCGCAGGCCGGCTGATCGCCGTGAACAAGCAGCTGCGCGACGTGCATCGCTTCGGATTCGATAATTTCGTCAATCTGGCTCAGGAGGGGGATAAATATGTCAGCGACGGAATTGACCTGATTCGGAAATTCCCAGACGTGGCGAACTATTGAGGATACTCACTCATGGGCGATCGTGAAACACTGAAGGCCGAGCTAAGGAAAGTGTCGGCCAAGGCGACGCAAGCCAAGATGGATTTGCACGACCTTTCGGAAGAATTGCCCATCAATTGGACCTCGATCATGGTGGTGGCGCAGAAGGCGTACGATGCCTATGCCGAACTTGAGCGCAAGGGCCGCGACTTGAAGGCGCTTGAAAAGACTTAAAGGGGCAATGCATGTCGTTTCAAACACGAGACGGGCGCGACTGGACGCCGCAATACCTGATCTCGATCGATGCCAAGAAGTGCATCGGCTGTGGCCGCTGTTTCAAGGTTTGCGGCCGAGATGTCATGACGTTGAAAGGAATCAGCGAGGATGGCGAATTTGTCAACCTCGATGACGACGACGATGAGATCGAAAAGAAGATTATGGTTCTGAATGATCAAGGCGCCTGCATTGGCTGCGGTGCATGCGCCAGGGTGTGCCCGGCCAACTGCCAGACTCACACTTCAGTCGTACCTGAAGCGGCGTGAGCGAACACACTCGTCCTGTCGCGGCAGGCGAGATATAGGTGAGGAAAGGTGCAATTTTGATCAGGTGAACTCATGGTGAGGACGGCGCGCCAGAAGGATCTCGATTAAACATCGAATAGCAAGATCGAGCGAGCTAAAGCGCAAGCATTGCCCGGTGATGGTTGGGCGCCCGCTATGTTATGCCGATACAATGGCCGTTGCTCACAAACCACTCGTCTCCAAGGTCAGCCTATTCGTAGAAGGCGAGCCGCGCCTCCCGCAGCGCTAAGTAGATCGAAGTGCCTGTCATGATGGAGTCCGAAGAGCATAGTTCAAGGCAGGTAGCCACTACGTCGGGCGATTTGATCCGAGGGGATGCTGTGCATGTCTGCTTACGATCAGGAGAAGCTTACTTGTCCGCCGCGCCGCCGATCGTGGACAATGATGTCTGCCTAGATGGTCGATTCTATAGAGAACGTGATGTGCCGGGAACACCTTAGTTCGTCTTTTTGCGCACGCCCGGTGGCGGACGACATTTCGCTGCCCAGTACACAGTCGTTGCAATAGAGGAGGTGGACATCGAGAGCACATCGCCAATCAGGACACGGAACACTTCGCGCGCGGGTTTCTAATTGTCGTTGCGCGGGTGCCTGGTCGGACCGGGTACCCATCTGCTGATAGGAACCTGCGAGTCATTATCATTAGACGTCGGTCTCTTTGACGGATCGGCAGCCGGCGATCTTACGTGCGCTACCAACAGATCGCGGCTTGTCGCAGCGACTATCTGTAACTCACGCGCAGAGTGCGTCGGGTAGTCACGCCGAAGCGCGCAGAGTGCTTTGGTCAGGTTGTGGTCAGCTAGGAATTCTATCCTAGCCGAGGGCTTGCACGGCACGAGCTCAATTGCGTGCAACTTTGCCGATAGGAGAGCGCTCTCATGTATGGCAGAAGCGTCGGCTCATCCAGCCAGTTCACAACCGGTAACCAAACTGACGATTCGTCAGAAGCGGGAGATAGTCCCCGTTTTGCGGAAACAGTTGCAGGAATGGAACGAGGTGGGTCGTCATCCGAACCAGCGGCGTCATACTCTCTCGTTTCCGAACCGCCCATTAGAGAGATCGACCGAGAGTCCTTCTTGCGCGGAGTTGAGAGATTCTTACGCAATGATATCAGGCACATCGCCGAGAACCCAGAAGAGTACTCGGACTTCGTCTCCCAGAAGGCTGAGCGCGCAGCGACGGTTGCTGGAAGTTACGCCAACACCTACGACGATCCAAATAAGCCAGCACGATTTTATAGCTACCGGTTGGGCGACGAAATTGTGGGGCTTCTAAGAGCAGGAGGCCCGGCTCGGATTAAAGGAGACCATTTTCAGCAGCAGTTTGGGCGCAACGATATCACATCCGTCGTAGATCTTAGGGTGACTCATCCGCTTGTCGAGAACGCTGGCGATATCTTGCTAGAACATCAACTGCGAGAGGACGGGGACCATCCGCTGATCTTGTCGCGGCCGGCCCTAGCGGGCATGGAACCTCGTCTAGCGGACATGGGTTTTGTTAACGTGGGTCGTAACCACTGGGTGCTTGATCCTCACCAGCGCCCCGATGTGTGGGCGAAGAATGAGAACGACGAGTGGCAGCGGGTAGGCAAGCCTACGAAGTATCTTTCCAAAGATGGGGGCAGTGATGTCGGCCCTCAGAGAAGCTACGAAACGGATTCGTCGGACGATGACCCTTCATTTTACTTGGAGCGCGCTCTTAGGGGGATGCACATGGAGTAAATTGGCCGCAATCGCAGCAGTGGGCCTGAAATGACGGATATTTGACCGTCTATCCCGGGCTCAACGGTCTTGCTTCAAAGGGGGGCGCACGCTCGCTGCGTCGCCCCCGCCGGCTGAAACGTCCGTTCAACCTTTCTCCGAAGGCGCTGACGAAGCTGCGGTTGGATGCGATCCGAGGGGGCGTAACGGGGGCTCCCTACGGAGTGACCATCAACGAGCAGCAACGACCAGCCACCGCAGGCAGCTATCCGGCAAATGGTGTAGAGGGCTTGGACCCGAAAGCTGCAGCTGCACGGCCTTCATGGAAACGGCAGCAAGCCCCAAATTGTCGAATTGATTGGTCGCATGGACATCCATCGATCCTTCGCCCAGGTGGCGATATTGGAGGATGGCGCGATAATCCGACAGCTTCGCGTCGATCTTCTGAATTATGCGTCGGGTGATTGGGTGAGCCAGCAATGGCGGCTTGCGCGTTGGATCACCACAGACACTATCAGCCCGGCACGTGTACGGTTCTTGCAGGTTGATTGCACAGCGACAATGAAAAAGCGTCTTGCAATGAATGGGCGATAAATGAAGCCAAATCCCATCTACGCGATCTGCAGGTTTAACGACATTCCGAGCCGCCAGGCCATGGGATTCCACCTTATGGTCGTCGATGATCACGGCAATCACCGGCCGTGGTCCATCATTGTGGTGCGCTGGGGCAAAAAGGTGCTTGGATACGTCAACAAATGCCCGCACAACGGCGTCAATTTGGACTGGGAGCGGAACGAATTCCTCGATCCATACGGTATCCGGCTGATGTGCGGCAAGCATGGTTCGACCTTCGAACTCGGCACCGGCCGGTGCGTCGAAGGTCCATGTCAAGGTAGAGCGCTCACGCCGATCGCGTTGGCAGTTCTGGATGGTGATATCTGCGTCGTTGGTGTGCATCTTGTCGAAGACGATGCATCGGCCAACAACTGAAGCCGCGCTCAGACCGGCCGGTTCTCGTTGCGGTTTTTCACGGGCTCCATCCTCTTTAGCCCGTCATCGTACGAGATCTCCTCATAGGATAGGTCGAGATCCTTTGCGGCATCGAGGAGGTAATCAAGCTTGCCGCCCGGATCGAGCTTCTTGATTTCGTCCTTGTTGAGCCCGACCAGGTCCATCATCTCCTTCCAAACCGTGGATTCATCGCACGGTAGGACGTGGAAGCTAATATCACCGAACTTCACATGGTACTTCGCCAGTAAATCAATGTTGTTGCAGAACATGAAGTAGCTGCCGGCTGGGCTCAAGGCGCCGTCAAGGACGGTCGCGACGTCAGCAAGATAGGCGAAGGAATGCAGGTAGCCGGCCAGCACCGGAATAGTGCGTTCGTCGTCCTGCGCGATCGCCAACACCTGCTCAATCGAATAGTCTGGCGGCCGTTTCTCGTCCGCGACCTGAGTCTGGAATTTTAGTGCCACGTCGCCGCGAAAGCCGAACCGGCCCGGCTTGGTAGTCCCGCCCTTGAGTACGGCATTGAGCAAGCGGCCCTCCTTCTCAAGTCTGCCGAGTGCGGTGTTCTCGATTGCAGTCATTAAATTCTTCCTCGATCTAAGCTCTTCACCGACGCCTTGGCCGGTGCCAGATGCGATGCAAATTGCTTGCCGTCGCATGAGCAGGGGCCTTCGCCGTAGCTTAGAAAGAAATCGCGTCAGTGGCTGCGATCGCGTCAAGGAGTCTTGTCGGGAACGCGACACCGATTCCAAAGCCAACAGGCGCGATCCGAAAAAGTGAGCATCATCAAACGTCTGCGCGCTGGCACGTGACTTGCCCTTGCTAGATCCAAGTTGATGAGGGAAAGCCGTGATCAACCTGACGGATAGCGCAGTGAATGCAATCAAGAGCGCGATTTCATCGTCGACGCATCCGACCGGCGGTCTGCGCGTCATGATCGAAGCAGGCGGCTGCAATGGATTCAAATACAAGATGGGTCTGGTCGAAGAACCGAAGCCTGACGACACCGTGATCGAATGCGACGGTCTGAAGGTGTTCGTCGATAACAAGAGCTGTGAGCATCTGATCGGCACGACCATCGATTTCGTGATGGCACTGGAGAGCTCTGGCTTTACCTTTCACAACCCGAACGCCACCGCGAACTGCTCATGCGGAAAATCGTTCAGCTGATGAAACAAATCGTTCAGCTGCTGAGGAGAAGACATCGAAGCATGCCGGCCGAACCAGGACAACGGAGGCAATCGTCGTCCACTGCGACAGACCGAGAGCGTCGCATTCGCGGCGCAATCGAAGAGATCCGATCTAATCTGCAGCGCGACGTTGGCGACTGTCACCTGATCGGGATCGATGGCAGCAGGGTCATGGTCAGGCTGACCGGTGCCTGCACGTTGTGTAAGCTTTCGAGCGTGACGCTGAAAGGCATTCAGGCGCGGCTGGTCGATAAACTAGGCGAATTGGTTCGCCTGATCCCCGTCGCTGCTGCAGGCGAGGCAGTGAATTGAGCGAAAATCGAGTGCCGATTTACCTCGATAACAATGCAACGACGCGGACCGATCCATCCGTCGTGAAAGCCATGTTGCCGTTCTTCACCGAGCAGTTCGGCAATGCCTCGTCCACGCATGCCTTTGGCAGCGAGGTCGCAGTCGCTGTGAGACAGGCCCGGCGTAGCTTGCGCATCCTGCTAGGGAACGCTTACGATCATGAAATCGTTTTCACCTCGGGAGGGACCGAGGCCAATAATGCCGCGGTCCTCTCTGCGCTTGCGACGCAGGAAGACCGCGACGAGATCGTCACCACCTCGGTAGAGCACTCCGCCGTTCTTGCGCTAACCGAGCAATTGGCGACAAGAGGAGTCAAGACGCACATCGTACCCGTAGATTCTCGCGGCCGGCTCGACATCGAGGCGTTTCGTTGCGCACTCGGGCCACGCACAGCGATTGCCTCGGTTATGTGGGCCAACAACGAGACCGGAACGATGTTTCCTGTGGAGTTTCTAGCCGGGTTGACTCGGGAGGCGGGCGCGCTGTTTCACACTGATGCGGTCCAGGCCATCGGTAAGGTGCGCGTGAACCTAAAGGACAGTGCGATCGACATGCTGTCGCTATCCGCGCACAAACTGCACGGCCCCAAGGGGGTCGGCGCGCTATATTTGCGCAAAGGGACTAAATTCCGGCCGCTGATCTGCGGCGGATCACAGGAACGAGGGCGCCGCGGCGGGACTGAGAATATTCCCGGCATTGTCGGCCTGGGAAAGGCCGCCGAGCTTGCGGCGGAGCAGCTTGAACCCGAGCGCGATCGCATTGGCGCGTTGCGCGACCGCCTTGAGCAGGGAATTTTGCACAATGGCGAGTGCGTTGCGCTTGGCGATATCAGCAATCGATTAGCGAACACGGCCAATATTGCCTTCGATCGTCTCGAAGGCGAAGCCATCGCCCACCATCTCAATAGGGCGGGCATTGCCGTGTCGCTCGGATCAGCCTGCAACGCCGGCTCAATGCAGCCATCGCATGTTCTGCGTGCCATGCAGGTGCCGGCGTGGCGGATGCGTGGCGCGGTGCGCTTTTCTCTGTCGCGTGAAACCTCCGTCGCGGAGGTCGATGAGGTCGTGTGCGCAGTGTCCGACGTCGTGGCTCGCCTGCGCGCCACCTCCCCCGTCGCAGTCAGGGAGTAGACCTCGTGAAAATCATGATCCGCCGGTCTCCGGACGCGGGCCTGTCGATCTACGTGCCAAAAAAGGATCTCGAAGAGCCAATCGTGGAATCCGAGTACGAGACGCTATGGGGCGGCTGGATCAAAGTAGCTAATGGCTGGGTGCTCGATTTGCCCGAGATGCCGAGCGACACACGGTTACCGATCACAATCAACGCCAAAAAACGGGGCGAGAACGGGGACGATCCGTGAAGGCGCCCCCGCAGATCGACTTTGTCGATGCTGCCGATGCAAAGGCGACGCTCGTGGACATCGCTGCCGGCCTGAGGGCCGCGAGCGTCATTCCCTATCTCGGTCCTGGCCTCGCCGAATTGTGCAGATCCGATATGCCGACCACGCCAGAGGCGTTGGCCAGCTTCTTCGCGAGCAAGGTTGCGCTGCCGCGGCGGGCTAAGGGCAATGCATGGGCGTCGGCGCAGCATATCGAGATCAGCAAACACCGGTCCGCCGTGACGGCATTGATGACGCAGGCCTTCGCTCGGCCAGTCGAGCCGACGCGGTTGCACCATCATCTTGCGTCCCTGTCGCTGCCCGTCATAGTCGACGCGTGGTATGATGCCGCCATGCGCGCGGCGCTGGGTAAGCGCGATGGATGGGGCGAAGTGCAGGGTATCACCCGCATCGGCATTGGCGAGAATCGCTGGTATCGCTTTTACGATTCACGTGGCCAAGAGGTCGACAGTGCCGTGGCCGGCAGCTGGGCGACGGTGTTGTACAAGCCGCATGGCAGCGTGCAGCCGGCCAACAACTTCCTTATCTCCGACGCTGACTATGTCGAGGCGTTGACCGAAATCGACATTCAGACGCCAATTCCAGACATCATCAAGGAAAGGCGAACCGGACAGACCTTTCTCTTCATCGGCTGTCGCTTCAACGACCAGCTGTTGCGTAGCTATGCGCGGCAGATCATCAAGCGCTCGGCCGACACCCACTATGCGATCGTTGATCCGGACGCGCTCTCTCGCAACGAGCTCCGCTTTCTACTCGAGCAAGGTCTGACGCCGCTTGCGATTGGGCTCCCTTGCGCGGTTGAGATACTGCTCACCCATTAGTGGCCTTGCGAAGCCCGGATACCCCAGCTCGTATCGGCATATTGTGAGAGCCGCAACGCGAGAATGAATGCCAAGCCATGGAGCTCTGCGTGAGAATGACGACGTATCTGTCGCATCGTCAACAAGCGCATCATTGCTGTTCTTCCATGCGCCAGCGACGATCGTTTCCGCTAACTCGTTGGCGTATGGCTGCAATTTCATCGTCTCCGCCATGGCATGCAAGTTGCTACTCAGCTTCTTGAGGCTCGCTCACGGATGGTCCTGGGGGGCCGATGATGCCTGCAGGGAAAAATGAAAATGAACGCGGTCGTCGAACGCGAAAAATATGTCAAAGCTGCAGTGGATAGCGGCAAGATGATGCAGTCCGCCGCCTGCCGCGCTTCGGCCAAGACCGGGCAGGCGAGCTGCGGCTCGCAGGCAGGTCAAGGCGATCTGCCGACCGAAATCTGGGAAAAGGTCAAGAACCATCCCTGCTACAGCGAAGAAGCGCATCATCATTACGCCCGCATGCATGTCGCTGTCGCGCCTGCCTGCAACATGCAGTGCAATTACTGCAACCGAAAATACGACTGCGCTAATGAATCGCGTCCGGGTGTGGTGAGCGAGAAGCTCACCCCTGAGCAGGCGGTAAGAAAAGTGCTCGCGGTCGCAACCACCATTCCGCAGATGACGGTGCTTGGCATCGCTGGTCCCGGCGATCCCCTGGCCAATCCAGCAAAGACGTTCAAGACGTTCGAGCTGGTCGCCAAGGCGGCTCCCGACATCAAGCTGTGTCTGTCAACCAACGGACTGACTCTGCCGGACCATATTGATACCATCGCCAGGTCCAAAATTGACCACGTCACCATCACCATCAACATGATCGATCCCGAAATCGGCGCCAAGATCTATCCGTGGATCTTCTTCAACCACAAGCGCTACACCGGCATCGACGCGGCAAGGATACTCAACTCTCGCCAGCTGCAAGGCCTCGAGATGCTCAGCGAACGGGGTATCCTGTGCAAGGTCAACTCGGTGATGATCCCAAACATCAACGACGACCACCTGGTCGAGGTCAACAAGGCGGTGAAGTCGCGCGGTGCCTTCCTTCACAATATCATGCCGCTGATCTCCGCGCCCGAGCACGGCACAGTATTTGGTCTCAACGGTCAGCGCGGACCGACGGCGCAGGAATTGAAGGCGCTGCAAGATGCTTGCGAAGGAGAGATAAAAATGATGCGGCATTGCCGCCAGTGCCGCGCCGATGCGGTCGGTCTACTCGGGCAGAATCGCAGCGCAGAGTTCACCACCGATCAGGTCATGAAGATGGACGTCCAATATGACTTAGAGATGCGCAAGGCATATCAGGGCAGGGTAGAGGATGAGCGTGCCGCCAAAGTCGCGGCCGCCCAAAAGGAGCTTGCGGAATTTGCCGGAGAGATGAGCGCGATCACTCTTCTAGTGGCCGTCGCAACCAAGGGCTCGGGGTTGATCAACGAGCACTTTGGGCATGCAAAGGAATTCCAGGTGTACGAACTTTCTACATCCGGCGCCAAATTCGTCGGCCACCGCCGCGTGGACGTTTACTGCCTGGGCGGTTATGGCGAGGAGGACAGGCTTTCCGCCATCATGCGTGGCATCCATGACTGCCATGCGGTCTTCGTGTCCAAGATCGGCGGCTGCCCGAAAAGCAATCTGATCAAGGCGGGGATCGAGCCGGTCGATCAATACGCCCATGAGTTCATTGAGAAGTCGGCGATCGCCTGGTTCAAATCCTATCTGGACAAGGTCAAACGCGGGGAGATCCAGCACGTGCAGCGCGGCGACGCCGCGATCCGGCAAGGATCTCTGATCTCTGCAGCGTAAGGGGGAATATGTGCCATTCAAGATCATTGCCTCGCAGTGTACGAGCTGCTCAGCCTGCGAACCCTTATGCCCGAACGTTGCTATCTCGGAGAAGGGGGGAAGCTTTGTCATTGAAGCGGCGAAATGCACTGAATGTGTAGGCTATTTCGACGAGCCGCAATGTGTCGCAGCCTGTCCGGTCGACAATACATGCGTAGTTGACACGTCCTTGCCTCGCTACCAGGCGCCAGCCTAAAGCGTGAACCCCATGAGCGGCATGCCAAGAGCTGGTGCTGAAAACGTCGCAAGCTTCGTGCTGCGCGTTGGCGGCGGCGCAGGCGCCGACGTTCGGTCCTCCATCACGGACGACGACTGCGCTGCATTGTCCTGCGATCGTGCTGTTGCTGGTCGGCAGCACGGCCCTGGTGGGCATTTCATTCCGCGCGACGGTCCAAAGGCGCTTCGCGATGCCGAGAGCGGCCTTCTAGGCAGCGCTGCCATCGTCAATGTGACTGACGATGCCGCGCGAGGATGAAGTGATCCAGGATCTCGCCTGGGCGAGGCGGCCCCCGCATCTCTAAAGGAGCGATGCATGAGGCGCGGTACATGAACAGCATCGTTCGCGACAGCGACGTCGTCGAGCTCAGCGAGCCGCCTGTCTTCAGCTTTGGCCAAAAGGTGCGAGCCAATCGCACCATCCGCAACGATGGCACCTATCGCGGCAAGGAGATTGGCGACGTTTTAGTCAAGAAGGGAGAGGTGGGTTACGTCGTCTCGATCGGCACATTCCTGCAGCAATTCTACATCTACGGCGTCGAGTTTTTGGAAAGCGGTTACCGCGTTGGCATGAAGCGCAAGGAACTAGAGCCGGTGGACGCCTGCGAGGAGATCGATGATCTGCCATTGCCGGAGGAGTCATGACGCAGCCCGGCTTTCCGAAATATCGGCGGGGCCAGCGGGTCAAAACCGCAGTCGACCTCATCAACGACCACTCATTTCCCGATACGGAGCCCGAGGGAGTCTTGCTCGCCGCCGGAGCGACCGGCGAGATCATCAACGTCGCGATCCATACCGAAGCGAACATGCCGATCTATATTGTCGATTTTGGTGAGCAGCTGCTCATCGGCTGTCTTGAAGAAGAAATCACAATGCTTTGAATGGAGGCTTTCGCCATGAATGCTGCGCTGATGAGAAAGGTAAAGGCCGGGCTGGTGCCTCACCCCAACGAGCTCGATCGCAAACGGATCGAGCGCGGCTTGAGCTCGCGCAAGCGCTATCTCTACGTCTCGCCGAACGTGACGCCGGTGAGGGGCGGCTACCTCGTCGAGAGCCCCTGTTGCTCGCGCAACATCGACAAGGATGGCGCTCTCATCGATGTCGCGCTGATTCTTTATGATGCCGTGAGCGGGATCTGGAAGCTGTTTCGCAAGAACCACGCGCGAGGAATCTGGGAATTTTACAGCCTTTACCATCGGTTGACTTCTGCAATCGACGAATTGAATGCGGATCCGGAGCGTCTGTTCTGGCAATGACGCCCCGCCTTTCACGAGTCATAGAGGAGCCACGATGGCGCTCACCGCGGAGGAATTGATCGAAATCGAGCGGTTGCTTGCAGCCGATGGCGCCGAGATGGGTCCGTTTGTCGAGCTGCGGCGCCGCTTTCCTCAGTTTGCTTGGGTGTGCTGTGATGCGTCGGATGTGGCGGATCAGCCGTTCCGGCAGTTTCCGCGTTTCGACCTTCATCTGATCGATGGATCGGATCACTGCGTGCAGATTACGGCCGATCCGACGCGGGCGACCGGCATCGTATTGGCCAAAAGGAATGTTGGACGGTGACCACTGAACTAGCAGAGTATCGGCTTGATGGCGCGCACACTGTGGAAGAGAATGCATCATTCATTCCACTGTCCGATCCTGATATCACCTTCGCCGAGCTCTCTGCCGTGAAAACGCTGATGTGTTCGCCGCAAATCTCCAACGGGCGGATCACTGAGGCGTTTGAGCACGCTTTCGCCGCCTATCTTGGCCGCAAGTATGCCGTTGCGGTCTCGAGTGGTACCATCGGGCTCCTCCTTGCGCTGAGGGCGCTCGGCATTGGCCCGGGGCAGGAGGTTATCGCCTCGCCCTACTCCTTTCGTGAGACCGCGCATGCCATCAGTCTCGCAGGCGCACGAGCGGTATTTGCAGATATCGACTATTGGTCGGGAGCATTAGTCCCAGCGAAGGCCGAAGAGCGCATCACGGCCAACACGCGGGCGATTGTTGCCGGCAATCCCAACGGTCATCCAGCGCCATGGTCGGAGCTGCGCGCGGTCGCGCAGCGCCATCAGCTGCTGCTTTTGGAGGATTCCACCGAGGCGATCGGATCGAGCTATAAGGGTGAGCTCGCCGGCCGGTTTGGCGACATCGCGGTGTTCGACTTTGCTCAGCCGGTGGCCCTAACCTGTGGCGAAGGCGCAATGGTGGTGACCGACGATATCGACATCGCGGTCGGCTTGCGTCGCCATCGCGCCCATCGCCTGGACGAGCGATCCTCCGTTGTTGTCGGTAGCACGGCACCTTATCAGGCCGGCATGAGCGATCTCACGGCTGCCTTGGGTCTAGCGCAACTCAAGCGTCTCGATGAAATTCTGGAGCGGCGTCGGTTGGTCGAGCAGCTTTATAACGCGCATATGCAATCATTTGAGGGCATCAAGCCGCCTTATGTTGGCCCCGATGTGACCGAGGTGAACTGGTTGCTTTATCTCGTTCATCTGTCGACACGCTTTACGCGATCGGGGCGCGACGCCATTATCGATGATCTGCGCGGCGCAAAGGTTGAATGCGCCGCCTATAGCCAGCCGCTGCACTTGCAACGCCACTACTTTGACTTCGGCTATCGGCGTGGCGATTTCCTGGTTGCGGAAAAAATATCCGATCGCGCTCTGGCGCTTCCGTTTCACACCCATCTCACGAACAAGAAGATCGAATTTATCGTCGAGACCATGAAAGATGCGTCGATCAACGTGGGAGCGGGTGCAGCGATTTACTGAGATGCTCGTCATCCACGACACGGAAGAGCGAGGATTGAACTGCGATGATCGTAGTTTTTCTCATCGCGAGAGATGAGCAAACGGACCGAGGATATGTCGTTTGTGGCAGCGTTGCCGGGCACACATCGTGATCCACATGGCGGGAGCGCGCCGGATCCCGCTGGAGGCATGCACTCGTCTTAAGGCCGCAAGAGAAATGCTCAAAAAGTGCCTGAAACCAAGCACATCACAGTCGAGATTCTCGGTGTCCGCTCAGGATCTTTCGAGTTACCAAAACAGGGGATCGGTATGAACTCGCAACAAGTCATCATCCACGTCCGCTTCGGTCCGAACGGGAGGGTGATCCAAATCAGCGAGCGTCCGGCGAAGCTCACGCCGAACCAGTGGTTTGATGTCCTCAACGCCCGTGCCAGCTCGGCTTATCGGCCGCTCGCTCGTGGCCGTGGGATTTTTCAGCTGAGCCGGACTGCGATCGAAGCCTTCAAGCAGGAAACTGCGAGGCTGGGATGAGCGAACCAATAATCGGCAACCTGATGAGCGATCACATCGAGGTTTTTGTCGTCTGTCCGGCCGATGCCATCGAGCGGAGTGGGGCCATGGGCTTTAGCCTGTCGCGGATCGATGATAGGGGCGAGAGCCGGCCGTTTCCAATTATTGTGGTGCGCACCTTCGGCAACGACTATTTTGGTTACGTCAATCGTTGTCCGCATGAGAGCGTCTGGCTCAACATCGGCTGCGGTGCGTTTTTCTCGGCGGACCGCTCCTTTCTCAGATGCGGCCGGCACGGTGCAAGATTCGAGATCGACACTGGGATGTGCATCGACGGCCCCTGCGATGGACAATCGCTTGAGCCGCTAGCGCTCGCCGTGATCGAAGGTGACGTCTGCCTGTGCGGCGTCAAGCTCCTGGAGGACGATCGGTTTGCCGACCCGTTCGGGGACAGCGACGAAACCATGGATATCACGATCCATCCGGACTAACGGCCCTATCGCATTGTTGTGCTCAAGCTGCGTGAGGCGCTTTGCCGTCGGACGAGGCCATCGTACTCGTGAGCGTTGGCAGATGCGTGTCACGGCTTTTGATTTGTGAAAAAAAGCGGGCACCTCGCCGGATTGCGGCCTTGCACTCCGCGACCTCCGCCGCACCAACAAGCTGCTCTTGCGCTGGCTCGTCAAATCGAGCCGGCAGGCGGGACATGCTTCCTACCGCCGGCGATATGTTTGAGCGGGAAATGCCCCCGGCGGCTGGAAGTTCGCCGAGGGCATCGTCTGGGCTGAGAGAATGGCGGGACCCAGACTGACAGGACCGTTTGGGCAGGAGGAATGACGATCCTGTGTCAGAAGGCCGGCCGGCGCGGCTGGCGTTACTGCCGGCGGTGCAACTGCCATGCCAAACCTCCGTTCGTGCGACGCCCTTAGCGAATGGCGTCACCATCGTGAGCTAGGGCCGGTTAGGAGCAAATGCATTAATGAGCACGTGCTCGTTGTTCCGCATTTGCCGCTGCAAGCGCGTCTTGACGTGTATCGAGCGAAGCGTGGGCCAAATCTGGGGCCGCTGTGTTGCCGGTTTAACGTTGCTGCCGATGGGGATTGCGACCGGCTTGGTCTGCAGCCTCAAAGCTGGCTCGGCGATCGTCCCTGCCTCGTTGGGCTCTCGCGACAGGCGATATCTGTTGAGTAAACGATAGATGAGCAGCGGCGGAACGCAGCGTCCAGCTTCAGGGCGAAAAAGATGCTGTGGGCTCGCGTCGGTCAATGCGGCTAGCCGATCATCCATGGCAGAACAGAGCGCTCGATTCACCGCGCGATCGTCGAGCTCCTCGCTAGGCGGCTCGAGGGTCATGAAGATCGGTGATCATTCCAAGATATGGTAGCGCAAGAGCTGGGCAAAATAACCGAGACTCTCGGTTATTCTGCATACGAACTGCAGAAGGTTGAAGCGGGAGGTCAAACGCTATGCGAGGTTTGTCGTGTCCGAAACAGAAGCGAACGACATTGTCGCAACCTCGGCAATAATTGTGAGTCGCGCAAAGCAAGGGATCGTTGCAGAAACGAACGTTACGCATCTGGTGTGCAACTTGCTTTGGAGAAGTTGGATGGTGAGCAAGTGATGCAGGAGTAGAAAGATCGCGATGAGGGCAGAAGAGGTTGGAATTGATCAAGGAGGCTGCTCCGGACGCGAAGGTATCTATCGCTGATCTTCAGCGACGACAATCACGATGGCGCCCGCTCATTTCGCCTGCTTTGGCAAGCGCGAGTGGGAATCAGTAGCATCAATTGGTCGATGCCGCGTTTAATCGTAAGAGATTGTCGGGGCGATGTGCTCGCACCTTGTCTCTTCTCAGATGAAGCCCCTTGATCACAGGATAGGCGCATGAACTCAGAAACCGAATTCGAGCTTCCTCAACTTTATAGGCATCATGTCTTTGCCTGCAACACGCAGCGTCCGCCAACTCATCCGCACGGCAGCTGTGGCGCCTCCGGCGCGCAAGCCCTGTGGGATCGAATGGGCAAGGCGATCGAAGCGCAAGGCATCAACGATATTGGCTTCACGATGGCAGGCTGCCTTGGCTTTTGTAACTCTGGTCCCTTGATGGTCGTCTATCCCGATGGAGTGTGGTATCGCGCGACCACGCCTGAGGATGTTGACGAAATCGTAAACTCCCACCTCAAGCAGGGCAAACGTGTGGACCGCCTTGTGATGGTGCTAAAGCGAAGCTAGAGGTTTCGATTAGCGGCCACTGGCCCGGGCTAGCAAGCATCGACGGATTGTCCGGCGACGAGCTGGCCGCTCGGAGCTCGGATCGTCTGAGGTTGAGCGTAGCCCTCACGCCCCGGATCTGCGAACGGCAGGTCATTGACGTTGCCGCCCTTCTTCTCCGGCCCAATATGCAAATGGCGCCTTTGCAACGCGCGACGAAACAGCAATATGATCATATGCTGGGTCGATCTGTTGTGTACCGTCACTCCATGCCGCGCGATCCGCAGCTCACAGCGAGAGCAATGCTGCGAATGGCTCCCCGCGTCTCGCGAGATGATGCGTCCTTGACGCGTCATCTCGCTCTGCTTGCACTGCGGTGAGGTTAGGGGACGCGCTCGATAGGCTCGCCGCGTCCGGGTTGATCAAAGGGATTCCCCTTTCTGGTCCTGTTCTAGCGTCAGAACTTGTAAGTGACGCCGCCGCTGACGAGCCATGGGTCGATGTTGGCGCGCCCGGTGACGGCAATCGCGTTGTTTACGGTCGCGGAGTACTCCGGCCGCAGCCATAGCTTCTTCACGTCAAAGTTGAGGCCCCAGTTACGATCAAGCATGTAATCGAAGCCGAATTGGACCGCCGCGCCGAATTGGTTGCTGATGCGCAAATCCGTCACGGCAAGACCGGCGAGCGACGCGTTGGCTGCCGATTGGTTGAAGAATGCGGTGTAGTTGATGCCCGCGCCGATATAGGGCTTGAGCGCGCCGAAATCGGTGAAGTGATATTGCAGGGTCAGTGTTGGCGGCAACAGCCAGGCTTTGCCGATATCGAGGCCAGTGAGCGCGCCATTGCCGCTGATGTGATGGCTGGTCACGCCGAGAATGAGTTCGGCGGCAACGTTTTTTGTGAAGAAATAGGTGATATCGAGCTCGGGTATGGCTTGATCGCTGATCGAAAGCCCAGAACTTGGTGAGGACAGCGAGGGCGCCCCGACGACGCTGACCGAGCTGCCTGCGGTATCCGGCAAAACGCCAAGCACGCGCAAGCGGATCATCCATGGATTGAAGGGTTCGATCGGGGGCGCTTTATAGTAGATCGGCGCCCGACCCAGATCCGCAGCCTGTACCGGGATGCTGGCCAACGAAGTCGCTAGCGCGAGGAGCGATGCCCTCGTCAGAACTGTCTTTGTTCTCATCGAATTCTCCATTCCAAAGTCCGCGCGAAGAGCCGCGCGATATCTCTGTCACACACGGGGAATGGCGGAGGATTTGATACCGATCAAAATGGGAGCGGTCATAGCGCAATTATGTCGCTAAGTTGCATAAGGATCACGGCCGCGAAGCGTGGTGATCTGTTCTGATCGATATTCAATTTAAGAGAGCCGAGTCTCTTCAAGAAACCGCCTCTCGGCTTGGTGCTCTGATCCAATCCAGGCCGCGGACGTCATGCGCGATAAGGCGGCAACTGTCGCGGCCTCTCACAAGGTCGAGAAGCGCGGCATTCGAGCGCAATATAGGCGATGCCCATTACGGAGCCGCCACTCGCGCGGGCCGTCTCAGCGAAGGTCCCGTCGTCTATTGCCCGTGAAGGAAGCCGGAAGTGGGAAACGTCATCTTTGCCTCGTTTGATGGGCTGGGGGTGCGCTCCGCCGTTTCCTCACGTCTGCGGACAACGCGTGCAGTTTGCTTCGTGCAAGCATCCCTCGAGATCATCTTGCGTCTTGCGGCTAAGCAGCGACAGCACGGGCTCATGATCGAGTCCGGCACATCGTGCCCCGTCTACGTCGATCAGCGGTCGTCGTATCAGGAGCGGATCGCCCACCATCAATGCGAGTGCGCTTGCCGCGTCGATAGTATCGGGATTGACTTCGCCTGACTTGATACGGGGCGCAGCTCGGTTGAACCAGGAGTCGACGGGCATGTTGCCGAAGAACCCGCGCAATTCCTCCGCATCCCATAGCTTCTTTAGGATGTCTTGGGCGATCACGTCGTGGCCGGCGGACTTTAGCACTTGAATCTGACGCGCGTTAGTGGCGCAGCCGGGCTTCTGATAAAAGATGATTGTCGCCAGGATATACCTATGTAGGCGCGCTGAGCTGAACGATTGGCACGGCGCTGCTGCTTTCGGGAGCCCATTCGAATTTCTTCCCGATCATCTCCAATGTCAAAGCACCAAGCGCCGTACCGTATTTGCAACACTCGCCGCTGGGCCGCCAGGTTTCGAGCCCGACCGACATATTCACTCTCCTCAAATCGCCCGGCTTGCAAGAAGAGCAGCAAGTTACGTTCCACACCTGAACGCATCGGAACAGGTCCCGCTAAACCGGCTTTTCGCGTTGATGGTTGTGGTCGTTGTTCGATTTCTGACAGCCGCAGATCCTGTCAGATCCAAAACAGCCGGGATCACTCAGCGGCTGGTTGGTTTTATGAAACGTAATCAGAAGCTTAAGGAGCGCGGTCAAGCGTTGGCACGGCGGTTGCTAATAAGCGGCAGCAACACTGAGTGAGGGCTGAGTGCACGCCGACGCGTAAGGCGAGCGATGCGCTCCTTCCCTCGATCCCGTGTGCCCCCGTTTCTGAGAGAGAAACAAGCTCGCGCGCAAGAAGCGCGCAACTTTTGGCAAATCGGTTGATGGAGAGCAACATGTCTTCACTGAGACAAATCGCGTTCTACGGGAAGGGCGGCATCGGCAAGTCGACCACTTCGCAGAACACGCTGGCGGCGCTGGCCGAGATGGGTCAGAAAATCCTGATTGTAGGGTGCGATCCGAAAGCGGACTCGACCCGCCTGATTCTGCACGCCAAGGCGCAAGATACGATTTTGAGCCTTGCAGCGAGCGCCGGCAGCGTTGAGGACCTCGAGCTCGAGGACGTAATGAAGGTCGGCTACAAGGACATTCGCTGCGTGGAGTCCGGTGGTCCTGAGCCGGGTGTCGGCTGCGCCGGCCGCGGCGTCATCACCTCAATCAATTTCCTGGAGGAGAACGGCGCCTACGAGAACATTGACTATGTCTCATACGACGTGCTCGGCGACGTCGTTTGCGGTGGCTTTGCGATGCCAATCCGCGAGAACAAGGCGCAGGAAATCTATATCGTGATGTCCGGTGAAATGATGGCGATGTATGCCGCGAACAACATTTCCAAGGGCATCCTGAAATACGCGAACTCTGGCGGCGTGCGGCTGGGCGGTCTGATCTGCAACGAGCGGCAGACCGACAAGGAGCTGGAACTGGCGGAAGCGTTGGCCAAGAAGCTAGGCACTCAGCTGATCTACTTCGTGCCGCGCGACAACGTGGTGCAGCATGCCGAGTTACGCCGCATGACGGTGCTCGAATATGCACCCGATTCCAAGCAGGCCGATCACTATCGCAATCTTGCGACCAAGGTTCACAACAATGGCGGCAAAGGCATCATCCCGACTCCGATCTCCATGGACGAGCTCGAGGACATGCTGATGGAGCATGGCATTATGAAGCCCGTGGACGAATCCATCATCGGCAAGACCGCCGCCGAACTCGCGGCCTCGTAAAGGTCGCGAGTCGCGGCCTTGTGAAGGCGCCGCGACGGATGCCGGTCTCCCTTGCCCATCCCGGGAGGCCGGCATTCTGACGATCGACCCTGACCAAAACCATGATGCGGCAGCGCAAACCTGACCACTGTGGAAACCCTCAAAATTATGTTCGAAGCGCACTTCCTTCCGTTCATGGCGGCTTGTGCCGTTGATGCCCACACCCAGATGCACAGGGGAATTGCAACCTACCGTCTGCTCACCGGTGTGCCTCCTGCAGATGCCGATATTGCCATCGACAGTAATTTCGATCGCCATGTCCTTGCGTCTATCCTGGCGGCTGCCACAATGGATGGTGGCTCCCTTCCCGAGAAGGCCGGCCTGTCCGGCCTTGAACTGGCGGCCTTGCTGGAGCAGTACTTTCCCTCGATTGAGATTAAGCTCGCGGAGCAGCTCTCGGCTTTCAAGTGCGAAGAGGACGACGAGATCGCAATGCTGCGCGATCTCTTGCTCAAACAACGCTCGACGGAAGGGGATATCGGCCGCTGGCTGGCTGCGATGATCGCGCGCCGCGCCATTGAGCCAGACCATCTGTGGGAAGCTCTCGGCTTGCGCAATCGCGGCGAACTCTCTCGGCTGCTGAGCCGCCATTTCGCGCCGCTCGCCGCGCGCAATGTCAACAATATGCGCTGGAAGCGCTTCTTCTACCGCATGCTTTGCGAGAATGAAGGCCTCGTGATGTGCACAACACCCGTGTGCAACCAATGTGACGACTTTAGCATCTGCTTCGGCGAAGAAAGCGGTGAGAGCCGGATGGCCGAGCGCCGGCGCGATTTTCTGTCGCAGGGGGCGGCCCGGCCGGTCGTTGCCGGCGACTGGCCATCTCAACTGCCACAAAGGTCGGCTGTCGCCCAGTCATTCGAGAAAGCGTTGCCGGATTTGGTAAGCCGCGCGGGAGGTTGAGGGCGCGGCTGACGCCGTTTTGATGCGAGCGAGTGATCATGTGTCCAAGGCGGCGGCGGGCCCAAGTGCTCCGCGACAATTCTCACATCCTGGCGCGCCGCAGTTGCATTAACGTTCGAACTCGGCGTAGCAGCAGGCAAGGCGTCCGCTTCATGAGCCTGTCGCATTTGCGACAATCGATTTGCAAGAAGGTCGAGGACAGAAGCGTTAGTTTCGTCATGCAGCCCGTCGTCCCAGGCAACCCATTATGCTGGTTGCTGAAGCTTAGGTAGGTCAAACAATGAGGAGCTCTCGCGTGATTGCCGCCAGCACCGCCGCCAAAACGTCTTGGTCCACCGTGCTCAACGACACGACGTTACGCGACGGCGAGCAGGCACCTGGCGTTGCGTTCACCACAGAGGAAAAGCTGGCGATCGCGCAGGCGCTGGCGCGGGCCGGAGTCACGGAAATCGAGGCGGGAACGCCCGCGATGGGCAACGAGGAGATCGCCGCCATCCGCGCCATTGTCGAAGCAGATCTTCCGCTGACCACCATAGGCTGGTGCCGGATGCGGGAATCGGATGTCGACGCGGCGATCGAAGCAAAGGTGTCCATGATCAATATGTCGATCCCGACCTCCGATGTCCAGATCGCGGCCAAGCTAGGTGGTCATCGCGACCTGGCGCTGGAACGGGTGAAGCGAGTGGTAGGCTATGCCTGTGAGCGCGGATTTGATGTCGCCGTCGGTGGTGAGGACTCCTCCCGCGCCGACATCGATTTTCTCATCAGACTGATGGCAACCGCAAAGGCCGCGGGCGCGCGTCGCTTTCGCATTGCAGATACGCTTAGCGTGCTCGATCCCGACGCAACCTACGCGCTGGTCAGGAATTTGCGTGCGACCACCGATCTCGAACTCGAATTTCACGGTCACGATGATCTCGGACTCGCAACCGCCAACACGCTCTCCGCCATCAAGGCTGGCGCGAGCCACGCCTCAGTGACCGTCATCGGGCTGGGCGAGCGGGCCGGAAATGCACCGCTCGAGGAAATCGCGGTCGCACTCAAGCAGCTCTACGGGCGCGAGACCGGCATCATACTCCCGGAGCTCGAGAACGTCGCCGCGGTGGTAGCAGCCGCGGCCGCACGTGCGATTCCTATGAACAAGGCGATCGTCGGCGAGCATGTATTTACGCACGAATCCGGCATTCATGTCGATGGCCTTTTGAAGGATCAACGCACCTATCAATCGCTTGATCCCGTTTTGCTTGGCCGCTGCAACCGCTTTGTGATCGGCAAGCATTCCGGACTTGCGGCGATCACCGCGTTACTCGATGAACTGCAGCTCGTCGCCAGCACCGATCAAGCCAGACAGATCCTGTCGCGAGTCCGCAAATATGCCATCGAGCACAAGCTGCCGGTCGAGCGCGAAACCGTGGCGGCGATCTGGCGCGACGTGTGCGGATGCCTAGCAACCCACCCCGCGTGAAAAGCCGTGTCCAGCAGCGTTTGCGTCGACCATTCGCAAACAGACGCGCCGCAAGGAGGGCGTTTGATGTCGCTGATGGGGACGAACGGCGCCCAGCTTTCGTACGGCAGATCCCGGGCGCGATGTCACCTCCAGATCTTACTTATCGTTGCGCCATACATGCTGTGATCTCCTATCCAATGGCGAGCCGTCCCCGGACTGCCAATCGGCGTCTTCTCGCGCGGCTGATTTCCGGTCCGGCGACCGTCCTGACGAGCGTCAACCTCGATCGTGGTCTCGCCATTGATCCCGGATCTTCATCGGGACTGACGTCGTCACCGGCGGGCCTGCCGATCTGGGCAGCGAAGTTGAGGGCATCGCTTTCCGGCGTCAGGCTTTGGCGATGCGCACCAGCTGTGCGAGGCAGGACGGCAGCAGTGAACGGGCGCGACCCCATCTCATTGACCGTCCAGAGCTAATCCGAAGGAGAATTTTCGATGCTCAACTCATCCCCGGCAGCCGGTATCCTGGATCGGCTCAGCAAGGCCTCGTCGGCAGAGGATTTTTTTTCGCTGCTTGGCGTCGATTACGACCCTAAAATCGTGAATGTCGCGCGCCTTCACATCTTAAAGCGCATGGGACAATATTTTGCCAAAGAGCAATTTACTGGTGCGGCAGAGCCGGAAATCAGAGCTCGGTGCAAGGCGATGCTGGAGCAGGCCTATTCCGATTTCGTGGCATCGACACCGATCGACCAGCGAGTGTTCAAGGTTTTGAAGGATGCCGTCGCAGAGCCTAAGAAGGCCGCGGCCTTTGTCCCGTTGAGCGAGCTGAAGTGATCTCGCGCTCCACTGCAAGCAAGGTTTGCCCGACGGGGCGCCGTGGCAACCCGATGTGGGGCCTTCGTCTTCATCCGGGTCAACTCTCTGCCGCCATGACCCGAGCGGCGCCTGTCGTATTCCCGACCCATGTCTGGACTGGTCGTGTCCACGGTATCAGCGGCTATTTCTAGAGTCTGCCAAACCAATGCTTTGGACCGACTTTCAGCGGTTTTTGCAACTGGTACGACACTTGCTGTTGTCCTGCCGATCCGATCATCGATGCCGACAGATGGTAGTCGTCCGAGATGAGATTGAAGGAAGACCCATGATGCTGCTTTTACTGCCTGCCGAGCGCTGCGCCATCATCTCGTGGCCTACGATCGCGCCAGGTCCGTTCGAAACGGTCTTTGACGCGATCGAAGTTCCGTATCGACGGTGAGATGGTGGTCAATGGATAAGTAGCCCCTTCGCGCTACACCTGGAGAGGGTATGCACAGCGTCGTCCGCATCAAATCGGCCCCCGATTCCGCTCAGATTCGTATCCATCTCATGGCGAATAGCAACATGCGTCAGGAAGAGGGCCAACGTCGGCCCATACGGGTTTTCGGTGCTGGAGGCTCGGCATGGATTGCGTGACAGGTGCGTTGCCGGGATCGCTCTCGTCGTCACCGTCAATGTGGAGCCGCTGGGCCGAAAGTGAGGCGCAGGTATTGCGCAGCGAACGGACTCGCCAACTCAGGCATGGCAGCAACCGGTCAGAATCACCGCGGCGCCCTGGCCGCCGCGGTAGCGCTCGTCGAACCTGGCGCGCAAGGGTCCAGTTTGGAAGACCTCTCCAAATCCGGCCAGACCGGTACGTCTATCGCGACGACGCGTCTTGTTGTGCGGCCGGTCGGACTAAGCAGACGGGGCAGAGCAGCCGGCCCCTTGCTGACCAAAAGTGATCTTCAGTTAACGAAGCTAAAAAGCAAAAACTGTGGCGCGGGCGCGCCTATCTTTGAGGGGATTTTAGAGTATGAGCAATGTCACCAGAACGGCCATGCCGACGGCGGCCGGCCGCGCAGCAGCCAAAAAAGAACTGCCGGAGCACTTTAAGGCGTACAAGCACGTCTGGGTCTTCGTCGAGCTGGAGCGCGGCCAGGTGCATCCGGTTTCATGGGAGCTCATGGGTGCGGGGCGCAGGCTTGCCGACAGGCTAAAGGTGAATCTTGCCGCTGTCGTTATTGGTCCGGAGGGGCAGCACACACGTAACGCCGCGCTTGACGCCTTTTGCTATGGCGCCGATCTGGCCTATCTCGTGAGCGACAATGTTTTGTCGGATTACCGCAACGAATCCTATACCAAAGCGCTAACCGAACTCGTCAACACCTACAAGCCCGAGATCCTGCTGTTGGGGGCGACGACGCTCGGTCGCGATCTCGCAGGTTCCGTGGCGACGACTCTGTCGACAGGGCTCACTGCCGACTGCACCGCGCTGGACGTCGACGCCGATGGTTCGCTTGCGGCGACGCGTCCGACCTTTGGCGGCTCGCTGCTCTGCACGATCTATACCTTGAATTATCGTCCGCAGATGGCAACCGTCCGCCCGCGGGTCATGCCGATGCCTGAGCGCGTCGTACGCGATGCCGCTCGTATCATCGTCCATCCGCTCGGCCTTCTCGAAGATGATATTGTCACAAAAGTATTGTCGTTCCTACCCGACCGCGATGCAGAAACCTCCAATCTGGCCTATGCCGATGTCGTAGTTGCGGGCGGCCTGGGACTGGGATCGCCTGAGAACTTTCGGTTGGTGCGCGAGCTCGCAACTCTGCTTGGCGCTGAATATGGCTGCTCGCGTCCTCTGGTACAAAAAGGGTGGGTTACGTCTGACCGGCAAATCGGTCAGACGGGGAAAACCATCCGGCCAAAGCTCTATATTGCCGCCGGCATTTCCGGCGCGATCCAGCACCGGGTTGGCGTGGAGGGCGCGGATCTGATCGTCGCCGTCAATACTGACAAGAACGCTCCGATCTTCGACTTTGCCCATCTCGCGATCGTCAGCGACGCCATCCAACTGCTACCGGCGCTGACGGCCGCATTTCGCGCCCGGCTTTTGCCGAATTCGCGCGCCCGGATCGCGGTCTAGAGGAGATGATGATGATTGAAGAGAGATTCGATGCGATCGTGGTCGGAGCCGGTATGGCCGGCAACGCGGCGGCATTGACCATGGCCAAGCGCGGCATGAAGGTGCTGCAGCTCGAGCGGGGCGAATATCCAGGATCGAAGAATGTGCAGGGCGCCATCCTCTATGCCGACATGATGGAAAAGCTGATCCCCGAGTTTCGAGAGGAGGCGCCGCTCGAACGTCACCTGATTGAGCAGCGGTTCTGGATGATGGACGATCGTTCCCATGTCGGCATGCATTACCGTTCAGACGACTTCAACGAGGAACGGCCGAACCGGTACACGATTATACGCGCCCAGTTTGACAAATGGTTCTCTTCCAAGGTGCGCGAGGCTGGCGCGACCTTGCTGTGCGAGACGACCGTCACCGAGCTCGTACGGGACGAGCGTGAAAGGATCGTCGGTGTTCGTACAGATCGCCGAGACGGAGAAATACATGCCGATGTCGTCGTGCTGGCCGAGGGGGTCAATGGTCTGCTCGGGACCCGCGCGGGCCTGCGCGCGCGGCCGACACCCGACAACGTCGCGCTCGCGGTGAAAGAGATGCACTTCTTGCCTCGCGACACTATCGAGGCGCGCTTCAATCTCAAGGGCGATGAAGGCGTCGTGATCGAGGCGGCCGGTACCATTTCCCGCGGCATGACCGGGATGGGTTTCATCTACGCCAACAAAGAGTGCATTTCGCTCGGCATCGGTTGTCTCGTCGCCGACTTCCAGCGCACGGGCCAGACGCCCTACGGCCTGCTCGATCAATTCAAGAGGCATCCCTCTGTGGCGCCCCTGATAGCAGGGTCCGAAGTCAAGGAATATTCGGCCCATCTCATTCCTGAAGGCGGGTACAAGTCGATCCCGCAGCTTTATGGGGAAGGCTGGGTCGTAGTGGGCGATGCGGCCCAACTCAACAATGCCGTTCATCGTGAGGGTTCCAATCTCGCGATGACTTCCGGCCGCATCGCCGCCGAAGCGATAGGTCTGGTGAAATCGCGCGGCGAGCCGATGAGTGCAGCAAATCTGTCGATCTACAAGAAGATGCTAGACGAGTCCTTCGTCATCAAAGATCTAAAGAAGTACAAGGATTTGCCGCCCCTAATGCATACCCAGTCACAAAACTTCTTTCTCACCTATCCGCAGCTCATCTCCAAGGCGATGCAAAACTTTGTGCGCGTCGATGGTACGCCCAAGGTTGAGAAGGAGAAGGCGACCCTGAAATCCTTTGTCAAGGCGCGGTCATGGACAGGTCTGTTCGGCGATGCTTGTCGTTTTGCCAGGGCCTGGCGCTGACCGCGACAGTGTGAAGCCCAACAATGGAAGGTCAAAGCATGAATGTCGAACCCCCAGTGCGCGTCGAAGACAAGCTGTATTACAACCGCTATCTTGTCGACATCGGTCACCCTCACGTCAAGATCCGTGCGCACACGACGCCGTCGCCGCAGCTACTTGCACTCTTGAAAGCCTGCCCCGCACGATGCTACGAGCTCAACGACGACGGCCAGGTCGAGATAACCGTTGACGGCTGCATCGAGTGCGGTACCTGCCGCGTGATTGCCGAGCCCACCGGCGACATCGAATGGAGCCATCCGCGCGGCGGATATGGAGTGCTGTTCAAGTTTGGGTGATCGTGGAACGAAGGGCCGCGGTGCGACCGACGTTAGGCGACAGGGTCTCACCGCATCTGTGGCGCATTCCGCGTCACTTCCACGGCGCCTGGAATTCGAGCAAGACACTCTTCATGGGGACGCTGCGCAAGACATGACTTGCAGATGTCCCGCTCGTTCGAGGGCCGCGAAGGACTGGCTGTGGCGCCACTGAGTGGCGCCACAACGCAGTCGATCGGATGGCAGAGGAAGGATCAGCCTCTCGCCTGAGAGGGGTTGGGCCCAGCGGCCTCGATTGCTATCGCCACTGACTGCATGATAGCGGCAAAGCGCACGGCGGTCTGGATCGCTTCGGAATTGACGCCCGCGGCTCTCAGTGTCTTCTCATGGGCATCGATGCACGCACCGCAGCCGTTTATCGCGGAGACCGCAAGCGACCACAGCTCGAAATCGGACTTGTCCACGCCGGGATTGCCGATCACGTTCATACGCAGCCGTGGCGGCATCGTCTTGTATTCCGGGTTGGAAACGAGGTGAGCGAAGCGGTAGTAGACGTTGTTCATTGCCATCAGGGAGGCTGCGGCTTTCGCTGCGGCAACCGCCACAGATGTCATCATAGCGGACGCAGCCGATTCCATCGCGGCAATCAGGGCTGCATTGCGGGTGGCAATCGCGCTCGCCAGCAGCAGCCCGTATTTTCGTTGCGGCGAAAGCGTCTCATCGGCCACCAAGGAGGTCAAGTTAAGCCTGACATCCTTCGCGAAATCGGGAATCCTGTCGCTTAGTTGTTCGATCGACGACATGCTGCCTCAAGCAACCTTCAAGGTTTCGCCGCCGATTTCGCGGTTGCAAGGACAGAGCTCGTCGGTTTGCAGCGCGTCCAGAACGCGGAGAGTGTCCTTAGGACTGCGCCCGACACTGAGATTGGTCGCATAGATGTGCTGGATCGTATTTTGGGGGTCAACAATAAAGGTGTAACGATAGGCAACCCCTTCGGGTGAACGCACGCCAAGACCATCGACGAGCGTTCCCTTTGTGTCGGCAAACTGCCAGATTGGCAGATTGTGCAGGTCGACATGTGAGCGCCGCCAAGCGAGCTTGCAGAACTCATTGTCAGTCGAACCACCCAGTACAACTGCATCGCGGTCGGCGAATTCGTTGGAAAGCCGGGCAAACTCAGCGATCTCTGTCGGGCAGACGAAGGTAAAATCCTTGGGATAGAAGAAGATGATCTTCCATTTTTCTGGAAAGCTCGCTTCGGTCAGCGTCTCGAATGCACTCTGTCCTCCTTCTTCGTGCGCTTGAAAACCGGGCTTCACGCCTGTGATTTCGAACGGCGGCAACTGACTTCCAATTCCGAGCATGCTGTCCTCACAAATTTGCTTTCCGTAGAAGGTGACTTCACTGTTGAAGCAAGCTATATGCCATCCGTTCTCAGGAGTGGATTCGAGCGGCTGCAGGCAAACCCGGGCGCTTGGAGCGTCTATCGGCGAAAAATCTGTAGCCAAGCCCTTCCTTGCCAAAACTCATGAAAACAGTCTTGCTTTGCGCGACCGCCGGAGATGTTCGCCTGCAAGCGTCTGGTCAAAGCCCGTTCTGCGTCCCTCAATAGCAAACTGCATCATCTCGCCATCAATGTGATGAATGACTGTCGGCCTGCCGACATCGAATGGAAGTACCGAACCTGACGAAGCGCGAGGTTCGTAGCATCTAGCGCAAACAAGAGCGGCTGTATCGCCGCGACAACAGATTGCGCTAGTAAGGCCAGATGCTCGCGGCTGCCAAACAAGGTGCGAGTGATCATAGGCTACGGCGCTTTGCGCATTAAGGCGCTTGAAGCGGCGGTAGATCACCATGCTCGAGGGTTTGCCGGATCCTGAACGTTTGAAAGTCAAGCAGGCTCGCCGTCGGCGGCGATTGGGGCTTGAACTCTACGTAGCGTCAGGTTGTACAGTCTGGATCATACATGCGGCGATCACTCTGAAGCTCCATGATCAGAAGGAGAGACCTCAATGTCTCAAGATCTTAGGTGCGTTAGGTATGTGGCTGTGCAGGCACGACCCAATTTGTCGCGGATGTGAGGGCATTGGCGAAGAATTGACTGAGAAGCAAAACTTTCAGTCGCAAGTATCAAATGCCGGTAGGTCTTCCAATGGCAATGGATCAGCCCAATTTCGATCCCGATGTGCCGCACGCGACCTTGCCGGGGGGGAGTAGTACGCGAAGGGCCGTTGCTCTTCCGATGAGGCAAGTTGGCTTTCGTTTCTCTTGGACTGTTTTCGGTTTTAGCGATGCCACTCAGGAGCGGGCGCTCTGCTGCAGTTGGCAAGGTTGGGCCGGTGTGAGTAATGCACGAGCTCGGAGCGGCGTGCGATGGGGTCTCTTTTGTTCAGGCATCGATCTCGTCGGCCGGCTTTTTTGAGCGGGAGTCTACATGGTCGGCGCACCGGAGTGTGACTCTGGGTCGGCTATGAAGAGTTACGTCATCTAGGGAGAGTGGTGTGGAGCCGGGTTATAACGATCCGAACTATTGGATGCGCTGGTATGCCGAGCAACAAGAGCTGCAGCGAGCGCGGCAAGAGGCCGCTGCCGAGCCTGCAGATCAAGCTGGCTTCGAGCAGCAGTTGGACGAGCTGCAACTCCACTCTTCTGAGGAGAGTTCGCCTGAGGCGAGTTCCCCCGAGGCTCCAGCCGCCCGGTCGCATGAAAATATCCACCGTACGGATATTGGTGGTTCGATGCGGATGCCGCCCAGGTCCAACCTGCGGGACAGTTCCTTCAGCAGCACGCGTTATAGCGTCGATGTTCCGCATGCTCATCTTGGCTCGGCCGCAACCGATTACCAATCTGACTTGCGGGACAGGCCATTCAGCAGCATGCGCTACACAGCGCCGTCGGAAGTACAACCGGAGGCGCGGACCAAGGAGAGCAAGTCCCGTGGACTGTTCTCGCGGGTCAAATCAGGGCTCGGCAAGGTCTTTGGAGGAAGTCGCCGGGAGAAGTCGTCCGGGGGCTCGTCCTCCGACGCCGTCTATTCAGAGCTCCGCATGGATTTCGCAAAGCGCAGTCGACCGTCCGAAGAGGACCTGGAGCTGATTGAAGAGTTCAAGACGGCATTGGGTAGCGCGAACCGTAAGACCAAGACCATCGAGAACTACGTGACGGCGCTTCGAATGTTCAGCGAGTTCGTCCGACCCAAAGGCATCACGCTAAAGAACCTGCTTGGCAACGCTGATCGGCTAGCCGCCTATAAAGATGAATTCATGAAGGTGGCCAGCGCCAATAGCAGGAACTATGTGGGTGGAGCATTGGAAACACTCCAGAATTTCCTGGCTGGAAATCCCATTCCGGCCCCAGCTTTTGTGAATACGCGAGAGCAACCGATGCATCCCCAGGACGAGCGGATGATCCGCCAGTTCGTGGAAAACGTCAAAGACTACAGAATTACTCCCGATGGTACCAGAGGCCGCGGGACTGGAAAGGTCCCGGCTGCTACGATCAAGTCCAATGTGCAGGCGCTCAACACGTTCGCTCGTTGGCTCCGAGCCCAGAATAAGGGGCCATTGGCTCTTCGGGCGTTCAATGAACCAAGGTCGCTAGCCGCCGACATCGACGAATACATCGAAGCTGGTGGCGATGATCGTGACCGCCTCAGCGCGGCACTGTCTCACCTGCGCAGGATCGGGGCTGACGGGCTCCAAGCTGTCGGTGCCGGGGCCCGCCTGATGGGGCGCGAAACATTGTCGGCTCATCCGGAGGACATCTCCACGATCGATGACTTTTTGACCGACGCTCTGTCCAAGCTTGGATCTGACGCGACCAAGAAAGAGAAAGCCGCCGTTTCGACGATGGTTTCCCGGCTACGCTCTTTTAGTGATTGGCTTCAAAGGGAGGGCATGCCGAGCATCATGGACCGAATCGGCGGCAATCCTGCGCAGCAATCGTCATTGAACGCAGATTATGCGGCGTTCAGTAAAGCCACAAAGCGGACGGCCCCACTCGATCCATTTAGAGAATACCTAGGTCTCGAGCCCCAACAAGGATTTCGCCCTTACGACGACGACGCCCGCCTCATCGCGGGCCTCGCCAACGAAGAGCTGAGCAAGCTCGACCCGAGTTCCCAGCACAGAAGAAAAACCATTCAAGGTACTGCCTCGGCGCAACGCAAGTTCAGCGACTGGCTCCGCACAGAGGGTAGGGAGAGCATCGCGAGCCGAATCAACGGCAACAATGAGCAGCAACGCTCGCTGGATGCAGACTACCGGGCTTACGCCGAAGCCAAAGGGAAATCTGGCGTGACTCTCAAGAAGCTCAGGCAGTATGCGCAAGTCGTCGAGGCAAACAGAGCGCTGGGTGTACCCTCTCCTCAGCAAAGAGCAGGCTCGGATTCAACCTCCATCCCGACCTGGATGCGAGATTTGCCGACGCCGCCGTCCGAAAGTGAGTGGCCGCCGGTGTTAGGCCCGTTGGGTCAGGCCGGCTTGCAGGAGCCGGCTGGGTCGAGCTCGACTTGGTCCCCACAACTGCCGACCTATTTCGACTTTCCAACGCCGAAGGGTGAGCCAGCTCGGTCCTCAGACATCTATCGGGGTCTCGGTTCTTTGGTTGGCCTGCCGTCCACACCGCAGGACATGCGTGACGATGCTCAGTCAGGGCCGGTGCAGAGCCCTGCCGGCAGACCTCCGTTCTTCATCGGGCCATCAGGCGTACCTCAAGAGCTGGAGGATATCGGATATCTCGTCGGCGAGGATTGGCAGCATGGCTCACAGCCGGTGCCGGATTTTCTGCTCGATGTACTGGACAATAAAATGCTGTTGCCGAGTTCGCGAATGGCTCCCCAGCCGGTCTCCATCAACGGGGAGGCCTACTCCATCACGTTGGGTCCGCGAGGACGCCGCGACGCTCAGCTGATCCATCATGCTGGCCCATCCTCGGCTCCTAAGGCCAGGGTCGGCGGTTCGGCTGCGAGCGCCTCTGCCGGCGACCGCAGCGGGCGGGTGCTCGGAGCCAGGGACTGGCTGGGCGACGAGCATATCCAGCGGGACTACGAACTCCTGGCGCACGAGTTGTGGGCGAGCAATCCAAATCTTGCCGCCCGGACCCGGTTTGTAGACCCTCTCATGGCCTTTCGGGTGGGCCAGGGTACCAACGCCGACGCGCTATCCGCATTCCATCAGATTGTCGATGATCCCAATGGTAACGACACAGCCGACTTTCTGTTCTTGCCGGTGAATGACGCCAGCACCATGGACCTCGATGACCGCGGGTCCCATTGGTCGTTGCTGCTGGTGGACCGCCGCGATCGCAACAATCCGGTCGCCTACCACTACGACTCCGCCCGGGGACGCAATGACAGACCCGCAGCAATGCTCGCAGCGCGGGTGGGAGCCGGAGACAACCTACAAAACGCCCCCATACGCCAGCAGAGGAACGGCTACGATTGCGGTGTCTTTGTGCTCGACGGTACGCGGGCGCTGGCCAGGCGGTTAGCGGGAAGACGTCCGCCAGACCTGAACCTAAGTAATCTCGTCGTCGACCGGCAGGCACTGCAGAACCGACTGAGGGGTTGATATCGGCGGAACCGGCAGCTGGTTGAACTCTCGCCATAGAAGGTCCGCAATCGGCACGTTCGCAAGGCATCGCGGTGGCGCAGAGCGTGGGAGCGGGCGCAAGGGCTAAGGCTGTTTTCGGAGGCGGCGAAAGAGCCCGACGGGCGATTTCGGAGACGACGTGGTCGACAGTCTCACTGTCGTCATCAAGCGATCCGGTATCGTCGTCCCCAAATAACCGCAGCTGGGGCTGAAGGCCCCGCTGCGCGCCAGGCGCGTTGAGATCTCGCACCACCACTGCTCCAAGGATTGACGATCACAAGGCAGCAGCGTGCCAACGCCCGCGGTGAAGGTTCGCCAGTCGGCAAGGCATTTTTTCGGAACGGCTGTCAGGACTGGTACGCCTCGGGTGATCGCGTCAACGAATTCGGCGCGCAGGCCCCGGCCAGCGGCTTCTTGTTTGGCGAATTTGTTGATCACAAGAAGATCGATCTTGTTGCGAAGTGCCTGGGAAACGACAGCTGCGGCCTCGGCAAGCCCATTTGTATCGAGATTACAGGACATAGCTCCGCTGCCGAGTGGCTGGGAAATCAAGATCTCTTGTCCTGTCGCAACGTCGATTGCGAGCATGACGTGCGTGCCGTTTGCGCACCTCGCGTGTCGCTGCACGATGCCGCCGATGCGTACGCCTTGCTGCGCGATGTCCTGCGCGAAATCGGCGAGTAGCCTATCCACATCATCTTTTGGACGGTAGAGAATAGCCCCCACACTATTCGGATCTATCTCATCCAGATTATCGATCATGGCCCGGGTTCCTGTTGATGTGTTTCTCGTATCGGGGCATAGCTGTCGAACGCTCTCATGCGGATCGTGGCAGGCGTTGCAAGCACCGCTCGGCAGCCGCGAGCGGAACGGCGCGCGCGACCTCCGCAAAAACGTTCGCTCCATTGCTGAGCCGTAGCGCGTCAAAGGAGCGGCGCGTGATGCGCGCCAAAAGCGGCACGCTAGAACGGCCAGTTTCAAGAGCCAGAACCAAGGTGACCTCCGCCTCGTCGAACGGCAGAGAGGCTTTGATGCGTGCCGGAAATACATTGAGGATAGAGCTTGCCCGTGGGGGCTCGCACGCGATGCTGACATCGCCGGCTGCGATGCGCAGCCGCAGTTGCGCGCCCGGTCTAAGCGGCACTCCAGGTATCAGAAGGCGCGCCCCGTTGAGGCGGAGCATGATCAGCCCATAGCGTCCATCATAGCCGCCGACCAAGGTATCAAGGCAGACTGCCGCTTCGCCGCGCCTGGCAAGCGCCGGATCGCTCTGAACGACATTAAGCGGCCCGGCCGCAGTCACGACGCCATCTTTCATCATGACAAGATGATCGGCAAAACGCTCGATATCAGCGATATCATGGGTGATGTAGATCATCGGCAATGGGAGCTTTTCCCGCATGCGCTCGAGAAATGGCAGGATCTCGCATTTGGCGGAGCGGTCGAGCACAATGAGTGGATCGTCCAGCAAAAGTAGCTGAGGTTGGCCCAACAGCGCGCTGCCAAGGGCAAGTCGCTGTCGCTCGGCCGCGGAAAGATGTGATGGCGAACGCTCGAGCAGCGGCGACAAGGCGAGCAATTCGACCACTCCATCAAAATCGATTAGTGCTGGTGTCGATTTTGACGCCTTGTATAGGAGGGTGTGCCGTACAGACCAATGAGAAAGAGGAATTGGTGGTCGGAATACATATGCGACGGGACGCAGATGAGGCGGTCGAAACGTCGTCTCATCCTGCCAAATCTCTCCATCGACCGCACAAAATCCAGTCGGCACATGCTGCACGCCAGCGATGCAGCGCGCGAGTGTGGTCTTGCCGCACCCGGGCGGACCAAAAATTGCTGTGACGCCTTTGGCCGGCAGGCTGAATTGCGCATCTAGCGGAATGTTTGCGAGAGAGCCATTGAAGGCAACCTCAATATAGCCCGTTTTTGCTTCTCTCATGAACCTGCGCCTGTGCTGTATCGTCCCGTCCAAGTCACGAGCACAATCGCTGCAATGCAGATGATGGCCATGCCTGCGACAATCCAGTCTGTGCCGCTCCAGCACGGCGTCTCTGCTGGCGTGAGGGCATCAGCTGCGGCGGCGGAATCGGTGTTAAGACCAGAGGCTTATTGAGTATCCCTGCGCCGCGAGGATTGTGACAATCGGACGCTGCCCAGTGCGCTTGCCAATGAGAGGCAAAGTGCCTGTCCAGCAGCGGGAGGTTCTCAGCCTGCTTGGCCGGGCCGAGGGCTTCTGCTGAATGTCCAAATCGCGCGGCTTGAGAGGTTTGGCGGTAAACATGTCGGCTTACGCCAGAGCTGAATACTGGCTCGGAGCCGGAAATCCTCATCAACGATCCCAAAGCTTTGGTAGCCGATTTGAAGTTTGCGCCGGTCGCCATCGCCTCTGCATTCTCCGGTGCGAGCAGCATCAAAGCCAGATCGATCAGGATGAATCGAATAAGCCTCATTGGACCTCCGGCTCCGCCGCGACCGCTTCCTTCGCGGCAACTGGGTCAACCTTACCCAGCAATCCGCGTGCCGCTTCAAGGAATATCCGCGCGGCTAGCGGCAACGGAGACTTTGTATGGGTCTTCACCCGGCGTCTTAAATCAGGGCATCTTATTGTATGGCTTTGGACGCTCGCGTCACCAATCGCACATGCGAAAGTTACGAGATGGAAACCGAGGATGATCCATCGCCTCTCGCATTGGAGATGGTGCTTTGGCGAATATGCGGCCGTAAAACTCGTCAATAATGCACAACTCCATGCCATCCGATTTGCCGCACCTTCCGATCTGCGCGGAGGAGAAGGTCGGCGGCCGGGCGCTTGGAAAAAGGGCTGATGTGAGATGATATGCGGTGCCCGTGAGCTACGGCAGAGCGTCTTCCTAGCAGCACCGGTTGCGGGCGGATTTCAGGGCGCGCGCGCGGACCTTCGTTGCAATGCCAGGTGACCAAGGATTGAGCTGCCAAAGATGGATAATTTGAAGGTCCCTAAGGAATTCTTGCGTCAGCGACGGACGGGTTGAGCGAAGCTCGCGATTTGGCCCTGCTGAATGATCCAGCTTGGACGGCGACATCGCCTGATTTCGTTGCGGCAGTGCTATCTTCCTCGCTAATCACAACGTAGCGTGTCGCTATCGTGAAGGCCTATTTGTCTAAGGAGGGCTTTGGGGTTGCAGTGGTGCGCGTGGGCAGTATCGGGTAATCGATCTTTGGCAGCTGCCCGGTGAGCGAATTCAGAAAGGCGACAATTTCGTCAGCTTCTTCATCGCTGAGCTTTGCGCCAAGCTGAACCTCACTCATCACGCCAACCGCTTGCTTAAGACTCCAAACCTGACCAGAATGGAAATAGGGCGGGCGCAATGCGACGTTGCGCAGCGGCGCCGAGCGGAAAACATACTCGTCGCCGAGATCCTTGGTGACGGCAAAACGACCCTTGTCCTCCCTCGGAAGCAGGCTTTCGGCTGGCTTTTCAATCATGCCGAACGGGAAGTAATCCTGTCCACCGACGTTGATTCCGTTGTGGCAAGAGGAGCATCCCTTTTCGATGAATAGCTTTAGCCCGGCTTTCTGCTGATCGCTGAGAGCATATTCATCGCCATCGAGGTACTGATCGAAGGGGGCGGCGGGAGTAATCAAGGTCGCCTCGAAAGCCTCGAGGGCCTTGGCGAAATTTTCAAAGGTAACGGGCGCCGCATCGTTGGGAAAAGCCTTACGGAACATAACCACATAATCGGTCATTGAATTCAATGTTCTGAGCACGCGATCGGGCGTCGCATTCATTTCGACGCTGGCCTGGACAGGGCCTGCGGCCTGCGCCTTAAGATCCGCCGCCCGCCCATCCCAGAACTGCGCTACGTTGAAGACCGCGTTATAGACTGTTGGCGCACGACGTGACCCCAGCTGCCAGCGATGACCAATCGACGTCGGGCCGGCATCTACCCCGCCCGTCCCAAGGTTATGACACGTGTTGCAGCTAATAACCCCGCTCGCCGATAGCCTCGGATCGAAAAACAAGGATTTGCCAAGTGTGACCTTTTCATGGGTGATAGGATTGTCCTTCACCGCTGGAACGACTGAGGGAATCGGCTTGAAAATCCGCTTGGCGGCGCGCATCAAATCCTCATTGGCGCCTGCTGCTGGCGAAACCAGAATCGCTGTGGCCACAACACTTAACCTGCCGGCCATGGAAAGCTCGCGTACCGCTAATTTCCTCATGTGAAGTCTCGGTTTTTCTCCTAGACCGTGGAGTCGCGAACATAGCGCGCGGTCCGCGTCCGTCCGCAGAAAGACCTGCAGCAGTCAACGACGAATGGTGTCTTCCGTGTTTCGGCTAGGCTGCACCCAGCCTGACGCTCTGCCGGTGTTAGTAGCAACCGGCGTGCCAGCGAGGCTCAAGGTCGAAGCTGCTGAGCTGGTTTCAAGCAATTGCGCACCGTGAATAGCAGCAGGCGGCTTGACGCTGTCGAATCGCGGTACGTGACAATTGCAACAATCACCGTCCAGCCACGGTATCCTGGCCTGTCGGTCCAAACCTCTGTGCTTCTCGTAAACCCATCGTACCGAACTTTGACTCTGCAGGTCAGCCGGTTGGGACCGCGAACAAAGCGAGCTGCGCCGACGCGGCTTGTCGCTGATCGTCTCGATGCCTGCCCTTTGAGCCTTCAAGCCCCACACTAGGTTGACCGTCATCCACCAACATCGGTGACGTTCCTACCCGCGGGTAGTTGGTCAGGCGTGCAGTTGTCGGGAGTGCGTCCTACTGCCCCCAATGTGGGTATGCCCGTCTCAGGACGTATTCATACATGCCGGACGCTCAAAGTGCTTGAATCGACCGTAGCGTCAGGTTGTAGGCATTGCGAAGCTGAACACCATATTGGGAACCAGCATCGCCACACAAGCGCTAAACGGCGGATCTCTGTTGTATCTAGGTCTTCGCAAGGAGCGTGTTGCGCGTGGCACGACGATGATTCTGGGGACCGTAATCATTGCGGCTGCCCCGCAACAGCGCGACCGCGGCTGCCGACCCAATCCGGTAAACAGATTACGCTCGCGGGGCAAAGAATTATAGTGAAGGATATGCGGCTTAAGACAGGTTTGGTGAATCAAGAGCGGCGAATGAGCCGGGTTTGCAATACGCATCGCTGTGCAGCCGCTCTCGCTGTGATCGTGATCGCGATCGCAGCCACGTGGTGCGCAGGACACGCTCGTGCGCGAGATCGGCGGGCCGAGCAAGTTTTGACGTCGTGCAGACCAGACGTGATGCGCTTCTGTGACCGCTTTACAGGGCGTGGCGATGTGGACGTAGCCATGTTTTGTCTTAGGGACAATTTCAAGAACTTGCGCGGCGAATGCCGCCGCATGATGCCAACCGCGGCGGAGAGAAGCGACGGACCGAGACGACGTCTCAACAGGCTTCCGGTCGTCCTCCATCGAGAGTGAGGCGTCCGAGCGGCAGTTGCAGAAATCGAGCGACAGTGAGGTGTTCAGACCGACGGGCGCCGAAGTTTGACCAGCTTGGTGGCCGAAAGTCGATTGGGCTGGAAGTATCAGCCAGCCGAGCCGCAGTTCATCTATCAGGGGGGCTGAGCTCCGTGAATCGATTGGCCTCGATCACCGATCGACAGTGCGCCCACGCGTGTTACGAGGCTGTAATGCGCTCTGAACGTCGATTTCGTACTGCAGCAGTTGCGCTCTATTCAGCGCTGCAGCCATTCGCCGACTTTGAGGCCGTCGTGAGATTGCCATCGGCTCGCTGTAACTGGTCGGGAGGACAATCTGCGTAAACTGTGGTGGTTAGGGCCGGACATATGCAGGAATCCGTGCTGCCCATCAATCTATAGCGTTGTGGTCGGCAACCAAGTATTTTCCGGCAGGTGGCTAACTCGGCTATATCTGGCAAAGATCGCCGGAATGTTAGCGTTGGAGGTGTGTTCGATCGCGGTCTTCCTCAGATTTCTCAGCTGGGGATTAGCTTGGTCTCGACTGCCGGGCTCAAGCTACCGATAGAGCTAGGAAACCTCCGTTAGCCGTCCATCAACTTCCCGAAGGAACCGCTCGATGCCATTGCGGCGTTCTCGATGGGCGCTTCAGGGGGGTCGCTTCGCCCGATCGTGGTGCTCTTGGTCGAATACACTTTAGGGCTCAAGGTCAAAGGAAACGCCGTCGACAAGAGCCGTTCAAAGGCAGAAAGCTGTTCAAGCAGACGCTTCTCAACGGCCTTGCGCTCCGCGCCAGGTAGGTCCCTTCTAAGTAATCGACGGCAGCGCCAGATTTCACTCCGCAGCCATCTGATCTCACTTAATGTATCATCAATTGAAGTCATCACAGATGTAGTTCACTTCGTCCCTGGAGTATCAAGCATGGCGATCGTCATCGAGCAGCCATTCCTTCGCTCCGCATTCCTGCTGAATAATTGCATCCGAGGACTTGCGACTTCCCGCCCGTTCTTTCGGCGAGTCGTTCGATGTATGCAACTCAACCCTTATCATCAATATCACCCTACACCGCGCGTGTGACGAGAAATCGCGGTAGATCCTCGCGTTTTCACGGCGCTGCGATCGTGTGCCTTGCACAATTCCTGCGCTCCACAGGATTGATTGGTGCGCGAACAAAAACCGAGAACCGGAGAGCGGTTAAATCCATGTCCGGACACGCAGACGGCTCAAGCAGGACGCTCAACGCATATCCCCATGCTCGATGGCAGTGGAATTGCAAGCGTTTGACGGTTTTGTTGCCTGTTCAGGCGCTGGACCTGACTTGGGCCACAGCTCGCGACTCGAAACGTAGCGATGTCGAGCTCTAGCGGCCCAAGCGGCGGAAAGCGGTGGCGGCTTCATGCAATCGCCTCCTCTCTGATCCTGATCAGTCCCGCGCTGCTACCGGGCATTCGCAATCGCTTACCCAAAAAATAATTTATAGGCGAGGTGGACCTCATCAACGACATGGGAAAGCCATGGGGGCGATTGTTTGAGGAAGGCGAGCCAGCCTGACTGCGATCCCCGGCACGCGCTACCCAATCGCCGGGATTGGGATCTTGGCAATCCGACGCAAATGTCGGCTAGACGCAGCGTCGCGCCAAATGAGCATTCCACGGACAATCATTGCTATCGACATCCTCTGTGCACACTCGGCCTCAGAAGACCGATTTAATGGCTTGAATCTCACGCTGCGACAGGTTGTAGGCTTGCTGATGAGTAAAAGATAAAGGCCCGCTTGGCAGGCGTTGATGGCGCGTCGCAAATGGAGATCGAGGGGGGTGGCCTGCTGATTGCCACTTTTTTCGCTTGCGGGCGATGGCCAGGAAAGCCATTTGCATCGTCGGCACGGGGCGCCGGGCCAGCCATTGTCAAGTACACTGACCAGTTGGAGCCGCGAGATGGCATGGATGATGGAATGATACAGGCAGCAGAATATGGCTGACCCCACCTGTAATCGGGTTTTTAGCGGTCCAGCGAAAGCGCGCTGGGTGAACAGCCCGCGCTCGCAAGCAAGTACTCCAACGGAATAGACGGTTCATTATCTGGCCAGAGGCGATGACCGGCAGCACTGATGGCCGCACAGAGCGCTGCGGTGAAAGCTCGGAAGGTTTTATGTCCTTTCAAACCAGCCTCACGAGGGCGCCAGGCGAAATCGATCGCGCCAGCGACATCGTTGAATTCTCAACAGTGGTGGTCACGCGCGACAAGCAACTGCGCAACGTCGATCATTCGGTGTTCCAGCAAAAGGCGGCGGTTGAGTTTCAATCTAGATTTCTGCCGAGGTTCGAGGAAAGCATCCGCGCCGGAAGATCGTGGGGCTACGCCACGACATGCAACGCGTTGAGTCGAAAGGCTGGACGCCGGCCGGGACGTTTGCGAGAGAATAGCTTCTCGTGTGTCGCAACTTGACGACGTTCTGATTGGGAAGGTCGGAATTAAGGCCTTTCCATATTTGCAGCATCATTCGGTCGGCACTCCAAAAGAGCGGAATGCCGCTGTGGAGCTATCACAATCGCGCAACTCACGCTTTCTGAAGCCGTACGCCTGTGCTGAGGAGAAGCGGTCTGAGCTGTGAGGTAACCGACCAAATAAATCTCTCGATAGCAGCTTTCAACGGGCATGAAGCTGCAGTGTCGAAGATGACTATCCTTCGCAGCGACACTCTCGCGATGTGGCGGCCAAAAATTACAGAACTGAACAAAAAGTCAGAAGGACTATGTCTTGAGCCAGGCGGAGAATGACGTCGTCGAGCACATGCTCTCGTCATTGACGACCAGCTTGTTGCAGAATCGTATCGCGCCCTCTGACGAGCAGGTGATGCATCATTTTGGGTTAGCCTGCGAGAGAGCGGGACTGATCGCGACGGAGGAGATAGCAATACGAATATTGAAACGTGTTTCACGCGAGATCAACGAGGCGCAGTCGATGCTCGAGTTCATTGGTCGCGGTGCAGATCAACTACATTGAGGTCGACATACAGAAACTCTGTGTCGCACCAGTGCGGATGCGGCTGTTTGATCATTCAGTCGAACGCGTAAGGATTAAGTGCCGCCTCATCAGCGCTTGCCCGTCGAGATCTGCGACGGTGAGAGCCGAGGGGGAGGGCCGGTCTTCGTGGCGGATGTCAAAATGGCTGAGAACTCGTCATCGGAGAAATTTAGCGAACCCGTGTTAACGTCGGGTGCGCGCCTTCTCGTAGATAAGGCCGAGCGGCGTTAGGCGCGATGGGCTGTACACTTTTTAGCTCAGCTATTTACATGAGCGCTTGAACGCAGGGGGAAGTGAGGCCGCCTCGCCGCAAGCGACAGCAAAGTTGCCGGCCTAAGCGTCCCGCTGCCGGCGTGCCGGCACCCGGCACCAGTCGGCCCAGCTCGAAGTGATTCGTCTGCGGAGCGCTGAGCCTAAGATTGAGAAATTGATTGGGGCCGTCCAGTTTCGTCGCTCCGCGGTCCGTCAGCTTATCGACAGCTGGCTCTCCTATCACCGATACTCGCTGGCAGGCCCGGCTCAACGGGCGCAGATCTGGCAGGGGACACCGGGATAGACTCCAATATCAACCGATCCACCAGCGAGACTTCGCCTGGATTCGCTGCACCGTCTGAAGTTACTCGGTAGCACTCGCAGCAGCGTATTCGCGCCAGCCGTGCGTGACGGCCCCGCTGTGTCACCTCATTGCAGTTAGCGGGTGGAGCGTCATCCATGGTGGGGGATTACCGGTTCCGCCCCGGCGCGTTCGCTTCATTTTGCTAAGGAAGAGACGACATCGATGAATACAGAACAGCTCGGCACTGGTACGCCTTCCGCAACTTCCGATTCGGAAAGCTCCGAACCGGGCTCTCCGGCCGTATCGCGTGGGGAGAGGCCTTGACGGACGTGCAGGCGTCCGCTGCCGAGGCGGCTGCCTCGCAGGACGAGGTGTTGACGGACTGGGCTGCCGAAGACGGGCAGGGGCAACATGAGGATCGGCAACAGGCGGTAAGTCGAACGAGGGCTTGGCGGGGCACGGGCGATCTCAATGAGCCGCTAGATCTGTCGTCTCTGTCCTTGACCGCCTTGTCGGCGTCCATTCTGGTCGGGTTGCGACGCCTGAATGTCGACGACAATCAGCTCAACAGCCTGCCCGAGACCATTCCGGTCAGCATCCAACGGCTCTACGCTAGCAATCGGCTCACCAGCCTACCCGAGCTTCCACCTGGCCTGCGCCGGCTCGATGCCATCACTTGGCAGCACTTCGCCCATGAAGCGGGGGCCGCGGACTATGCACGCTTCCTCGACAGGCTCCGGGGCACCGTGAACTAGGCAGGCAGCCGTCAGGCCGCGTGTGCGCGAGCAATATTTCGGGTTGGCTTCGGGAGCGAACGCGAGCTGCGAAGATCGCATTACTTTGGTCTGGAACGGCATGCAGACCGCACGCCTAAACGCTGATGTCGAGGACGGCTTCTATGACGGGCGACTGGGCGAACTGCTCCAGCACGGCCGCGTCATGTTTCGCTTGGAAGCGCTGGAGGGGATCGCGCGCGAGAGGGGCAACTCGCTTCGTCGTGCCGATCCCGACGCGGACGTCGATGAAATCGAAGTCTACCTTGCCTACCAGACCCAGCTGCGCGAGCCGCTCGAGCTGCGGCACATCGCTCCGGACATGCGGTTCATGAATGTCTCTCACGTGACCAAGGACGATGTGGCCAGCGCTGAGGCATCGGTGCGGAATCAGCAAGCGGTGGAATTTCCGGACTATCTGGCAACGCGCTGGCAACCGTGGGAAAGCGTGACGAGGCGCATCGCGCCCGAAGATTATGCTGCCATGCAGGAGTGGCTCGTCGACGCGATGGGCGAAGAGTCTCAAACCCGTCTGAATCTCCGACTGGCCCAGCAAGGTTTGACAGGCGACGCCGATACCGATGCCGAGCGGGTGCCCAGATCTCGAAACGAGATCGCCCGCGAGATCGAATGCGCGGTCATGCACCAGGTGCTCGGGAAACTCGGCCTTGATCTATGAGCGCTCTCTGATGGAAGGGATCGTCGATCCGCCTGCCGCTCACAAGGTGAAGACAGTCATCGATCCTTTCGAGGACGGGCGTGCCTGCATGAGCCATTCGGCGAATGAGCTGCCGTCAATTGCCGGTCGCGTTGTTCGTGCGGACGATCACGGTAAAGATGCGCAATCCACTGAAGAGTCGTATACCGCAATTCATGCGTTCGCGTCTCGTTGAGAACGCCATTGAAGACTACTCATAGGCCGGACGAACAGATGGCGAGCCTATCGGAATCTCAAGTAGCCCTTGTGCAACGTAGACTGTCGATATCCGTCCCTCGAGATCGATAGGACTTTCGCAGCATCACACTCGAATCCAGGTCGCGAAACATGCTGTAATTCCGTCGGATCCATTGATGCAGCTCGGTGGACCAGTCCTTCTCGTTGCGCAGATATCCAGTGAACGAAAAGCTAACCCGGTCTATATATCTCTTGAGGAACAGCGGAAGTGCGGGAATTCGAAGCACCCGCTCGCCATCCATCGCTTCAGGTAATCCGCCACGCAGCACGAATTCATTGTGGACGGTGACCAGCGACGCCGGTGGAATTCGCCGCCGCAGCATTTCATAACCGCGAAAGGAGATGCGGTCAGCGCCCGCGACGAAGAGGATGATGGGGGCGACATAGCAGCGCGCCGTCTCCTTCATGAAGCCGATCTCTTCGCACATCCTGAAGAATTCGTCGAAGGCGTGAAAGCCGAGATCGATCACCTTGGCTACCCGGTCGTGGATAATAAGAGGGTCCATCAGCTGCATCTTGCCATAAGTGTCGATCACATCCGCGGTCTCCGTGATGTTGGGGAGGTAGTCGAGCAACGACGGCTCTTTCAAGTTGACGTCAAACGACAGTGCTGTGCCGTTTTTCAGCAACAAGAACTCGCTCATGGCCCGAGCGATGAGAGTTTTACCGACCTGCGGGCTAGGAGAGCAAATGATGTAGATGGGGGTTGCTAACATAGCCAGCAGATCAATTTCGTTTCGTACGTGGGCCCGACCTGGGCTCGCCGAATATGCGACTACTTCTCGCCGGCTCGGGTGGCGGACTTGGCGCCGGCCAATTCCGTCAAGTTGATGCGATCAAATTCGCTCCAGACATTTGCCAGCCAGTGCCGGACATAGCCGCGCAGCACGAAGGAGTTGTTCGCGGGTTCATCGTTCCGCCCCTTGTTTGCAACGAAGTCTATGAATGGGACGGATGCGACTTCCACCTGCTCATAAGCCATCTCGTTAAGCTTCGGTATGACCAACTCAGTCGCATGTTTGATGCGGTGAAAATAGGAATTATAGGTCGCTTGATCCCACTGGAAGAATTGAGTGTCGTTGATGAAGTTCTTGACTAGGTAGTACTTTGCGCCGCTCATGAAGGTCGCGGTCTCCGCGATCTCGTCTAGCGAAGCGATGGATGATCCCAGGATATGGAACACGGCGAATGTTATCTGGCCAGACCGCGCCGTGTCCAGAAATCCGATGTCGCGCAAGGAAGCCAGGGCAGAGGACAGTAAGCCTGCGCGAGCATCAATGACAGTGACGGACAGCCCTGAGTTCAGGGTATCGAAGATCTTCATCTGGTCCGCTGTCGTCGTCATGTCAACGATCTCGGTGATCTCGGGATAAAAGCGCTTCAGCGTTCCCCGCGGCGACTCCGTGTCGAATGCGCGTGTTTGCACGTTGTTGACGCTGAAGTAGTCCAGTAGCGTTCGTGATACGGTCGTTTTGCCGACTCCTCCCTTGTCCGCACCTACCACAATTACAACTGGCTTCACCATGGAAATCTCCTGAGACACTCGCTATTGCCGCGCGCAAACTGCGCAACCGGCGCGTCACTGCTTTGGGTGCGAACATGGCAGAAAGAAGGGGCAATGAACCTTCGATGCGAGAGCTGTGCAACCGATGAACGTTTTCAACATCAAGCGAATGAGCACGCAACGACGATGCAGGCCGAGGTGGGGAGTAAATCACTTGTGCTGGTGATCTACGTGAGGTTTGTAGGCGGCTGGAATGCGCGCCGCCAAGAACCAACGGTCTGCCTGTGGTGATCGTTACGATTGCCATATCTATTGCGCCGCTATCTAGATTGGCATGAAGCGACCGATTCTTACGTAGCGTCAGATTGCGAGCTCGGCGAAGCACAATCGAGCCGGTGCTAAGCGGTCCGACTATGGCTTGGCAAATCATCAAACGTCTGCTGGATCAGATCGTTGTCTGTTCGGCGGACAAGTACTGAGAGATGTGCCTGAACGACCGATCTCTCGCTCTGCTGAAGAATATTGAGATATGCGAGCGTTGAAACGGGTTGCTGACGCAAATGGCAAGCATGCATCTGTTCAAGCTGAGGCGAGATTATCGTGTCATGGAGAACGAGATCGAAGGGTGAGCGGGACGAAGCCCGACGGAGCAACATCGGTGGCGAAGCGACAGCGAGGACGCTCCGTCAAAAGAAGCCGGCGTCGAGCGAATGCGACCGGCGATCTTTCTCTTGGGCACAGATTTCGCCGATGACGCTACGTGGTGCGGGTCGAGAAGAATCTGCAGGGAATGAACGATGGCCTGGCGCGCGTGCGCTCTCGCTGGGCCGCTTCCTTGAGTGCGGCGGACGGTGTACATTACCGTTTTAAACCGTCCACTCTGACCACCCTTTCGTTTACTAGGCAAGCCCGCCCTGAAATGGGATGCGAGGTGCGCGTCCAGTTCTCGTTTCTTCTGGTCGGTCGCGCTTTAGATAGTTGGTCGGCATAGTCGGCCTCGGCGTAAAGCTACGCCATGCTTGCCTTCATATGGGGCAACCACCGAATCGTTGCCAGACGCTCCCCTAGAGTTTGCGCTTGAGGGGCATCGATCCCGCTGGCGCCACGGTACATAACGCCACCCCGTAACGCGGCCCGAGCACAACTGAACGCGACTAAGGCGGATACCTACTGCAACAATGGAGGGAAGCGTGGAAAACAGGAAGCGTCGACCTCATAGCTGCCGCCGAAGGCCGCCGAAAGTAGCGATCCTCTGGCGCTGCGAAGAGCTCCGATCCGGGCATCGCTGGTTAGGCTGGAAATGAAAAGAATTAGGGGCAAGCCATTTGGTAAGCGGTTATCTCTACGTCTGAGCTATTGCCCATTGGCACGACGACAGCGCCTCAACTTAGTGTTCGCTGCGGCCGTTTTCTATCTTGCATTTGGTTACCCTGAAGAGTTCAACCCGGACTGCTTGTTTGGCAACGCGTTTGAACAAAAACGGCGCTCAGGCCGCATGGTAACTGTCGGCGAGCGAATATCTCCCCGAGCTAAAGGCGGGTGGCTGGACGCACTCTGCGCGCAACAGCCAGGCGCTTGTTAAGCGCCTGGGCTGCTAGAAAGTCAATTCGGTGGCGCCGTCGGGGCGGCGTCTGGCTGCTGGGCGCCTGGCGGGGGTGTGGTCGCCGACGGCATGGTGGTCGGCTGCGCTGCGTCCTTTGGGGAGCGGCCGACGATAATTGTGAGCAGACCCTCGCCCCACAGCCGCTGCGCTGCTCTCTTGGCGTCCTCCAACGTCACAGCATCGATCACGGCGTCGTGCTTTTCGAAATAGTCCATGGGCAGCTTGTCAAGCTGATGCTGCAACAGCGTTCGCGCAAGCTTTGATGATGTGTTGAGAGCCAGCATTTGCGAGCCCTTCAGGTAGGACTTTGCATCATTGAGTTCCTGCTGAGTCGGTCCTTCCTCGGCGATGTGGCGGACCTGCTTCTCGATTTCTTCGACCGTTTGGTGGGCACGATCGGCGCAGGTGCCGCTATTGCCGAGAAACACGGCTGAATGATCCAACCAGACCAGGTTCTCACGAACCGAATAGGCCAGTCCGCGCTTCTCGCGGACTTCGCGGAACAGGCGCGACGTCAGGCCGGCGCCGCCGAGGATGTGGTTGACGACATAGGCGGCCATGAAATCGGGCTCGCTGCGACGGACGGCTGGACCGCCAAAAGTCACAACTGTCTGCGGCACGTCGAGCGGAATAAAGACTCGCTGCGGCGGCTTTGCTGCGACGACTTCGGGAACCGGCGTCGCTTCCGCCTTGGTCGGCAGGTTGCCAAAGGTCTTGTCGAGCAGTTTGCAGAGGACCCCTGGATCGACGTCGCCGACCACCGCGATTGTGAGCGTGTCTTTTGCGATCACGCGTCGGACATAGCCCTTGAGATCCGCGACCTCGATTTTCGGCACGCTTTCCAGCGAGCCGCCGGCTGGGCGAGCATAAGCATGATCGCTAAAGGCGACTTCGAGGAACTTGTGATGGGCCAGAGACGAAGGGTCGGTCGAGTCGTGCCGAAGGCGCGCAAGCACAGTGGCACGGATCCGTTCGACATCGGCCGCATCGAAACGGGGCGAGGTTAGCGCCATCCGTAAAAGGTCGAAGGCTTCGTCTGCGCTGTCCTCGAGCGTGCGCAAGGAACCGCGGAAGTGATCATGGGTCGACTGAAAATGCAGATCAATGGCACGATGGTCGAGCCGCTCATGAAAGGTCTTGAAGTCAAGCCCGGCGGAACCTTCCTTGAGCAGGCCAGCAACCATGTGGCTTACGCCAGGTTTTTGAGCGGGGTCCTGAGTCGCGCCGCCGGTGAAGGCAAATTCCATCGCGATCAACGGGACAGTGGAATCCTGTACGAACCAGGCTTCTATACCGCAAGACGAAACCAGGCGCTTGATCCTGGTCCGGGCAAGCGTCCTCGTGGCGCCGAGCGAATTTGGCGAAGCGAGCATCGCGATTGAGAGCGAGGCTCCCCCGAGGAGGATCTCACGTCGTGTGCAGGGATGGATCATTAGAGCTTCTCCCCGTGTTTTGGGGTGGAATCTTTGATCAGATAGCCGGTCACAGACCGTTTCTTGTCGAGCCATTTCCGCACGGCCTCGTGCACCTGCTGTGCACCGACCGCGCGGATACCGTCCGGCCAGCCCCGAATATCGTCGATGCATAATCCCGTTGTCAGGCCGCGGCCATACCAGCGCGCGAGCATTTCCTGATTGTCCTGGGCGTAGGTTACCCGCGCGATCAGCCGCGTCTTGACCCTCTCGAGATCTTCGGTGCTCGCGGGATTACCCGCAATGTCCGCTATTACCTCGTCGATGGAGCGCTCGATCTGGCTGAGTTTGACGCCGGGTTTTGGTACGGCAGAAATCGCGAATAGCGAGGGATCGAGCGCGGCAGAGTGGTAGGTCGCTCCGGCAGTGACCGCGAGCTGCTTTTCGACCACCAGCGAGCGATAGAGATATGAGTTGACGCCGCCGCCCATCAACTGCTCGAGCACGTCAAGCACTGGACCCTCGCCGGCGGCCGCGGTGCGAGCCGATGGTACAAGATAATAGCGGTGCAGGGCGGGCTGCTCGACGCGGGCATCGGCCAACGTCACTGTGCGCGGCGCGGCCGGCGTCGGCTCCTGCGGCCGCAGGCGTTCCACGGGAATCGATGCTTGCGCGGGGATGCCGCCAAATGTGTCCGTCACCATCGAGCGGATTTCCTTGGGGGCGACGTCGCCGGCGACAATCAGGATCGCGTTGTTCGGTGCATAGAAGCGCTTGTAGAAGGTAAGCGCGTCCTCTCGGGTAAGCTTTTCGATTTCCTGGCGCCACCCGATAATGGGGCGACCGTAGGGGTGGTTGAGGTAAAGCGCCGCCATCATCTGCTCGGCGAGACGTTCACCTGGATTGTTGGCGACGCTCATATTGAATTCCTCCAGCACGACGTCGCGCTCGCAAAGCACGTCCTCATCTTTGAGAATGAGACCGGTCATGCGGTCGGCTTCAAATTCCATCATCTTGCCGAGGTGCTCGCGCCGCACGTGCTGGAAGTAGCTGGTGTAGTCGAGCCCGGTGAAGGCGTTCTGATTTCCGCCGGCGCGCAGGACGGCCTTGGAGAATTCATTCGCCGGATGTTTCGAGGTGCCCTTGAACATCAGGTGTTCGAGGAAATGCGCAAGCCCCGATTTGCCAGGCGGCTCGTCGGCGGAACCGACCTTATACCAGATCATCTGAGTCACAACGGGTGTGCGATGATCCGGGATCACGACCACCTGGAGGCCGTTCTGAAGCGTGAAGCTAGCTGGTCGATCCGATCTGACCGTGTCGGCAAAGACGCTCTCCCCTTCAGGAAGATATAAGTCAGTGCTATCATCCATTCTGTGCTCGACCGCCAGCGCGGTGAGCGTCGTCGAGCCAGAGGCATTAGCGGCAGTACCTCCTGCCTTGGCGGTGACCGAAATCCCATTCTTCATGGCATCTTCCATACTGATCCACGTTCATGGTGGACAAATCCGACAAAGCGGGGAGCCGCGCGTCGTTTGCCAAACACCAGAGCAAAGACCGGACCAATTGCCGGAGGGGCGTACTCACGGCCGCGCGCACGCCAACTGGACACAAAATAGAACTGGCGCGTACCATCCTGGCAAAAGGTGAACCGTCGACGTGTCGTGAACACGACATTTACGCACGACGCGTCAGGATGACTTGGCGTCAACTGGCAGAATGGAAAACTTGCAGAAGGGGTGGATTGAGCGGCGGTATGACGTCGGTGCAACTTTCCGCAGGCTCGCGGTTACACATCTCGCTCTACACGATGAATGGCTTGGCAATATTTCTCATGGTCGCGAGGCGGGAGTCGGCGAGCAGCTCCTTGGAGTACACTGCGCCGAAGTAGTCGAGGACGAAGGTGCCAGAATAGCGTAGATTATCGGCCGCGCGGATTAGGTTATCGAGAATTGTGCCGACTTGGCTAATGCGGTCGCGATAGCGCGCGCGGATAACGTTAACGGCGTTCATCGAGTGGACCGCCTCGTCGGCAATTACCTCCCTCAGCCAATGATGGAACATGCTGTTCCCAAGTGTGTCGTAAAACGGCTTTTCTGCTGCATAGGCGCGACAAGTGCACATCTCATCAAATGCGATCATAACCATTAGGGAAAATTCGTCCTTCAGGTGTTCAACGATCGGACCAAAATCATGAGATCGAGCCTCCAATCTCTCCCGAAGATTCTTTTCGGATCCATTAGCGACAAGTTCAATGATCCGGATGAATCCGTCGGTGTGGCGCTCTTCGTCAATCGCCCAGGCGTTGAAGAATGCGGCAGCTTCATCGGAAGCGATAAGATTTCTCGCCACTAATTCTTGTTTCAAGTACCGGGCGTCATATTCGGTGTACAGATCAGGCCACAATTTGTCCCAACGTGCGCGGACAGCCGACGGCTCGGCGGCGAACATCGCTGGCGTAAGAGTATTGAATAATTCTTTTGGACTCCAGTTCCGTCGAAACGGCGTGATCATCCGAGTGCCCCTAAACGCGTAGGATGCGAGCGCGCCGGCGCACAATTGTTGTCATCCGTACGCTCGTGTCATCCGTACGCTCGCAGAGCATATGCTACAAACAAGAGGCCGTCGTCTCCTTGTTTTGGTAGGCTGATGGCCAGAGGTCTTTCGGCTGGCTGCAGTGTCCCCTTGAATGGCGCAGTAGCCTTTTGTGATCCACACGGCCGCAAAACCAGGGACACTTGTCATTGCTAGTTGCGGGTCTAAAACGGCCTCACTTGACCTCGCGAGGGGCGCTCTGGCGGGCCGCCATGCTGACAGGCACGATAGTTTCAGCAGATCCACGACGCCGCATATTGAGGGGTAGGACTGCGGCACGTTTTGAAGCACAATTAGCGGCACACGTGGCATCCGATGGGAGTCCCCGGCATCAATCGGGTGTGGACCAATGGTGGTAGTCTGCGTCCCAGTGGATCCGAACGTTAGCCTCGTTCCCATAGCCCTTTAATTTTCGGCAGTTGCGGCGATACGACTTCCTTGAAAGGGAGTGCACGGATGAAACACCTCATCATGAGTATCGATGAGTATCTCTCTGGCCTTCTTCGATTCCGCTAAATTCTCGGTGAAATCCCTGTGCACTCCCGCCGCGCAAGCGCACCGCTAAATCAAGTAAACGGAGCGACGGAAGAGAATCAGAAGCTTATGCGATAAGCTTACGCGACCTGGTAGATTGCCTAGGGTTGCGCGATTGAGAGGATCCGTCGCTAAGCAGCATTTCGGTTGTCGACCGGCGAGGTAAACAACTGCTCAATCTCGCTAGCTTCGATGAGACGGAGGAAGTCACAGTTGCGTGCCGTTTGCTGTTTATGGAGGCAAAAGGATGGCGACAAAGCGCCGGCTCTCTGTCTTTCAAATCACCAATAAACGGATTGCTCAAATTAGTTAGTGAGGATTCCAACGACAGGCCAGTTCACAGTCATCCTGATTGAGATTGCAAGCCGAAACGTGCCTCGCTCGCGCTAGCTATTGCTAACTCCGCTATCCAACCAATAAACTGAGCCAACGGGGTGCAGAAGCGCCCGGATGGAGCACTGCCGAGCCGGGTTTTATGTGGATGTGCTCCTTGTGGAAGACATTCATTATCGGCCTCTGTCATGCCGGCAAGGTTCTGCCAACCATTCACGGCTTCCACTCCGACCGCTAACGGATCGAAAACGGTTTTCGAGCAAGTTCTTGCCCGGGATAGCAGGGGAGGAGATCCACACATGACCGGACCGGCCGTTATGGAAAACGTGCGCCGCTATCGCGCGATAGCTTCGTTGTGCCGTCAGTCCGCCGCATTTCGGCCAATCCAACGGGACTCATTGCTAGCGCAAGCTGCAGAGTGGGAGGAACGCGCGATCGCGGAGATCGAGAGATACTTCAGTTGTTCTGCTGCACGTCCTGCTTGATTGCGCTCGACGATGAAAAGAATCCACCATCTGGCCAATAGGTCGGATCATGAAAGGCAATGCTGGCCAAACGATCCAGTCGCGCAAGCGGCCGCGCTGGGAATTCATCGGCGGGAGCTTCGAATAGAACGCTCAAACAGCTTCATCATCTCCGCCAGCACATCCCGGGCCCTCGTCCAGCCACGGGATAGCTCAGCTCTGTGGATTGCTTCCGCCCTCGCCGACGCTGTGCCAAGGGCGCCGTTACGTTGCCCGGAGGGATGATGCGTTCGCATTCGGCAAGAAGAACTCCTTGGTTCGGCACCGTTCGTCGCGGTGCCGTGCAAACATTAAGCCCTAAAGCCGACCGTAAGAGGGGCATGCCGAGTAAATCTGCTAGCCGCCAGGAGCTCGTGTATGATCGCCTGATGAATGTCGGCGCGCGCTGGCCAGCCGGAAGATCCGATGTTGCGCCACGCAAGGAAAATGGAAACTCCGGCTTATCAAAAGCGCAATTCCGCCATCTCCTGCGGATGCAGAAATCATTGATCAAGAGTTATATGGCGAAGGGCATGAGATGCGAGGCTGACTCGCCAAAGTCGATCTGGCCAATGACGTGGGTTATCTTCGTGTAGAGCCTGTACGCTCTACATAAAGTCATATTCATCATCATACGGATCGTTCGCGGGCTTTGCCGCACTCTCGGTACACCTGGCATTGCCGCTATTGTCTTCAGTTGCGGCAAGATACAAAGGCGGTTTACCCGCTCGTTGCCATTTGCATCCTTTTTCCATTTGTCCTCGTGCTTGGTGGGATCAAGCACCATCATCGAGTCACTTACCTCAACAAGCCAAACGCTGCTGCGCGGGCTTTCGCTTCCGGATTGAAAGAGTGAGAGAGGACGAGCGGTTCGTTGCCGTCGATCCGGAGCTGATGTTCAAGCAAGATATCGCCCGCGTTATCGACAAGCGGATGAGTAGCCCGGAAATCTATTATTGAGGTGAGTTCATCTCACCCAGGAAATTGTTCGCGCCAATCATTTTTGCGCTTGAACAGCTCACTCGGGCGACCTCCGGCTTCCGTTCTCAGGGCCCGGCGCTCTTGTTCTCGAGCTGATAGCTGAAATATCGCGCTTTCTCCGAACCAGACTTCGTGCCGAAGCAAAACGCAACGTCCGCTGTTCGTTGAGCCTTTCGGGACACCCGAGCTAGGGTATCGCTGGGGATTCGCAGCAATATGCTCTATGTCTCCGCCATAAAACTCCGTCAGCTTGTTCTCGAATGAAGATCTTGAGATCTCAACCACCGGTGGCTCGTCAACCAGCGCGTATGGCGGGACTGCAGCCGAAAATGAATCAGAGGAGAAACTCGATGGCGCCGAATTCAGGAAGGAGAGTATATCCGGCGAATCTTTGGCGATGCGCGTAGTACCGGTCATTAGTCGCGCTCGTTCTCATTTCATCGGCCTCGGAAGCGCATTTGGTATCGGATAAATTGCTGGTGCGCTGAAACATGAAGCCTCCCATTTGTATCGACGAGGTCGCGAGGGCTGCCGCCGATTGAGTGTTCCGCATTGATGGTAAGCCTAGCTGTCGGTATGCTGACAGCTTAGCATCAAGACGTCACCATTCCGATCCGCTCCCGCATTGGCTCGTTCGAGATAGCGCCGCGAAGTGCCGGCCGTCCGCCTGCGGTGCTGGGTTGGCGCCGCCGGCCTCCGTCTTACCTTCAAGGGCGAGGGACAGTTTGAAGTTATTGCGCAGCATCGGGTTTGCGGGTTCCGCTGCGAGAGCTTGGCGGTAGAGTTCTTGGGCCTCCAGATGTCGGCCCTCGTGATCGAGAACAACTGCTTTGGCATTCAATGCGCGCAGGTCGCCAGGGGCTGCCAATAAGATCCCGTCGAGCACCTCAAGCGCATCATTCGGGCATTTGCGTGCCAGCAAAGCCCGCGCAAGAGGAATCGCGGCATCAACATTGTCCGGTCGTTGCTTCAGTGCATCGCGCAAAGCCTCCTCGTCAGCATCCCGACCGAGGGCGTGAGCGATGCGCTCGCGCATAGCTGGATCGACCTCCTTGGCCCCGACCAGTTCTGCCGTAGACGTCGGCTGCTGTGAAAGACCCGACTTGTGCGAGTTAACGCAACCCGCGAGCAGCACAATGGCAAGCATGGGGAGAAAGGCCGAGCACGAATGGCGACGAAAATTACGCCAGCGCCGCAGAACGTTAATCTTACATGAATTCATAAGCGTCCTCACGACCCCAAACGTGTGCTCGTCAGCCGGCCGCAGGGAGGAGGTCACGATGCCCGCCTGTAGGAGTCTTGTCCTTGCCGGGCGCAAGTTTGACGGAGCCAATCGGCTGGACGGTGAAATCCGAGGCGAGATCCTGATAGGAGAGAACAGGTAGGTCTATTCCATTGCGGGTGAGAAAGCCGCGGACGAAGCGCCGGATATCCATCGAGCCCAGGATAACTGGCTGGTTCTGACTGCGTGCGATGCTCGAATGGATCTGGCGAAATTGTGAAAGCAGCATCTCGCTTTGCCGATCCTCCAAAACGAGATAGGGACCGACAGCGGTCTCGCGCACCGCACTGCGCACGATATCCTCGGTCTCGCGCTCGACGATAAAAGCCGCCACAACACGATGGGCGTTGGCGTAGCGGTGACAGATCTGCCGCTTCAGAGCGGAGCGCACATATTCGGTGAGCAGTACGGCATTTTGTTCCCGTTCGCTCCATTCTGCAAGCGCCTCCAAAACCAAACGGGTGTTCCGGATCGGGATGCCCTCGTCCAGCAAGCGACGTAGGACATCCGCGATGCGAGGGATCGGTGTCGTGCGCAGCACCTCTTTCACCAGATCGGCATATTCCTGCTCCATCCGGCCAAGCAACTGACGCGTTTCCTGAATGCCCACCAGGCGCTGTGCATAGCGCGTCAACGTTAACTGGACGCGCAGGGCGATGATTTCGCTCGGACGGTGGTGCCCTATTCCGGCAGCTTTGAGAGCAGGCGCATGGACTTGTTTGATCCAGATCCGATTCGTGTCTGGGTCGTGCCAAAAGGGGATCCCGCTCAAATCAATGTTCGCCACGTCGTCGTTAAGTAAGAGTTGTGTAGGGTCAATGGCGCCCTCTTCCACGGGCACTCCTTCGACATCCACCCGGAATTGCGATTGGGCCAGGTGCTTTGCGCTTTGGGCGGGAATGCGTGGAATTGTGATGCCAAGATCAGCTGAAACCAGTGCCGAAACCCGAGCGACGCACTGCTCGAGTTCCCCTACGTCGATTGCCTGCATCAGGCTCGGCGCTAGCAACAGCGTAATTGGAAGTGCCTCCGCGGGCACGGCTTGCTTCTGACCCTGTGCGGAAGCGGGAGCCGAACCGGTGGGACCGGCGCCGGCTTTGGGAGCGGTCTTGCCCTCTTGCACGCCAACCTTGAGAAAGCTGGCGGCGGAGAAGAGCGCGGCCAGTATGACAAAGGGGGGCAAAGGGAAGCCAGGAACGAGCCCCATCACAAGCAAGACACAGGAGGCCAAGCGTAGCGCTTGTGTGCTGGCCGTAAGTTGGTTGACGATATCGGCGCCGAGATTGAGTTTGGAAGGACCGTTGACACGAGTAACAATGGTTGCTGCGGTAATTGACAGCAGCAGGGCCGGAATCTGCGAAATGAGCGCATCACCGATCGTCAGGATGGTGTATTGATGCATCGCCTCCTCGAGGGACATGCCCTTGGAGAGTGATCCGATCGTGATGCCACCCAGCATGTTGATGCAGATGACTATGAGTCCGGCTATGGCATCGCCCTTCACGAATTTCATGGCGCCGTCCATCGCCCCGTGCAGTTGGCTTTCTCGCTCCAGCGCGCCGCGCCGGCTGCGGGCTTCGTGCTGATCGATATGGCCGTTGCGCAGCTCCGCGTCGATCGCCATCTGCTTGCCCGGCAGCGCATCGAGCGTGAAGCGCGCCGATACCTCCGCCACCCGTTCGGCGCCCTTGGCGAGAACCATGAACTGCACCATGGTCACGATCAGGAATATGACAATGCCGACGGCGATGTTGCCGGATATGACGAAATCGCCGAACGTATGGATGATGCTGCCGGCATCGCCCTCGGCTAGGATCAGTCGCGTCGTTGCAACGGTAAGAGCGAGACGAAAGACGGTGGAGATCAGGATGACGCCCGGCAGGGACGAAAAGTCGAGCGGCGTGTTGAGATACAGGGCTACCATCAACAGCAATATGGCAAACCCCAGATTGAAGCCGATCAGCATATCGATCACGATGATCGGGATCGGCATGATCATCATTCCGATCGCCAGAAGAAGCATCAACGCGACCATCAAATCCGGGTGAGCCGGCGCGCGCGTGATGAGATTTCGTAGAAGGTTGGCCATGAGAAGCCTTATTGTTGTTCGATTGCAGCTGTGCTGCCCCGCAACAAAACATAGCGTTTGAAGACGGCTTGCGCTTCGGTCATGCGGCCAGCGTGACGCAGGGCGTGGCTGCGCATCAGCATCAAGGGCAGACACGAAGATGGCTCGTCATCCAGTTTATCAAGCTTGTCCAATACCGACAGTGCTTCGTCACCGCGACGCTCCGAGATGAGAGCGTAGGCCAGGATGCGGAGCAGGCCGATGTCTTGGGACTGTTCGTGAGCGACCAGCCGCAACAGAGCCAGGCTCTTGGCGCTCTGTCCGCACGCAAGGTAGACATAAGAAAGCACGCAGAGCAAATCTCGCTCCGGCCCGGAGATCAGCTCGACAGCGCCGGCTTCGGAAACGCGCTGTGTAGATGTGAAGTGTTGCACTTTGTCTGGCCCGGCCATCGCTAGCCTTTGATCAAGCCGTTGTGACTCTGCCGGAGCAGGATTAATTGCTGCAGCTCCAGTTGCAGAAGCGCGGCCCCTTCACGTGACACCAAATCCTCTGGCGCGGCTGATAGCGTATCAGCCAAACGCTCCAGAAGAAGGCCGTGTTGCTCTGGACGCAGAACATGCGAATGACGTAAGCGCGGCGTCACGAAGGAGAGCAGACCGTGCGCGAGATTGGGCTCATTAAGCCAAGCGAGTTCCGAGCCTGGCTCGACCTGACCTGGCGGGGCGCGCGCCTCGTCGAGATTGACGCGCGAAACTGCATCGATCGAACTGAGCTCGAGCGCGCTCTCGATCGTGGCGTCCACCAACGGATCCAGCACGTCGCTGTGACGAGAAATTGAGGTGTGGCTCTTGTTATCATTGCCACGCGTCCGATCAATCCCGATGGACTTGCCTCGAGAACTAACGGGCGTGATGGCAGATGCATGATGATCGACGTTTGGCTCCTGAAAAGAGGTGCCAGGCTTGACGGGATTCGGGGGCAGCCTAGTCATGGCACTTTGCTTCCTTACCTGCGGCCTAAAACGCTAATAGGGTAGGGTGGCAAGCCGACCATCCCGGCTCAGCAAAACACGCCCTTCCTCAATCCCGCAGACGGTCCATCCATTGCTCAAGAGCGCGCCGACGAAATACTTTTGACCAGCAACGACAATATAGGGTTCGCTCCCGCGCCAAACAGCTTGGACCTCAATTGCTGGGGGCGTCTTCTCAACCTTGATGGCGACCGCATTGACAAGCGTATAAGCGCCATTGCTATTTTGATCAAACCGCTGCTGGACGTCTCGCCATGTGGCGAGCGAGGCGGGCGTAACGGTGCCGTCGGCGGTGACAACGCCCGCCCCAGAGCCGACCTTGATGCCGACAAGGCCCGCTCTGTCAACTTCCTCTTGCAGCCGCTCGGCAGCTGCATTGGTGGCCAAAGCATCAGGAGCGCTGAGCGCCAGCGTGGGTGCAATGGTCGTAGCAGGGGACGACCGGCTTGACGCCACGGTGGTGTCGGTCTGGACAAAACTGGATGAGACTGCGCCAACCGCGGCAGAGCTGATCAGGACAAAAGTGAGAACGGCGAGCGATATACGCCGGCGGTCGACGGAGCCAGCTTGTTTGTAGTCCTCGATCGTCCAGCGAATGGACATCGCCCCGGCATGCAAAACGACAGGAAGAGGGACAACAATGGGCTCATTCGCTAAAACAGTCTCGTGCCCCTCGATCCTGACGTCCCTCGCAAGGGCCTCGATCTCGATTGAATTGGAATGCGGGGTGACACGGAGATGGTGCGGTTCGAGGCCTTGTTCGACGAAGATTAAGTCTGCATCGAGGCTGCTGCCAATCAGACACGATCCGATCCCCACTTTACTTGTCAGCCCAGAATAACCCCCCGACAGCACTTCGAAATGCAAGCAATTTGGTTCATTCACGGTCAGTTTCCTGAATAGCGAACGGGACCGTACGGCAAAACCGTACGGCCCGTTGCGACTTCACAGACTAAGCAGCCGGGGAAAGTGGGGCGGCGACGCCGCCCCATCTCATCCCTTACTGCACCCGCTCATCGGCCGCTTTTTTGATAGTCGAAAGCTCAGTCGAGACAACGCGAAGTTCCACATCCCTCTCAGCAGCCTTTGTGCTGGTCGCAGTCAGAGCGGCGATTTGCTTTTGGAATGCCGCCTCTCCAGCAACTTCAGCAGCCGTGGAAGCTGCTGCAGCAGTAGCGGTGCCGGCTGCCCCACCTGCAGTCGAGGTACCAGACGCACCAACTCCTTTACCCATACTATTCTCCTGTTTGCTCGATTTCGCCGCCACGTGCGGCTCCTATTTCCTAACGTCGCAACATGCGACGTCAGGAATCCTCCTCTGTCTCGGCCATGACATCGTCGAAACGGCTCATTGCACTATTCGCAAATTGGAGAGCAACGGCTCCAAGAGCGACGCTGAACGCTTGCTGCATAGCGGCTTCATGCGAGCTACCGCCCGGAGTGGACGCGCCGCCGTTTACGGGAATGTTTGCATCAGGCGATCGGCCATGATCGTCGCGCTCGCCAGGCTTGTGAGATGCTTTTTTGCCGCCGCTTTTGCCGCCAGCCGCATGGAGGTCAGCATCAACGTGCCCAGCGGCGCCAGAGCTCGTAACGCGCATCGGGTTCTCCTATGTCAATTCAATGTGCCAATCGAGGCAGTTTCCACCCTCCACTCTGCAGGTATTAGCTTTCGACAAGCTGACGAGTCGTAGAAAATACAATGAGCCGATGGTGGATCGTCATTAAACGTTTCACCAGCAGACCGTATTTGAAAGGCTGCCGGCGAAAGCTGGAGATCAGATGGTTAAGACAAACAATCGTTTGTGGAGCTTGATCGGGTGAGCACGTTGCTCATCGCTTCGAAAGCGTTCAATTGGCGAAATATCAAAGCCGCCACTAATAAAAGCGCTTTGGGCTCGACGTGCTGCAATCTCGGGCTCATGTCTCTTGCGATGCCTCCGAGCTCTTTCGACAATTTGCTTGCGGTCAGGCGATGCGGCACGGAGCTTGACCTCGTCGGGAGCGAGGCTGAAAGCCAGAGTGACGGCCGATTCAGCGGCCAGAGCGGTCCATCGGCCCTGGCTGGCCCATGGCGATCCGTCAATCGCGACCCATTTCAGGGAGACCGATCAGGAGCCCGCTGCTCGAGAAAGAGCCCTTCGGCTCTACCGCTTTGGACCAATGTGCTCTCGATCCTTGCGCAATCGGCTGGCTCCGCGGCTGTGGCCGTCTATCGGGTATTGTTAATGCATCGCGATGTTGACAGGCGGCGTATGCAGTCAATGGAACTTCACAGCGGCAGACCGGGCTTGAGGTCGGATTCGAACGATCGAGTGCGGCCAAAATAGTTTGTGCGCAGCGACGGGCCGAAATAAGTTCCTCGGATTCGGGGGCGGTCTCAAGTATGCTGGTGGAGCTTGCGCGACCTACTGCTCGGCAGAGAGCCCAACCGCGCGGAGGTCGCGCAAGCTCAGTTTCCAGCGTGATCCTGAGAAGATAGCGTCGCTCCGACTAGGCGTAAGCGCCTGCAGCTTGCAAGCGCTCGGACTCGATGCGAGCCTTGAGGTTATTCAAATAATCCTCCGCGTAGGACTGGGCCACCGAAACCGGCAGGTTGATGCCGGCCGTCGCGGCTTCTTGAATTGCCTGCTTCACCAAGCCTTCTCGCATTGCTAATTTGACTTCAGGTCCGGCGATGCAGCCCACCGCCTGTGCTGCAAGGCTCAGCCCGGCTTCTTCCAGCGCTTGCTTTATGTTGCCGCCACTGATGGCAGTGTGAAGAAGATTTGCAGCTTGCGCCTCGGCTTCGAGCACCATTGACGCCAGATCGGCCAATTCACCCAAACCTGGAATGAAGCCAAGGACACCGACTGCTGTCGCGGCCCAGTCGAATACCTTAGAGCCAACTTTGAGCACGTCATTAAGTGCGTGCATGAAGGCGCCACCGTTCTTTTTGGCAGACTTGATGTCGGGCTGGTCTGCCACGCCCATCGTCATGTCCGCGACCGCGTCCTGCTCGGCAGGCGTTCGGACGGCATGCGTCTTCACTTGGTGGACGGTGCGGTTCGCACCCGACATGTTGTTGAAGAACTGGTTGAAGTCGCTGCTGCTGATGTTGCCGGAATCGACCGTATGCCCGCCGCCGAAGTCGAAGAACTTATGGTGGGTTTTGTAGCCCGTAATCGCGTTGTTCATCAACCCGAACAACACAGGATCGGAGAGCAGCTGGGAGGCCGCCTTTCGCACCTCGGGCGTGAGGCTCTTATCATCGACCATGCTCGCCAGCTTTTCCCGGGTCAGATCACCGTTCCCGAAGAAAGCGTTTTGGTTCTTGTTGATCGTATTGAGCGTATCGAGCTCGGCTTGCGTGAGATTCATCGATGATGAAGCAATCTGCAGGAAGTCCTCTTTGTGGACCTTGTCTATCGAGCCACCATACAACTGCTTCCATTCATCCGGGTGATCGAGGAAGTATTGAGCGGCCGCGAGGACCTGTGGCGGGCATTTGCCGGTTTTGGCTTCGCCGTCGACGATCCGCTTGAAATCCGCAAGGCTCAGGTTCTTAGGCAGGTTGTCGGAATACCGATAGAGCTCGCGCAATGCATCGGTCTGGGTCATAACCGATGGCTCGCCATTGCCGGTGCCGTCGGAAGGGATGTAGTTTTGCGTATAGCTCTTTGCCCGCTGCTCCTGGAACGCACCAACCTGAGGGTGGTGATCGGAGAAGCCGGAGAGATCACCTGCTTTAATCTTCCCGCCGCAGCGGCCGTCACCTTGCGAGCCTATCGCATAGAAGAGCTCTGGGTCCTGTTGCAGAGCCTCGATCGCGGCTTTTAGATCCGGTGGTGTGGAGGGATCGTTGGCCAAATCTCCAAGAGATTTCCAATCCAGCGGGCATTTGTCTTTGTGTCGGTTCAGCACCGACACAATCTGCAGCTCGGCATGAGTCAACGTGCCGCTGTTCCACGTGATCCTGGAGCTTTGTACGGGTGCCTCTGCAATCTTCGGTGCGCTCGCAGCGGAGGAGGACTCAGTGGAGGATGGCTCTGGCGCCTGCTGACATGCGTCCAGTGCGGCCTTGACCTCCGGCGGGAGGATGTTCCGCACCTCCTGCGTGAGTTCCTCCGTCAGCTGCTTGGCTGAGTCTGCAGCCGCCGGATCCTGCGGTGCGGAATGGTCATCGACTTTGTCTTTCAACGAGAAACTAGCCAGCATGGCCTCGAAATTTGAAAGATCCCGCGCCGATGAAGGCCCGGGCGCCAGCCCGGACAAAGTGGAGCTGGCGATTAGCGACAGGTTGTTGACTGACATTATACGTCCTCTGATTTGAGATCGCACCACAAGCCGGTCATGTGGCGCAGCCCGAGAATCGCGACGAACAATGAGCAATAAATGTTGATAGGATCGATGGCACCTACCACTTGCTTCCGATTGCTCAGTGCGTCCCAGCGCTCAGTTCCGCTACAATCTATAGGCACATCGCCGTCTAGATGTTCACGCCCTATGGTAGGTTCGATTAGCTTTCCAAAAGCTGACGGCATTCAGAGGTTTCATAACGAGACGCGAAATGGCAGTGTGAAAGGCGGTCATGGTTCTTGATATCGGAATCGGCTTGCCTGTTTTGTTTCGACCGCTCGCCTCCACGCCAACTAGGTCGAATTAATGAACCCGAATCTGCCGCTCTGCGGATGGTCACGTGCGCTGATTCCTGCATCAACGTCGCAGGTCTCCGCAGCCTCTTATGGTGAAATCACCCACGCCTAGCGACCTCGCGCCTGCGCCCAACGAGAGTGTTGGCGTCTGCCCGATGAGCCAGATACAGAATGATCGTATCAGATTGACTGGCGTAGATGCTCGAAAGAGTCCGACGGTATTGTGCGGACCATGTTGCCCCGAGCGGATCGAAGCTCAGCTGCGCCTGGCATTCTTTATGTCATCATGCTTATCCGCTTGGCGAGTGTTCGCTCGAACCTACAGGCCAAAGGTCAGAGTCTAGCGATCGTTTGAGACGAATAAAACCTCCTTCTCGCCATTCCGCCCGTGAGGCACACCCAGGTTGGTGAACGTGGTTGTCCGGGCAGCCCTGGTCGGTATGAGATCGCGGCTTTTTAGCATTTCGATCTGAGCAGGCGTAGCGATTTGGCCAGTGAAGACCCACTCGTCCCTGGCGCGACGCCGTTCGCCATGGCGAAATCTCCAAGTTCCGGCGGAGCAACCCGTGCGGGCAACACGAGCTCCGCTTGAGACGGTCCAGCGTGAGGTGACCCGGATCTTGCCAAACAAGGTCGTGGCCGAAATCGGAGGCGTCCACGCGATGCTGAGCGGGGCTGTTGGGAATTGGTCCGCTCGCCGCCGCTCAATGATGGCTCGACACGCGATGATCTGCCTCCGAGTTCCTGCCAAATTAGGTCCTGGCTGTATTCGGGTATTTTATGCAATGCGACTCTCTCGGACCGGCGGGCGACGAGGACGAGTGGGACGCTGGGCTGTTGTCCGCGGGGCTTAGCGCGTTGAAGTCCATCCTGTTCCTCCTTTTGGACAACGGAGGGGCTTTCATTCTTTTGGGACGAAGCTCATTTGCATGGCAGAGTTCGTAGAGTTGTTCAAAAGCTCGCAAAGGTCGCACGAGGCGCTAAAGCGGCAAAGCACGGTCGCCGATGCTGCTGGCCAGGACTCTGGTTCGCATCCGTGGCTCCGGCCAGGACGTTTATTGCGCCGCCCTGCGGCATCGGCCATCTACATATCCGCGCTCTGACAATGGCAGCAGTAGCTTTCGAAAAGCTGACAGAGGGCATAAACAGACGCATTACACCTCTTCGTAGGCGATCTGTTGTCATCAGGTCATTTCTCACCTGCATCGGGTAGGTGGACCATGCCGTCATGACGTGGTGCCTCCGGCGGAGGAGCGTCATTCGGTCGTCCTTCGCGAATGACCACGCTGGAGGATCCCCGAAACAGCATCAAAACCGACTCGTGCGGTGGCTTTTCGCCACCGCTCGGGTTTCGCCGTGCCTGTGCCTCCGCCGCAAGTCCTTTGAGTGTTTGCTCCACAAGCGCGACAAAGCGGGGTGGACCAGAGGCGAAGACGAGGCCATCTCCCGGGACGGCTCTCACGATGTAACGCTCGTCGGAGATGTTGAGCGCATCGAGTGCCGCCTTGAGCGCATCAAAGCTGATTGGACTCAAGACCAAAAGGCGGCTTTGCGCCTCATGCGCGTCGGATACATAGAGCACCAGCCCATCGTAGTACCATTGAAGATTGTAGAGATTGATCAACCGTTCGAGGAACTCTCGCGGTGGGAGATCGGGCATTCGCCCGCGAATCCGCCCCTTCACCCCGGTGCTGACATTGATTCTGATATTTAGGTTGTTGCCGAATTCCTGCAGTGCGGCCGCGAGGTCCTGATCCAGAACTGTGTAACTATAAGGCGTCGATGGCAGCGCCAGCGGAGCGCCGAGCGCCTCGACGACGCCCAAGCAAATGAAAACACCAACATAGAGAAGTTTCTTCAAGATGTGCCGCCTTGTGGATGGAATGAGCATTCCTGCTATTTTTACGCTTGAGAACAAGCACCGGAATTCGTCCCAAAATTTGGAAGCCGCTGCTTCGTCGTAAATTGGAAGCTGACCGTGATCATTAGATGGCAGCTGCTCGTCAGTTTTTGGTCAGCTTGCTTCTCTAAGGTGCCAGCCCGTTCGTGTGAACTGACGGGCTCACCTCACTACGTGACAGAAATGATTTCCTCCATGTTGTTTGGCATTACGTCGATCCCTGCCAACTCCGTCGAGTGTGCCTCCAACGGCTGTTCGCCGGCACACGCCCAGTTTGATGAGAGTCTTGCGCAGGCGGCCTCGAACCAAGATGCCGCCTCTTCTGTGACCGAGCGCGCGCCAGCTCCATTGCTGCCGGAAGTACAGCGCGCAGTCATGTCGGCGAGCCCGCTCGGCGATCGCGTCCTTCAGAGCATTTCTGCTATCCATCAGGGCAAACCAATTCCGTCGGGTGCAGTTTCGCCGACGCTCGTCGGCGAGCCTGATCCTACCAAGAGTCTCCAGCTTGGGCCGGCAGCGCAACCAGTCTTGCGTGTACAGCAAGTCGAGGTACATCCAGCGGGCAAACCGGAAGGTGCGGATCATTTCGACTCGGCGCTGGCGAATCTGCGGGATGTTTACAACGGCGTCATCCAGGTTTCGCTCCTTTCCAAGGGGACAGGTGCTGTCAGTTCATCTCTGAACAAGCTTCTATCGGCGGGCTGAGCGGGCCGTTGGCTGTCTTGACGAAAGACAAGATCTGTAACGGCTGTCCCGCAAGAAAGCGGCTTCATGCTCTCGTCCTGTTGCCGCTTTTGCTGACCCTCGCCGGTTGCAAAGCTGATCTGTATACCAAAGTTCAAGAGCGCGAAGCCAACGAGATGCTTGGGCTGCTCCTGAGCAAGGGTGTCGATGCCATCCGTGTTGTCGGTAAGGATGGGACCAGCACAATTCAGGTGGAAGAAAAGCAGCTAGCCTACTCAATCGAGCTTCTGAATGACCAGGGCTTGCCGCGCCAACCCTTCAAGAGCCTTGGTGAGGTGTTCAAGGGGGCGGGCCTCGTTGCCTCTCCGGTTGAGGAGCGAGCCCGCTACGTCTATGCTCTCAGTGAAGAATTGTCGCGCACGATCAACGATATCGATGGGGTTCTCTCCGCCCGTGTTCATGTCGTTCTGCCGAAGAATGATCTTTTGCGACAGGATGCAACCCCGTCTTCGGCGTCGGTGTTCATTCGATACGCCTCGAACGCGAAGCTCTCAGCCTTGCTGCCGCAGATCAAGATGCTCGTCGCCAACAGCATCGAAGGTCTATCATACGACAAGGTGGCGGTCGTGTTCGTGCCGGTTGAGCGGGCTCAGCATGAGGTCTCCGTTGGGCCAGCGGCAGCTTCCGCCGAACCAACCAAGTTCATTGCAACCCACATTGCGATCGGTGCAGGAGGTGGGCTCGCCGCGTTGGGCATTCTATCTTACGTGCTGCTGAGCACACGTGGGCGACAGCTTCGTCAATCCTGGCGCAAAGTGACAAGTTTCGGCAGAGATGCCAGCAAGCCAGCGGTCCAGTCCGCCGGCAAAAAGCTCTCCTCCGATCCGAAATAGCGGCAGCAGGCCCGTATCGATGGCATCCACTAACCCAAGTTATTCACTCAACCCGCCTTCCGATCGCCTGCGCGAGCTTGCCGCTTTGATCCATCCCAGCCGGTTTGCCGGCCATCTTGATGGGCTCCTGTCGGCCGCCACAGTGCTGCAGTTGCAGAAGTCTCCGAGACTGCAGCAAAGACTGGTCGAATTGCTGCTAGGTAGTGAGCTGGTTTCGAACGGAACCGACTGGGGCAGGGACGTTCTGCTCGGGCATGATCCGCGTCGGGCGGCGCTGCTCGCTGGCAGTATCTGGCATGCCCGTTCGGTGCTGAAGCTTGTGTCAAGGCATGATGTAGCGATTCTGATCGAAAATATTGGTGCCGAAGCACATGCTTTCGCAATCCGGCACTTATCCAGCGCCGTCGCAACCACATCGATTGACGATCCGCAGAAGCTGGCGAGCCAGATTGAACATGACGGATGTGCCTGCCTTGGCGCTTGGCTCAAGGACGCATCAGAGCTTGACCGTGTGCGCGTTCTTTTCCGCTTACCTGTGGGGACCACCGCCGAATCCCCAGCAGCCGAACACCACAACTCAGCGGGTCAGTTACTGTCTTTGGTGGTGGCCCACTTGGCCACGGAGGAGCCAGCGGCATGACGGCCAACGAAACAGTCTTGCCAGATAGCCCGCGGATACGGCCGCTTGGTCCGCTCATACCAGCCGCGGAACTTGGCATCTGGTACGATGCGGTGCAGACGCGCGCGCTAGCCGAGCGATACCTGCGGCAGGTTCGCAGTTGGGCAAGGAAGGCCTATCAGCAGGAGCGGGAGCGCGGGCACTGCGAGGGTCTAAGGTCAGGCTCGGACGAAATGGCACAGCTGATTGCCCGAGCTGCTTCCGATGTGGCCCGGCGAAAAGCCGTTCTGCAACAGGAGTTACCACAGCTCGTCATTGAGATATTGACCGATTTGTTGGGCTCCTTTGATCCGGGTGAGATGTTGGTAAGGACCGTTCGTCACGCCGTCGAGAAAAGATATGGCAGCGCAGAAGTATGCCTTCACGTGTCTCCCGTGAACGCTGATGCACTAAGACATGAATTCCTGGCGTTCGATGGAACGAATGGTCGGCCGAAAGTCAGAATTGATCCGGACCCTGCCGTGGGGCCGGACCAGTGCGTTCTGTGGAGTGAGTTCGGCAGTGTCGATTTAGGACTTGCCGCGCAGCTCCGCACATTGCGTCTCGGCCTTAATCCATCTTCTCAGGAAAGCTATCCGTGACGACGCAACGATCAGGCCATGATCAAGCGGGCGGAGAAGGAGATGTGCATGCGGCGATAGCATCTCTGAGATTCGCAGCAAAGGATGTCGATACGCGTGCCGTGCGGGGACGGATCACGCGTGCGATCGGCACCTTGCTCCATGCCGTGTTGCCAGGGGCCCGTGTTGGAGAACTTTGCCTGTTGCAGGATCACGCTTCCGGATGGTCACTTGAGGCGGAAGTCATCGGTTTGCTGCCGGACGGGGTGTTGCTGACGCCCATTGGCGATATGATAGGCTTGTCCCACCGCGCGGAAGTGCTCCCGACCGGGCGCATGCAGGAAGTGTCAGTCGGGCCCGACCTGCTCGGCCGCGTGATCGATAGCTTCGGCCGTCCACTCGATGGCAAGGGGCCGATAAAGACGGTCCACACTTGTCCGCTCCGCGGCAAGGCGCCCAACCCGATGAGGCGGCGTGGCATCGAGCAGCCGTTTCCGCTCGGCGTTCGCGTGCTGGACGGACTTCTGACGTGTGGCGAAGGTCAGCGAATCGGAATCTATGGAGATGCCGGTTGCGGTAAGTCGACGCTGATGTCGCAAATTGTAAAAGGCGCGGCTGCCGATGTCACCGTGGTTGCGCTCATAGGGGAGCGTGGACGCGAGGTGCGTGAATTCATCGAACGTCATATTGGAGATGCCCTCGCTCGCACGATCGTTGTCGTTGAGACATCCGATCGATCGGCAATGGAGCGGGCGCAATGCGCTCATATGGCGACCGCACTCGCCGAGTATTTTCGTGATCAAGGGCTGCAGGTCGTTCTGATGATGGATTCGCTGACGCGCTTTAGCCGTGCGATGCGCGAAATCGGCCTGGCCGCCGGAGAACCTCCCACCCGGCGCGGCTTTCCTCCTTCCGTCTTTGCGCTGCTTCCTGGTCTGTTGGAGCGAGCCGGTATGGGCGAGCGGGGCTCGATCACGGCATTCTATACCGTGCTTGTCGAAGGTGACGGCACGGGCGATCCGATCGCCGAAGAGTCGCGCGGCATTCTCGATGGTCATATCATTCTTTCGCGCGCGCTGGCCTCGCGAGAGCATTTTCCCGCCATCGACGTGCTGTCGAGCCGAAGTCGTGTCATGGATGCGGTCGCCTCTGGTCCACATCGCAAGGCGGCATCCGCCTTCCGCGATCTGCTCTCGCGCTACAATGAGGCTGAGTTCCTGATCAAGGTCGGTGAATACAAGGCGGGCAGCGATCCACTGACTGATCGGGCAATCGAGTCAATCGAGGAACTGCGCGCATTCTTGCGCCAGGGACAGGACGAGCCGTGTAGCTTTGAGGAGACCGTTTCATGGATGTCGCGTCTGACGGCCTGAATCTCGTGCAAGCGTCAAAATTGCGGCTGGTGAAAGACATGAGAGAGCGAAGCGCGCTTCGTGAGTTGTCGAACATGGAAGACAGGCGCCAAATTGCGGTCGCAGCGCTGCAGCGAGCGTCTGAGAATCTCAAAGGCGCGGAGAATCGTCGCGCCAAGGCCGAAGCTGAACTTTATCAGGAGCTGGCGTCGCTCGAGATGGTGTCCGTGACCGAGCTCGATCGTCGCTGTCAACTCGTCCTTGGGCGGCTGGCGGCAGAGATCGAATCGGCACGCCAGGCGCGTGAGCAGGCGCGCATCGCGCATGAGCAGGCCCAGCGGGCAGTGAATGAAGCGCGGACCATATGGGCCAAGCGTTCGGCGGCGAGCCAGAAATGGCAGGAGATTGAGGGCGATGTCCAGCGCACTAGCGCTGTCCGTTCGGAGTTTGCAGCCGAAATCGATGCCGACGATGAGGTTTTGCTCCGATATCAGGCTGGTTCGCGCAGCCAGGCGGTCGGTGGCTCAAACTAATGGCTGGTTCTCTTATCACGTCGCGAGCTGCGCCCGCGGAACCTGTCGATAAATGCCATGGGTGAACCCGCACTATTTCAGCCAGCGGCAAAGCTGTCGCATAAAGTGGTCTCCTGGCTCAACGAGATCGCCGCACCGCGCACGGTTCTGCAGAGCCGCATTGGCGATAAGCCGCTATCGATCCGTATGAGCCGGCTTGTTTGGCAGGCCGAGCCATATGCCATATCGATGCTCGACTGCGTATTTTGCGCCGGAGGCGAGACCGCTGTGTTGTCCTTGCCCCGCCTTCTCGTCGAGGCACTGATTTCAACGGTCCAGGATGGCCTTACTTTACCTTCCGACCCAACCCGCTCGCTTCTTCTCGAACTTGCACTGGAACCTTGGCTCGCTCCATTAGAGATCGTGCTCGCGCGGAATTTGCAGCTGATCTGCGTCGAAGACGCAACGGCCAAAGACCCCTATTTGGAGTTCGACGTTACTTTCGGGCCGCTGGCGGCCAAGGCCCGCCTGTTCTTGTTCGCGCCTCTTGACGGTCTGGTTCCGTCTGCGTTTCGTGTCTTAGGCGAGTTGATCGGCCAATTACCGCGAGATTTAGGCAAGATTTCTTCGGAATTGCCGGTCGTAATTGCGACAGAGATCGGCTCGCTGCGCGCGCCCATCAAGCGTCTTCGCCAAGCACAGCCCGGCGACGCACTGCTGCCCGACGTCATTCCCTTTGCCCATGGCCAGCTCATCCTCGCTGCGGACAAGTTGTGGGCGCCGGCGCAGGTCGCGGGCGACAGACTTATCCTTCGGGGACCATTCCGCCTGCAGTCCCATCCTCTAAGGTATGCAAATATGACGATACGCCCCCAAGCTGAACAAGCAATCCCGCCCTCGGAAGCCGACATCGACAGTGTTGAGATCACGCTTGTGTTCGAATGCGGCCGCTGGCCCATCCCGCTGGGTACGTTGAGAAGCATCAACGAGGGGCATGTGTTCGAGCTTGGCCGGCCGGTGGACGGTCCGGTCGATATTGTTGCCAATGGTCAATTGATCGGCCGCGGCGACATCGTACGTGTCGGTGAAGCGTTGGGCATCCGGTTACGTGGCAAGTTGGCGGTCAATGGTTGACATTCAACCGAGCATCCTTGCGCTTGTTGCGGCGACCGCCGGCCTTGGCCTGCTGGCGTTCGCAGTTGTCACAACAACGGCGTTCATCAAGGTTTCCGTCGTTCTCTTCCTGATCCGCAACGCGCTCGGCACTCAGTCCATACCACCTAACATCGTTCTGTATGGTGCTGCATTGATCCTTACCGTGTTCATAGGCGCCCCAGTATTCGAGCAAACCTACAACCGCCTGACCGATACGCAACTTCGTTACCAAACCGCCGATGACTGGTTGACCGCCGCCAAGGAGGGCAGCGAGCCGCTGCGCGCCCATCTCAAAAAGTTCACCACTGAGGAGCAGCGCACGTTCTTCCTGTCGTCGACTGAACATATCTGGTCGGAGGAGATGCGCGCCAACGCAACAGCCGATGATTTTGCGATCCTCGTGCCGTCTTTTTTGATCTCGGAGCTTAAGCGTGCGTTTGAAATCGGTTTCCTTCTCTATCTTCCGTTCATCACGATCGACCTGATTGTGACGACAATTCTGATGGCCATGGGCATGTCAATGGTATCACCAACAATGATATCCGTTCCTTTCAAGCTCTTTCTGTTCGTCACAATCGACGGCTGGTCGCGGCTCATGCACGGATTGGTCTTAAGCTACGCATCCCCGGGGGGGTGAGATGGACGAGGCCAGCATCCTTACCCACCTGAGCCGATCATTAGTCCTGTTCATGATCTGGGTTCTACCGCCGCTCCTGGCAGCCCTCGTGGCCGGATTGGGTATTGGCATCGTGCAGGCAGCAACCCAGCTCCAGGATCAAACCTTGCCGCTTACCGTGAAGCTCCTCGTCGTCGTCGCCGTGCTCGTTCTGTTTGCCCCGGTCCTGAGCGCGCCGCTGATCGAGCAAGCCCAGCATATCTTCACTGAGTTCCCCGCGCTCACAGCGAGGTATTAGTGCGCGCGGAACGCAAGCCTGTCTAAGTTTCAGCTATAGCGTCGCGTTTGTTGGCCTTGATTGTGAACCACAAAAGGGCGAGTTCGTCAGCTTATCGAAAGCTCGCCTCACTATTATGAGACGGATAGACATCCGAACTGTCCTGTTCGGCTCTATGAGCCTGCCGTATTCGGAGGAAGAATGACCCCATTTGGAATTTCTATCCGTTCGATTCAGGTTTTTCTTACGATGTGATGGAATTACCTGCTGAGACCCGGTCCTCGATGCACAGCCTGGCGAGTTGTCGACGCAAGTGAACGGGCGAACCGCTTTGATTGCAAGCGGCCCCACGATTCTGGCGTTCTGGTGAATGAGCCTGCGAATGAAGGTGCCGCTCGAGACCGATCTCCATAGACTGAGAAATTGATGGAAGCTTCGAGGCCCTCAGATCACCAAACCGCGCTGCGGCCGGTGAGAGCCGAAAAAGCTTGGCTTGTAGGCCGCGCAGCGGCGCGATTTGGCCGGTGCTCTCATCGAATGGTTATACCTCTGCGCCGGATGGCTCTAGCTATATGGATGGTTGAAGCCGAAGTCATCTAGCTTGTGGGATGCGTGTCGCTCTGCAACCGCTGGGACACGAGGGTCGCTGATCTGCAGAGTTCTTGACGTCTCACATCATGTCGACGCGAGTGCGACGGTTGCATTGGCTGAAGCGAACGACGAGCTGAGCGCAAATGGATGTCTTGTCACCCACCGAGACGCAAACTCTGGTTCAGACTGCTGTCGAGTTCGTCGTTGCGGCCGGACTTGGCGCGGCCCGGGCCCTCGGCATTATGCTGGTTCTTCCGGTATTCACGCGACCGCACATTAGCGGGATTATCCGCGCAAGCGCGACGGTTGTGATTGGATTGCCTTGCTTGATGCAGATCAGGAACGGCTTGCAGACACTAGATCCGGGCACCCGTATGATTGCGGTCTCGCTCCTCGGTTTGAAGGAGATATTTATCGGCCTGCTGTTCGGTTTTCTGCTTAGTATACCGCTTTGGAGCATCCAGGCCGTTGGTGACATCATTGATACCCAGCGCGGCATCTCCAGCCAGGTGGACGATCCTGCGACACGCAGTCAAACCGCCCCGATGGGGCTCTTTCTCGGGACTGCCGCGGTTACGATCTTCGTTGTATCAGGAGGTCTGCAGACCATGGTCAAATGCCTCTATGGAAGCTATCTGATCTGGCCCGTGTATCGGCTGCTACCGCCCCTGACCCAGCAAGGGGCCATGGAGTTTATCGGGCTCCTCGACCATATCATGCATACGACCCTCGTGGTCGCCGGGCCCGTGCTGGCTCTGCTGCTTCTGATTGACGTATCCCTCATGCTGCTCGGACGCTTTGCGCCGCAAATCAAGCTGAACGATCTCTCTCCGACCATCAAGAATGCCGCCTTTGGCATCATCATGGTCAGCTACGCCGTTTTCCTGATCGAATATATGGGAGCAGAGATCATTCGGTTCAACGGCGTGCTGGAGTGGCTCGAGAAGTTCTTGAAATGAACGACACGGGCGAAGAGAAAAACCTTCCACCAAGTCACAAGAAGCTGAGGGACGCGCGTAAGAAAGGGCAGAGCCCGCGCAGCGCCGACTTTGTGACCGCCGCAAGCCTTTGCGCTGGTTTCGGCTGCCTGTGCTTCAGGGCCGGCCCGATCGAAGACGGATGGCGCGAAGCCGTGCGGCTCATCGACAAGCTGCAGGAACAGCCCTTCAACAGTGCGGTCCGGCAGGCGTTGCTCGGATTGATGGACCTTTCTATAGCAGCCGCGGCCCCCATCCTAGGTGCGGCGGTGGTTGCGGCGATTCTGGCCGGTGTCTTGGCCGGCGGCGGGCTGACGATTTCGGTTGAGCCGCTTAAACCCAGCTTTGAGAAATTGGATCCCGTCAAAGGGCTGAAGCGGATTGTCTCCCAGCGGTCGGTTGTCGAGCTTGGAAAGTCTATCGTCAAAGTTTTGGTTCTTGGCGCTACGTTCGTTTTCACTGTGCTCGCAAGTTGGAGGGCACTGGTATACTTGCCCGTTTGCGATTTGAGCTGCTTTGGTTTTGTCTTTAAAGAGCTCAAAGTGCTGATCGCGATCGCTGCCGGCGCTCTTCTGATTGGCGGCTTGGCTGATCTGCTCATTCAGCGTTGGTTGTTCTTGCGCGACATGCGCATGACGCAGAGCGAAGCCAAGCGCGAGTCCAAGGAACAGGATGGTAATCCGCAGATCAGGGGTGAACACCGCAGGCTCCGCCGGGAGTCGGCGAACGAGTCTCCGCTTGGCGTCCATCGGGCGACAGTGATACTGACGGGGCGAGCGACGTTGATTGGGCTGCGCTACGTTCGGGGCGAGACCGGCGTCCCGGTATTGGTGTGCCGCGGTGAGGGCGAAACGGCTTCACAGTTACTGGCGGAGGCCCGCGCCCAACGTCTGAGCATTGTCGAGGATCATGTGTTGGCGCATCAGTTGATCCGAAAAGGTGCGATGGGCAAGGCCGTTCCGATGGAGTGTTTCGAGAGGGTTGCAAAGGCAGTCTTTGCCGCCGGCCTCGTTTAGCGTCGCGCAAAACAGCGATGCGCTCAAATCTGTGGTCAACGACCCAACTGTCCCAGAACCTGATCTGCAAGCAGCACGATCCCAAGAAAAGGACCGAGCAAAGATTGGATTCCAGGAGGCTCGTCGGCCGATTCCAAAACTGATATGGACCAGAATGCCAACCGACGTTCATGCTGCTCGGGTCTTACGAGCCGCTTATTGGGTTTCTGGCGCAACCCTGTTATGGGTTTCATCCTCCAAATTGCTCCTATTGCCCACCGTCGTTGCCCCACGTGCGGTGATGGGAAGCACTGCACGATCACCACTGGTCGGCATGACAGCGTGATTGCCTAACAAGTCGCCAGGATCATTGATCATGACCGCGAGGTTATTCCGGACTGAGCAGCCAAGGGTTGGATTGAACGAATTGTCGTTCACCGTAGGACCGACGATGGAGAGCAAGGGGCAGACCGGAGGATGAGCTTCGAAAGTGATCGCTTCGATCCTCACCCCGGAACGAGCCGGCAAATCCACACGAGAAGCGGACAGGCGGATGTTGTAGGTGGCAACGCCCATGGCGCGAGCCTCGTGGGCCACCTGTGCAATGAGTCTGGGTGGGCCGATGACACCCACATGGAGGGCGTCCCGCCGGCCGCGACTGGTCGCTGCAATAAAGCTTCGCAGCCGATGCCGTTCGGGGCCACGAAGGCTCTGCAGGAACAGCACGCTACTCTTCTGCTCGACCTGGATCTCTTGGTCGGCCGGCGCGGGCTGGATCGAGGCAGTATTTGCGCAGCCCCCCAATGTTGCTCCAATAACGATCGGGTAGCACAGATGTCGCAAAGTCATTTGGCGATCCTCATTCGATAATAAAGCCGGCGCTGCCGGTCAATCCTGGTGCGCTGGCGCGAGGCGCATCGCGCTCTCGCGGCGGCCGGGCCACCGTGTTCGTCAAAATCCGCCCCGCGTCTGAGGGCGGTGAGATGCGGTCGCTCGGCGCACTCATCCGGTTCGGATTCGGTCCGGGCCGCACGATGTAGGGCGTGACAATAATGACCAGCTCGGTTTCACGTTTTTGAAACGATGAGGAGCGAAAAAGTGCGCCCAGGATCGGCACATCGCCGAGCCAGGGAAACTCGCCGATATCAGTGTTGAAGTTGCGCCTGATGAGGCCGCCGATTGCAAAGCTCTGACCGCTGGCGAGCTCGACCACGGTGCTCGCCCGCCGAGTCGAGAGGGCAGGGACCGCCATGCCATTGATTTTGACTTCGCCTTCGCTCGACAGTTCGCTGACTTCGGGCTTCACACGGACATTGATCTGATTATTGTTGAGAACCGTCGGAACGAACTCGAGGCTCACGCCGAACTGACGAAATTGGACCGAAACCTGCCGGTTGTCCTGCATCACCGGAATGGGGAATTCGCCGCCGGCGAGGAAGCTTGCGGCTTCGCCGGACATCGCCGTCAGATTCGGCTCAGCCAGGATTGAGGCGAGGTGCTCGCTTGCGAGAGCGTCCAGAACAGCGCTCAAGTTGGTGTTGCCGGCGCTAAACCCAATCCCGATCGTGCCGCCGCCGCCGGCTGCGCCGGACCCTCCCCCTTTGCCGGTGACAAGGAAAGCGCCGTTTGGGCTCGAGGCGGTGAAGTTGATGTTGAGATCCTTGACGGCGGTGCGGGAGACCTCTGCCACCCGTACGCTGAGATTCACCTGTAATGAGCCGGCGACCTGGATCTTGTTGACAACCAGCGCGCCAGCCCCAAGAAACTGCTCAGTGACCTTCCTGGCGGTCTCGACGACCTCGGCATTAGGCGCCGTACCGCTAAGGATCGCGCCGCGCGGGGTATAGCTGACCTGAATCGGATAGTCGCCGACCTCGGCCTTCAGCGCGGCCCGCAGATCCTCGATCGGTTGGGTGACGACAACACGCAGCTCGGCGAGAGCCTCTCCGTTGTCGTTTAGGGCGAACAGGCTAGTCCGTCCCGATTTTTTGCCAAACACGAAAATCGTGGTGTTCGACGGCGCCTGATAATCCGCAATGGCCGGGTCGGCGATAAAAATGCTCGCAGCCGGTCCGGTCAGATGAACTGTCTTGCCCTGTGAGGAGGTAAGGTTGAGCGTGCCGGTGGTGCTGCCAGGCGCCGCACGTGGCGGTTCTCCTTTGCCATCTCGCTTTGCCTGAGCTGCGGCAGCAAGCGGAAGTAGCAGAGCGACTGCGCACAGGGCGTAGCAGAGGCGGGGAAAAGCGGCATAATGCGAGCCGCTGGCGACCATCGACGGCCCATCAGCGCCGGCGTCATTGTTAACGAAGTTCAAGGAAGTGCTGCTTTCAAGTTCGCTAGGCAGCCGATGCTGCGCCGATGAGTTCAAGGGTGTAGCCGACACCGCGCGCGGTCTTGATCCTGAGCGTTGCTCCCGCCTGGTTCAAATGAGCTCGTAAGCGGTAAATCCCGACTTCCAGCGCATTGGTCGAGACCTCGTCGTCAAATGCATACAAGCTTTCTTCGAGCGCTGTGCGGGGCACGGTACGGCCCGCGCGGTTGAGCAAATGTTCAAGAATGCACACTTCGCGGCGCGCAATTCTCAGTATTCGACCACCGACAGAGACTTGTCTCGCGATCGGATCGAAATGCAGATTCCCGAATGTGACGACCGGCGCGGTCATTTGCGTTGACCGTCGCAAGATGGCCCGCATGCGAGCAATGAGTTCGTCGATCGACACAGGCTTGGGTAAGAAATCATCCGCGCCAGCATTGAAGGTCGCGATTCGCCGGCTGAGATCATTGAGACTGCTCATCATCATTGCCGGCATTGATCGTCCTTCGCGCCGCAACTGCTTCAACCAGTCCAAACCATCTCCATCGGGCAAGACGGATTCGAGCAGTATCATGTGGTAGTTCGCGCAATCCAACGCGGCCGACGCCTCATCCAGCGTCCGCGTCACGTCGACGGCGAACCCGCAATTCAGCAGCGCCTCCTTTACGACGCGGCCAAAGTCCGCATGATGATCAACCAGGAGAATTCGCATTCACCGCCTCTCGTCCATCCTCGGCAGGACTTGAGCGTGTCACGCTTGACCAGAAGGTTCGGCGGAACCCAGAGGATGCCCCTTTGGCGTGAATTCGAAAAGCCATGCGCGATACGCAAGAGCTTGTTGGCAGGCAGCCAATGTCTGCACGTCCATCGTCAGCGAATAGGCGGCGGCCTGCGGCGGATGGTTCGAGCCCGCGGCGCGGCTCAAAATCTCCCTTACGCCGGCAAGAGATCTGCAATCTCTCACGAGGCTGAGGGCCCTGGCGATGTGCTGATTCGTCTGCGGGCCGAGCATAGCGGTGGCCGCATGCATTGCGCGAACGCCTGCAGCGGCAGTCGCGCCACATCGGCGGAGCAAAAGGAAAACGCAGGCGAGAGCGGTTGTATTTGCCACCGAACGGACTTGCGAAACCGACATTGGAACTCCCAAATCGTCTTGATCCGCGGTCAGTCCTGCAAGGCCGTTGAGCCTGTAGTGTCGTCAAGTCACCACGATACAAGTTTTCCGCGTTGAAGATAGTTCACGCGCTATGCGTCGGACAATGGGCTGTAAAAGGCCGAGATACGACGCAACGATCAACACGCCCATCGGCGGTTAGACATTGTCTCGCTAGCCGGTGATGGCCAAACAAGGCGTCAACCGTCCTCAAGCTCGGTCGCTTCCGAGATCTTCTCCGCGCCAGCCGAGCGAGGGCTGCCAAGGAAGGACAAATCGAGCCTGGCATTGCTGTCGCGCATTGTCTGGGCTGGTGACGCCGACTCCATTTCGTCAGACGGCCTGAACAGCGCGAGAACGATCTAGTCTCGAGCTTGGACTCAGCCTGTGATCGGTAGCGCGATCGCTCGCGTTGTTCTTGTGCGCTGGATGCTGGTCTGGCTGCGAAGAACACGCTTCGTCCTGCGCTCACAGAGCCGATTAACGATGCAAGCTCTGAATCGGAGCAGTCGAGTAGTGTCACAAGGCGCATCGGCCGAGCATTGAGGTTCTGAAACGTTCGCAATTTGTTGCTACCTGTCACGAAGAGTTCACGCGAGTGGAGTCTGTCGCGAGACTGTCGGAAATCCTACAATCTGACGCTGGGTCAGATTCAAGTGTCTTTAAGGACTCTTTGTATCGGTGCCATCAACATCGGAATCCTTGTGAGGCAATGATGACACAGTGCGGCCATGCCGTCGGGCTGTGCGAGGGTCAATCTCGCTCCGTCCAAGGTCGTCAGCATTTGTCCGTCCAATCAAGCGTAGCGCCAGAACGCCTTGAAGCGCGCGAAGAGGCAGTCGTTCGGCTATGACGCCAAGGTCGGCCAATCCGATCCGCCTCATACTCGGCAATTTAGTGGGAAAACCGTGGCGGGGGCAGGACGTCGATGTGACGCGCAGGACCTAACGTCCGAGATGCAGACTGCCGATCGCGCGAGCCAAGTTGTTCGGCAAGGGGCTGAGGAGAGAATCGATTGCCAGACGTCATCTTGAATGCGGTCTCCATACATTGCGATCGACTATGAGGCCTTTGGGTATGTTCGGCAAAATCGATTGTTTTGATGGAACGCATCCAGGTTGCGGATCGGCTGTAGGTTAATAGCGCTGCTTGCTACGGGTGAGTGAATGAATGATGCGATCAGAGCCGAAACACTGTTGGTTGACGGCGCTATCATTTCAGAAGGAGTGAGCTAACGCGAGGGATGCTGCGCTTTCAGCAGCTTACCTCACCAAATCCGCCTGCCAGCCCCCTGAGGGCGGCTAAACAATTCCTGCCGCCGAATATCACATGCATCCAAGATGCCGCGATGTCCCAACGAGCGAAAAGGGAAGAGGGGACAAGGTCGGTGTCCTCCCGACCTTCATTCGTAGGCGTCTACCGCGGTACGGCTCGATCAGCGCCTTGAACGGCCCGTCGGTCGCCCCCGATTACGATTCATCTGTTGTGCATGAGGCGGAGCTGATGCGCCGCTTTTCAGTTCTTCGTCGGAGGTCATTTTGATGCTTGATCGCCAACAAACCTGCCAAATGGCGCGATCGACCGTCTAGTCATTACTCTCGCGCTTGTAGGGATTTGCTTCGCTACTGGTGCGGTAGCTTTCCAAATTGCCTCCAAGGAACAGGCGCTCGGTTTCCCGGGTCGGCGTTCTGCCCAGCGAGCACATCAGATCGACATCCCTATCGATGTTGTCCTGATCCTCGACGTTCATTCCAAGCCCAATGCTACTCAGCACGTCGTCGGGCGTCCAGACAGCGGTCTTCGGCACAGTATAGGTGTGTAGCATTTCCGCATTGTTGGCAATCGCTCGCGCCCACGGATCGCGAGAGACGACGAGCTTTGACGGATCTTCGACTAACGATACGAAGGGTGAGGCTGTTGTCTTCCCCCGCATATGCCAACCAGCTTGGCGGGCCCGGTCCATCGGATACCGCTCCAGAGGATCTCCAACGGAAGAATGATCCCGAGCCGTGTTGCGGACATGAGATATTGCACTCGTGTTCTCTTCCGTGTGAGGCTTGCAATCAGTGTCCTGATTTTGAAAGCGCCGCAGTGTGACATATGACGACCCCGCTACGTCGTCGAATACGCGATCTCGATCAATGGCACCTTCGGTCGCCGATGACCAACGTGCTGCTTGCTGCTCGGCAAGTTCGATCTCGTTCCGAAGTGCTTCAAGAGTTGCACCTGTCAGTGTTGCGGCAAGTTGAGCGCGCGCACTGACGAATGATGCGGCTAGATAGCGACTGGGTCCCGAGGCCGCCTCGTTTGGCGCAGATGAGGGCGCGGTGCTCGCGGAACCTGCTGCTAAGGAGACTGACTCCGAGGTTGGGTAAAGCGCATCCAAGTCGTCTCGAGCCAAGTCATTCAGCTGCTGCTCAAAGTTTGCTTGAGCTTCTGAACTTGTCGGTGCGCTGTTTTGGGCGCTAAGCTCGTCCTGCTGTCTACCGACGTGGTGCGGCTGCTGAACCTCAAAGGAATCGTCTGGGGCATTCCGCTGATCAACATTCATCCCTCTCTCTCCCTTCGAAGTGCCGGCTGTCGGCATGGATTGTTGCAGGTGCAGCTTTCGAGAAGCTGACGGACCGGAAAGAGGCCATTTAGCTTAAGCGCTGCCTTGTGGCTTCTGGCACTGCTGATTCGATTAGGTTGAGATCGGGGGGCGTCGACCGCCGCGAAGCGTTCGCTCCACCACCTCATTGCGGACGCCTCGCCTCGAGCAGACAGTCCTTGAGACTAAGAAGGACAAGCGAGCGGATGCGCCTGATCGAGTGATTCTTTCGTAGATCGTGTGCAGATGTGACGGCTGCATCTTCTCGCTCGTTAGGCCTGCTGTGGACCAGCGCGACCGCTCGTCGTTTTGTGTTCCAAACGGCCGACCATCAAACGAATCGTTCTAGTCGACGCCCGCGAGCCGAAGCCCCCCAGAAAACCTGACCTACGAGGTTGTGATGTCGGAATAGCCGTCACAACCACTTGCGCCTGATTGCGGCAGGCTGCTTTTGTACAGGCGTGAGCGCGTTTGCTGAAAGAAAGCCAAACAACTTGCGAGCACGACATCTTGAAAAACGTAAGCTGTGGTACTTATCGAGGGAGAAGAGCATATGAAGATTACCGGCAAAGGACTGACGATCCTGTTGTCCTTGCTTTCGGTCGCGAGCGTTAGCGCGCTGGCGAGAGCCGATGAGCCCTCGCCGAAATACACCGAGGTGCTCAATGCCCTGCAGGCGGGAAAGAATGTGAAGCTCATACTGGACATGAGCCGCTGTAACCCCGCGGAGGGTGGCAAGCCTGCATCGGCGACGCAAGCCGGTCTGGTTATCAATGCATTCAGGGTGACGGTCCAGAACGGAATCAGCTTCGCCAATGCTCACCAAACGGTCGACAGCTCTGGACATGCCGTGACCGAGTACATCCGCCATAGCCTCAGCCGCGAAGGCAAGCTGACGGTGCGAGCCTCGAAGCTTGTGGTCGGAACCACCGAACTCGTGAACCAGGGCGAATTCATCTGCGAACTGCCGGATGGCGCAAAGTTCATCTGGTAACGAAGAGCACAGAGAAGAGGGGGCGCTCCGAAGAGTTGATCCTTTAATCGTGTAGAGACCTTCGCAGTATGACACGGATCCTTTCGATCTCAGGGAAGCTCAGAGGTTTTCTGGCCGCCCTTTTCGTCTGGGAAGGATCGGGTTGCGCCAACTTGCTACTGTTCGACCAAGGTAAGTCATGAGGGCCGTCGATCTCCATTCGATCTCAGCGATTGGAGGATCGACGGTTCGGGCTGTCATCATATGGGTTCGAGCCAAGGCTTCTCAGTTGAACGCTCCAGATGAGCTGGGCAAGGTACGTCCCCACGCCGTCCGCGGTCCTTTTGGGGAGTGTATTTCCAAACGATCAAGTGGTGATTTCGGATGAGCTCGTATCTTTCATCCCGCGTCTTTTGGGGGTCTTTCACTTGAAACTTCCGTGCTGCCGAATGCAGCCGGCAAGGTGATTGAACCATCCCGCCTAAGATCATGCTGTGAATGGCCGCTAGGGGTTTGCTCACCGCCGACGCGGTTCTGACGAAAATAAGCGATCCGACGTGGATTCGGGAGCTTGAGCGGCTGCCCGAGGTGCTGACAGCATATCGTTCAGCCAAATTGCGGCCGATGGAAGAGAAGAACGCGGCCACCGGGTAGACTTTCAGCCGTGTAGGGCTCGCCGTGGATCAAAAAGCAGGTCATGGGGACGCCCTGGCTCGGCAGAAGGCCCAGGTTTTGGAGCATGTCAATCACGAGAGGCGAAGCTTCTTGCGGGCCGTGCCTCCAGTCGTGGCCGAACAACTCTCCGAGTTCAGGCACTTGCGGGAGCGGGTGATGGCCCGAGACGGGCGCGGCGGGCGGCAGTTGGAGGTTTGGGGCCTGCAATTCGAACCAGGAGGGCCGATCAAACCCAGATGCGAGGCCGTAGGTATGCGGGGGAGCCGTCGGCGTCACGAGCGCAGCGTCACTCCTCGAAGCGAACCTTGGGTGATGGATGAGTTGAACGTCATTGGATCCTCTCGGCCCCAGCACGGCCGTATATCGTTCGCCGCCAATCTCATAGTTGATGAACGGATATTCCGCATTAGGCAAGAAGTCCCACTTGCCCAGCTCGGAAAGCATCATGTCGGGAGCCAGCTGGGTGCGATGGGAAAAATCGTTGGGCACTGCGAATGAAACGTCAAATGTATCGCCAACAGCCGGAGAGCGCAGATGGATGAGCTGAAGATCGCTACGCCCACGCGGTCCTAACACGCCCGTATAGCGTTCACCGTGAATGTCGTAAGTCTTTACCCACTTTGCTGCATCCGGCATCTGACCCCAGCGGCTGAGCTTGGAACGCATCATGTCCGGCGCGGGCTGGGTGCCATGGGAAAAATCTTCGGTAACGGCCAAAGAGGCGTCGAAGTTCTCGCCGGCGGTCTCCGCATCTTGATTCATCATCCGTCCAAAGTCTTTTTCAGAGGCGAGACCCTGCGGCCGTGAGCTGGGCTGCCAAATCACGGCATCGAAAGGATCCGCTCCGCCGGCGCTATGGGTTGTCGCCTCCATTGCCGTCCATAACTTGGATGCCTCCAGACCGAAAGCAGGCGCAAACCGGCCTCGATCCGCAGCATCGAAAAGCTCTTGCTGGGCGACACTTTGCACGTGCGAATGGGTGACTGAGCCGGCGGTTGGCCAACGCACCGGTGCATCGTGGGATGTCGTCGGCAAGCCCTCGCGATCGCCAGCACCTAGAAGCTGTTCTCGGGCGACATCTTGCACGGGCGAGTAGGCGGCCGAACTCATGCTCGGCCAAAGCACCGGTACATTGACTGGCGGCAGGCCCTCGCGATCGGCGGCATCTAAAAGCTCTTCCTGGGCGACACTTTGCACCTGCGAGCGGGTGACCGAACTCGTGGTTGGCCAAAGCAAGAGTTCATCGAAGGACGCCGCTGCCAGGCCCTCGCGATCCGCGGCATCGAAAAGCGCTTCCTGAGCAAAGCTCTGCAGGGGCGAGGGGGCGGCGGCACGCATTCCCTGCCAAAGTACCGGCGCATCGAAGCTGGCAGGTGGAGGCACATCGTTTTGGTGCACAGCGTCGAAAAGCATATCCTGGGCGACAAGCTGCGCCGGAGAACGAGCGGTTAAACCCATTGCCTCCCAAAACTGCTGAGCATTGAAACCGCCCGTCGGCAATGAGCCGTCCGCGTTTCCTAAAGGCTCATCACGTTCGAGAAGCTGGACGGGCAAATCGGCGGCCGGCTGCATTGACTGGCGCGAGGCGCTCCCGTAAGTCGGCGAGTTGTCCCGCCCCGCGAGTCGGCGGTAGTCATTCAGCCTGTTCAACGCATAGATGAGTTTCTTGTCCTTCGGAAACAAAGCATCGGCATGGCCAAGCAACGCTTTGTGGCTGAGCTTAGCAATCGACAAGGGGCGCAGTGCTGTCGCTAGCTTGCGAAGACTGCTAGCGTAATTTCCGGCGGTTTTTGCGTCCATTGCTCGACCAAAGCCCGCCTCGGTCGCCTCTCTGATGAGGTTGGCGTCTTCCTTGGACGGACGATAATGTGTTGTGGGGGGCGGAGCGGTATCGCTTGGCTCCCGGTACCTACTCACCATTGACAATGCAGAGAAGATGACCTTGTCTTCTGGCAGTAGCTTCTTGGAGCGCTCGAGCAATGTGTCGTCATCGAGCTCAGCAATCGAGTGACCAGACTGCTTCAGCAGATCTGCCAATTTGCGAAGCCGACGGTCATAGATTTCAATGGTAATCGCCTTTGGCGGTGGGCCTCGGTCAAGGGCAGCACCAGACGCTGCTCGGATGAGGCGATCGTCTTCTTCGGTGATGTCATAAAGCCCACTATGGGAATATACCGGGCCGAGCTGCCGCACCTCTCGCAAGTGTTGCTCGAATACCGCTTGCGGTTCTTTGGGCTGTTCAACCGTGGTATCTGATGCAGCGGAATCTTTATACGCTGGGTTGATCGCGTTGTATCGATCCATGCTGCAGTCCGCTGGCTTCCTTCCTCGTTCTTTCGCTACTCACGTTAGCTTTCCAAAACCTGACCTGGCCGGGCGGAAAGTTAGAATGAATATTGGTCGGCAAGTGCCTTTTCGAACCCGACGACGAGTGCGGCGAACGTAAAGACGGTACAGGCTTCGGCTGAAATTCTGGTTTTCCAGGTGCAGTACGCGGCCAGCTCCCCCGATGGCCAGCTCGGCCGGAGCATTATAGGCGGAGCGAAGGCTGCTTTCGATTTTCCGAGCATCGGAAACAGCCAAATTACCTTGCTAAGCCTCCACCCTCAATCTTCTTTCCCTGACTTTCTGTATGGATTCGATGCGCTAGCGGTCCGATAGTCATCCAGATTCCCGCCCAGAAACAGTACCTCGCGCTCCTCAGTTGGGGTATCGCTCACCCAGGCCAGGTCGGGTTCATCATCCTCAGTCCCGTCCTCAAGAATACTGACGATCTCCTCGGCCGTCCAAGCGGTGATCCTCGGCACCGTGTACGTGTGCAACTCATTGGCATTTTCCGCGATCACTTTGGCGCCATACTCGTTGTCGTCGTCCGGCGAGAGGAGCAGTCGTGAGGCCTCCTCGGACAGTGACACAAAGGGCGAAGAACTGGTGTCGCCCCTCATGTGTTCTGCCGCTGCGCGACCCAGATCAAGTCGTTGGCCTCCCCAGATATTCCAGGGGGCGGCGTCGAAACGCGAAGCCGCCATGGAACGCAAATGGGCCATCGCACTTTGATTGGCCAACCCGCGCGGCTTGCAATGGCTGGCGTGGTTTTGAAAGCGCTGCAGCTCCAAGTATGAGGATGCCACCACGTCGTCGTAAACGCGGCTACTATCCACGCCGCCAGCCGACGGTCCAGTCGCTCCTGACCATGGTGTTGATGTCTGCGCAGCGAGTTCGATTTCTCTTCTGAGTTCCGCAATGTTCGCGCAGGTCAGCGTTGCGGCGAGCTGAGCGCGCGCTTTTACAAAGGATGCGGCTGTGCACCGTTCGTTCTTCGGGATAAGGTCCGCTCTCCTATTGCCATCCGTTGCAGTTCGGGTCGATCCAGCCCCGGCTGAAGCTGGTGCTGGGAGGACTGGCCGATGCTCTCCAAGCCGCAGCTCAAAGTCTGCTTGCGCGGTCTCTTCCTGTTGCGGCTCGACGTAACTCATGCGAGCGGCGGACGGGTTGACGTTGTCAAATGGGTCCATTCCCTTCTCCCATTGGTGGCCTTGTCAATGTCGTTCGAACAAAGTTGGTCCGATAAGGATCAGAAACCGAGGCGGGCGCAAATCTCGATAAAATTGCAGCGGATATGGTTCTCGAACGGGTCGGTATGTTGAGGGCGTACGGATGGGGCTGACCCAGGATCCAGGTCCTTCTCTTCCAGAACTTGAGCCATCAAGTGGGCCGCTGTCCGGATAGAGATGTTGCTATGCTAGAGGGCCTAGCTGTCGAACAGCTGACCAGGCTCATTGCTTCAAGTAAATTCCGAGGGCGATCTTGCAGCGCCCTCTCCTCGGTGAACTCCGGCAGCAGCACTTTGCCGACGAAGCCTCCTGACGCACGGATCATCACCGTGTTGCGTCGCTGGTGGTGATAACGAAACGGCCGCAGCCCGCAGCGGCGGCAAAGCGCCAAGAACAGGTGCCGCGACCATTGGTCGGAAAGTGAGAATTGCTGTTCGATCGGCGGATCGTGGCGAGCGAGCTCCTCGACCCGGGCACGCACCCGCTGTAGCGCAGCTTCCGCCGCAAGGCGCTCACCAGCAGTTCCGGTACCCGCGAACAACGCCTCGATCTTCCGAAGCTTCTCGCGCAGCTGCGACTCGCTGGTCATTCTGATCCCAGTTGCCCGCTCCGAACCGGGATCACCCCATCACCGCGTGCCTGCGGCGTCAATCATCCCGACAGCGCTATCCAGAGCATTCCGCGCGAGTCAAGGCCCGGCACGGTGAGCTTCCCGTGACGCTCACGAATAATCCAGTACTGGTGGACGATTCTACACAGTGCATCGCAAGCAGTTTCTGCGAGAAAACCGGCAGTCTGCAGCCGATATCCTGAGCTGGATCTATCGCGGTCAACTCTTCAAGGCCATGGTCTTAAACCGAGGTTCGTGCCTCCCTCTGCGATCATGTCTCGGACCTTCGCGTTTAAGGCGAGAGTACAAGACAAACGATGCCGAGCCGATTACGCGCTGGCCCCACAACGAATCCTAGTTCGTCGAGCACCTGTACATGGACCGTTTCCAGGTGCCATCTGACTTCAGATAATCAATCAATTGCAAACATCTAATTGGCCCGGGGGCGCAAAGCGTCCGCGGTGCCAAAATCGGGGAGGGGTGTTCAGATCCTCCCGCGGGTTTCAGGTCTTGACGCCTAGCGCCCAATCCTTGGCAGCATACCAACATCGTCCCTTTGCCCGTTGCTTCCAATAGAGCGTCGAAACGTTTTGCCATCCCCTGGAGGCAAGAGCCCTCCTCAACCGTCTTTCCTCGGACGATTCGACAGCAGTATCGCTGCCCTCAGCGAAAACAAATGACACTTCGCGTAATGCCTGCGCTTCAAACTCTTTTCTCCGACGTCTGACGAGCAATGCAACCGCATGCATCGCATGTCGCCCTACAAACCGCGCTTCCCGTTCGGGAGTTCCAAGAGGAAATAAAAGGCGTCCGCCCTCTTTCAGATTGTCGACCCAGGTGACGGCTGGTCGGATTACAGCAAAATTGACGTAAATGAGATCGGCCAATGGAAGTGCGCAGTTCTTGCCATCGGCATTCAAAACCTCAACGTTCCTCCAAGGTCTCAGGTTCTCCTTTGCGAATTTTGCCAATGACTTGTCGTATTCGATAGCCAACACTCGCCCCTTTTTGCCGACAAGTTCGGCAAGAATGGCGCTGAAATAGCCCGCTCCCGCACCTGCGTGGACAACGGTTGCCCCCGTTAGCGGTCCGACTTTGTGCATCATCCACGCGTGCAGCGACGGACTACCGTTGTTGACGCCACGCTTTGGATCAAGGGAGATGACAACATCTTGGTAGAGGAGTGAGGGGTCGTTCGCATGCAAACGCAAATGAGGCGCCCATGGAGTCACCGCGTGCCACCGACGGCCCCCAAGAAAGTGTTCTCGCGGAACAGTCGCAAATGCCTTTTCTAATCTCTTGTCGCTATCTGCTCCGGCCAGCGCCAGTACCTGCCGGGCATACAGTTGTCTTACTTCGCGGATATTCATTCCTCTACCCTTAGTGTCGCCAAACGTGGCGGATGCAAACATGCACCTGACCTTAGATCATAAATGTAGGGTAAGATCTCGTAGTTAATCGAAATCAAATGATTTTGAGTTCTTGAGGTGACCTCGTTGGTGCTTGTCACATCTTAGTTCGATCTCAGAAAAGACGATGGTAGTCGGACCGCCCGCCAGTTCGCGCGAGAGTATGTACGACTGCCTCATCAACTCGCCCGCCGCGATGGCGCTCTGATTTCGGACTTTGCACGCCCGCCTTCGCTCACATCGAAGGTGGTCCGCAGGAGTGTGACGGCCTCTCGCCTTGCGTTGGGCACCACCACTATTCCCGTTCAACATCCTCGAGCATGGCGTTGTAGAGCATCGCCCCGGTCACGCGCTTCTTCAGCTTGGTCTTCTCGTCCTCCAACGCCTTAAGCTGCTTGGGTCTGACCGCCTCCTGTTCCCATAGAATCCCGATGATCTGCTGGCCCGTGAAACTGACTTGACTTCATTGGGCCGTCCCTTCCCAACTGATGGGGCTCTACCCATTCTTGGAGGTTCTCGCGAGGCTCAGACCATCTACAATTCATCATGGCCGAAATGGCCAAAACGAGGCCCGCAGAAAAGATAGGAGCTAGCAAATGGGCTCATCAGTACCAAACCTGATCCTCAAAACCGACTACGCCACACCAGCAGAAGAAACGGTTTTGGAACTCCACATGGACATTCCCCTTTCTTCCGAGGAGACAGGCAGAATCCGGCAGTTCCTCGCAGAGAATAATTGGAAGGCGCTGAAGGACTATGTCGGAAATTCAAGGCCCCAACTTCGCTCTCTCGTATCGGAATGGATCGACAAGACAGAGGATCGCAAGCTTGGTAAGGTCGTTTCGCTGAAGAGCAATGCGTCGTAAGTATCCATGTCTCATTGCCGCCTGCTACCGCCACAATTTTGCGGCGGTAGCAGCTGAGGAGTAGCTCAGTGCTGCGCCTTTCTGATTGCGATCTGACGATAGAGCGTCGAGCTGAAATTCGAGCGGCATTCCAAGCATCCGGTTTCGCGAGGATAATGGATTTTCTGCCGCCTGACGCAGCCGCGGCTGTGTCGGAAGCTCTCCAATTGTTCGACGCATGGTCGGTTGTATCTATCGCCCCGGATGGAACGCCGGTCTGTCTCGACCGCAAGGATTGGGAGCGCCCTCGTCCTGACGGGCGCCAGCCGTACAGTTCCAATGGATCATTCCAGTATCTGTTCAAGAGCTATCCGCTCGTGGAACGACTGCGGGACGATTGCGCCACCGGTGTTCTTCGCACAATTGCTGAATACCTAACTAGCGCGAAATTCCGACGAATCGTTGCGGATGCGACCGGGCATCGCGAGTTTATCCATATCGACGGGTTTGCTTCGCGCTTCGAAGCCGGACATTTTCTAACAACTCATACCGATAAGCAACCACCTGGAACACCGGGAGTTCGAAAGGTCGCCTACTCTCTCAACCTCACAACTCGATGGAGCAATGACTGGGGTGGACAGACTTGCTTCTGGAGCGATCATGATCCACCCATATGTGTTCCACCGACTTACAATACCCTCTTGTTGTTCGCGGTGCCGCGGCCACATTCCGTACTATATGTGCCTCCCTATGCGCACGGCGCCCGACTCGCCCTTACCGGATGGCTACATGAATGAGGCTGTATTCATCCGACGCGGACGGACTTCGCGATAGAGACGAAGGAACGTCTCGTGGTTCAAGGCAAGTCCCTTGAAGCGCATCGACACCTGCATACGAACATAGCTGTGACCTGCCACTGCGTATCTCCAGATGGAGTTAGAGTCCGGCCTGAAGAAGGATGGACAGATGAAGCGAGCAAGGTTCACGGAAGAGATGGGGTATTCGGTCCCGATCGCCTGACCTATTTGCCGCGCGGCACGTTTTGACTGACGATCTGGACCCATTCCATCAAGGAGGAAAAGTCATGATCTACGTCGGCCCGGATGTTTCGCTGAATTCGGTTGCGATATGTGCGGTGGACGAGATCGGAAAGAACGACGAGGGCGGACGCGCCATCGATTGTGCAGTACCTCGAACCATGGGCAGGTCAAGTTGAACGGGTAGGCCTCGAGGCAGGACCGACATCAGAATGGCTGACCGCAAATCTAATCGAACTGGGACTGCCGGCCGTCAGTTTGGAAGCCCGCCAGGTTAAGGCGGCACTTTCAGCCATGCCGGTGAAGACCGATCGGAACGACGCCTGTGGGATCGCGCAGGTAGTGAGAACGGGATGGTTCAAGCCTGTTTACGTCAAGAGCATCGGCCGCCAACGGGGCGCGGACGCCGGTGAGGGCGCTGATGAGTGGGGTTGAGTGTGAGAGAAAGGCGTCCGGTTGCATCGCGGTGGTCCTTCGAGAATGAGTGTGTTGCAACGTAAATGAGACCTTATCGCCCTCGGTCAGGAGGGCCGAAGATAGCGTGCTTCCGTACTGGCGAGTTCATTGTACCTGAAGAGTTCGAACACCTCGTCGAGTGTCGCAATACTCGGTTCAATGCTAGTTGTGTTCTCCTCAGTGAGGATACGATGATAGACCTGCCGCGTTGCCCTTATTGCAGCGTGCAGGGCATGGTTAGCCCAGATCACCGTCGAGATGCGAGCTTTGGGGTAAGCAGAGACTGGTGTTCGATAGTACTTCGTTGGAACGATCACCACCGGCAGTCTGTTCTGCCAGGCGCGTGCAAATTCAAAAATCTCGTCGCGGCGCTCTTTCGCGAGTGAATGAGGATCGCATCAGCTCCGGCGTCGGCATAAGCGTGAGCGCGCAAAATTGCCTCGTCCATCCATAGCCGCGAATCAGTGCTTCGATCCGGGCAACAAGAACGAGGTCTTCCGCAGCTGTATCCTTCACTGCGCGCAGACGGCCTGAAAATTCGTTGACATCGGCGAGGGGATGCCGATCACCAACAAACGAGTTTGTCTTCGGAAAACCGCTGTCCTCCAGCGCGACGCCGGCACCGCCACGTTGGCGGAGTTTGCGTGCGAGCAGACGGGCATTGTTGAAATTGCCGAAGCTGCCATCGCCGTCAACGAGCACAGGCAGCTGCGTTGAGTCTACGATCCGCTCGACTGCGTCGACAAGCTGGCTCCAAGACGCTTCGTTGGCATCTCGGTAGCCCAGAGAGCAGGCAATCGACAGGCCCGATGCCCAGAGAGCTTTGAAACCTGCGCCCTCAGCCAGAGCGGCCGAGAGTCCGTCATGCGCTTACATGAGGAAGGAGAGTGCGCTGCTAGAGCAGACGTCGGCCCGCAGCATTTGCGAAGGTGAGAAATCAACCGCCTCATTAGGCCCTTTGGCGAGAGCAGCTTGCGATTGGTTCTGCATGCTGATGCCTGCGTGCGGTTGATCGAGCAACGATCATCTATGGAAGGTGACATATTTATGTCATCTAGATCAATTGCGAGAATTGGTAGTTGACCGGGCCTCGCAATTGTTGCGTTTCGCTGCAGATGTGCAGCAACAGTGGTTAAGCTAGGATGACCGAAGGACGTGCGATTGTCGGTAATGACGATTGAGATAACGCACGTGGAGGCGGTTCATCGCGCGGATCGAGTTCGGTCCATACAGAGCGAGGCAACCGGTGATTGCAGGAGCATCGTGTTAGGTAGTTCGAGACCGCGTCACGTTCCCCTTGCGAAGCCGCTAGCGGCGTTGGCTCTTCATCTCGCGATGACATTCCTTCACCGGTCCAGGCATGACATCGGTCATGCTTGACAGTGGCCAACGCTTTCGAGTAAGCGCCACTTCCCAATTTGCGAAAGCGGCAACGATGATCAGGTCCACACTCGTTCAACGTATCGCCGGCATGCGTCCGCATCTCTATCAGGGCATCGTCGACAATATTGTGAGCGCAATCCTCGATGAGATCGCCGAGGGGCTCGCGCGCGGCGACCGGGTTGAATTGCGGCGCTTCGGAGTATTTTCGATCAAGCATCGGCAGGCTCGCACAGGCCGTAATCCAAAAACGGGCGAGTACATGCAAATTGAGCAAAAGCGTTTTCCGATCTTCAAGGCCAGCAGGGCAGTCCACGAGCGGCTGAACCGCCACGAGTGCTCGGTGACGGGCAGCTCACCGTCTGAGGTTGTCTAAGAGGGGCAAGCTGACGAGCCTCAAGACGATTTGGTTCGGGATTGACCAGGCCCTGCAAATGGTGCCAGGGAAGGTTCGCCAGAATAACGTCTCTCTCCTCCGGGTGAGATCAAGTCGGAATGGATCAAATCGGAATCCTGGACGACTTGAAATCGGGAATGCCTAGGCGAAATCACCGGGATCCGCTCACAGCCATTAAAGTATGCGCTTCAAAGTATGCGCTTCGCACTGGATTCCGACGCAGGGCAAACGAGTTCTGCATGTTGCGGGTCATCAGCTCAACGGACTTCGAACAATCCATGTTATGATGAGGATTCCCTGATCACGGCTGCGTGCCTCGCCGCTGCTCTGGGAAAAGCTAGACACAATTGATTTGCTGTGTGAAAATCCGACGCAAACATCGACCGAATGCAGCCACTACTTCACCGCCGCGGGATACGCTGCAACGTGATCGGCGAACGCTCTTCGGTCCGGCGCGACGGTCCCGTGGAACCAGGCATTGAGAGCCCATGCCCACCGAAGGTCTGTGCTTACAGCGTGAGGCCACGCTGCGCAAGAAAGTGGTCCGTAACCGGTCGCATGATCTCCCGAGCGATTTCGTCTTTGACCTGGGCAGCCGAGCTGCAGCTTGGCATCGGCATTGCCCGTCAAACCAAATTCCGCGAGACGTTGATTCAGGCGTGCCGAAAACTCCTCTCCCATCGCCTCGCCAAGGCGCGCCTGCATGGCTGCATGGTCTTTGCGAGCGAAACGCTTCAACACCGCCTGCCAAGTTTGCCAGCGTGTGGCCAGGTAGTCGGCAAAGCCTGCCGCCTCCTGCTCCCGAACCGATGTCTGGCAAGGGCGATGTCGGCCTCCGTAACGAAGGAAACGCGCTCGAAGCGCATCTTTGAGGCCACGGGCTGCAGCTCCGGTGCATCGCGCAGCTTCACTTGATAGGCCAAATAGACCTCGATCTCGTCGACGAAACGCAGTGAGCGGACCTTCTCGCGAGCGATGCGCTCCAGCACATCCAAGCGGAACAGGATACGGCCCTCTCTCCAAGATGCCTTTGAGATTCCCGTCAAAGTCCCCGTCCTCGACCTGAGCATTTAGGCGCGCGGTCTGCATGCCGTTCCAGGTCAACGTGATGCGATCCTCGCAGGTTGCGCTCGCGTCGAAAGCCAACTGGAAGTACTGTTCGCGCAATCGGTGCCTTCTTGCCGCCTGCCGCAGGTCATCGCGCACCGCCTGCTGGAACGCCTCATCGCCGTAGTTCACGGTCTCCTGCAACTTGTCGAGAAAGCGTGCGTAGTCCTGAGCACCGTGCTCTTCGCCGAAGCTCTGCCAGAGGGCCAGCGTCTCCGGCTCGCCCATGAGCCAGTCCGCGACCGCCTCAGCCAGAGGCCGTCCCGGCCCTTGCGCCGTTCCTCCCTCCCATCGAGAAGGAGACTCGAGGCCCTTCATAGCCCTCGGCATGCAGGGCTGTCGCAAGGTTCGTCCGCACCCGCTCCGACAGGATTCGCTTCCAGGCTAAACTAACTATGGAAGCATGTCTCAGCTGCGTCAGCAGGGTCTCGGGTAAGCTCGTCAGTCGGTTCCAACCAGCGTGGAGCGTTCTGAGGCTGGCAGGGAGGGAGTCGGGCAAGTGAGTCAGTCGATTACGGGAAACGTCGAGCCGCCAGAGATTGTCCGGAAGTGCGGCGGGCAGGTGGGTCAGCTGGTTCTCGTTCACATGCAGAATCTGGAGCCTGGGCGGGAGAGTGTCGGGCAGGCTGGTCAGCTGATTGGCGGGAACATCCAGGCGTTGGAGTCCAGAGGGAAGGCCGGACAGGCTGGTCAGCCGATTGTCGGGAACATCCAGGCGTTGGAGTCCAGGGGGGAGGCCGGACAGGCTGGTCAGCCGATTGTCGGCAACATCCATGCGCCGGAGCCCGGGCGGGAGAACGGGCAGGCTAGTCAGCCGATTCGACCTGGCGTAGAGTTCCTGAAGACTAGTCGGAAGAGATTCCGGCAGATAGGTCAGCTGATTGTCGGAGACGTCTAGGCGCTGGAGCAACGCCGGGAAGCCGGGTGGCAAGACCGTCAGGGACAGCGATGCAAGGTTTAGCTGCACAGTGGTTGCGGCCATCTCCCAAGCTCTTATTCTTCTTGCCGCGTCTAGCCGATTTTCGCGTCGGCTCAGCACCTCTTCGGCAGCCCAGGCCGCAAGAGCCTGGTCCTGCGGCGCTTCGCCATCAGCCGGAGTCTCACGGTTCATCGTCGGCGGCCTCCCGCGCCCCAGTTTAACTCGACGAACCTGATCACCAACCCGGTGAGACCGCATAGGCAGTCTTGCCGTCGATCTCGTTCGGAAAAGTGAGACGTATTACCAACACTCGGCTGGCACTCTCCTCGGACCATCAATGCCGTCTTTTCAGTCGTCAATTTAGGTAGGCGCCTCCGAAGTGATGCTCCTGGAAACCGCCGTTGTCATCATGAAGGTCACTGACGAATGTAAACCAAGCGGATCAAGACTGCGACTCGCACTAGGCCGACCTGTCAGTTTTTTGCCAAGCGGTCGCCGACCCTCTCGAGCAAGTGCCGGAGTCGCTTGGACATTGGGAGGACGTCGCCTATGTGTCCGAGCAGAATTCTCTTGCCCGACGAGTCGGCGAACCGATCCGGCATTCGTATGTGGCGGAGATCTTCATCAAGTGACAAGTCGGGCGGGTACACCCGCGCAATCCGCCGCTGAACTGATGCTTCGCGCCTGAGCGGCGGAAGTCGCGGCATTCGCGCTGCCACGCTCATACCTCATGAGCAGAGGGAAGTTGTGCGAGATGGGCGAGTAGTCATGGTCCCTTTTGTGGAAATGAATTCGAACGACTTGCCAAGCCCGATGCCCGCCATTTGATCGAGGTCAATGACGCGGATAGTGCTCGGCATGGTGTGGTCTCCGATCTGCCGGTGCAGCGTCAGATGTTCGAGGTTATTTACCGCAGAGACTATAATGACTTCAATTTTCCGACCAATCAGGATGGGACACTTGGGAGGACGCCGTCAATGTTGCCATCGCGGACTGCTAGGGCCGAGCCATCACCGACGTGCGGTCACCTTGAGCGACCAGCGCCTCCTGAATCCAGCGCAGCTTGGACCCATTTGGATTCGCTACCCAAGTTGCCCGCCCTCGCCGTTGATATGCAGGCCAGCGTGCCCGCGGAGAACTTCCCATGCACGAGAGACTTCACACATATCGTCAGCTTGGGATGGGAACATGGTTGCCAATCAGCCCCCGATGCCTTGGTCGGTTCACTGAGCAGAAAAGGACTTCTACCGGCGACATCGCTCCATTCGCGAACACATTTTTACATACATGGTCGGCCTTACACACCTAAGTTGGGGCAAGAAACAAGAGAGCCGACCCCAAACAATCCGAGTGGGCTTAGCGTAACGCTCGTCCCGGGGCATGGGCTTGAATCTCACCAGCCAGTAGCGGCGGGCATCGATAGCGTCCCGGGACATGGCGAAGAATCATCATCGACCAAGGCTACGACGTCCGCGATGCCGGTGAAGGATGGCAAAGGCTGTGGACTGTGGTGGTGTTTTAAGTCCGGGCTATGCAAAGCGTTCCGAGGGAGCGGTCGCGAAAACTCGTCCGGCCGTCTGGATGAGCCCGATGAACAGGCCTCCGGATCCGGCATCCCAGTGCAGCCTCCGCTGGCGCTCCACCGCACGCAGTGGCTGGGTGACGAGCATATCACGGCGGATTACACACTCCTGGAGCGGGAGTTGCGGAGGAACAATCCGGATCTAGCCGCCCGCACCCGGTTTGTGCAGCCGGTGCAGGCTCATCTGCTGCGCTTGACCGACGACGCGAAAGCCCGGCAGGAGACCTTGCAGGAGATCAACAATGGTGGACATGGTAACGATACCGCCAACTTCCTGTTCGTGCCTATGAACACTGGCGGTGCCAGTAGCAGCGACGGCACGCATTGGTCGCTGCTGCTCATTGATCGCCGCGAACCGAAAGCGATCGTTGCCTATCACTACGACTCCTTGCGAAAACGTTCTCACACCGACGGGGCAAGACAGCTCGCAGTCAGGCTGGGCGCTCGCCTCGAGACCGCCCGCATGACCCAGCAGCGGAACAGTCATGATTGCGGCGTCTTTGTCGTGGACGGCACACGGGCGCTGGCGAGGCGATTGGCGCAAGGAGAGCGGCCTGATGACGAGCCGCTTCACCTCGACAACCTCGTCGCCGATCGGCGGGCACTCCAGGATCGACTGAGCGGTCGTGTGGATTCGCGACGCCCAACTCGCTGATGCGTTTGGGCTGATGGAGCTGGCTGGCGCGCCTCTTGCCGGCACCAGAACCTTGGCCGGGTACCAGGCGCGTGAACGACTGGGCGGCTTGCACACGACCCCGCCCTGCATCGGATCGTGGTAGTCGGTCTGTGATCGACCGCCCATCGGACGCTTCGACACCGAGCGACCGACTTAAAAGCGAACCTCTCCGCGCGGCCGGTCTGTCTGAGCGGTGGATCGACACGTGCCTGCAAACCCATCAAGAACATCGTTCTGATGTGGACCCAGCGTGGGTGCCGCAGGTGGTAGGATGGAAGAATCGCGCCCAGCTTCCGGCCGCGGACTTTAGCCTCCTTTAAACCGATTGGATGCGGCCGAATCATGATCGGCCTGGTTGATAGTGTTCAATCGGTCCATGATCTCGTCCGCCAGCATAGCTCTCTGGCTCCTCGCTACTCATGTTAGCTTTCCAAAACCCGACGTGACCGCCGGTCAGGTAAAAATGAACGAGGTCCTGAAAGTGCCTGCTCTAAGGCGTTGCAGCGTGAGTCGAGGCGCAAAGAAAGATTTGTGAAAAAAGGGGGACGGTTGAGGAGTTGAGTTGCAAGAGGAGTATGCCGCTCCATTAATGATCGTCTTTTCAGATCTCAGTTGCGGCGATCGGCGCTATGACTGGGGCGACCGGTATGATCGACGAGTTTTTGATCGTTGCAGGCCAGCGTAGGTAAAATATCGCTTCCTTAGATCAGCTAGTAGATAGGTATTTGGGGCGGCATCAAAATCGTGAATTGCACGAAGTCTTGTGCGTTTCCCGACGAGCTTTCGTCGGCACGTCAGTTTTCGATAGAGGTCGCAACTTCTGACGACTGGTCAATCCCGCCGTGAGAATAGCGACACGAAGTCAATTCATACACCAACCCGGTTAAAGGTGTTGGGTTTGCGACACTGGCGCCGACACGCTCGCTGGGGCGACAGAACATCCGAGCGCCTGCCGGCAGCCGTTCTCTAGGGAACATCAGAAGCCGAGCGCGCTCTAAATGCTGATGGCACGGCCGTTGCTTTGGAGGCGACGAGTCAGTGACGGCGCGAAGCGCATTCAGACACGATGGGACAAACTTGCTCGCAACTTCCTTAAAACGGACCCCGTACAGAGCACCGAGCGTGCGACATCTACCGTACTCGCTCAACAGGCGATCCGTTGATCGGATGGGACGGCGATGAGGCAGCGCGCTCGCGAGTGAATTGGAAAGTTAAAATGACAGTCCCCAAAGCCATATCGGCGCGACGCCAAACGACCGATGTAGACGCAATGATCGCTGATCTCCGGTCGTGCGAACACCCGCATGATGTAGAGGTATGCGGTATGCTCTTGCACATTTTGCCTGGTGTTCTATCGCCACGCCTAAGTCACGCTCCCGATGCCTTGGTATCGAAGTGGCGCATCCAATCTGGAGCGACAGTATTGGATCTGGGATGCGGATCAGGCGTGCTGGGCCTGGCGGCACTCCGCGCTGGGGCAGAACGCCTGGTGGCTCTCGACATTAATCCACAAGCCGTTCTTACCACAAAGACGAACATCGAGCGGTTAGGTTATGCCGATCAGGCAGAAGTGCGCCTCAGTGACGTTTATTCTGCGCTGCAGCCTCAAGAAAGGTTCGACCTTATTCTGTTTGCCGCCCCGTACTGGAACCGAAAGGCAAACGACGACCTGGAGCGCTCCTGCTTTGACGAAGATCACAGCACCATGGCCTCAGCTCTGGGGAGAGCTCATAACTGGCTCACTGCCAATGGCCTGATGTATGTCGTCTTTTCCGATCAGGGAGATGTTGGGCGCGTCGTGAACTTGATCGATGAGAGTAAGCTGCGTGTTAGAAACATGCATGTCTTCCGGCCATCGATCGAAGGAGGACATATCCGTATCATCTGGGAACTCACGGCTCGGTGAAGGCTCTTCGGGCGGCGAAGCCCTCCCAACCCCGACTTCTGGTCAAACCCCTTGCTATCGCCTCAAGCTCGGGTGAATTGAAGGAATGGGCCGACTGCTCGGGTGCCCGTTGTGCGATCTGCCGACGGGGCATAGGCGAGCATCCGCGACAGGGTTGGACGCGACAGCCGCCGGCTCGCCAAATCGGAGTGTTCTTGCCAAACATATGTATGATCGCTTGATTGTCTCAAATTGCTCAAAGGATGCCGCCGACCGGATTAAGTGAATTTATGAGAGCCCGGAGGTTGGCCAATGGCTTTATTGCGTCCAGCGACCCAATAACGCGTAAGACCGCGCGTACAATCTTGCAGTTGATTCTGTGACAGCTCAATCATGTGTAGGTCGATGTCATTGATGACGAGTTCGTCCGATGCACGGCAATCCGAGATCGCACGGTTTGTGGGAGCCGCCAGCGCCGCCGTCTACGGGTCCTCCTGTCGGTGATGCGCAAGCCGATGTTGTTGTGATCTCAAAGTCGTGTACGACATGAGATGTTCCAACGACGATCCATCGACGTACCGAGTTGAAAATCCTCGCCTCATCTTCTGTCAAAGTGTCCCGACGCGGGCGCGCGCGGCGCAGTTTGCCTGAGCCAAAGGCTCCTTCGGGCCAATGACTGAGCCGACAGCCACCACCTCTGATGTCGGGTTTGCAACATGCTGTCGGGGCCGTGACGCCGATTGAGAAAATCGCTTTTACTAATCAAGCCATTGCAATTGGCATAGGGCTTGAAGGAGGTGAAGGCGGAAGGCGGACGTCATCCAGTAGCGCTTGCGCAAGGACGGTAGTGATGGCTTACAAGGGTGTCGCCTCTCGGCTTATTGTATGCGGCGGGTACGACGTTGACTTTCCGCGATCCGTCGCAATGCGTGTTCGCGTATGGTTTTATCACGGTGATTGATCACTGGGCGGCGGTTCGAGACGACATCGATGCGCGTGCGCAGCACGGTGCCGCGCCTGTGCCGGGCCCCGTGCCCGCCGGCATCGATGTCCGTGGTGCGGCCGAATTTGAACAGCTCGAAACCGAGGTCCGGCGCATGGACGCCGACGGACCGACCGCGGTTGATTGGAGCAAAGTCAGCACGCTGTCGCTCCATATCCTGTCGAACCAGTCAAAGGACCTTTTGGTTGTCTGTTGGGCCACCTATGGTCTGTTCCGGACCGGAGGATACCAGGGCCTTGCGGTCGGCCTAGGCATTTTGCGCGGCACGGTGGATGCGCATTGGGAGGGGCTCTTTCCGCCGATCAAGCGGGAACGGGCGCGGGTCGGAGCAATCGATTGGCTCGTTGGTCGCGTTGGGCCGGAGGTGGCCGAGAATGTGCCGATCGAAACTGAATATCCGGCAGTGCTCGCCGCCTATGAGGCGCTTGACGATCTCGACCGCCAGCTGCGCGACAAGCTGGTCAATGAGCAAGCCTCTTTGGGCGAGTTGTTGAGGGCTCTGCGGCCGCACTACGAAAAAGCCAAGCGCGCAAGCGCCGTGCCCCCGGAACGTGCGGCGGAGGCGGCCCGAGCTGTCGAGGAGGCCGGCGTCGCCCCGGCGGAATCCCCTCCGCCGGTTGAGGTGGCACGACCGGCTGGCGCCGATGGCGACTGGGCCGGCTTGCCTGATATGCTGCGTCTAGCTTCGGCCGCCCGGCGCGTTACGTCCCCCACAGACCCGACGGTCTATCTGCTCAATCGTGTCGGCTCCTGGATGCGCTTTGACGCCCTGCCGCCGGATACGGGCGGCCGCACAACGATATTTGCGCCTGCGGACAATATCGCAGCGTTGGAAACCAAAATAACGGCCGGTCAGCACGCCGATGTCTTGAATTTGGCCGAAGAGATCGTCTGGATGTCACCGTTCTGGCTCGACGTTCACCGGCATGCTGCGAAAGCATTGGAGCAAATGGGGCCGCTCTTTGAGCCGGCGGCCGCGGCAGTGCGCGCAAGCCTAGCCCTGCTGGTCACACGCTATCCGCGGATCTTGACGTTTCAGTTCAATGACGGACGGGCGTTCGCGGATGAGGAAACGCGCGCGTGGGCCGCCGTCGGTGGTGCGGACGTGTCGCCGGGCCGTGATCCTGCCGACGAAGCGGTTGTTGAGGCACATAAGCTGATTGGCGATGGGCACCCTCAGGCTGCCCTCGAGAAGCTGTCACGTGCGCTGGATGGCGCGAGCGGAGAACGAGCGCGGTTCGTGGGCCAGCTTGCGCAAGCACGTTTCTGCATCGAAACCGGCTTCGTGACGACCGCCGTCCCGCTGCTCGAGCACATGGAAGAGGTGATCGCCGAGCGCAATCTCGAACGCTGGGAGCCTCGGCTTGCGCTCGACGTCGCCGAATTGCGCTTTCGCGCGATGACTCATTCCGACTCTCAGCAATTGATTGATGAGCCGCGCCGTTGCGCCGTGCTCGAGCAAATCCGAAAGAGGGTCGCTGGCATCGATATCGCACGGGAGAGCCAGCTTGGCCGCTAGCTGACTTTATCAGGGCAGAGTCTTAAACAGGAGCTGATATGGCACAGGAAAGCTCGGTTGCTCCAAAGGAGCGCATCAATATCCGCTTCAGGCCGGCAGCCGGCAACCTCAAGGAGGATGTTGAGCTGCCGCTCAAATTGCTGGTTCTGGGCGACTTCACCGGACAGGCCGATGACCGACCGATTGAACAGCGCGAGCTCGTCAATATCGACAAGGACAATTTTAACGAGGTTGTCAAAAGCCAGGAACTGACTCTTCATATCTCCGCCGAGAATAAGCTCGACGATCAGCCTGAGGCTGGCAAGCTGTCGGTGTCGCTGCAGTTTCAGAGCCTCAAGGACTTCGAACCCGAGCGTATCGTGCAGCAAATCCCCGAACTGCGCGCTTTGACCGAACTACGCGCGGCCCTGATCGCTCTGAAGAGCCCGCTCGGCAACGTGCCGGGTTTCCGCAAGGCCATCCAGAATCTGCTCGAAGACCACGGCGCGCGGCCGCGGCTCCTGAGCGAGCTCACCGGCAAGAGCGAGTGAGCAGATCAGCGAGATTCCTTGAGGGGCGAGCGCTATGACCGACACAAGTGCGCAGCAGCCGGCCGAAGTCGCCACCCCGACCACTGACCTTTCGTTGCTGGATCAGGTCCTCGTCCAAACCAGGATGACCCCGCGCGACGAGGGTTACGACCTCGCCCGCCGGGGCGTCGCAGCTTTCGTCGCCGAGCTCATCAAACCGAACCGGGCCGACGAGCAGGTCAACAATGCGCTCGTCGATCAGATGATCGCGGAGATCGATCGCAAAATCTCGACTCAGCTCGACGACGTGCTGCACACAGACCAGTTCCAACGGCTCGAGTCGGCTTGGCGCGGGCTTAAGTTCATGGTCGACCGCACCGATTTCCGTCAGAACATCAAGATAGAAATCCTTAGCGTCAGCAAGGACGAATTGCTCACCGACTTCGAGGACAGCCCGGAGATCGTCAAGTCGGGCCTGTACAAGCACGTCTACACCGCAGAATATGGCCAGTTCGGCGGCCAGCCCGTCGCGGCCATGATATCGGCCTACGAGTTTGGCAGTGGCAGCCAGGATGTTAAGCTGATGCGGTACATGAGCGCGGTGGCCGCCATGTCGCATGCACCAGTCATAGCTTCTGCTGCACCGGACATGTTCGGCGTCGAACGTTACGAGGAGATCGCGGGTCTGAAGGACCTGCAATCGGTGTTCGAGGGACCAAAATATGCCAAGTGGAACTCGTTCCGCGAAAGCGATGACGCTCGTTATTTCGGCCTGACGCTGCCGCGCTTCCTGCTGCGCTTGCCCTATGGTCCAGAGACGGTTCCCGTGAAGGACTTTAATTACCAGGAGGCCTCGGACGGCGAAACCGACAACTACCTCTGGGGCAACGCTGCCTTTGCCTTTGCGACGCGCTTAGCCGAAAGCTTCGCCAAGTATCGCTGGTGCCCGAACATCATCGGCCCCCAGTCTGGCGGCGCGGTTGAGGATCTCAATCTGCATACCTATGAGGCAATGGGACAATTGCAGACCAAGGTCCCGACTGAGGTGCTCATCTCGGACCGGCGCGAGTTCGAACTAGCCGAGCAGGGCTTCATCGCGCTGACCATGCGCAAGGGAGCTGACAATGCCGCTTTCTTCTCGGCCAATTCCGCGCAGAAACCGAAATATTTCGGGAACAGCCAGGAAGGTAAGGTGGCCGAGCTCAACTACAAGCTCGGCAGCCAGCTGCCCTATATGTTCATCATCAATCGTTTCGCCCACTACATCAAAGTGCTGCAACGCGAGAACATCGGCTCCTGGAAGAGCAGCCAAGAGCTGCAAGGCGAGCTGAACAACTGGATTCATCAGTATGTCGCCGATCAAGAGAATCCGTCGGCAGAGGTGCGCTCGCGGCGGCCTTTGCGAAAGGCGGAGATCATCGTCGAGGACGTCGAAGGTGAGCCGGGCTGGTATCGCGTCGGCATCGCTGTCGTTCCACATTTGAAGTACATGGGTGCAGACTTTGCTTTGACGCTCAAGGGTAGGCTCGACAAGCACTGAAGGTGACAGGCGATGTTCGACCGCAGCCTTATGGAGCGCTTGGAGGACGGGTCGGCGACCCATCGGGTGTCATTCGAACGCTTCCGGGCAAGCGTTCTGGACAACCTACGTCGGGTTCTAAACTCACGCCAGGGCTGCTGCGAAACACGGCCGGACCTCGGCATGCCCGACCTTAACGAGACGGTCGGGCAGGGAGCCGACGCAGTACGCTCGCTCGCCCGTTCGCTCAAGCAGCAGATCGAGACATTTGAGCCCCGCTTGAAGAATGTTTCGATCCGCTTTCATGCCGATCCCGACAACCCGCTGCAGCTGAGCTTTCACGTCAACGCGACGCTCGATTATGACGACCAGATGGAGCCAATTTCCTTCGATGCGATCTGCGATAAGCACGTTCGGATAAGGGGCTGAGGCGGCGGTGGCCCTTAATCCCTATTACGAAGACGAACTCTCCTATTTGCGCGAGCTCGGCGCCGACTTCGCGTTGGCCAATCCGAAGCTTGCGCCATTTCTCGGGCAGGATGCCACCGATCCCGACGTCGAGCGGTTGCTCGAAGGATTCGCCTTCCTTGTCGCGCGGCTGCGCCAAAAGCTCGACGACGAATTTCCCGAATTCGTCCACGGCCTGTTGCGGATGGTGTGGCCGCAATATCTTCAAGCTCTGCCGCCCATCACGACCCTGTCTTTTGCCTTGAAATCATCGGCGAGCGCCGCGAGCCTGAACCTGCCGGCCGGGACCAGCGTTCGCTCGCGGCCGATCGACGGAACGAACTGCACGTTCGTCACCTGCTACGCAATCGAGGTGCTGCCGCTGAAGATCAATGACGTTCAGCTGGAGAACCGGACGAGCGCGGCCCGGCTAATCCTGCGTATCAAAGCAACCGGTCAGCAAAACCTGTCATGTCTTAAGAATGGTCGGCTTCGCCTCTTCTTCTCGACCGAGCGGGAGCCGCAAGTGGGGCGCTGCCTGTTGGCTTGGCTGTGCCGTCACGCCTCGGCGGGGACTGTTACGGTGGCCGATCGACAGGTGGCCGCAATCGGCTCAGCACAGATCGCGCCAGTCGGCTTCCGTGATGACGAGGCGGTTTTGCCCTGGCCGCGCAACGCCTTCTCAGGATTCCGGATCATTCAGGAGTATCTCTGTTATCCTTCGAAATTTCTCTACGTCGAATTGTCTGGCCTCGAGCCGCTCGCAGCCCACACGGAGACTGAGTGCAGCCTCACCTTCGAGTTTCGGCGCCCGTTCCCGGCCCGGTTGCGCGTCGGCAAAGGCCAGATTTGCTTGAACTGCACGCCGGCAATCAATGTCTTCAGCCATGAGGCCTCGCCAATTCGGCTAAATCGGACCAAGACCGAATACCGCGTACTTGCCTCGGGAGGGCCGAACTTTTCGATCCGGTCCGTCGATGGTGTGACCGGCTATTTGCAAGGCCGTCCCGAACGCATCGAGTTCGAGCCATTCGACCTGTTGCGCCACGATCTGCCGGGCGCCGAGCGCAACCGCGCCTACTTTCGCGAGCGTATCCAGCCTGCGGTGGTCGGCCGGAGCGTCGATCACTACGTGACTTTCGTTGACCGGCTCGACATCGGCCAACATCCGCCGATCGACGTCGCATCCCTGCAATTGACCTGCTCGAACGGACCCATTGCCGACCGGTTGCCTGTCGGTAGCGTGGATCTGCCGACCTCTGACACGCCTCGCTCCGTGACCTTCTCCAATATCACAGCGGTCGTTGCAGAGGTGCCCCCACCGGTCAGTGATGGCTTATTGCGGCGGTTGACGGCCAATCTGGCGCGCAACTACGGCGTGGTGGCCAACATAGGTACGTTGCGGACCGTGCTTGCCAGCTACGAGTTCCGTGCAGTCTATGACGTTCAGGCGCGTCGCCGCCTGGAGTTGTTGCTCGAAGGCCTAGATCAGTTCGCGACCACGGACACCGATCACGTGGTGCGCGGCGCTCCGGTCCGAATGCGAAATATCGAACTAGCCGTGATCGACAGCAAGATCGGTGGCGAGAGCGAATTGTTCCTGTTGGGAGCGGTACTCGACGCCTTTTTCGCGACGTTTGCCGGCATCAATATGCTGCACCGGTTTTCGGTTCGTGGCACGGAAAGCAACGCACACTACCTATGGCCAGCGAGAAGCGGATCGATCACGGCACTCTGACCGCGCCCGACGAACGCGATGAGCTTTCGGCATTCGGGTTCTTCTCGCTCGTTGCGCATCTCGAGCGGCGCTTCAGCGCCGCTCCCCCGATCGGCTCCACCGATGATCCCGCGCGGGAGGCAGTGCGCTTCCGCGCGGCGCCGACGCTTGGCTTTCCTGCCGAAGAGATTGCGGAAGTCAGACAGGTCAAGGCCGGCACCGAGCGCGTGGAGGTCAACGTCAATTTCCTCGGGCTGCATGGTCCCTCCTCGCCGCTGCCGCCCTTCTACGCCGAACGGGTCATGCATGCAGAGCGCATGGGATCGCTCCGCGATTTTTTTGATTTTTTCAATCACCGTCTGATCAGCCTGCTGTTGCGGATCTGGCGGTATTACCGTCACCATTTGCGGTTCGAGGAGGGCGCAACCGACGCGATCTCGGTGCTGATTGGCACGCTCTTTGGACTCGTGCCCCGGGAAGGCACCGCAGACGAACGGGAATGGCGGGCGCGGCTGCTGCCGCATGCCGGCGTCCTTGCGTTGTGCAGCCGGTCCGCCAAGCTTGTGGCCGGCTTGATTTCCAGCCATCTGAACATTTCAGCGCGGGTCGAGGAATTCATCTGGCGCGAGATCGACATTCCACGGCAGGCGCAGTGGCACCTTGGCCGGGCTGGTCTTGAGCTCGGTGTCGATACCCTTGCCGGTGAAACCATGCCGGACATCGTAGGCAAATTCCGGCTTTGCCTCGGCCCGCTCAACCAGCAGCAGTTTCGGTCGCTGCTGCCTGGTTGCGAGAGCCATGCCATCGTTTGCCGTCTCGTCAACGTTATTCTGCGCGAGCCCTTGGCATGGGATCTCCAGCTAGAATTAGCGCTCGGGCAGACGCCAGAATGGACTCTGGGCGAAGGAGAATTAGGCTGGACGACATGGATCGACCCGCCCAATGGAACCGGAAGCCTTGTTCTATTGTGAACGTTTTCGAGTTGTTCGGGTGAAGATCACTCGCGATGACGGGATACTGGACCATCATCGCCGTCACGGATCACGGGCCGGAGTCGCAGTCAACGTGGCTAGACGTTGCCATAGCGTGCTGGCTGCGGTCCAATGGCTTCCATGACCGAGAGACTGCTATGCCAGTGCACCGAGTCGAGTCCTTACGACCGGTAGCACGCCGTCACTTGCATGCGCCCCTTGGATGCGGATGCAGAGAGCGCGGACTGGCGCGAGGTCGCGAAGATCATGTTGCGCATCGATCCGAGCCACGAGCCGGTGCGCGCCCGCCGGGCACATGAGAGCCATCTCGTTCGCGCCAAGTATGTGAGTAGGCATGGCCACCGGCGGTTGGCGCTAATGCCGTTCGGCACGCTATTTGCCCAGCTCGCTGGTAAAATTGGGGGAGCAGTAGGGTGCTAAACGTAAAGCTGGATGTCCCGCTTGTCGGCCAACAACATGGCTATGACGGCCAATTAAACATGCGACGAGACTATGCCGGAAATGTACGACCGCATGGGAACCACAATTGTTGGTATGCTTGCGCTTGTATGCTGTCGTACTACTTTCGCCCAGGCCCTCGGTTGGGTCTACCTTCTGTTTGGCGGGCCGACATAGGCATCAACGGCTACCAGTTTGACTGGTTGGCGCGCACCGAAGGATTAGAGAGGCTCAAGCAGCCAGATGACGGATTAACGCGTGATTTTATTGAAGAAACGTTGATCGCACGAGGGCCAATCTGGGCTGCGCTGCGTCTGCCGTCAATCTCTGGGAACGAACCACCATGGGACGGGCATATAATAGTGCTGACTGGTCTGATAGAAGACATGTTGTGCTACAATGATCCGTCTTATCCAGCGCGTGGAGTGATCTACTTCGATGGTCTCTTGTTCGACGACCTTTTTGTCAAGAATCGCGACTGGCTGTGAAATCCCCCTTCTGGACCGCAAGGCCTTCCGACTGCGAACGCCCGAGCGAAGACACCTCCTCCTGCTTTCGTATCCGATCGGCGACATGTAAGGCCAGAAGCCGCCGCCGAGGGCGCGAGTGGTTGGCCGGGCATGGCGTGAAAGCGCGCTGCTTTTGCCTCCCTTCATCGCATAGGATTGTCGGCAAGCCGGTTGCTGTGCGTGTGATGGCTTGGTTGCTTGGCCGTGACGCCCGGCGAGACAGCCAAGGCCTCGCTCAACACGTGCGCGCGATCTTTTCAGCCCTCCGCGCCACTTTTCTGCGTTCGGCGCCGTTCCCTATATCGCGGCGTCGTGCACTCCGCGACGCCTAGACCTTGCCGTCCTAAAGCGGCTTTGCCTCGCCGTGAAAGAGGACGAGAATGCGAACCTCGTGAAGCAGAAGCCGACCGGGCTCTACACTCGCACCGCATCTGCATTCTTTCTGGATAGCAACAAACTAAATCTGCCCGCGGTAAAAAAAGTCGCCTATGTCGATGCCGTCAATATCGAACTCCAATATGCGAGGTCCGGGGTAGAATTCGGTGCGGCATCGCGTCCGCAATAACTTGCCGGGATAACGGACTTCTGCCCGCTCGTTTCAAGACGCAAGCACTGCCGGGTCGTCGAATACACTGCCTGCCGTAAGCAGCGACGCATCTCCGGGGTCCCAAGTCGACGCCATATTGGCTCGACAAGCTGCCGCTGTCCGTTTGGTCAAGGATAGCGAGATGACATTGGGCCGGTTGTAGTCAAAAAAGTTGCCTGAGGGGGTCACCTTGTCCGGTGTCTGACGGCTGCACGAGCCTCTGTCAGTTTGAGAACAGCGGCGTCATTCGCCGGACCAAAGAATCTTACGTCCAATCAGTGGCTTAGATTGGGGCGCCATTGGCACGACCGTTGCTACCGAAATCTGGCAACATTAATTGGCGGAGTGCACGTAGATGCGTAAGACTACCGCGCTTCTTTGCTTGCGTTCGCATGCCTTGTTTCTGAGAGAGAAAGCCCCGCGCGACGTCCGGTGCAGCTAAGCGCACGAAGAGACCTTCCTTTTCGCCTTGCGCAACCGGCGCATGAGACAATCGATCGGCCCAGCAACAATGCTGGTCAGTAGAAAGCATGCTGCCGCCACGGCAATTCCAATGGGGGGTCTCGGATGACCACGTGCGCCGGCGAGCAAGCCTGAAGGTGCAGGATGCATCTCACACTCGGAGTCCTCGGGGAGAACGCCGAGCCCTTGGGCCGCAACGCAAGGCAGGCGTTTGGACCGGAAGGGGGCTCCATCGGTCGCGGGCGCGGTTGCTACTGGCGGCTTCCAGATCCAACCAACACGCTGTCAGGACACCACGCGTTGATCGCATTCAATGGCATCGGTTTCACGATTACCGATACAAGCACCAATGGTGTGTACATCAACACGGTGGACGCACCGCTGGGACGCGGCAATACCACGCCGCTAGCTGATGGCGATACGCTATACTTGGCGCATTACATCCTCTCGGTAATGATCGAGGACGATCCTGTCGAGGAACGTCAACTGCTAGGCTTGACGGGGTCGAAAGCGGTGCGTGTCGGCCGTACAACGCCGACGTTGCCGTCTCCTGCATTCACCCAAAAGTCCGCAACTGCAGCCGTTCCGACTGCCGGACCGTCGGTAAACGATGCGTATCTTCCGCCCGAACCCTCAAGAGTGACCGGCCCGCGCCAGATCTTCTATTCAGCGGCACAATGCGAGCCGCAGGCACCTCATCCGCCATCCTTGCCTGGAGGCAAGCCGCTCAGCAGCGACATCGAGGCTGTGGATCCGACACTGGCGGATCTTCCTCGGCGACCGTCGAGCGCTACCACGACCCAGAGGCCATCCTCGCACGCGCAATCGGGAAATGTCGGATCAATTCTGTTGTCATCGGTCGACACGCCATTTGTCAAGCCATCCCAACCGCTGCCCTCTGCCCCTTTCAATGGCAGGAATGTACTGCCGAATGGCCACCCTGCGCCAATCATCCCTGAGGATCTCGATCTTGGCGATCTATTGCCGGGGCCGGTCTCGTGCTGCACGCCGTCGGTGTCATCGCAGCGAACAAAAGCGCGCCTCAATGAGCGGAACGAGCTCCGGATCGCGCCTAAGCCGACCGCCTCTTCTCCGACGAATCACTTCGGGAAATTGCCGAATTCTGGTTCAAGGACGCCGCCGCCCGATGAGCGGGAGCTCGATCGGCTGCTGCTGAGACTAAAGGAAACTGCTCCGCCGCGCGTGGTCGGCACTCCTGAGACAAGAAGCTCGACAAGGAGCGGTGCTCCGCTGTTGCCTACGAACCCTCCTTCCGACACAGACGAATTGCAGGCGTTCTGGGATGCGCTTGGTTTCAATCCGGATCTTGTGCCGCCAGCACAGCGTCGAGAGTTTTTTGCCGAACTCGGCCATGCGGTCGCCGAGATGACGAACGGGCTGCATTCGATACTGGCGGCGTGGGCTATGCTCAAGAATGAGTGCCAAATCAGGCCCACGCAGACACGCGCCGGGAATGACAACGCAGTACAGTTCACCAACAGCAGTCACGTCCTCCGCGAGGCGCTCGCAAAGGATCACGGATTCCGGTTGCTCTCCCGGTCGGTGCGCGCAGGCTTCGATGACATCAAGGCCCATGAGGTCGCGGCAATGGCGGCAATGAGAGGCGCGGTCAGCAATGTGCTCACGCACATGAGCCCCCAGCGTATCGAGAGCGACGGTGCAATCAGCGGGCTTTTCGGCGCTCGCATCAATAAGGCCAAGTTGTGGGACAGATTTGTGGAACTGCACGCATCGATGGTCAATGACATTGATCGAACCGCTCGCTCCTTTGTCGCAGAAGAGTTTGCTCGAAGCTACGAAACGCGACGCTCAGAATCTGGCCGCAATGAAGGGAAGACGGCCTAATGGCGCCGCCGAATACAGCCCATCGGTTGTCCGTGGTTGGCGGTGCGTTGCTGATGGCCGCTGCAGCCACCAATTGTTCGACTGACAAGACCGCCAAGACGACGCCGATAAAGTTCGTGATCGAGGCCGATGAATTCGTCAATCCGAACGCGCACGGCAAGCCGTCGCCGGTCGTCGTCCGCATTTATGAACTGAAGTCGACGACCACCTTCACCCAGGCGCAGTTTTTCGAGCTGTTCGACGATGACACCAAACGACTTGGGCCGGATCTGGTGGCCAAGCGCGAAGTCGAGCTGGCGCCTGGCGATAAGATGGACTTCGAGCGCGATACGCCGATCGAGACCCGAAATATCGGCGTGATCGCGGGCTTCCGCACGGGCAACGATGCCCAATGGCGCTCAACTGCCGAAATCAAGCCCGATCGTGACAACAGAATCTCGGTAAAATTGACTGCTGAAGCTGTCAGCATTGAGCACGAAGCCAGCCGAAACTGGTGGAAAATCCTATGACCGGTTCGTCGTGACCACTAGCAGCCGCCGGGGGCACATGCACCTTTTGGAAAGTCAGCGAAGAGGCGACTGAACTGGTGTCTGCGACAAGCAAACCGATCTGGTCCGAAGGCATGTTGGTGCGGCCGCAGCACTTTCAGCAATATGACCGCTGGGTCGAACAACTAGTCGAAAACCGCGTTGCTGGTCTGCTCGGCTACGGCTGGGGCATTCGAAAAATTGCCTTTGATCGTAATCTTCTGGCGCTTGGCCAAGTCGCACTTACCGAACTTGAAGCCATTATGCCCGACGGCACGGCCCTTCATGCGCCGGAGCATGTCCGCCTTCCGACCGGACGAATCCCTCCACCGGCTGCGAAAGATCTGCTGGTCAAGATCGCGGTGGGTACGCGCCGGCAGGCCGGCAGCGACGTCTGTTCCGGGAATGCACTCGCGCACCGCTACGATCAGGAAGTCTTGCAGATCCGCAAAGCGAGCGCGCCTGAAAAGGCTCCGGTCGATATCAAGGTTGCGTCGCTATCAACACATCTTATCTTTGACGGCGAGGAGCAGGGTGATCTGATCGCGCTGCCTATCTGTCGCATCCGTGATATCGATCCGGCTCGCGCGATTACGTTATCCGACACCTACGTTCCGCCTGCCATCGACATCCACGCAGCCAAGTCGCTGGTCGCGCTGTTGAACGAGGTCAGGTCGCTGCTGCGGACACGCGCAGAGGCGCTTGCTGCGCGCGCGGATCCCTCGCGCGCGACGGCGGACGGAGCCGGACTGATTGATCTTGTCACTTTATCGATCGTTAATGGCGCAGAAGCCGTATTCGACCACTTCGCAGCAACACGTGGGCATCATCCTGAAACCCTCTTCCGCGCATTGCTGAGCCTTACCGGACAGCTATCGAGCTTCGTTGGCGACCGCCGGAAGCCGCAAGAGGTGCCTTCCTATCGGCATGAGGACCTCGAAAGCTGCTTCACGCCGTTGGCTGATATTCTGCGTGGGCTGCTGGCTGTTGTGATCGAAAGCGCCGCAATATCGCTTCCGTTGCAGGACCGAGGCTACGGCATTCTAACCGGCCTGATCACCGATCGCACCTTGTTCCAGAACTCTCGGTTCGTTCTCATCGCCGTGGCAAGCGTACCGGGCGAGGCGTTGCGCAACCAGCTTCCGGCGCAGATGAAGGTCGGCTCGGTCGAGCAGATTCGCAATCTCGTCAATCTTCAGCTCCCGGGTGTTCCGATTCACGCGCTCGCCGTGGCGCCGCGCGAGTTGCCCTACATCCAGAATGCCGTCTATTTCGAGCTGGACCAGTCGGTGGAGCTGTGGCGGATCCTGCCGCGCTCGGCGGCCTTTGCGTTCCACGTCAGCGGTGACTACTCGGATCTCCATCTCGAGTTCTGGGCCATCCGTGGGCAACGTACGTGACGGGCCCGAAACACATGGATGAACCGACAGTCATCGGACGCAGGCCAGTCGGTCCGACCCGTAACACTCAAGTCGGGCAATCCTCCGCTTGCGTTGCGCCGAAGATCACCTTTCCGACGGGCGCTCTGCCGTCGCCTGTATCTGAATCCGACGAGGTGTGGCCAGCTAACCATGCCGAGATGGTCATGCAAGGCCTGTTCGAGCCAAAGGCAATGGAGGACGCCTTGGTCGCGGCCGCGACGCCGATCCTTTTGGTCGTCGCACAGCTTCGCGTCGTCAACAACGCCGATATCAGCGTGCTGCGACGTGAGATGGTCGAGGAAATCCACCGCTTCGAGGTGCGTGCGGCCAAAGATCAGGCGAGCGGCAGCGATGTCACAGCCGCCCGTTACGTGATATGCGCGTTGCTGGACGAAGCGGTGATGACCACGCGCTGGGGCAGTGAGAGCGCCTGGAGTGACAACAGCCTGCTTAACCAGTTCCATAACGAGACGTGGGGTGGCGAGAGGGTTTTCCAGATACTCGAACGCGTGCAGGCAAAGCCGGCTAAATACCTCGCCTTGCTCAAGCTCATCAACATCTGCTTGTTGATGGGGTTTGAGGGCAAATATCGCGTGGTGGAAGGAGGCCGCGAGCGGCTTGAAGACCTGCGTTCCGACGTTCGGCGTCTGTTGCGGGACTATACGAGCGAACCACCGGCCGAACTATCGATCCGATGGCGCGGCGTTAAAGTACGTACACGGATGCGTCGCTACGTACCGTTATGGATCATCTTCGCCGCTGCGGCCGTCATTGGGCTGATCGGCTATGGTGTCTTTCATTGGCGCCTATCGGACGAACTCGCGCCCGTTGAGCAACTGCTCGTCATGATCGGCCAGTCTGGACCACGATAAAAGGGAGGTGCAGGTGTTTGGCGCTCGATTCGCGGCCCTCTTTTCGGTTCGAGGCATCATCACGCTGGTCACCTTGTTGCTGGTCGACGCGTTGATCTGGTTCGGCGGCCCCCACCTTGACCTGTTCGATCAGCATCCGCTGGTTTCGATGACGGTTCGCGCGGCCACAATCGGCTGCCTCTCCCTGACGGTCGTCGTCACCATCCTTGTCCGTTACTGGCTGGCGCGCCGTGCTAACCGACGTGTTATCAAGTCATTGATGGCGAGCGAGGGCCTCGTCACGACCTCCAAAAATCGTGGCGAGGAGGAGATCGATCTCATCCGAGGACGCTTCGAGGGCGCGCTGAAGGTCCTGCGCGATACGGTGTTCGCCGGCAAGCGCGGACCGAGCTATCTGTTCGAGTTGCCCTGGTACATCATCATTGGACCATCAGGGGCCGGAAAGACAACGATCCTGCGCAACTCGGGGCTCGAGTTTCCGTTGGCCGAACGGCTCGGCGTCGATCCGGTGGCCGGTGTCGGCGGCACGCGAAACTGCGACTGGTGGTTTACCGAAGAGGCAGTGTTTATCGACACGGCAAGCCGTTATACGACACAGGATACGGATGCCGAGGTCGATCGCGCGGCCTGGCATGGCTTTCTCGATCTTCTTACCGTGCATCGGCGCCGGCGACCGATCAACGGGATCTTGGTTGCGATCAGCCTGCGCGATCTCTTATCGGGCGATGACAACCGGCGCAGGCTCGTCCAGTCGATTCGTTCGCGGATACAGGAGCTCGCCAAGACCTTTAGTATGCGTATTCCGGTCTATGTTCTGGTAACCAAATGCGATCTGGTAGTTGGCTTCACCGAGTATTTCGACGATCTCGACCTTGATGGTCGTGCCCAGGTCTGGGGCAGGACCTTTCCTCTAGAGGGACCAGGCGATCAGATCGACGGCGCCGTAACCCTCGAGATTCAGCAACTTGCCGAGCGGCTCGAGGGCAACTTGGCGTTCCGCATGCATGACGAACGCAATCATGACCGTCGTGCAATGATGTATATGTTCCCGAAAGAATTGTGGAGCATCGGGACCGCGGTCAGCGCCTTCGTTAGCGAGGTCTTCCGGCCGAGCCGATTCGAAGTGCAACCGATGCTGCGCGGGGTCTACTTGACTAGCGCTGCCCAGGAAGGAGGGCCGATCGAGAGGATGAGCGGTGCGATCAGGAGGAATTTCGGTCTGCACGCAAGCCCACCCACGCCGTCCATCGGACCAGGAAAAACATTCTTCATCAAGAAGTTGCTGACCGACGTGATCTTCGCTGAGCAGGGACTGGTCGGCCGCAATCTCAAACTCGAACGTAAGCTCGCGATGGTGCACTGTGGCGGCTATCTCGTGGCAGTCATACTGGCGGTCGCCGCACTGACGCAGTGGTATGGCGCCTTCGCCCGCAGCGAAGCACGCATCGCTGAAACCAAAATGGCCGCACAGACAATGCAAGCGCGCCTGAACGAACCACGCGAGCCGCTGGATCTGACTAGGCTCCTGCCGACCCTCAACGCCGCGCGCCGGCTGCGTCTGGCAGCCGGCGAGAACACTTGGGTTGCATGGCTCGGTGGCCTCGGGATTTCGGCGACCCCGGTGCTCGCGCCGGCTGCGCAACGAACCTATGACCAGATTCTGGTCGACCGCCTGCTGCCGGTTTTTGCTGGAAGGCTTGCCGTTCGGATTGATACGGTATTGCGGTCGGGCAACGATACTCTGCTGGACCAGGCCAAGGAAATGTTCCGCATCTATTTGATGCTGGGCGATCCGAGGCATTTCGATCGCGGCAAAATCGAACAGGCTATGCGAAGTGAAGTGGCGCTTACGTTTGCGCTCGAGACGACATCAGCTGGCGAACTGCAGGAGCATTTTTCACGTCTTATTGAGTTGCTGCCGAGACCCATCACGAGCGACCGGAAGTTCGTGATTGCGGTAGGCTTGCGGCTGATGGAACGTCCTCTCGTCGAGCAGGTCTACGCCCGGCTTTTGCGCGAAGCCGCTGAGAACACGCAGCTCCGGCCAATCGACCTCGTTAGTCTGCTGGGAGCCGGCCAGCTGGAGATAAAGCCCCAGGCTGTTTTCCCCACAATTGGCCAGCAGGAGCTCCCTTCTTCGGGCGGCACTGCGATCATCCCGGGCATCTTCACACGGGATGGTTTGATCGATTTCCTGCTGCCGCACCTTCCACTCATCGTCCAGGACGAGCAAAGCGGCGACTGGGTGCTTGCTGGCAGCTCGTTCGATGTGGCGGACACACAACAGCTCGTGCGCAAGGTCGTCGATCGCTATGTTGCCGATTACATTCGCATTTGGACAAGCGCGCTGAGCAGCGTTCGCGTCGTCAAATTCGACGATATGCAGCGTGCCTCGGCGATCCTGCGCGGGCTGGCCGGCCCGGAAAGCGCACTGCAGCAGATCATTTCCCTCGTACGCGACAATACGAACCTGCCGCCGCCCGGAGAGCAGACCGCGGTCAAGGCCAGGGAGACAGCGGCCGCCGTATTCTCGGCGGCATTCGGCGACGCCCCCTGGCCGGGAACACGGATCACCGAAGCCTTCCGGCCTCTGGTTCAACTGGGCATAGGCGGAGCCTCCGGACAGGCGGCCAGCATGGACCACATCCGCGATCTTTTCGGCGGCCTGTATGCAACGATGGCCAATATCGCGACCTCGCCCGATCCCGGCCAGGCTGCATTTCAGCTCTTTCAGCGACGCGTCAGGGATCCGAGCAACGATGCCTTTGGCGCCTTGCGCGCTGACTCGGCGCTACGGCCCGAACTGGTCCGTACCATCATGAACGACATCGCGCTCTCGACATGGAGCGTCTTGCTTCGACAGGCACACGGTCATGTCAATGCCGTTTGGACACGGGAGGTGGCGCCGATCTGCCAAGCTGGCATCTACCAGCGTTATCCATTGTTTGCGACCGCGACCGAGGACGTAACTTTAAAGGACTTCAGCGATCTCTTTCGCCCCGGCGGCATTCTCGATGATTTTTTTCAGAAGTACCTGTCGCCATTCGTCACCGAGGTCAGAACCGGCCTTGGGCCGGCAACTATCGACGGCGCGGCGGCGCCGATCCATGCCGATGCCCTGACTCAATTTCAACGCGCGCGAGAGATTCGCAAGTCCTTTTTTAGCGGCTCGGGCTCCACTCCAGCCGTGAAGTTCAGCATCAGACCGGCCTATCTCGCCTCTAAACTTCTGCGCGCGACTTTTGTCATGGATGGCAAGGAGATCGTCTATCGTCACGAGGCGCCCCGAGCCTACGACCTTGAATGGCCGAGTCGAACCGATGCAAGCATGGCTTCCGTCGCCCTTGTTTCCCTGGACGGAACCGAGGAGAGGATTGAGCGCTCAGGCCCTTGGGCTCTGTTCCGTCTCATCGATGCTTCGCGGCCCACCTCGCGTGGCGCTCCCGACCGTTTCACGATCACGATCGGTCGACCTGACCGGCCCGACGTGACCTATGAACTGCGGGCAGAAAGTGTAAGCAATCCGTTCAGCTCGGGTGTCCTTCGTTCGTTCCGATGTCCGGATCACCTATGATAGGAGCGCCGTGAGAGTTCTTCTTGGCTTTTAGGGAGGAGGAGGGCACTTGCCGCTGACGGCACCTTGGCGCGAGCGGTGGGGTCGGCCGCAACGCTGGTAGCCGCCCCTGGTGGCGATGAGTAAGCGACGCGACACGTTCCAGGCAGACCCCGATTAGATCGTAACGGCAACACCGTATCATGAGTCCAACGGATTATTGGCGGTCGGACGTTCCGACGGGCAGGGGCCTTCCTTGCGCTTTTGCGCAACATGCGACCAGCGACATGAATGCGATCATAGAATGCCTACTTGAGGCTGTGCTGTGAGTGAGGCTCCCTTGGGATACGTGCTCGGCGGCCGCTTCGACCTGGCAGAGATTATTAGCGAGGGCGGCACCAGCACCGTCTATCGTGCGATTGATCGGATCGGCCTGTGGGCGCGTGAGCAAAATCCAGAAGTCGCAGTGAAGGTCATCCAACCACATGCGAAGATGCGCCAGAAATTAGTCGAGTTATTGCACCGCGAGGCGCGTCTTTTGCGCGATTGCGTACACCGGAATTTGGTGCGGATCTACGATTCCGACTACGATGGCAAGTACCATTACCTGGTCATGGAGTTCTTAAAGGGCCGCTCGCTGGCGCAGGTCCTGGCGGATCGTCAGGGACGGGCGCTTTCGCCCTCCGTGTCCCTTCAGATCGTACGCGCCGCCGGGCAGGGCCTCGTTCACATGCATAGTCTAGGGATCGTCCATGGTGACCTCAAACCGGGAAACATATACATGACCTCGACCGGCGAGATCAAAATTGTGGACTTTGGGACAGCCCTCATGCTTGACCTTCCGCCGCAAGGCGACAGGGCCACCGCTCTGCTCGACGACATTGGACTATTGACGCCGGCTTATGCGTCGCCAGAGATGCTGATGGGTAAGTCACGGGCAGAAAGCGACGATGTCTATTCTCTCGCGGTGGTCGCCTATCTGACCCTGACCGGCAACCACCCGTATGCCGAGCGGCCAGCCGACGAGGCACTTAACGCAAATCTCACACCGGCGCCGCCGCCGACTATTTCGTCGGCGCAGTGGCGGGTGCTCGCTTCGGGCCTTGCCCTCAACCGCCGTGACCGGATCGACACCGTCGGTGAGTTCGTCCAGCGTCTTGCCCGCCCGCGCTGGTTCTATCGATGGTGCGGTTAGCAATCGCGGTTGCCTTAGCAAGCTTAGGGGCGATGGATGACAAGGATGCGGCCGTCTGGTCCTGATTCGGCTGTGTATCGCTCGCGGTGGATGTGGAACAGCGTCATTGGGACCTGATGGGTCGGCAGAAGTCCGAACTCTCTCAGTACGCTGGTCAGGAAGCGGTCGGCCACGCGCGGGCCGTGGATCCAGTCACGCCCGACCCTCTCTCCGATATCGGGCAATGGCCCGATTTGGTTTATCGGGTCAACTCGAGGGTGAGGCGGCAGCCCCAATTCGCTGTATCCAGGCGTGAGAATAAAATTTTCGCCTTGCGGATTATTTGGGGTCACGGGTGCCCGGCCTGGCCACAATACCGCAGCATAGCGCATACCGTTGATCAGCACACTTTGTGGCCGCAACGACGCTGGAAGGAGGCCGCTTTCTCGCAATTCGGCGATCAGCGGGTCCGGGGCAACGCCGCCCCTCCAACCGGGGAGGACATAAGCTCCGAAGTCACGCCGTGCCGAGTTAGCCTCTGCGCCGGCTGCAAGCATCGGTCCATCCGAAGGCATTGTGGGTGCCACTGGTGCTGACGATGGCCCGGCAATTTCGAAGGCTTGAAACATCGCCCCCCTCGCATGTGCCCAGTTCTCGAACTGGGCGCGGTGGAAATCCCGAAGCATATCTCGCAAATTGAGCAGACGGTTGCGAAATCCGCCAATCGTGGGTGCGTCGCGCCCTATATAGTCGCGTACATAGGCTTGTATGTCCGTATCCAGCGACGGCAGCGCAATCCGATCAGCCATTGGGGGTCTGTTGGTTTCGCGGATCCACTCGAGGAAATCGCTCATATCGTCTGCGGCATGATTGGCGCCGCGGGAGCGGCTGCTCGGGAGCTTCTCAGTAAGCCAATTCCAAAACTCCTCATAGAGGCGCAAGTCCACGTCATAAGCGCCGGGTCCCCGATTGGAGACGCTACTGTCTGTGGTATGGGTGCTACCGCTATTGGTGGTATGGCTGCTACTGCTGCCCGATAACGACGGCCTGGCTCCTTCAAAGCCCTCAAACATCAAATGCCTTTGACGAGCCCAGTTCTCAAATTGAAGGTCCCGAAGCATATCTCGCAAGTTCAGCAAGCGGTCACGAAACCCACCAATCAGCGGTAGATCGCGCCCTATATACTCAGCTGCATAGGCTTGCACGTCGGCGTCTAACGACGACTGTGCAATCCGGTTGGCCATTGGGGGTCTGTTGGTCTCGCGGATCCATGCAAGGAAGTCATATACATCGCCTGCAGCAACCGCGGCACCGTAGGAGCGGCGGCGCGGAAGCTTCGCCGCAAGCCAGTTCCAGAAATAGTCATAAAGCTGTGTATCCACCCGATAGGGGCGCGGCCACTGACTGGAGCCGGTGCTGCTGTCACTCACGCGAACCTCCGGCGAAAGATGCAATTGCAGCGTCGAGGCATGCTCGCTCGATCCGATGGGCGATGTTACGTGAGTTCGGTTGGGCCCGATGCCTTAAAATTGAGAAGCAGCGCGATTTACCGTCGCTTCTTCGCGATCAATCTTCCCGCAGCCCATACTTGCTCGTTAGGCAGCGCCATATATGCCGCGATGACCACGAGAACTCTGACGACCACAATCATCTTGGCTCCTTGATACTCGTTCTCCCGTTCTCTCATAGAAAGCAATTTCATGGGAGCAACAGCGAATCGATCGGCGGCAGTCAAGCCTGAGAGACGAGAAGCTCACGCGGGCGGCTCATCTGCCGCCCACGCTCTGCGGCTTGGAGTCCGTGGCCGTCCTCTCGCGTCGTAATGTCCGCGCCCTCGGTAGCTCCGGAGTTATCTCGGCCTTGCATCCAAAGCGGTTCGAAGATAGAAGCCGCAATCTTCGGCCGCGCCTGAACTGATCATAACGCTCCCCTCTTGCGAGCGTAAGGCGCTCGCGCCTTTCTGAGATGCTTAGGCTAGGAGAAGATATCCAATCCGAGCGCGATGCCGGGAAGTGAAACAGATCAGCCTGCACCGTCTGTTCGGTTACAAATTATCGACAGACCCTTCTGCCGGGCAATTCTTAGACCCGAAGTGCGATTTCCAATCTGGTATCTCAGCACCCGTCGAAGACTTATCTTCCAGCGCCGTACTTCGTTCGCCGATCATCTCGGGCCGTCCATCTGGATGTCGGCCATTTAAAAGTATCGATCCTTCTCGATCGACAAATCATGTGATCCGGCAAAAGGACCTCAGGGTTCGGGCCAGCTTGACGCCTTGTGGGGTATCTGACAGTCGCGCCGCCTCTGTCAGCTTGAGAACACTAACTGGCAAACCGCAGCTTTTCAAAACCTGATCAGCAGCTCAAAGAGGAAATGCCATTGGCACAACTGTTGCTATTGAGATGCAGAAACACCGATGCGCAGAGTACACGAACCGCTGGACGAATGACGAGCGCTTTCCCTTGAACCCACGCGCGTCGTTTCGAGAAGGAAACCCGACATATCCCTAGCGTACCTGAGACCACACGCAACAGGTGCATGGGCCAGTCGATTGGGCTCACAACAATGGCGCAACAGAGGTGGCCAATGCTAGTGCCTCAGCCAATTCGAAATGCATCACCACCCGGCTGTCGGTCCCTTGCTGAGGGACAAGGCTCATCGCAAGATGCGTCTTGCACTCGGAGCATTGGAGAGGCGATGAACTCTTCACAATCAAGGGCGCCAGATGCACGGTTGGGGCGTGCACCATGCGGCGCCAGCTATTTGCAATTTTCTATTCATGGCAACATTCACGGCAACGAGAAACTGACGTTGGGCTGGCTGGTCGCCTACCATTTCGCCAGTGGAACGGCGGGCTCCTTCGGGCACCGACGCGACCGTATCGAGCCTATCGGCGAGTTCGCCTCGCGCCTCGATCATCCCGGGTCTGCCTCTGCTGTCGGCGTTTGCTGTCGTCGTAAAACGGGTCGGAACGCGAAATATCGTTTACGCTAGGTGCTTGCTCCTTATCCGCGGCACCGTGACAAACGTTGTTAGCTCTGCCGCAGTTGATTTGGTGCGCCGATGTCCAACAAATCCAATCTCAGCATTGACCTAAACATTCGCAGCAAGCGCAGCATTGAGCTCAACGTCCAAGGGTTCGAGGGCACAGAGTGTATTTCCTTGCCGTTTAGCTACGTGATTTACGCCACGACATCGAGCGATGTCGATACCAGCTCTTTGATTGGCGAGCGCGCCACGCTGGTTGTCAAAACCGCATGTGGGCGATGGCTTGCCTCGGGCCTGTGCGCCCAAATCGAGGAACTCGATCCTACGGTGACCGACCTGCGGGTGCTCCAATTTGTCCTGCGACCGCGCTTTGCGGTCGCCGAACTCTCCGTTGCGAGCCGCATTTATGGCCCTGACCAACCCATGGGTGTCGACGACATCATCAAATTGCAGTTGGGCAAGTTGAGCATCGCAATTCCCAGCGAATACAATCTTGATCGCTATCCGAAGCGAAATTTTAATGTGCAATACAACGAAAGTGATCTGACGTTCATCTCGCGTCTTTGCGAACGGAATGGAATTTTCTACTTCTTCAAGCAAGAAGACGACGGTGAAACCGTCGTTTTTGGCGACAAGAATCTGGCCTTTCCCAACGTCAAGTTCGGCGATAAGTCGAGGATTCTTTACGCGCGCCCGCACGAACGGCGGGCACCGCGAAGCGTCGACGAAAGCGCCGTTCGTTCGTTCCGGCAGCGCCGGGTTCTCTCGACAAAGACGATCGCGCTCCGCGATTACAATGAAACGGTGCCTTCCGTCGTCTCCGTCGATCAGCAGGTCGGGCAAGGCAGCGGTTTCGTGGGCAAGGCCTCACGCTTCGGCGGGCATTTTGCGGACGAAGCCGAAGCGACCGCGCTGGCCCGGATCCGGGCCGAACAGATCTGCGCCGGCCAGACAATGTACATCGCTCACAGCGACGCGCCGGAGCTACGAGCGGGCGTCATCTTCGAACTCGAGGGCCATCCCCGCTTCGATGGCAAGTATCTCGTTATCGCCGCGGATCACTCGGCCTATTGCCCGGCCCCGATTGGATTCCATGCATCCACGCAAAATGGGCGAGCCTACCAAAACATGGTCCATTGCATCCGCTCGGACGTACCTTATCGACCGGTTGCGATGACGCCCGTGCCTCTGGGCGTTGGCCTCCACAGCGCCACGGTCGATGGAGAAGCCTGGAATGGGCGGGCCGAGATTGACGACCAGGGACGCTACCGGCTGCAGTTTACATTCGCCGAGGAACTGGCAAAAGGCGCTGGCAGCGACTATGTGCGCAAGCTCGAACCTTATGTAGGTCCGAATCAAACCGGCTTGCATTGCCCGTTGGTACCTGGAACGGAAGTTCTGGTCGGCTACTTGAACGGTGACATTGACCGACCCGTTGTGATCGGCGCGGTCCACAACCCAGATATGAAGGGAGGCGTGACTTCGGACACGCACTTGTTCAATCGCCTCAAATCGCAATCTGGTTCCAGAATCGAAATCTTCGACGGACCTGCATCACCTTCGCCCTATGACCGCCTGGCGTCCAGCGGCTCGTGAGATCGACCCGCTATTGGAAGCGGTCGCCAATACGGCACGCGCAACCATCTTGCCGACAGCGTGGATCAACATACCGCCGCCATCGGCCGATGGCATTCGGTCGCAACGGCTTCGTGATGGACGAGAACTGCGCCTCAAATTATCTACGCACTGCCTCGGGCAGGAGCAACGCGGACCTCGCGCGGTGCTCGTCTACGCCCTGAAGGGCAATGTCATTATCGATAACAGCATGGGCTACGGTGTGGCCGGGCGGGCCATCCTCGACGTTGCCACGCGTGCATTTCTCGATGTCTCGTGTCAATTGAAGCAGGTTGGCCACGTTACGCCCTGACAGCTCGTTGTCACGATCGCGAAACGATGTCGTCGCTTGATGGTGCCGGTATCTGGACGACCGCGCAGCGCTGTGCCGTCAGATCGAGAAGGCTCGCGAGAGTTAGTAGCGGATACGCGGCGCTCTTGGCATGGATTTTGCGATATTCCATCGCGCCGGTGCGTGCCGGCGTAGGTCAGAAAACAGGAGAGGAAAGTGTCGCTTGAAGCCTACTTGAAGATAAAGGGAAAGAAGCAGGGTGACATCTCCAAGGATGCTTCCAAGCCGGACAGCATCGGGCAGGTGGCCAAGGGTGACTCGGGTAAGCAAGGGAAGATCACCGTCGTCGCCTTCACCAGCGGCATCATCGTTCCACGCGACGCGACGAGCGGTGTAGCCACGGGCGCTCGCAACCACCGGCCGGTGCTCTTCACCAAGTTCTTCGATCGTGCCTCGCCGTTGCTATGGCAGGCGCTGGCAACGAACGAGGTGCTCGAAGATGTGGTTTGCGAGTTCTATCGCACCGACCCCGGGGGCATGCCGCAGCCGCAGAACTTCTTCAAAATAAGCTGGAAGAACGCGACGTTAGTCAAAGGCAAGGCTTATGTACCGCTGACAATCAATCCGAAGAACAATTTCTTTCAAAACATGGAAGACTGGTTGTTCACCTACAAAGAAGTGAAATGGGAGCACGTTCCCGGCAGCACCAGCGGCGAGGATAAATGGTGACAACCCCGCCAGGTCTGCAAAGCCAACGACGATGACTTGGTCCGAGGCGCCGAGAGGGCAATGGTGGATATATTGCACACATCGACGCGTCCGGGCCTTCGAAGTGGTCATGCCGGGTCTGCCTCATCGCAGTGTTTAGACACAACGAAGAGTGGGTAGATCGGTCCAGCCTTGCTTAACAGAATGTTGGATAAGCCTTGCAGCATTGGCTCCTATTGCCAATGGGTGCGGTGAGACCAGGTGGTTTGAGCAAGCCGGGCTCACATGCTTGCAGCTCGAACGAATTGTCCGACGCACAACGTAGACACGCGGCAAAAATCCATCAATTCATTTGGTGGCTTTAGGATATCGCGGTGCATGAAGTCGATCGTCTTCGGACCGAAATGTCGCGCACGGCACGAGGGGCCGCAATCGCGCTGTTGATCCTGCATCATGGCCGTGATTGACGAGCATGAGATGTGACTTGGGAGTCGGCACTCAACCGGCGGATCGTTCGTGGACCGCCTGACAGCTTAGCTCGATGACCGCGCTCCACGAAATGGGCAATTCCATTGCTTCTCTACGTTCCCACGTTTGCCGGATCGTTGGCCAAGGGCAGGTATCCTCAGTGCGCCTCATCAAGCGGACCATTCACTTGCTGCGCTTCGCTCCCAGGTTTGGCCAGTCGTCGCGGACAGGCCGAGACTCCGAGTTCGGTGACCGCGCTCAGCGAGGCGGGCGACATCTTTCTGCAGATCGCGACGGGCTTCAATGCCGCCGCGCGCGATCTGCAATAGGGAGCTCAGACGACGCCCCAGTTCGGCAGTTCAGCGGATCGCCGATCGCGCGTTAGGCGGGATAGCAGACTAGAGGACTCACCCCGTGACGTCGTTGTCCGGTAACAATAGCCTTTGCAGGCCGTGCTCTGCGAGCACCTTCTGCATGAGCTCACCCTTGATCTCGCGGAAAATTTCGTCGCGGATTCGGGCTCGGAGGGGCGGCTCGGCGTCGCTGGTCCGCTGATGATCAGCCAGCCATTGCGCCAATCGGCTCTCAAACTCCTCGCCCATCCGGTCTTCCATCGCAGCATAAGCGTCGGGTGCGATGCGGTTCACCAGCGTGTCCCTGGGCTGCCGGAGGGTTGCCAGGAAATCGGCGAACTCCGCCGCCTCCTGGTTGCGCACGGACGTCTTAGCCGCGGCAAGATCGCCCTCGGTGACCTAGAAGACCCCACGAAGCGCATGTCCGGCGCGATGCGTCGTCCACGAAGGCGAGGTGACCTTTTCGCGCGCGATCCCCTCGAGCGCGACCAAGCGGAATATATAATGTGGCCCTGCTGAAGGAGCTTGTCGAGATGCTCATTATAAGCTCCGTCCAGAACATCAGCGTTCACGCGTGCGTTTTGCATGCCATTCCAGTTCAACTTGATGCGATCCTCGCAGCTCTCGCTAGCTGCGACGGCCGCCTGGAGGAACTGCTCGCGCAATGTCGGGCTTCCCGCTGCCTGCCGCAGGTCTTCGGCCACCGCCTGCCGGAATGCGTCATAGTTCACGGTGTCCCGCAGCCTGTCGAGGAAGCGTGAATATTCCTCGGCTCCCGGCTCGTCGGCGAAGCTCCGCCAGATGCCGCCGCGTCCGGCTCGTCGACCCAATCCGCGACTGCCTCGGCCAGGAGCCGCTCCCGATCTTGTGCTGTTTCGTCGGGATCCGAGAAGAACACGTTCGGGCCAGCATAACTCTCAGCCTTCGTGGCCGCCATCAGGTTGGTCCGCACCCGCGCAGGCAGCGGGTTATCATTCAGATCAACGAGGCAGCCAGAGCCGAGCTGCGTTAGCAGGGGCTTGGGTAGGCTGGTCAACCGATTGTTATCGACGTGCAGTTGACGGGGTCCTGCCGGGAGAGTCGCGGGCAGGCTGGTCAGTCGGTTCCCGCTGGCGCTGAGCAGCGTGAGGCCCGCTGGAAGCGTTTCGGGGAGGCTGGTCAGCTGATTGTTTGGGACATACAGGCGCTGGAGCCCGACGGGAAGGGGTTGCGGGCAGCCTGGTCAGCCGGTTGCCGCTGGCGCGAAGGCATTCGACGCTGGCCGGGAGATTGGTGGGCAGGTTGGCGAGCCAATTGTTTCTGGCGTGGAGGGTTTGCAGACCGCTCGGAAGGATATCGGGCACGCTCGTCAGCTGATTGCCGTCGATATTCAGGTGTTGGAGCCCCGCCGGGAGGGCCGCAGGCAAGGTGGTCAGGGACAGCAAGGAAAGATCCGGCCACGGCGGCTCATGGGGCGCTGCTTCCTGCCAAGCTTTCGTTCGTCTTACCGCCTCTTGCCGATTCTCATGGTCGCCCTGCACCGCTTCGGCCGCCCAGGCCTCAAGGATCTGGTCTTGCGACGATTCGCCTGGAGCCGGAGCCTCGAAGTAGTTCATCGGATCGTCGGCGGCTGACGCCCGCGGCTCTGTCAAGGCCTTGCCCTTCTGCTCCGCGCGCTCCAACCTCTCTGATCCCCTTGTTCGGGAGTTTCGCAAGCCCTGCCAGCGCCCCGCTGGGCTTGTTCTGTGTTCATCAATGCCTTCTCAAGCAAGCAAATGCGCGACGACTCGTCTCCAACTCGATCGCTATCACCACGAATTGGTGATCACCGACGATTGATGAAGCAGGCGATCAAGGACCGCGGCCGAGCAGTTAGTGAGACGTCGTACGTCCGCACAACATCTGCGGCCGTCGCCGTGGTTGATGTTGTGAACGGGTTTCGTCACGCTCCTCGTTCTAGATCCGACCAGGTCAAACGGTGACTCCTAGAGCGTTTCACGTTTTAATTGAAGCGTACCTAGCGTTTGCGAAGTAGTTTTTGCATTCGTCTGGCTGGATGGTTTGGATGAGTTCGCCAAGGTGTCGGCTGATCTCGTCGATGGTGCGTTTTTGGGCGGCGCGCATCCAGTGCTTGACCTTGGCGAAGGCCTGCTCGATCGGATTGAGGTCAGGTGAGTACGGCGGCAGATACCAAAGTCTGGCTCCGGCTGCCCTGAGGATGCGGCGGAGCGCAGTCGATTTGTGGCTGCCGAGATTGTCCATGATGACGACGTCACCAGGCTTCAACGATGGCAGCAGGATCTGCTCGACATAGGCGCGGAGGCATTCCCCGTTGATCGGCCCGTCGAATAGGCAGGGAGCCGCGAGGCGGTCGTAACGCAGCGCGCCCAGGAAGGTCATCGTGCGCCAGTGGCCATGTGGCGCGAAGCCGCGAAGGCGAGCTCCTTTCGGTGCCCATCCGCGCAACGGAGCCATGTTGGTCTTGATCCAGGTTTCGTCGATGAAGACGAGGCGCTGAGGATCAAGGCCAGCCTGCCACGATCGCCAGCGTCGCCGTCGGCGGGCCACATCAACGCGGCCTTGTTCAAGAGCGAACAGCGTTTTTTTTGAACCGCAGCCCCTCGCGGCGCATGAACAGCCACACCGCATTATGCGCATCCAAAAGCGGACGAGCAACATTATTGCCTTGAACGTGACACTTTCATTGCGTTCAAGCCGCTTGATCACGTGCACGATGGGTTCGAGCCTCTTGGCTATTGCCGTCCTCCCGCCGATCGGACTCGTCCGCGAGGAAGCACCAATCGCAGCTTCAGCAATCAGCGACTTGCGCTCACCGCGATGCTGTGGGCGCGCGCCGCTTGGTCAATCGGTTGTTTGCGTAGCAGGGTCTCGAGGTGGCGCCGACCTTCGTCGATCGCGCCGGACCAATGCCCGAACCGTTCCTGCATGACAACTTCGAATGAAGGATACCACAGTGGCTTTCCGCCAGCCTGAGCCCAATACCACGGATAACCGCGCGGCACGAAAACCACGCCGGAAACGCCGAGCGCTCCGGCGATATGGACAGCGAAGCTGTCGGGCCCGACCACTGCGTCGAGATTGGCAATCGCTGCGATCATTTCCGCAGGGCTCTCGATGTGCACGCCAGCATCGATCGGACGACTCCATCGCTTCATGTCATGCCGTTGCGCGCCACTCGTCAAACTGACAGGCGTGACGGAGTTTGGAGTCGCAGCTGCGACTTGCTCCATCGATAGGCCGAGCGCGCCACCCTCCCACACGATGCCCACCAAAGGCCTTGCGAACGCAGCCAATGCATCCCGCCATTTGGTGAGCAGTGCGGCCTCGGGGCGCAGGTAGGGAATGCCATCGGCAATGTTGCGGGCGTCGGTCGGCAGAACGCGTAATAATGATTGCAGCGGCATAGCCGAGATCGCGGGGCTCGGTTCGTCCAAAATCACCTGCTCGGCGAGGTTGGTAAGAAGAGCCTGATGACGTGGCTGCGCGACCACATGCACGTCTTGCGGGCTTGGCAGCCGACGCAAGAGACGAGCGAGTGCGATCAACTCAAGGGCGCCCATCGTCGGCGGCACGACTATCCGCCTCACAGGTGCCAAGGCGGACGGCTCGGGCGTCGGGAAGCGGCCGAGCGTCAGTTCAAGCGTCGTCTGCAAAGACTTCGCTGCGTCGTTCTCAGGTCGCATGTGCATGACGTGAGCGACAAGTGTGAGGGATTCGTCGAGCCGGCCAACGAGCTGTAGGACACGCGCCAGAGCAAGCGCGGCGACAGGATCCGATTTGCGAGAGCGCACGAATTCCGTCAGTTGCGCAATGCCGCGGTCCACCTCACCCTTGGCAATCGTAACGCGGGCCAAGATTTCGCGCGCACCAACATTCGCGGGCGCATAGGCGAGCAGTTTCTTGCAGGTGGCCTCAGCTTGCGACCAGAGTCCAGTTGCGGCGCGGCAATAAGCCAGGTGCAAGAGCCCAGCTGTATCGAGCGGGGCGCGCAGATGCGCGCGCGCGGCAAGGCTGAGCGCCTCGTCGAGGCGCCCGCGTTCAAGCTTGAGCACCGATAAATTGCCCAGCGCATCGGGATCGTCCGGAGCAATCTCAAGCGCACGAACCAGGGCGGCTTCAGCCGCCGAGCTGTGGCCCAAGGCGAACTCGATGGCGCCAAGTTGAAGCAGCGCACGCGCATTCCTGGGCTCGTGGTGGACGACGGTCTCCGTCACCGCACGGGCTTCCGCAACCTCGCCGCGGCTCAGCAAGGCCTGAGCGAGCGCCAGCTTGATTTCCTCGTTGCGCGGTGCGAGAGCCGCCGCGCGTTCGAGGCAAATCACCGCCGCCTCAGCGCGGCCGAGCAATCCGTGGGCGATGCCGAGATTGGTGGTGAGACCGGCGTGTTCGGGGTAGATGGTCGCAGCTTCAGACAGCATGTCGAAGGCAAACTCGATCCGCCGGCGCGCAAGCGCCAGTGTGGCCCTCGCATTGAGCGTATCGGGATCACTTGTGGTGGTGACCTCCTCCAGCAGCACCTCCGCCTCCTCCAGACGGCCGGCGGAGATAAACTCCTGGGCGGTTCTAACCCTCTCCTGCCAGGTCGGAGCCGACATGCCAGTGGATAGCATCTGCGCTATGCAACCGTGACGCGCTTGCCATCGAGGCGGAGATCCTCGCTCACCGCGATGACCTTGCTGTGCGCCATCTCGGAGGCAATGCCGGTGACCCTAATGGCCTGGGTTTCGGTCTGCAATGTGTCGATACGCTCGATCACCGCGACACGCTCGACCGCTTTTACCGTAAATTGCTCGGCGCTCGCTTCCTGGATCCGGGCTGAGCATCGGAAACGGTCCGCGATCAACGTGTAGAGCTTGCCGATCCAGGTGCCTTTGTCCGCGAGCACAGCGAGCAGCTTAGTCTGCAAATCGATACTGCCGGCACGCAAGGACAGGCGCTGGCGTGCGGCGATCGTGATGGTCTCGCCCTCAATCGACATACTGCGCTCCCCGGGCAGGGAGACCATCCCACCATTGGGAGCCGTCCGCTCCAGCACAGTGACGATAAAGACTTGCTCCACGTTGGTGAAGAGCAGCACCGCGTCTTGTGGCATGGGCCGAACCAGGCAGCCAAGGGCGACCGTCGCCGTGTGACGGGCGCCAGCGACCTCGACTACGACCGCAGAGCCATCCTCGCTGACCGACACGACACGGGCGGTGTGATGCCCAGGCTCAAGCAAGCGCTCGGCCATCGCCAATATGTCGTTGCTTGTGGCACGGATCGGCATCGTCATCCTTGTTCTCCAGCTCGCTACATGAAATTTATCGACTTCTTTTGTATGACTTCCTCATTACCGGAACTGGACGTGATCTCAGCTTTTCGGCTCACAAGCTTGTACTCTTCCGTGTTCGACTGTCCCTTTCTCAATTCTTCTTCTGATTTGGATACGCTGGTCTTGCAGAATTTGATGTCGCGACCGACCGACTTGAAGTCTTCGACAGGAGCGAGTTTGAAATCGCTTGTCCTGAGAATCTTGGTGTCGCTGTCAGCCGACTTGAAATCGGGTCCAAAAACACACTTGGTCGAATTTCCAATCACTTGCTTGACGTCGTGTCCCTCGACGATGTCAAGTTTGTTGCCGGTCGTCATAGAGTTCATATCACTGAGATTGACCGAACATTCTCGCGAGATCTTGAAGGTGAACGCTTCTCCAAAGAACATGCTGACGTTCTTGGCCATCGTCAGCGTGGTAGCTGCGCCTCTCATGCAGGTGAATTTAGTGCCTTGAAACAATTCCTTGGTGTCGCCCATCGTCTGCTTTTCCGAGTTGCCAACGGTCGTTTCCAGCTTATGGCCGTTGTTGATGAGCTTGACTCGGTTCGAGGCCGTCAGGATGATGTCCGCGGGCGTCCCATTAGCGCCAGCACTGATTGACACGCCATTCTCGGCGGAGATCTCATAAGTGCCTTTCGAGACCTGATGTTGGGAGTTGCCGTTCGTGACCTCCGTGGTCTGACCGCGACCGATTTTGAGCAGCGCAGCGCCTTCAATGTTGGCCTGGAAGTCCTTATTGGTGAAGGCAAGTAAGCCGGCATTGTCGCTTTCATGTTTGCCGATCGTAGCTGGACCTTCGCCAATAGTCGTTGTGAGACCAGTGACAAGTTTTTCTTCTTCGCCCGAATAAGAGCCCAGGCGCAGATAAGTTGACTTCGTCAGGGGAGAGGTCAGGCTGTCTGGAACGACCAGTCGCGTATAAGCATTTGGCATGGCGGATATCCTAATCGGATGGCTGTCGGCACATTAGCGCTGCGCCGTCAAACGGGTCTGAGAGGGTGATATCGAAAGTCCGAACGCGTTCGGGTTGGCGCCGTTCTGCTTCGTCGGCATCCCCGTTTTGCTTGCCGGTGACCCGCCGATTGACAAATTGTCCGATCCCGCTTTGGCGCGGCCTGGACCCATGACAAGGCCAGAGATGACGCCGAGGGCCACACCTGCGCTATCACCCGTCGATGTCGCGCGCTCGGTCGTCATGTTGTGTGCAGGCATACACATGATCAGGCACCGAGACTGCGTAGGAATAGCCGTCGTGTTCATAGCGACGTTTGGATAGGGGGTAGGCACAACGGCGAGTCCGGCTGGTGTGTTGCAGACGTCGGGAAACGCTTGATCCTGCGCCGACATCGGGCCACTTGAATTGACAAAAGTCATTTGTTTAGCTCACTCCATAGAGAGGGATGACGCGGCTTGCATCATAGAGTTCGGCGACGGCGCGTTCCGGCACAGTGTTTAAGACACTCCCATGCTGGGTCGCGAACCGACTGCCTTCGGTCGACGCGCAGTGAAAGTCAGTTCGCAGAAATCGCGAGCCGGAAAAATCGCTGCCGTCGACCATGGCGTGGTGCATCAGCGCATACGACATGTCGGCGCAGGCAAACGAGGCGCGCCTGGCCGATGCACGTGTGAAAACGGCTGTTCCCAATTGAGTGCCGGAAAGATCGCAGCCGTCGAGGCGCGCTTCTACGAAGATGCAATACGTCAAATCGGCATTGCGCAGCCTGGCGGCTTGCAGGTCAGCCCTGACGAACAGTGTGTTCGGGGCGGTCGCGCCGGAGAGATCGGCGCCCACGAGGCTCGCGCCCGTCAACACGGAGCCGGACAGGTCTGTTCCGGACAGGTTTGCGCCTCTCAGCTTGGCACCGCTCAGATTCGCTCGCGCGAGCATCAGCCCGGAGAGATTCCGCTCCGACAGATCGCATTCGGAGAAATGGACCGTGTCGCAGCGCAGTCCCGTGAGCTGCGCACTACGCAAATCAGCCTGCGTTATGGCGGCGTTCGTCAGCGTGGCGTTGTCGAGCACGACATTGGCGAGGTCACAATCCATGAGAGCGCTTTGAGATAGGGTGGCCTTGCTCAGGATCGTCCGGGCCAACACGCAACGCATCGCTGTCGTCTGGCTGAGCCGCGTTTCGCCGAAGTCGCTCTGGCCGAAATCTGATGTCATGAACGTCGACTGGGTCAAGCGCGCCCGCCGCCAGTCGGATCCGCCAGCGTGGCAATCCACAAATGTGCACTTGTCAAGGTAAGCATCGGCGAAGGAAGCGCCCCTGAAATCGCAGTCCTGAAACGTCATGCCGGTCAGGCGGGCACGCGTGAACTGGCTGCCGCGAAAAGAGGAACTCAGCACAACGCCATCGTTCAGGCGTAGTCCAGATAGTGTCTCGCCATCGAGGTTAGCTTTGCGTACGGGGAACTGATGGTCGATCGACTGCAATAAGAGATCAATTGACATGGCGCGTGACCATCAGGACCGTGCGGTCGATATTTGCGTTACTCAAATCCGTCGCGACCAAGGAAGCATCCATCAGGTCTGCGCCATAGAGATTTGCATGGCGCAGGCTGGCGCCGGCTAGGTTGGCCTGGTTGAGATGCGCCTCGAGCAGGTTGGCCGCATAGAAGTCGCTGCCGCGCAGATCGTTGGCGGTGAAGACCGCGCGTTTCAGCGAGGTCATTCGGAAGGTGGCGCACGCCAGCGTCGACTTGCCGAAATAGGCACCGTTCAGTCGAGCCATGGTGAAGTCTGCGCCACTGAGGTTGGCCGTCTGAAAGGAGAGCGCCTCGGCGCTGCTACGGCCGAACCGGGCATCGCGCAGATCGATGTCGCCGACGAAGCTGACTTGGTCAAATTGCGCGTTCGAGAGATCGAGTTGGGCCGCTGCCACCTTGAGAAAGCAGGTTTGCTCAAGTCGCGCGCCAGCAAAGCTCGCACCAGACAGCGATAAATCTATGAATTGTCCGCGCTCGAGGACGGCGTCCCCCCAATCCGTGTTATCGAGGACGGCTTTGATGAAGGAGCATTGACGTATTTGCGCAGAGCGGAGGGTTGCCCCGATCATCGGCACTCGCAAAACTTGGAGCTCGCCAAGATGCGCTTGGTCAAAGCATGCGCCCACCATGCGCGCACCGAGAAGATTGGTGCGGACAAGCTGGCTGCCCGCGAAACGCGTTCCGCGGCAGTCGGCTTCACCGAGATTGGCTTCGGTGAGATCGGTGGCGCTTAAATCAGCGTTGATGAGCGTTGCGCCGGTCAGCGCGGCTTTCATCAGTTTCGCACCGGCCAGGTTGGTCCCGTTCAGCTTCGCGCGTTCAAGGAAGGCGCCGGAGAAGTCCGCGTTCGCGAACCTTCGCCCGGAGAGGTCGGCGGCGGCGAGATCCCGACCAGCAACCGGGCCGCCGCGTCGGAACTCCTCTTCCACCAGATCACCCAGCGCGCGTGCGACAGCCGGTGCCAGCATCGTGTCAGGCTTGAGCGGCTTGGGTGAGGCAAGCCTTGCCGCGGCTATGCCAGCTGCCAACTGCCCTTCCGCTTTGTCGATCTCGGTCCGTAGGTCAGTCAACGCTTTCGTAGATTGCGTCTTCGCTGCGGCGATCCCAGCTGCGGGCTCGTCAGCGCTTGCGGTTCGATGCGGAGCACTCAAGGCGCCAAACGGCGCGCCATCATCGGACGGTAACGCAGGAAGGCCCCTTCTGAGCGCCGCTTCAGCATCGGTGAGTGCCGTACGCGCGCGTTGGGCGGCGTCAGGCGGTGGATCGGAGGCTTCGATCTGCGCCAGTATCTCGTCAATGGTCAGGCGCGTCGGCGCCTCGGGTTTAACGCTCCGCGCTTCTTCCGGCAGGACCAGTGCGGGAACATCGGGAAGAGAAAAAGTATCGTCCGATACGGCGCTGCGTATCGGCTCGAGCGGTCGTCCAGCTGCCAAGTTAAAAAACCGAGCATGCGCGAGTTCGAATTGCTTTTGCTCGTCGAGCGATGGCCTTGCCGTATCAAGGATTTCGTCACGCCAGTTTTTCGCTCGCGCGAGCTTGTCTTTAATATCGCCCATGAAGCCCGGATCAGCGTCCGGAAGCTCAGCGAACGGCGGAGCTTGCGCAAAGCTTGCGTCGATCGACTGCGCGGCGTCCGTGGACGAGATTGCGGCAAGCAACGCGTCGATATCGCTCGATTCGGCATTGCCACTGGCAATCTTTTCATACGCCGCTCGGATTGGTTCATATTGAGCGTCAAGCTTGTCGACATCAGATTCTGCCTTGGCCTGGACCGTGTCCAAGGCGTCGAGGATCTCGTCCAATTCTATCTCGCCACTCTCGAGTTCCTCCGGCAACAATTCCGGAATGCTTGACGGTTCGATCGACGGTATCTCGATCGTCGGACGCAGCGAAGGCGGAAGCTCTATACGCGCGAACTCCTGATCGAGCGCCAAGCGCATGGAGGCCAGCTGCCGCGCTGAGCGCTCTTCGGCCAAATGGCGACGCCGCGCGACGCGGCGTGCGCGTTCGACAGCCGAAATCTCAGGGGCAAGTTGATGTTCCGAAAATGCATAGCGTGAGGCACTCGCCGGGTCGAGCCGCAGCCGCCGGACATTCAGATAATGATCGAACGGCCGCGGCGGCTCGCTTTGTTGCTCGTAAGCGACGATAACGTCGCCAACGTCGCTGCCGTCCAATTCCTGCACCGCAATCGCGGTGCGATAGATCATGACGCCGCGGCGGGCTCCCGCGAACAGCCACAGGGTATCGATGTGCGTCTGCAGTTCCGTGACGCCACGCATCGCATCGCGCCAGCCGATGAAGCAGCGCACGCGAAAGGTCGGCAGGCGGCCTTCGATCAACGGATGCTCGGCGGAGAAGTTCTGCAGCGCGTAGGGTTCTCCGCCGCAGATGAAGCCGCTCAAGCGCTGGTCTGGTGGCGCGAACAGAAAAAGGCGCGGATCGGCATCGCTCGCCAGAGCGGGGGCAACTGATTGCAGCCACGTGGCGTCATAGGTTCCCGCGTATTGTAGGCGCTCCTGATCATCAATCGCGATTGGTCCGAAGGTTGCCGGCGGTGCGATCGTGTCAATGAACTGAATCGCATGCTCGGGGCTTTCGACGTTGGGCAGGGCCACCAGTTCGCCGGCCATGCTGCGGCGGAGAGCCTCATGGCCCGCGCCGACCCGGTTCGCCGCGTAGCCGGGCCCGCCAAACGCGCGTTGGCGCGTGAGCGGCATTTGCTGGAACGGTTGCACGGCTGTCGGTCGCCAGCCGGAGGTGGTCATCTGCCAATAACGGTCGCCCGTCACCAGAACGTGCTTCTGGATCGGTCCGAGTGTCCAGCCCAACATCATCCGCTCGGTCGTCCGTTCCTCAGGCGCCGCCGCATGTCCGCCGATGAGCAGCTCGGCTTGCGGCTTGGGCATGCCGATGTCGAGAGGGGTGCCGAGCGGAAGCTCCTTCGCGGCCATCACCCAAAGCTCCTGCTCGCTCTGCAGACGATCGGCGCCCGGGTTCGCGAGGTCGAACATCGCGAAGACCGAAATGATGAGGCTCGCCCCTGGACGACAAGGCTCGCATTTGGTCAACAGACCTAGCGTGCGGGGCTTTACAAGAATGGGCATGAAGCCGGCCGAGACGATTTTGGTTTTTTTACCAATATTTCTCGATCGTGACGGACTTTCGGCCCCAACATCCAACCGCGTCTTTGTGCCACATACCAAGTTAGGTAGGCGGCCATTCAGCACCGTGTTGCATAAATGGTCGCTCCGCACCGCGACGGTTTGATGGTCGAGGTAGCCGCGATTTGCTCCTGCGGAATCATCGGCCCGTCAAGGCCGCTCGAACGGCCAGATAGAGACGAGAGTGCGCCTCGCCGAAAAGTACAGGCCGTTCTGTCTGCAGAAAACCGATGCTTCGTTGGCTTGCGAAAGCTGCCTCCGCGCGACGAAGCCGTTGGCGCATTCGGCGCCGGAATGATCACGTTCGCCTTGCGGGGAGGGCCTACGTGGTACGCCCGTTATTCGAAGCCGCGCGCTATATTCATTAGCAGCCGACGAGCCCGCATGAAATCGTCGAAGGAGGGCGGGTGTCAGACCGTAAAAACCAGCGATCAGGCGTGGCAAATTGATCGAACGCCCGGCAAACGCAGATCCAGACGGGAAAGGATGACTTGTGAATCTCGTCGTCGTCTCGAACCGGGTTGCCGGCAGCAACGCCCTTGAACCAAGGACAGGCGGGCTTGAGGCCGCGCTGGTTCCCGTGGTGCAACAATCCGGAGCGATTTGGGTGGGGCCGAGGCGCCCGTCGGAGGCTGAACCGCCAGTAATGCCGCTCGGCGTAGGTAAGCTCGTGAGGGTGGATCTGCCTGCCGAGGATTATCGCAACTATTATGAGGGCTTTTCGAATTCGGAACTATGGCCGGCGTTACATTCGCTGACGGAACGGGTCTCCTCCTCGGCAGGTGGTTATAATAGCTATCGCAAAATCAACGCCCTCATGGCGGACGCGCTGCTCGAGTACAGAGACCGGGACGCGTTCTGGGTGCATGATTATCATTTCTTCACGCTCGGCGCTGAGTTGCGTAATCGGGGCGTCGAGCGACCGATCGGCTTCTTCCTGCATACGCCATGGCCGGCGCCCGACGTGCAGTTGGTACCGCATCACCGCGAACTGATCGAATCGATGCTTGCGTATGATTTGGTAGGCTTTCAGACCGACGAGGACCGGCAGAATTTCCTTGCCTGCGTCCGTGCCGATCTCGACCTCACACCCAGCGAAGACAGTGTTGTGATTTCACACCGTGGTGGCATCACAAGATGCCAAGTATTTCCGATCGGCATAGATACAGAAAAATTTGCAAAATATGCTGCAGACGCGAGTTCGAATGCCGATGTCTCGTCGCTACTGGAAGGTCTCGATCGTGAGAAGCTTGCCGTCGGCGTCGACCGGCTCGACTACACCAAGGGTCTCGACAATCGCGTTCGGGCTATCAATCACGCTTTGAACAAAGACCCGCGCAGCATCTCCCTTTTGCAGATCGCGACCTTCTCACGATCCGGCATCAAAAGCTACGATGACTATCAGCAGGATGTCGCGCGTCTTGTCGACGATGTCAATGTTCGCCACGGCGCGGATGGCTGGGTGCCGATCCGTCACGAAACGAAGCCTCAGAGTCAGCCGGTGCTCGCGGGTCTGTACCGCGCCGCACGTGTCGGCGTGGTAACATCGTTGCGTGACGGGATGAATCTCGTAGCGAAAGAATATGTTGCCGCGCAAGACCCCAGCAAACCCGGCGTGCTCGTTTTGTCGAAATTTGTCGGCGCGGCCAAGGAACTCGACGGCGCGCTGCTCATCGATCCCAACGACATCGAAGACATAGCAGAGAAGATTTCGATCGCACTTTCAATGTCACTGCCCGAGCGCATCTGCCGCTGGGAGAAGATGATGGCGAAGCTTCGAGCGTATCCCATCCAGAAATGGTCGGCGCACTTTATCTGCGAGCTGGAGAAAATTCGGACCGAGAAACTCGCAAGGCAGAGCCCGCGGGATGTGGGGGAGTCCAGCAGTTCGAAACGAAAGGTCGAGGGGAGATTGGCCGGAGGCGGAAGCCATTTTGACCTGCCGCGGCAATGGACATTCCCCGCATTCGGTGTGCGGGCTAGAATATTAGATGAGGATTTCGAACCACTCGTCGGCTTAGGTGGACAGCAGGGCCCCCAACCTCGGATGTCGGCGATAGATCTTAGCCCTTGGGTTCCCTTGGGCTTCGATCACGGCGTGCGATCGGTTTCGGTACCGGATTCCGTGAGAGACGAATTGGTCACCCCCGGTAGCCCGCCGAGGAGTTCGCAGCCGTCACATCTTTACGTCCATGGCCGGGCCTATGCGGCGGTGTCGCCGGCAACGAGAAGGGAGGCAACTTTGACCAATCCGTCGGGCACTACCATTGCTCTTACCGTTCCAGTTGGAGCGGAGCCCTACTGGTCGTCAAGCACAGGCGTCACAGCCTCACTGGCATCCGCGCGAGGGGCATCGTCGTCTGCCATGGCAGGGCCCGGGGAGGAGGAGCAACTGCCGGATTTCGGAGATGTGGTCGGCGATAACTGGACCCACAGCGACTGGCACGACGGTAAGAAACAGGTTCCGGCGCACCTGGAGGATGCACTACGTGAACGAGGGCGGCTGCCGACCGCGCGCGGCGAAGAAGTTACGATTTTCCAAATTCACCGTCACCTCTACGCGGCCGAGTTGAAAGGTGATCGCTATTATCTCACGTACCACCCTAGTGGCTGAAATCGAGGACCATGGCCGACTGCATGGGAAACGGCGAACGGGCTGCGACGCGTTCCTGAGAAGTGAGGATCACCCGACGGTCTCATTTTCGGGCCCTAGGATAAATTTCGCTTATATGGCGCCAGCGTCATCGTAGTCCTTTGACACCTCGCGGTGGCCCGCGATCACTTTGAACGTCGGGTCGGTTAATTTCTTCGCTGATTACTATGATTGAGCTCCCGCCGTCAGGTCTGTGTCAGTTGGTCCAGTAACGTTGCTGTGCGCTGGTTCTCAGCACGGCGCCAGCATGCCCTTGCTTGGAAAGCTTCATCTGATGGTAACATCGGGTGAGGCTATTGCTTGTCCAGTTTGCCGGCGCGAGTGAAAACGAAACTCCCGCGAGCGAAGGTGGGTGCGCGAATAGCGCGAATATTTCCCGGCCGTCTGGGGTTAACCTGCGTCGGTGCTTAGTCAATCGTAACAGGGGGTCTCCATCCAGCGCTCACAAACAGCTCACCGGAAAGGTCGTCGCTGTGCTTGAGGATCGCTAATCCCGCCATCGGCAGCGGCGGCCGGCCGGCCTGTCCTCGTAGATCGCGCCGAACCGCTCCTCGAGGCACCACCAGTCCCGGATCGTCTGCGGCTGCGCTTAGCCGGACGGCACGCTATTTGCGTAGCTTTGAGCCCGTCAATTTAGCGAATGCTGTAAAGTGCGAGATATACGTGAATGCTCCGCTTGCCGGCCAACAGCATGGCTATGATGGTCAATTGAACATGCGACCAGATTATTGCGCAAACATCCGGCCGCACGGGATTAACGCTTGTTGGTATGCCTCCGCTCGTATGGTGTCATACTACTTTCGCCCAGAGCCCTCGCCTGGGGTTTGCCTACGCTTCGGCGGCCCGACTTAGGCCTCAACGTTCGCGAGTTTGACTGGTGGCTCTCTGCGAAGGATTAGAGAGGCTCGTAGAGCCACCTGACGGATTTACGCGCGATTTTGTCGTTGAGACATTGGAGACACGAGGGTCGATCTGGGCTGCGCTGCATCTGCCGTCAGTGGATCCGCATGTATTCGTACTGACTGGTCTGGAAGCAAACACATTGTACTACAACGATCCTTGGGAGCCAGAGCGCAAGCTAATTGACTTCTCTGATTTTCAGTTCGCAGGAGCTTTTCGTCAACAATCGCGATCCTCTGAACACTCCCCGATGTTTAGGCCCGGCATTTGCTGGGGTGGATTGAGTTAGAATCGTTCGGGCTGGGAAGTTCAGCATTTGCAGATGTATTCATAGGATGTGGGACCCTTCAGGGTCTTCAAGTCAGCGACACGAAGGGGAGATTTGGGAGTGGCTGATGAACCCACGCGGTTGCCGCTTTCGACGGAGTTTCGGTTGGGAGTGGACTTAGTTAACCAGTTGCCAGGCCGCAATTGGAATACACCTAGCCCTCTCCAGAGGGCGCCGTGGCCCACCTATATGGCTGAGCAAAGTGTACGCGCGCCTGCGGCTCCAAATTTAGCAATGTACGTACGAGCTTGGCAGCACGGCGACAAACCCGCGTCACCCGAGCTCAGGGCCGCAATGCTCTCCAATGGAGTACTGCCGAGCGCGTCTCGGCCGGAAACAAATTTCACGATCGGCCACGTGAACTACACGGCCATGTTCCGCCTAATAGGCAGACCAGACGAGATCATCGTCCGCCAAGCCGACACGTTATTGCCCCGCGTACATGACACCATTTTGGGCGGTGTTAGGGGACGTGATCATTTGCTTCCAACAGAAGACAAGGATTCGATAGCTACTCGACGGACTGACCGCCCCCCAAGGTCGCCGGCCTACGATATGGAGTACATGACAGTCGATGGGGACGTTCGTCACTCTCTCAAGCCGGCGCTGCCTCACCTCAGGAGCCTCACGTCTGACGGGCAGGAACTCCAATCGGTTGGGCCCAGGCCCCTCATGATGGGGCGCCGAAGAATGGATACTTATCTCGACGACGCCCGGATCATCAACATCGACAGCTATATCAATTATAACTTGTCGTCGCTGATCAATTCTTCAGGCCTCAATGGGGTCGAGATACGCGGAACGCCTCAACAATTGCACAACTACGAAGACATTGTTGCGAGAGACCATGAACGGGCGAAGGGCTTTGTTCGCTTCACCATCCAGAAGCTGGAAGCCTACCTGGATCCCGTCACGCGTGAAGACGTGGAGCAAGACGTGAGAGCGGCACTGGGCCGATATTTTGGTATCGCGGGCACGAGCAAACAGGACGTCGCCGACATCCGAGAAATCCTCGCGAACTACAGGAAGGTGCACAGCTATCTCAATCGCGACGAGCCACTAACGCGAGCGCAGCGTCTTAAGGCGTGGTTTGTCGATTTTCCTCTTTATCGGATCCGGCCGAAATCCAATGGCACGTTGGCTTACGTCAGGGGCGGCCCCATCCACTGGCCGGATTGGCGTATCGTTCCGCGGTCACTGCGGTCCCGTTCGGTTAGCTCGGGATGGTCGGGTTTGGGGCTGTTTCTGGCGGGAGTGAGTGCCTACCAACGCGGTGTTGCGACGCTCCGTGGCGGCAGGTCAGTTGAGGAACGGTACGTAGAGCGTGCTGCGGCGCTAGGTGCGGTGTTGTTCGGCGGATTTGCCACGTCATTGATCGGCGGGTCTTATGGGGTAAATAAACTCAGGCGCTTGACTTCCGAGAGCGGGATCAATCTGCATGAAGGGCACTTCGCCTACTCCGATCGCTTCCGATCCTCAACCGTCGTGCACGAGGCAACACATCTGTTGTTGGGCACCGACGACCATGCCTACGAGCACGAACCGAGATTCGGTCAGCTATCGACAACCCAACACATAACCAACGCCGATAGCTACGGCCGGTTCGCTGAAAGGGTCAGCCGCTCATGAATCTGCCATGGAATGCCGTCGGAAACATTCGATCCCAATTGTACTCCGGTTGCCGCCTCATACCGATCGATCCGGCTGAACGAGCGGCGCTCGCTCTGGAGTCTGGGACGAACCAGGTACTAATCGCGTGGCGCAAGAAGGAAGGGCGGCGCTTCGCCTATGACACCGCTCAGATCGAAGCACTCTTCATCGAGCTCCCCGAGCTTCCGGTTCCGACCGCCAGCTGGGCAGAATTGGGCTGGACGAAGCTCGGTTTCCAGACCGGCAATCTGGCTCTGTTCTTCGCTTCGATTACCGCAAGCGGCCGCGTCGGGGTGAGATGGGGCAGGGACTTTCTCACTCTCTTGATGCATCGCCGCCGCGCCGAAATTTGCGTCGATGCTCGTTTCACAGATCCGTTTATCGATGATTCCCACACCGACACGCTCGACGTTCACTGGACCTTCAGCGTGGATCTGCAGGCTTCTGCTATCACCGCTTTGCGCACGACCTCATTCTGGCACGCCGATGCCGTAGGGGCCGACCACGCAATCAACCTCCGAGGCTGAGATCGTCAAAGCGAATCGAGGATGACGAAGTTGCCTTTGTTTTTGACGGTCAGCACTTCAGCAGCCTTGAACCCGCAGTCGCTGACGTGGCCTGATGGCGGCAAGTTTCATCAAGTCGCCACGATTGGTGGGGACCTTGACAAAGACGAAGACTGCCTACGCGGCTGGAGAACTCTGACAAGTTTGAGGCTTGTAGCATCGCTGTTCTAAGTTGACTGGGGTGCGTCGCGCCCCGCAAGTTCCCGAATTCGAGGAATTGATCGCGACCGTCAGCTTTTGGTCAGGGCACGGGGTTAGTCAGTCGCTGCCCGAAAGGTGCCTGGGCAGCCCCACGAAGTTCCTTCACCGGTCATGCTCGATCAGGTGGAGGGAGGGGCAATGTCGTAGCGTTTGACGAACACGTATTGCACCTCGCGCGCGACGTTTGGTCGGCAACGCGTTAATGACAAATCACATATCTAGGTGTCCAAATGCGGCATGAATATCGCAGCCTTAGTGTTATCGTTCGGTCCCCGTCGGGCGCGAAGGACGATACCGGCGAGATAGCGGAAGGACAACACAAGGTCGAGGATGGATACGTACTGCTTAACAAGTTCAAAGATAGTGGTGTTGCGTATCAGGCCGCCCTTGGCAACGACGATGATCCCATCGCTGTCGCGAAACGACACTTAAAATCCTGGTGGCAGACGCAGGACGTTTGCAGGAGCTTGGAGCCGCCTAAGCGGATTACTTGAGCCTATATTGGTGCGTCACAAATACGGCATCTGGAAACACATGCGGACGCGCTCCATCATCCGCGATGGCCGCTGTTCCCTGAAAGCGCTGTAATGGCCCAATACGCCGTCACGGCAGACGATGCCGATGTCTATCTGTCATTCGCCGCCGAGCTCGCGGATTCGGTCAGGCCCATCGCGCTGTCCTATTTCCGCACGCCGCTGGATGTCGTTGCCAAGTCCGATGCCAGCCCGGTGACGATCGCCGATCGAGCCGTCGAGTTGCGTCTTAGGGAAAGGATCGAGGCGCGCTTTCCGGAGCACGGCATCATCGGCGAGGAGATCGGAGCCAAGCCCGGCGGAGCGTTCACCTGGATCGTTGACCCGATCGACGGCACCAAGAGCTTTATCAGCGGCTTTCCCTTGTTCGGCACGCTGATCGCGTTGACCTATCAGCAGCAGCCGTTCTGCGGCCTGATCGACATCCCCTTTACGGGCGAGCGGTGGATGGCGAAGCCCAGCGTGGCGCGGTTTGGCGATGGATTGGCTCGGACCAGCGCATGCGAGAGCGTCGCCGACGCGCGCTTCTACACCACATCGCCTGACATGTTCCGCAAAGGCGAGATGGAGCCATTCGAGCGGCTGTCGCGAGTTGCGCGGATGCGCCGATTCGGCGGCGATTGCTACATCTCCGCAAATGGCTGTTGAAGCCGGAAACCGGCCAACGGTAGCTTGAGGAGGTGGCGCCCGGCCTGACACCTGAAATGGTCGCTGCGGTCTCGAAGATCATACGGTTACAGGATCTGATCTCGGTGGCGTCGAAGCGGGAAGTGGTCACGACATTCCGCTCGACGATCGGGCTCAAGGGACGGCTTTCGACGCGCAATCAGCCGAACCACCCGACCGATGATGCCTATGGCATCGCCGCGTCGGCCATCGATGGGCTCTTGATGGGATCGGCGACGCGGTGATCGGGGTCAATCCAGCTACCGATACGGTGGATGACTATATCCGGATGGTTTCTCTGCTGGACGAATTGCGCAGCCCCCTGTCGATCCCGACGCAAACCTGCTGTCTGGGCCATGTGACGATGGCCTTGAACGCCATCGCGGCGAACGCGTCTGTCGACGTTGTGTTCCAGTCCATCGCCGGCTCGCAGCTGATCCCGCCGGAGGCGGAGACGGTCGAGCAAGCCGTTATGGGGCATCAGACATTCGGGGTTTGGTGCAACTCCGACGGCCGCATCCAACCGCAGCCCATTAGCGACGGGCTATTTGAACACCTTCTCGAGAAGGGTCAATTGAAGGAAACGCCTCTCGACGAACTGGTTACCGAAACTCTCGAAGAGGGCAGGAATGTACCAAATGAAGAGATTATCGACATGTTCGAGACCCTGCATGAAGGGCTCGTACGTGCCACAAGCACAGTCGCTGACGAGATTGCGCGGCGCAGACGATGAAATCCCGGCGCGTGAGGGCTACGGTTGAGATGCCCAGCTCTGGTGGTCGCCGGGGGAACAGCATCGTCAGTGCATCGGAAACGATCCGACTCAAAGCTGACTGTACGGCAGCGCGCATCGACATGGAGTTGGCCATACCGCGGATGATCCGGACCCCCGCTGGGGAGATCGATAACCTCGTGTCCGTGGGCGACCGGATTTTCGGAATGGCTAGAGCATAAGCTGCACATGGCGGTCAAACAGGATTACGACGCGGCTGACCGGGTCACCGAAAGTCACTCCGCGTCGCTCCAGCGGACGCCAAGGATATATTCGTCGCCGCCGCCGTCTTCCCTGCGTTTCCATCCGTCGCGCTGTATCTCGCAATGGTTTGGTGCGGGGCAGGCACGCCTTGCGCAGTGCATTCGCGAGAGATCCGAAGCGATGGCGGATATGTCTGGGACATGGCAGGTCCGGGCAGCGTTCGATAAGCCGGTTCGAGATCCGGCCTTCGCAGCATGAAGCTGCTGCAGCCCCATGATGACCGCAGCCTCCGTCCAGTCCGTTGTTTCCAAAAAACATCCTGGTCGTGGGATCGTAGCCCGCAGCGGCGTAGGCAGCACAAAGCGAGCCAAAGTGGCGATCGACGGTGTCCGCAGACGGAGCACCCTTTGTGCTGTTGAGTAGCCGTTGGTATAGGTGCTCGTTTCTATCAAGCAGTCTCTTCAGTGAGGCGACAATCTTCTCTTTGTCCCAAGGGCGATTGCCGACAGCCAGACGCTCCTGTGCCTTGCGGATTTGTGCCGGCGGCACAATCGGTTCGAATGCCTGAAAACGCGCCCAAGCCGATTCCGGATTCTTTATCGCGCGGCCCTGCAATCTCTTCGTCGTGACATTGTAGGTCATCCGTCCCACGCAGAGTTCGCTGGCGAGAATGTTGTGTATGGTGTATCCCTCCAATGAGGGGAGTTGCGACGCTATATCGTCGACGAGAAACCCGGTCGTGGACAGGTCAACGAGGTCGATCCCAAAGCCTGGCTCGCTGACGTCCTCGCCCGTATCGCCGATCTTCCCGCATCGCGTCTGCACGAATTGTTTGACGGACGCGAGCGCTGCGGGTCCTAGGGGTAATCCTAGGAGAAGCGCTATGACGATTTCGCGGGCAGAAGTGATCACATCGGTCGAGCGGCGGCGGCGGTGGTCGCAGGATGAGAAGGAACGGCTGGTTGCAGCATCGCTAGAGCCCGGAGCCACCGCTTCCGAGGTGGCTCGCATGGCCGGCCTTCATGTGAGCCAGCTGTTCAGGTGGCGCAAAGAGCTTTGCAAGCAAGGCAATACCAGTATGGCGCCGTTAGTGCCGGTCGAGATTGGGCCGTCTGTGCCGCCGCGGGATGCGGCCGAAGCGCCATTGACGACGGCGTCGGCGCGTCGGCGGAAGACGCCAGGGCATCATCGAGATTTCAAGTGTCTTGCCTTCCCGTGCCACACCAACGAGCCGCTCGATAAAGGGCGTGGGCGTCCGTTTCCCTTGGGCGCCATAATTGTACCGCCGCCGCGACGGCGCGACTTGGACAATTTGGACGTTCGCAATCGCGATTACGGTGGCTCTCACATCGGCAGGCTCGCTGGGGCGTCCGTCAATCTAAGTGAAGCGCCACCTGTCTCCGCTAGGATTCGATCGACCGGCAACTCGGTGCGAGGGCGCGGCCTCGGTCGAACGTTCCCGCAGCACAACTTGCGTTTGATGACGATATCGACGCACGAGCATATGTAGCCAGCGACTCTGGCGCGTGATGATCGGGACGCGCCAAGGCCAGCGTTCATCGGTTATCCAAACAGCAGGCGCGAGGGCCTCAGTGCCGTTGTCAGAGTAACGCGTGTTCAGATAAGGATGAGAAGCTCGCGCTCCGAAAAGGGGCCGTGAAGACGGGCGTTCTTGCAAATTGGCGGTCCGTCATCATACCCATGGAGGGCGAGGACATGCGCCGCCCGCGCGATAACTAACCGACGCTCCAGCATCCTCGAATGCAGCAAGGCCGCGGGCGTGGTGCAGAAGAAAGTGCAGCTTCCAAGCGTTGCCGTAACGAGGCATCTACAATCTAAAATGTTTCATCGCATTATTAGATGGTGGGCTTGGCGACGCCTTATTGATCGGATGTCGCTTTGCAGCGGGGCAGCAAGCGGTTGACCAATAATGTCGCGCCAAAACTGTCGTGTGTTCTCGAACCCATCGAGTCATCTCTTTCGCTCCGCGCCGGCGCTGCCAATTGTAGTCGCTGCAATTTCGCAACGCGTGTTCGGTGAGCCTGATCAGAGAACGTTTGGGTTAAGCGATGGAAACTTAGACATCGCAATAGAAGAGGATGCCAGCGGACGATAGTAGATTGAAATACTCAACTATTGCGTTTGCATGGTCTGGACCTCTAAAGATCCTCTACCTTGATCATCCATTGCTCGCCCGGTCGGGAGTCCAAACGTTCCGATCGCGAATGCCATCCAAAACATGTTCCTGAAAAAGAGCTGGCTTCTTGATGAATTCTGGAGAACCGATGTGAGTGTACTCGTGTGGAATCAACCGGCCGCTGGAAACAGCGGTCACGTCGGCAACCTGCGTGCAAGGCCCGCCAAGCGGCTCAGAGGCCGCCGCATGAGGGGCTGTGATGTCTTCGGTTAACTCCATGCTTCATCTTGGCTTAAATCTTCATGGTGCTGGTGGTCATTCCGCCGCGTGGCGCTGGCCGGGCACAAATCCAAGCGCCTTTTTCGACATCGAGCACTACGTCCGCGCTGCGAAGATCGCGGAGCATGGTTTGCTGGATGCTGTATTCCTCGCCGATACCCCCGCGATAAGTTCCGATATTACGCACCAGCCGCCGCTTAATGGGCTCGAACCGACGCTGGTTCTCGCTGTGATTGCACGAGAAACGGAGCGAATTGGCCTGATTGCGACGGCGTCAACTACCTACAACGAGCCATACAATCTTGCCCGGCGCTTCCAATCGCTCGACGTCATCAGCCGCGGCCGCGTTGCGTGGAACGCGGTCACGACGTCGAGTCCGGCGACGGTTGCAAACTTTGGCGGTCGAGAGATCGGGCGAGCGGATCGCTACAGACGTGCGGAGGACTTCGTTGAAACGGTCCGTGCTCTCTGGCTGAGCTGGAGCGCCGAGATGGTCATCGCCGATCAGGCTGCGGGTGTTTACGCAGATCAGAGTCAGTTCCGCCTGCTCGATCCCGCTACCAATAGTTTCGGCATCCGAGGCCCACTTACGCATCCCGCCTCGCTCCAAGGCCACCCAGTCATTGTTCAGGCGGGCGGTTCGGATCCCGGACTACGGCTTGGCGCCCGCAGTGCAGATGTCGTGTTTGCGGCAGCCGGGGACTTGTCAACGGCTCTGCAGGAGGCAGAGCGCTTGCGCGCGCTCTCTCGGCAATTCGGCCGCCCTGCGGCTCCGCTCATCCTGCCAGGCCTTGTCACCTGTATCGGGGGCACCGAGGAGGAAGCGGCTCGTCGCAAGGAAAACCTTGACGGACTGCTCGATCTGGAGCGCGCCATCGTCGCTCTTGCACGAAGCATGGGCGTGGCGGTCGAGAAGCTCAGCCTCGAAAGGCCAATCCCGGAGGAGATTTTGCCTACTGCAGATGATGTTCCGTTTTCTGTCGGTCACCATCGCACGATTGAGACTCTGGCGCGTCAAGGTCGGACGGTTCGCGAAATCATTAGCAGCGTTCAAGCGTTTGGCCACCGCTTGCTCGTGGGTGCACCCGAGCAGATCGCGGACTCGATTGAAGCATGGTTCCGCGCTGGCGCGGTTGATGGTTTCAACATCATTCCGGACGTGCTGAAAGATGGCACTTCAGCGTTTGTCGACAATGTGGTGCCCATCCTGCAGAAGCGCGGGCTCTTTCGCAAAGAATATCGGGGGCAGACGCTGCGAGAGCATTTCGGGCTTTCCATTCCTTTCGAGCCGGCACGAGCCACAGCTAGCTCACCGTTATGACGCTTCCTCAACATCAAATGATTTGGAGACGGGATATGCATTCATCAAATGCGAGGTCGACGAGGCGCTTCACTGGAAAGCCGAACTATCCAGCAAGAACCGTGAAGGCTACCCTCCTCGTGCTCTTGGGCCTGTCGCAACTGCCGTCAAGCATTCATGCTCAAGAAGGGTCAGCCGGTAGCGTAAAGCGAGGAGGCATTATTCGTTACGGGCATTTTCAAGAGCCGGCGTGCCTCTTCGGAGGATGGGTGCAGCAATGGTATCTGCAACGCCAGTACAGCGATAATCTGGTCGCCCGCAGCGAGGATGGCAAGATTGTGCCATGGCTGGCCGAGTCATGGACAATTTCCGATGACAAGAAGATATACACATTCGAGATAAAGCCGAATGTGAAGTTCACGGACGGCACTTCTCTGGATGCGCAGGCCATCGCGGACAATATCAACGGATGGCTCAGCAACGACCCTGATCTGCGTAATCCGACTGCTGCTCCGTATCTTAGCGATAGCTTCGAATCGGCAAGCGCAATCGCTCCTTTGAGGTTACAGGTAACCTTGAAGGTGCCATTTCAACCCTTGCTGAATGTGTTTGCTCAATCCTCACAAGGCATTCTCTCACCATCCGCGCTCAAACGCGGACTTGCGGTGAACTGCGAGAACCCAGTCGGCTCAGGTCCATTCATTGTCGACAAATGGCGTCATGGACGGGAGGTCACCTTCCGCCGTAATCCCGACTACAACTCGGCGCCGGCCACCGCCAAACATCAAGGGCCGGCTTACATTGACGGAATCAGCTGGAAGTTCCTGCCAGATCAGACCGTCCGGTACGGCTCATTCATCGCGGGCGAGACCGATGCCATATACGATATCCCAGCTATCGCATGGAAGGAGGCCAATTCCCGTTTTCCAGTATTGCGGCACATTACCGGCGGTACCCCTCTGCGCCTGGCGTTGTATACGGCCCGGCCCCCATTTGACGATGTGCTCGTCCGCAAGGCGTTTGCCTATTCTACTGACCGAAAGGCCGCAGTCGACACATCATTCCTTGGCTCTTTGCCATTTGAAGGCAACGGTGCGCTGAGTCAGAGCTCGCCGGAATACCTGCGCGAGCTCGGGCAGTCGTATACGTACGATATTCGGAAAGCCAATCAATTGCTTGATCAGGCGGGTTGGACCGAGCGTAATCCTAGCGGCGTTCGTGTTAAGAATGGCAACCCGCTCATCGTGCGCGTGTCCTATTCGAACGCTTTTCTGAAGCCAGATGGCGAGCAAGCCTTGCAAGTTATCCAGCAGCAGGCAAGAGCGGCCGGTTTTGACGTACGTCTTCAGCCTACCAATCCAGCTGATTTCTTCGCCGGAAGAAACCTCGGACCCGATGATTATGAGATTGTTCTCCTCTATTGGGTTGCCCCCGGCGCGGAGATATTCCGGATCTCGTGGAAGCCCGATCAGAAGGGCGAGACCAATCGCTTCAATCCCTCACGCTATCAAGATCTGACGCTTTGGGACGTCATTCAAAAGGCGGAGCAGGAACTCAATGGGGCGCAACGTACCGCCCTCTATCAGCAGGCGGAACGGAAGATCGTGGATGAGGCCCCTGTGATTGGCCTCACGGTGCTAGACGTAACGTTGGCGACCAAGCCGAACCTCAAAGACGTTTGGCTTGACCGCGGCTCGGTTGGCGAACCCGTTTTCTATGACGCTCATTTCGATGATGGGAAGTGACGCCGTGAAGATAGTAGCCCATCATCCTATTGTTTGGTTCGCGCGCCGGATATTCTCCGGCGTGGTCGTGGTGTGGGCGGCCGCAACCTTTGCGTTCTTGATTCAATGTGTGCTCCCTGGCGACCGCGCCCAGATCATCATCAATGCGACAAGTGGCAACGTCGGACTCGCGTCCTCGGCAGAACTTGCGGCGATCAATGCGAAATACGGATTTGACCAACCGCTCGCGATTCAATACGGAAAATACATACTGCGAATCCTTCATGGAGACCTTGGCGAGTCATACCAGCAGCATCGGCCTGTCGCAGGGATCATCGCGGAACAGATTGGCCCTACCATTATTCTGGCGGTCACCGCGCTGCTGTTCGCATGGATTATCGCAATCCTGACGACCTTGTTCATCGCCGGCAGAGACAACATATGGGCGAAGTTGCTCAATGACACGCAGGTCTTTTTTGCAACCGCACCGCCCTATTGGCTGGCCACAATTCTGCTGGTCGTTTTTGCGGTAAAGCTGCGCATTTTCCCGGTCATCGGTGGAAGTTCTCCGACCGGGCTCATTCTGCCGACACTTGCGTTGGCTCTTGAATTATCGGGCTTTTTCGGACAAGTCGTTCAGAACGAGTTCACGCGCGTGCTCGAGCAGCCCTTCGTTACGTCCGCGCGCGCCCGAGGCATGAGTGATTTCGGCGTCAGGCTTCGCCATGTCCTCCGCCATGCCGCATTGCCTGGCATTACTTTATCAGGTTGGGCGCTCGGCAAACTTCTTTCGGGCGCGATTTTGATCGAGGTGGTTTTCGCCCGTCAAGGCCTAGGTGGAGTCCTTGTTGCTGCGACGTCCTCGCGAGACGTTCCGATTGTCTCGGGAGCTGTTTTGATTTCTGCGGGCCTGTTCGTTCTTGTCAGTTTGATTGTCGATCTGACTTACCGGGTCGTCGATCCCAGGATCAAGTTGATATGAGCATGTTCGCCGAAGCCACCGTGTCTCGGCCGCTCAAAGAAGTCCTGGCAATCGTCCGCCATGTTCCGTTCCGAGTTGCCGCCTGTCTTATCATCATTGGCCTCTTTGCCCTCGCGGCTGTGGCGCCAAAGGTGCTGCAGACGCACGATCCGCTCGCTATTGATTTGAGATCGTCATTGCAGTCTCCGTCGATCGCCCATTGGTTGGGAACTGATCAATTGGGTCGAGATCTTTACTCTCGAGTAGTCGAGGGGGCAGGCCAATCCCTGGCTATTGGACTAGGCGCAACGGCGCTGAGCATGTCCATTGCGATCGTTTTCGGCGTCACCGCCGCACTTTATGGTGGCGTATGCGACAGCATCCTGAGCCGGGTTGTCGACGTGCTCTTCGCAATTCCCACGCTCCTGCTCGCCCTTGTGTTCGTGACCGTTTTTGGGCCGTCGGTACTGACTGAGGTCATAGCTGTCGGAATCGGCACAGCGCCAGGCTATGCGCGCATGATCAGGGGCCAGATGCTTGCCATCAAGGGGACAGGGTATGTGGAGGCCGCTAAGGTGCTGGGCCATCCATTTCCCCGTATTGTCTGGAGGCATATTCTTCCCAACGCCATGAACCCGCTGACGGCAATGGTGACGATCGGCGTAGGTCAGGCGATTATATGGGCCTCCGGTCTTGCTTTTCTGGGACTCGGCGTCGCTCCCCCGGCGCCTGAATGGGGCGCGCTGCTCAATGCCGGGCGCAATTATGTAATCTACGCCTGGTGGCTGGAGATCATCCCCGGTCTGGCAGTTACGGCGTTTGCCCTCAGCCTCACCATCATCGGGCGCCATCTACAGGACCATCTGGAAGGAAAAACGTGAATGTCGCAGGGTCGCCTCCAGCCTGTCCCGCAGCAGCCGGACCTCCTCACGGTCGATTCGCTGCGTGTTTCCTTCGGTCGCGGCATCGACGAGAAAGCGGTTGTGCGCAGTATATCCTTCTCCCTCCAACCGGGACGGTGTCTTGCGATTGTCGGTGAATCCGGCTCGGGCAAGAGCGTGACTGCGCGGGCTCTCATAGGCCTCGCTGGTCGCTACGCCAATGTTCATGCACGCCAGCTAAGCTTCGACGGGACGGACCTGATGGGTCTTAACGATCGTGCCTGGCGGCGCATCCGCGGCAACGAGATTGGCTTTGTATTTCAGGATGCACTCGTCTCACTTGACCCGCTTCGCCGGATCGGCAAAGAGATTGGTGAAGGCTTGCTCCTCCACGGCGCGGTATCATCACGCGAGGAGCTCGCGCAGCGCGTCATTGCTCTCCTTAAGCTCGTCGGTGTCCCTGACCCCGAGACCAAGGCCGAGCAGCTGCCGCATCAATTATCCGGCGGCCAGCGTCAACGGGCTCTCATCGCGTCGGCACTTGCGCTCGATCCCCGCATCCTGATCGCCGACGAGCCGACGACCGCTCTCGATGTGACGGTGCAAGCTCATGTGCTGTCACTCCTTGAGGAGACCAAAACGAGGGGCAAGGCTCTGATCCTGATCAGTCACGATCTGGCGGTGGTCTCCCGCGTAGCGGATGAGATCCTCGTCATGCGAGGAGGCGAGGTCGTCGAACGCGGTAACGCCGTCCAGATATTCAAAGATCCGGGGCACCCCTATACTAAGCAGCTGCTGGACGCCGTGCCATCAGGCCGGCCGCGCGGCTCACGCCTCTCACCATCGACTATTGTGCGTTCGCCTGCCCGGCAAACGCAGCCAGCCGTGCAATCGCCGCCGAAATCTTGTCCCATCCTGCTCGAAGCGACAAGTCTGGTGAAGCGCTTCAAGGGCCCGGATGGCACTTTACGGGCGGCTGTGGACGGCGTCTCCTTCGAACTGCGATCCGGCGAGACTTTGGGCATCGTAGGTGAGTCCGGATCAGGAAAGTCAACGATGGCGCGCATGGTCCTGGCGCTCGAGGAGCCTGATGAGGGAGCCGTTCAGTTTGCAGGCCGGCCTTGGACCACGCTCGCCGAGCGCGAACGGCGAGCTCGGCGGCGGTCGCTATCGATCATTTACCAGGATCCTCTTGGCTCGTTTGATCCACGTTGGACGGTCGGACGCATCATATCGGACAGCCTTTCGAGCGACGTTGAGACACGGCGCAAGCGGCAGGAGCGTGTAATTGAGCTGCTCGATCTGGTTGGGCTATCCCAGGCCTTGCTCGACCGACGACCGCTCGAGCTCTCCGGCGGCCAGCGCCAGCGCGTTGCGATCGCCCGCGCGATCGCACCAAATCCTGCGGTAATCGTCTGCGATGAGCCGGTTTCGGCGCTCGACGTATCGATCCAGGCCCAGGTCTTGGACCTGCTCTGCTATCTGAAGGACCACCTCGGCGTAAGTTATCTCTTCATCTCGCATGATCTCAGTGTTGTTCGTCACATCAGCGATCGCGTCATAGTTATGCGCCGGGGGAGAATCGTCGATAGTGGCGCCACTGAAGAGATATTTCGCAATCCACAGTCTGAATATACCAAGAGCCTTATCGCCGCCATGCCGCGTCTTGTGCGCGACCACCAGATAGATCATTCAGCTACGATCCTCGAAGAAGGCATCGCATGAATGCCTTCGAATTCGATGCTTTATCATAAAATTGTCTATCTCCGATCGCGGGGGCATTCGCCTTTGCGCACCGAGTTGGTCACGATTGCGGGCTCGTTCATCGCTCGAGCCTGGACAGTCTCTGGCACGGGTTCCCACTAGATGGACCGGTCGGCGCGCGGAGCAGGGCTAAAGCGCGATGAGATTGGAATGAATCGTCATCGCGCTTTAGGTTGTTGTTTAAGCATGATCTTTTCGGAAAACCGCTTCGCACTTTTCCGGATCATGCTTTAGCCGAGTTCGAACACTCGCTAACCCTGAGGTCGGCGATCCGCAAATGTCGGATTGCCATCGATTGCGTGCCCGCAAGGAGGGGCGGCTCTTGCGCTCCTGCAAACGAGCTCGCAATCTTCGCTTTCACGATAGCCTTGCGATCATGGTGCGGTCCCTGACAACGAGAGCGTGTTTGTCAGGTTCAAAACATTCGGCGTCAATATCGATTTCATGACGCCTATTCAGCCCTTAATTGCGACTGATGCGGCTGGCACGGTCATTGCTATCGGAAATGAGGTAACGCCGAGTAGGGGCTGACTTCAGCCCTGTGAACGATCACTTTTCCGCCCGGAAGCCGTGGGTCCATTCTGAAAAAGGAGCAAGACCTTGAAATTTTCGCGCTCGGTTTGATGGAGAGCGATTTGGATTTGCCTATAAGAGCCGACGAGACAAACCGCAACTTCTGGACATATCGGTACTGTCAAACGACCGTTGCGTTGTCAGAGTTGCGGGGCTCGGTGAACAATCTCAGCGAGCGGCACTGGGGGGCGCATGACTAGAATTCGGCTGACGTGCTCAACTGTGCCAGCTGCGAAGGTCACCGACTCAATAGGCGCCTCATCGACGCATCGTGTCGCCATTTCGCCGACGAGTTCGCCACAGGTCGCATAGCGTACCTCCAAGGCGGAGCAAAAAGAGGTCAATAACAGGCCCCCCGTAATCCGGGCAATACGGAATCGTCGTCATGTCGCAAACGATCGGCGCTGATAGCAAGTGCACCGCGAATGAAGGGGCAGAGCACTGGTCAGATCCGAAACACAATCTTTTATCAGATGGCGACTTTGTTCGGTACTGGAGCCGAGCTGCCGATCGGCTGCGCGCGGTGGCCGCCGTCGGGAGGCGAACCGAAGAGGCGATCAGAAGGACCGGGATTGGCTTGCAGCTATCCTCCGAGAACTTTAACGGTCACGACCTGTCAGATTTCCCGTTGCGACGCTGTACTCTCAATCGTGCGCAGCTCTACGGAGCAAAGTTGGATCGGGCAGACCTTTCTGGGGCGAATCTTATCTGTCCGGGGCTAGAAAGGGCAAGTTTCCGCGGGGCCAAGCTCGATTTTGCGTATATGCATGCGATTGCAGCGCAGGTCTGCAACTTCGATGATGCCAGTCTGCGCAATGTAATTGATGCAACAGGCAGCCTGTTTCACGGTTGCAGCATGAAAAGGACACGCTTTGATAACGCCATGCTCAGCGGGCTTCTCGCTTACCAATGCGACGCGAGTGGTGCTGTATTCGATGGCGCGGAGCTACAGGGTTCGACCATCAATGAATGTTTCCTTCCTTCCGCTTCCTTCCGCTTTGCCAAGCTGAGCCAACTCACGATCACGAAAGCACATCTGGCGTCTTGCTCGTTCTTCCAGTCAAAGGGGAACTGTTTATCGATTGTGCGTCCCACCTCGGTCGATGGTCTTGTCCTGGAAGGCGCTCATCTTCCGTATCTGAGACTCTCAAAGGTAAGCGGCCGCATTGCAGCGAGAGCCATGAGCGCACCATATGCTGATATTCACTTGTCAAATCTTCCAAATGCGGAGCTTGAGCAGGTAGACCTGACCGAGGCGCGGCTTTTGTCCGTAAGCTTGTCCAACGCAAACCTCGTCGGTGCCGTGCTCAACGGTGCATCCATTCATTCCTGCCAGCTCGATGGAGCGAACCTGTCTCTGGCATCAGGCGAATGCATTTCGATAACAGAGAGCACCATGCGAGCAGCCAAATTATCGGGCTTTCGTGGCCGCTGTGCCTTTGTGCGCGACTGCGACCTCGAGCATGCGGACTTATCCCAGGCTTACCTCTACAGGTCGATGATCACCGGTGATCCCCCGCAATCAATGGCACTGCATGAGGCAAATCTCGAAGGATCGAATCTCGTTCAGGCATATCTCGCCGCAGGAATGACGAGAACCAATCTGGAGGCAACGCGGGCCGCGTACGTTCGCATGAACCAATCGTCCTTGCGCGAGGCGAACCTGAGTGGGATGTCGCCGTTCCAGGCCAGCTTCGTAAAGGCGGACTTTTCGGGCGCTAAGATAACCACATTCGAGCCACCGTTCTTTGCAGACCGATGCCCGGGCCTACAGGCCGCTCTGAAGGGGGATGAGCCACGCGAGCCATCAAGCTATCTAACTGAATTCTCATCGTTGATCAGACGGGGGCGAGAAGGGTCCACCTGACTGCTTCGGAGACTGCAAAATAGAAGGGAATGCAGTGTCGGTGAGCTTAGGACAGGTCTGGGCGGTCGTCCGAGCTGTGAGCGAGCGCTAAAGCGCTATGGGGCTCGTTGGCATTGCCGGCGGATACGAGAGGCAGGGCAGACCTTCTGCGCGATACGACCGATCAGATCGCTCTTTTGGCGTTCAAAGAGACTGGAGTAGGAAAATGCATCTGGCATGTCTTTCCGCAGGTAAAGCGTTCATCCGGAGGTGGCGAGAACAGGGCAGACGATCGGGACGGTACATACTCTCGGCGCCCTGCATCTTGGGCATGCAGAACTGATCAGAAGGGCGGCATCGGAGAATGACGTCGCGATCGTCACAGTCTACCCGAACAAGATCCAGCTTAGACCAGGTGGGAGCTACGATTTCAATTTGGACGAGGACATTGGACTTGCATTGCGTTCGGGAGCAACTGCCGTAATTTCCTCCAACGACACCGAAATGTTCCCGCCTGGCTATCGAACCTTTGTATCGCAAGGCGACTGTGATTTGCGTTTAGGGGGCCGTGATGCGTATTTGAAGGAAGCCGTTACCGGGGCAGTCCGCTGGATCTGCTATGCTAGGCCAACTCGCAGCTACTTCGGCCTGAAAGATATCGGTCAGGCGATCCTGGTGAAGCGCGCCGTCGCAGACCTCCTTCTGGATTGCGAGATAAGGTTTGTGCCGACGGTGAGATACAAGAATGGAGTGCCCATTTCGTCGCGCTTGAGGCGATTTAGCCGTTCCGAGCTTGATGAGCTGTCGTGTCTTTTCACAGCACTCAACCATTCGAGGAAAGAGATCGCCCAAGGGTTATCTACCGTCAAGGATCTGGTCGCGTCGGCTACATCTCAGATCAAGTTCCGACACTTTAAGCTCGATTTTGTTCGAATCGTCGGCGCTGACAACTTCGAAGACCTGGAGCAAGTCAAGCTCCCTTTCATCATTTTTGGAGCGGCAACGGCTCATGGTCTCAGGATCTTCGATAATATCTACGTTCCAGATCAGGATACTCTCGTGAAGGGTCCTTCGGATATCTGGATCGATCTGCCTGAACAGTCCTAGCCAGACGATTAATCATCCATGACCTTGAGAAAGCTATCCGTTCCGGCCGTATCCCAAGGCGAGGGTTACCGTATGAAGGTGTACTCGGCTTGATGTTGCCTCCAGCGCATAGCCATCTCTAACCAGCGCTGAGAGCTCTCACTGATCCCTGAGTAGATCGACTTGGAAAGTCAATGCGATCCTTACTGCCCGACATGGTAGGGCGAGGCTAGCTGCACTGTGAGGTAGCCTGGTCGAGCGGCCCGTCGCAGCCAAGCGCTGCGGCAGCTTGAAGCGATGAATCGCGCCACACCGTAAACTCGCGAGAGCAGAATCTGCAGAGATGATCATGACAAGGCGATCGGAAGATTATAGGGCTGAGGATTCGTGTGTTATCCCGCTGAGCAAGCTGGATGTAAGCGAGGGCAAGCGCTTTCAAGACGACAGCATCTGGGCTTGCTTTGAGCGGTTGCGAAAGGAAGATCCCGTTCACTACTGTCAAGACAGCGCTCATGGTCCATATTGGTCCGTAACGAAATACCGGGATATCGTAGCCGTAGACACAAACCACAAAGCGTTCTCGTCAGAAGAAGGTGTCACTATTGTCGACGTGCCTGGCGAGCACTGGACCCCGAGTTTCATCAAGATGGGGCCTCCAAAGCACGCCGAGCAGCGCAATACCGTGAGCCCGATCGTCGGACCGGAAAGCTTGACGAAGCTCGAAAGCTTGATCCGGTCTCGGGTCAGGGCGATTCTCGCGGGCTTGCCGCGCAATGAGGCCTTCAACTGGGTGGACATGGTGTCCATAGAGTTGACGACGCAAATGCTCGCCACGCTGTTCGACTTCCCATTTGAGGATCGGCGACTGCTGACCTATTGGTCAGACGTCGCTGTTACAGCTCCGAAAGCAGGCCATGCAATCGACAGCTGGGACAAGCGAAGCACCATCTTGTCCGAGTGCCTGGACTATTTCACCCGGCTTTGGAACGAGCGCATCAAAGCCGAGCCGCGCCTCGACCTGATTTCCCTGATGGCGCATTCGCCCGCCACACGGCAGATGGAGCCGAGCGAGTTTCTCGGAAATCTGATTCTGCTGATCGTTGGGGGAAACGACACCACGCGCAACTCAATTACCGGCGGCCTCCTGTTCATGAGTCAGTACCCCTCCGAGCTGCGAAAGCTAATTGACAATCCCAAGCTGATCTCAAGCGCCGTGCACGAGATCATTCGGTACCAGACGCCAATTGCACATATGCGCCGTACCGCCGCGATCGACAGCATCGTAGGCGGAAAACAGATCAGGAAAGGCGACAAGGTCGTCATGTGGTACATCTCCGGTAACAGGGACGAAGAGATCATTGAGAATGCCAACAATTTCGTGATAGATCGCAAGAATGTGAGGCAGCATCTCTCGTTTGGATTCGGCATCCATCGCTGTCTTGGTCGACATCTTGCGCAGCTGCAGTTGAGAGTCCTCTGGGAAGAGATTTTGTCTGCGGAATTGTGGTTCGAGATTGTCGGCGAACCCGAGCGGATTGCATCTAACTTCGTGCACGGCTATTCCGCTCTCCCCGTGCGGATTGCAGCCTAGGCCCAAATTGTTCGGCTCACGCAGGCGGCGGAGCGGGCTTGTCCTGAACCATCTTTGGTTTCTGCAAGCAGCGCAGCTGGGGTGATCGACGGGAAACAATGCTGCATGTAGGAAGCCAATTGCCGGCCCGGCAGACGCTTGGAAGGACCTGCGAGAAGCGATAGGTGAGGCGCGCGTCTCGACTCGCGCTTGGCATGCCGAAAATTGAAGCTCAACTGCTACTCCGATGCAGGTCTCTGGGCTGCCTTGAATAGCCGGAACCATAGAGGTCGATGACCTTGATGTTGAAAATTGCAGCTATGGCAGCCATTTTCCTTGGAGAAGCGCTTTCGATATGCGCCGAGTTGATTGCCTCAAGGCAATTCGCAAAGACCGGTGGCGATCTGGCGATGCTTTGGCCGATGTTTCTCCTGGTATGCTCGGGTGGCATCCTCCTCGTTTTCGGATACGCACTGGGCTACATGCATCTGAAGAATATCTGGATCATTGTCGCGATATCGGTGGGAGCTATCCTGGTCGTAGAGCCGATACTCGCGGTTCTGCTCTTCAGAGACGTGCCGACCGCCGGTTCGCTGATTGGGCTGGTTCTCGGTGCGTTTGGTGTGCTCGCTGCCATAGTTCTGTGAAGGTGATTTCACCAGGCCCGGATGAGCGCCGCACTTTTGCGAAATGCAGCCTGAGGATCTGCGGAAGGTCGATTCAGCCGGTTGGTACGAGGAAAAATATCGATGCTGATCGACCTTCAGCTTCTCGTCGTCATCGGTGTGTGGCCGCTAGATTGTTAAGCTCTTATGTCAAAGTCCACTTACCGTTAGCAGGACGCGTGTGGCGAGCGTAGGTCTGCCAATCTATAAGCTGGCCATTTCTGCTTGACCAAAATTCGCCGATTAGCCTCGACTGTTCTCCCGGCTACCAACGTTTGGGGACGACTTGACTCAGTCGGTGTGGACGGAGCTAACGGCAGAGGGCGACGCGCGTAGCGGAGCGCGTCGAGGCCAGGGCACCTCAGCCGCGATTACGTCGCGGCTGCTTACACGGACGCACTTACCCGCATCGCTCTCTTCAGCGACATTGGAGGTCCGATGGAATGGAACTTCAGGTGACATTGGCTTTCTTGTGCATTCGAAAGAACGCGTTTTGGTCAGCTAGTCGTCAGTCACATGGTCTATCCAGACGGGCTGCACATTCGCGACTTTTATCGGAGACGAAGCATGACAGGCATTGGCCGAGCCGGCGCATCGGAAGTTGGGGCCGCAGGAGCTGGCAATACCGGAGATGTGAGCGGTTCGAGCGTGGAGCCCAGCCTGTTCCCGGGAGGACGCAGTCAATCTTTCGATGTCATCATCGAGCGGATGCGCTCTGGGCCTCAAGACAGGACCGCGGCGCTTGACAACTCAAGTTCGGAGGTGGCAGCGCCCACCCGAGACGAGATAAAGGCAGCAAGGCGAAAAATGGGCGGCCTGTTTGAGGAGCTTGAAGCTAGCCGTCGAGCGGCCCCGCACGCCCAGACCTTCCAAGAGGCGCAAGAGCTGATCGATCAAGTCGTCAAAGCAGGCTCAACAGTTCTGGAGTACTACGCGGATTTGCCTGCCAATTTGGCGCGTCGCATTCTGCCCGACGATCGGGCTCGCCGGCTCCGCGATGACACGCTGAACGCGGCCGAAGAATGTAACGCAGTGGCCACCCGGATTATTTACGAGCTGGAGGACAAAAGAAAGGAAGCATTAGGCTGGCTCCCGAAGATCCAAGACACCGGTACGCCCGCCCAGGTGGCCGGCGCGTTTAAAAGCGTGGCGAAACGCTATGCAGCCTGCATGGAATGGTGGGGGAAGAAGGTGTTGCGCTCGGAGCGGATGCAGTCTGTCTGCGCGGCTACTGCCAACTTGCCAAGCAGCACGCCCGAGATGCGCAAGGCCGAAGAGGCCGCACTAAGACTGCATACCGGCTGGGCTCTCAATACGAAGTGCATGTATCTGCAAGCGCGGATCGCTCTCGCGGAGCTCTTGATTGACTCGCGAGCGAGCACGCTCGACCCAGACGTGCGCGATGCCTTGATGGAGGAGAGCGGGCGGGCGCGTCTGCTCGGGACCTTCGTCGAGGATGTTTTTCCGGCATTCGTCTCCACGTGCGACGCCGTTCTGTACCGCGATGGAGCAGTGCTTGACGCGGAGCATCGCGCCGTTCTGGAAGGAGTCATGGAGCGGCTTTCGGAATTTGCATCCGGGCTGAGCGGCATCGTTGCCAGCCTGAGGCAGATCGGAACGGGAGCTGAAGTTCCCCTGCAGTTGCTAGACGAGATCGTGGAAGGGGCGTGGGTGACCGCGAACGAGGTTATGCGGCTGCTGGCATTGCAGCCAAGTACGCCAGCTACAATCGAACCGCCCGCTTGGGCCGTGCTGCCGGAAAATACTGCCGGGGTGAGCCAAGGCACTCCAGGTCGCAGAAAAGGAAAAGGAAAAGAGAAAGGAAGGCGCGCAGCGGCTGCCGGCGAGGGGAGTTCAACGGCCAGCTCATCCGAGTCGCAACGGCCCGATGGCGCTACGGCCCCGGCGCGCAAGGTTATCGTGCGCTCAGATCTCGGTACCAAGAAGCTCGCTACCACCGAGGAAGCACGTGCCTCATCCGCTGCAACCGATCACCTCCAGATGTGGCAGGCGCCGCCGTCCAAGGAAGCTTTGGCGGGATTACTTGAGCGATTGGACAAGCTGCTGCAGTTCGATCTGCCGGCTCAGCAGAGGGCGGTCTCGCAGACGCGCCAGATGAAGCCCGAGGACGCCGAACACGTCTTGGATCGGGTTATCACGCACTTGCAGACGCAGGCCGCCGAGATTGAGGCCTGTGTGGCCGCGCTGCAGGAGCCTCGCCGACGTGGCTTGCTCACGCCTTCGCAACTTCCCGAAGTGCACGATAAAATAGTCCGGCTCAACGGGATGGGGTCCGAGCTGCAGGGGCAGGCAAAATCATTGAAAGCGCGGAAGGCAGCGATCACGAGCGATTGCATGAAGACCTACCCGTTTCCTTCGCAAGAGTATCTCGAGCAGTTGCGCGCGGCGGGGGAACTGGAGTCAGTGGGTCCACCGCAAGCGTTGAAGGGAGAGCCAGGTAAGCTATTCGAGATCAAGCTGCAGCCCAAGGCGCTTGGCGGCGGCGCAATGCCAAGGCCGATGTGGGTGCACATCCATACCGAGCGGCCGGTTTATGCTTGGCAATTGGCAACGTTGGGCGATCGCGCATTCGCCGCATGCCACGTGAAGTCCGACGAACAGCGCGGATACAATCAGCATTGGCAGAACGCTCGAGCCGCCGAGGGCCACGAGAACGTCGTGATCCACCGCGGCAAGCTGACGCCTGCGTTCTGTAGGTCCTTGTTGAGCACCGCCGCTGGCCAGCCGTGGCAGCCCCTTCCCGATCCCGGGCACGTTTCAGCGCACATGGCTCGACTGGGGATCTAGTGAGTGGGCTGTCTTGCGGTGAGCCGTTCGGTGGCAGCCTTCATGCCTTCGGATCGGCTCGGTGGATTGCCTGAGCAGCGCCGAGCCCTCTTGGGCCCATCTTACAAAAAGATGGAACTGGGAGAGAATGCACCTCACGCGAGGGGTAGCAGACGGCGATCCCGGAGGATTGTCCACAAGCAAGCTGCCATTCCGAGGTGTGGCAAACATCGGCGCTCGGGCGAGAAGCTAGGCCGCTGAGCATTGCAGACCGAAAACATGTACCTGATGCCGGCGGCGATCCGCTCGGATGTAACAGTGCTTTCGCCTGTTTGCCCGCTGCAAGCTGGCGCGCAAACCCTCGGCGGAGCTTCAACGGATCGCGGACGGTTCGGTGGCACGGGAGCTGAGCATCACGGCCGCTTTGACGAATCGGATCGGGCGGTGCACAACAACGCGGCCTGTTTGCTACTCTTGCATAAGGCTACGACGGCCCCAGCATCAAGCCTCCTTGGCCCCCAAAGATGCTGGGGCTGTCGTTCTTCCTCGAGCGTCTCTAGCCAAGTGGCGTCGGAGCTGCTTCGCTTCAACTGCAATGGCGCGCCGAGCCGCCCCGACGATCCCAATATATGGGCGTATGGTCTGTCATGTCGCTGCTTGTTCAGTCGCCGTCACGAGCGACCGACGGCGGCATCGCCCGAACAGCAGCTTCCACCGCCCGATCAGCTTGGCGGAGGCGGTCCATTGAGTTAAGGCCCGAGCTCACGATAGCAACCCGTACATAGGTCTGACCGTCTTTTTTAGCTCGATGCCATGCGCCCTAAGCACCCGGTGCATCGCCGCGCCTTTGATCTCGCGAGCGATCTCGTTGACAATTTGAGGTCCGACCGTTCGCTCGGCATCGGCATCGCCCGTTAGGCCTGCTTCGGCGAGCCGTTGGTTCAGCCGAGCGTGAAACTCGTCCTCCATCGCGTCGACGAGCTGCTCCTCAATTGCTGCATGATCTTCGGGAACACGCTCGCGGGTCAACCCGGCTCTCCCCTCGCGGCGCCGCATGTGCGGGACCATGCAAGCCGACTGTCGCCTTGCTCGGACGATACAGTCGGATTCAAGAAACGCTTAACTCGAGTGCTCCCAGACATGCATCGACCACTCCGAGGCTCCTCCAGCGTTCGATCAAGCAGATTGCAGGTTCCGAGCGGGCTAACATCGAGCCGTACGGTGATGTCCGGACTTATCCATTCCCTAGATAGATCTGATCAAGAAAATCAATTTTACCGCTTACAGCGTCCTCATATAGACGCGAGGAGGGTTGGGGCCAACCTAGGGAAGCGATTTCTCGGATGAAAAAGTCTGTGTTAGTGACAGCGAGCGCCCTCGCGCTTGCAACGGCGGCGGTGCCTCCTTTTGCCGCAACAGTTGCCGCGCAACCGGTCGCCGCCAGGGTGCATTTGGCCGATACTTCGTATCCTCAGTGCGCGGACGACCCGTTGGATGGTATCTGCGACCTGTTTTTTTGTTTGACCGATCCCTCGTGCGTGCGACACTGAGAACGGAAAACAACTCAAGCAGAGAATGAGGATCGAGCCTCGTGCGGCCGCTTGCTCCAACAGCGGCCGCGCCCTCATGCCGTACAGTTACAATGGCAGATGGTGCAGGCAGCGCCATCTTATTCAAAGTGATCGCTCACTTTCAGCCAGTCGGTGGCTACCGCGCAACCGCCGCATCGGCGAAGGTTGGGTAGACGGGAAAAGCCGGCTTAGAGCGCCACGCTGTGTTCCGCTGCGAGCCCGTGCTCGATCCAAAACTGATCAAATCATAAGCATCTATTGCTTTTCCATGCCGCGCACATGGCTCTTCGGTTCGATGGTTCGCATTTCGGACGTCATGGATGTCCATTCTTCCCGCTATGCCTAGGGTAGCCGTCGTGGCGTCAGGAAGGATCGTTTTTGGTTGGGTCTAAAATTCAGTGGCGCCGTCTCCGGCATCATGAGCATGGCAAAGAGCCCGGCCGCGCTCGCGAAAAGCATGTACCATGCGGGCACGAGTGCGCTCCCGGTAAGGTGGATCAGCCAGGTGACGATTGGTTGAGCTGTGCCTCCGAAAATCGCTATCGCAAAAGCGTAAATCGTCGCGAAGGCGCCACCACGAATGTTTCTGGGCAAACCTTCGGCCATGCTCACGTAGAAGGCGCTATACGGAATCGTTCCGATCAGGGTGAGGGCGCCGAGACCTCCTAGAAGTGCGAAGGCACTGCGGCTCTCTGCAATCCACAAGAATACCGGATAGGTCATCAGCAATGCAGTAACCTGCGGCCATATCATGATGCGACGACGGCCTGCGCGGTCGGCGAGCAGGCCGCCCAGCGGTGCTGCAGCAATTCCGACCGCATTGCTGATGAGCGTGGTACCAAAGGCGACCGGCGCGGAAACGTGGAGAGTGTTCATCGCGTAGGTGGTCATATATCCGGTAACATAAGTAGTGATCGTGCAGCTGGCCAAGATGACAAATCCCAAGCACATGATGCGGCGATCGGCACGCGATTGGCCTCCAGGCTCGGAGACCAGAACAGGCGCCTCGGGCCGGTGCAACGTTTCGGGCAGGACGCTCCGCAACCAAAGTCCAAACGGCAACGTAGCGGCGCCGAGCAACAGCGCGATCCGCCATCCGTACGCATTTAGAGCTTCGCTTGTCATGGTGAGCGACAGTATTTCTCCAACCAACGCTCCGGCCGTCGCAGCTATCTGTTGGCTCGCGGGCTGAAAAGAGACAGCAAGACCGCGCGCGTCAGCGGGGGCCGCTTCCATCAAGTAGGCGGTCGTCGGACCCACTTCACCTCCGAGAGCAAAGCCTTGCAGCAAGCGTGCGAACACGACCAGCGACGGAGCGGCAAGTCCTATTGTCTCATACGATGGCGTGATAGCTAACAATAGGACCGCGGCACTCATCATGGTGAAGCTGGCGGTCATCGCGGGGCGTCGGCCGGCCCGATCCGAATACGAGCCGAGCACGATGGCCCCGAGCGGTCTGGTCACAAAACCTGCGCCGAAGGTTGCGAGTGACAGCATCAGGCTAGCGAACGAGTCGGTTGCCGGGAAGAACGCCTGACCGATCTGTATCGCGAAAAAGCTGTAGGTCCCGAAGTCGTAGAATTCGAGAATATTGCCGATGGTTGCGCCCAACACGGCGCGGCTCGTCAAGCGTTCGTCTGCGGGATCGAGGACCGGCTCCAGCCTCTCTCGAGTAGATTGCCTCGACATCCTCGACCTAATCTGAAGCGCGCTCCCTCACCCAAACATTTTGGCTAGGGAGGTCGTACTGTTGCATTCCACTCGCCGAACTCGTCCCTCACGGCCATTGCGCCAGTCAACATGTGGGCTGAAGCGTGTTACGACGAAGCTCACCGTAACGTCTGCAATAAAAATGCCTGTCTCCGCGCCACCATTTAGCCCTTGATCTGATGGTGGGCCTGGCCGGCAGGACAAATATGCGGACTTGCTGCAGTTGTCGGGCGCCGCAGACATTGAGCGGCTGTGGCGAGTTTGCGACAAATTGGCGGGCGCCGAACACGAGTCTCCACGACTCGAGCCATTTCAGCGTCGCCTGGTTGCGTCCACACCTTAAGGAGCAGTGGGCCACGCCCTTCACCGCCAGGCGCTTGCCCCCACTCAGGGCGCCTGCGGCGGTTTCTCGCGCGCGTGCAACATCACCATTTATAGGTGCTTCACTTACGGCCGCTCACGGGTCGCTCGCATCTGGCGACAATAAAGACCCAGACCGTCCGTCATCCGTGCGTTCGGCGCCGCTCGCCGTGCATCTCGGCTATCTCCGGCGCGAGGGGGACCCCGCGACGGGGACAAGGCGCGGCGTATTCGGCCCCGTGCCGACGATGCCGATCTCATGTTGTTCGGTGAGCGCTGCAAAGTTTCAAGGTCGTACATCTTGGTCAGCCACTTGGGGAGCTGTTAACGCAAATCAGTGACGCCTCACGTAGGAGCTACCGTTCGTGTGCCCGGACGGGCGAGCACGAATGCGGTCTACGTTTCTTCGCCAACGGACCGTTGGAATGAGAATTCACTCGTGTCCTGAATAAGGAAATTATCGTAATTCGTACACGCGGTGTTGAAGTCGCCGCTGAAATGTCCGCTTCGTCTAAGCGCGCCCTGACACGGCCGCCATCTGCATGACGCTGAGCGTCAATAGCAGCCGGGACAAGGTTGGCCGTTCGTATTGCCTCACCTGAGGATGTAACATTCCGCTTGACCGATGTAGCTCCGGCTGTCAGTCGGAGGTTGCATCATGGCGCGCAGGATCGGAGGCACTGGAGACGTCGCGGAGTGGCCATTACACGCAGTGGCAGCCGCAGCTCCGGGATCAGCGGCACCGCCGCGCCTGAATGATCGTCTCGGCTGCTTTGCGTCTGAGCGATCGTTCTTCATCCAATCAGGCGAGCAGTTCGCTCCGCGGTTGCCGGACCCTCACGTAGGTCGCGCTCTCGTCTGTTTTCGCGCTGGCGCGGCTACGGTTCAGGCGGAACGAGATTTGGCTCGGAGATGATCGCAACAGACGTGGCAGATGCGGCCGCGGGTTTGTCTCCCTTCTTCGACCTTTGTCAGCTTCTCGAAAGCCAGCCTCTTTAACATTCGAACTTGGCCTCTCGATGACGAAGCCGCCCATGTCTGAATTCGTAACGAACTTCAGCTCACTCCCTGGGGAGATCTTCAAGAGGCCTTTGTTCTCATAATAGAAAGGAGAGCTTTATGGATCCGAACCCGATCAACAATGCCCGTTCACCAGAATCACCAACGGCGCACGTCTGGACACAGGAAGATCATGATTTGTTCAGTCAGATCATGAATGAAGCTGGACCATCATCATCTGCTGCACCTGAGGAAGCGGTAGATGTCTCATTCGCCGCTCCCCAGAGATTTTCACACGGTTCGCAAATCGCGCCTGACTTCATGGTCGAAAGGCTGTTCCACCAGGGTCTCTTGCCGGACTCGGACCAGCCGACGATGACCTATGAAATCCGAGGTCACCGCTACACGGCCGGTTTGGATGGGTCCAATCGCGTTCTTCTTTTTCATAACCCTGCGGAGGACCAAGTGGTTGGGGCCGGCCGGGCGGGGCTACCGGAATTCGGAGCTTTCTGGACGGAGCACCGGCGCTTCGGAACGCCGCTACCACAGCAATGGGCCACACCTGCCCTGATGGACAAGCTGCGCGAAGAAGGTTTCATGCCGACCGAAAATAACCCGACAACAATCCAGCTTAACGGACGGGCCTACAAAGCCGAATTAGCCGAAGGAGGGTTCGTTAAGCTTACGCGGGTATGAGACGAAATCCGACGGTGAAGCGATCGCGCCGCTGCGGTCACTTTGGTTGGCCTTACCCGGATAGACAATTCACCGCTTAGCAGTGGATTGCTCGCGCCGCCAGTGGGTACGCATCATCGGACCCGCTGGCAGCGCACGAGATGCACGGTCATCCTGGCCATTTCGTCTGGGTGGTGCGGGACCCGTCATCCGGGCTGCAATATTGCCCCCCGTATTGCCTCACCTGAGGATGTTACTTTCGCTTGACCGATGTAGCTCCGGCTGTCGGCCAGTCCGAGGTTGCACCATAGCACGCAGGATCGGAGGACTGGAGACGCCGCGGAATGCCTATTACACGCGGCCAGCGCCGCACATTTAGCCGCGCGCCGGATGATCCTCTCGGCTGCTTTGCCTCTGAGCGATCTCAACAAGCGCTGCACGATGGTGTGCTTGCGGTGGGCCGAGCTGTCCGGTGTTGCTCAGCGAGGCGGAGACTTGCCAGCGCGCTCAGACGGGGCTACTCGGCCACCAACCAGCGCTCGATGTCGGCTGGGCTCGCGCAAATTGGGCAGCGAAACCGGTGACCGTGCAAGGCATACGCGGGAGCGGCGTAGGCGGTGCCGGTGCGAGCCTACATGGTCTTGGCGGGCGCGGAGGTATTCTCAAGGAGGTCGCAGCAAAGGTCACGTAGCTGCAACGATCGTCGCGAGTGGCGCAGTCGCTTTGCGTAGCAGTGAGATTGCGCGAGCGTATCGGATGGGAATCCTGTCAAATGGCACTACCAGATCTGGGCGTTTTGCAAGCACTGCCTCCTCCGTAGGATCACAGCAAAATCGCATGCACATAGGCGTGTGCAAACAGCTTCGAACCGCGGAAAAGAGCGCTATGACTAACATCAATCTCAGCTCCCCGTCTATTGCAGGTGCACGCGGCGGACAGCGAGCCATCACCGACCAAATAGTCCTTAAATGGAGAGCGCTGGCCCCGAGACATCGAGGTTTCCAGATGATACGAGGAATGAAGCCGATGGCGCGGATGGCTGTAGCAAGAAGGCGCGCGCTCGCCATGTACGATCTCGACCGGTGCTGCGCAATCTGGTGGCTCTATCGTCTCCATTTCGGGTTCACCCGCGACGTGATGTTGGGGCTCGTCGCGGTCACGGTTGCTCAGAAGAGATCCCGCTGCGGAATTTAGGAATCGTGGCGTCGAGCGCCTTCCATAAGGCTCGGCCACCGAACCTACCGCAGGTTACGCGTTTGGCTGGCGGACAAAAGCGTTGCTCAACGCTAATCGCCTCGAGTCTCTCCCCAGCCAACAAAGCGGCAAATCACATCGAGTACCGGCGGCCTGCGCAGGGGCGCTGATGGTGCCGGCAAACGCGACCAGCAGGCTGCGAAGTTCGAACCTGTGCTCGCACTTCACACCACAACTTGAAACCGGTCGACGGATGATCCTGCCCACAGCCGAGTTGTGAGTGGCCGAACGGTGGCGCAAGCGATCGTCGAGGATCTACGTACTGCGACGATGAGCAAGGCGGCCGCTGCGCAACATGCCGTCCTTACTAAGAACCGATTGTCAGGTTTGAGATTGTCAGGTTTGAGCCGGACGTCCAAAAGTCGACACTTACATGGGTCGGAAACGCCTGGAGAACCTTCAATTTTCAAGCGGCACGCTGCTTGCTCCATCGAAAGCCAGCGGACGCAATTCCCGCATGCCCGCGCTTTGAAGCCGAGTATGCATCTTCCGAATGCTTCCACTCACCTAGCAAGACGCTCAAGTCCGGCTGGCTAACTTCAGGACACTCCCATGAAAAATTCGCTTTTTCTCGCCGCGTCACTATCCATGAGCTGTTTGATGGCCGCGGGACTGTCCCAGACGCTAGCGCCTGCGACAGGCGCTGAGGATCCTTTTCTTTGGCTTGAGGAGATCGAAGGGCCGCGCGCATTGGCTTGGGCTCACACCGAGAACGACAAGACACTCAGCGCGCTCCAATCCGATCCACGTTACCAGCGCTTTTACGGGGAGGCGCTCCACGTTCTTCAGGCCAAGGACCGGATTCCGTACGTCTCATTGGGACGGCGCGGTCTCGATAATTTCTGGCAGGACGAGAACCAGGTGCGCGGCGTCTTGCGGCGCACGACGCTTGAAAGCTATCGCACCCAGAGCCCGCGATGGGAGACCATCCTCGACGTGGATGCTCTCGCTGACGCGGACAAGAAGAACTGGGTCCTTAAAGGGGTGAGCTGCCTTCCGCCCGAAGAGCGCCTATGCTTGCTCAACCTGTCCGAGGGCGGAAAAGACGCTGTGTTCGTCCGTGAGTTCGACGCAGTTGCCAAAACCTTCGTCACGAACGGCTTCGAACTTCCCGAAGGAAAACAGGAGGTCACTTGGGTAAACAGCGACACGGTCCTAATTGCACGAGATTGGGGCGAAGGGACCATGACACAAGCCGGTTACCCTTTCGTTGTGAAGGAGCTCAAGCGCGCTCAGTCGCTCGCGGAAGCGCGCGAGGTCTTCCGTGGCGAGGCGACCGATGTCGGGGCCACTCCATTCGTGCTGCGCGACAGTGAAGGCAGGATCCATGCGACCGGCGCCGTGCGCGACATCAGTTCGTTCGAGCATGAGTATGTGCTCTTTGGGCCCGAGCCGATTAAGCTCAATCTGCCAAAGAAGGCAGCCATCGGCGGCATCGCCAGTGGTCGCCTGCTGGTGACGCTCAACGAAGACTGGATGCCACCGTCCGGAGACACCCCCTTCTCAGCCGGCTCGATCATCTCGTATGACCTGGCCGAATGGAAGCAGGATCCGCTGCGCGCCAGACCCACGCTCGTTTTCAAGCCTGGGCCTCGACAAGCGCTCAGCAGATTCACCGCCACAAGAAACTTGTTGATCCTGACGATTCTCGACAATGTTCAGAGTAAGGCGTTCGTCTACAAGTACCATCAGGGCGCTTGGCGGGCCACGCCGATCCCGCTTCCAGAGAATGCGAGTGTCGGTCTGGCTGCAGCATCGCATGAAACGGACGAGGCGATGTTCACGGTCTCCAGCTTTCTTAGCCCGACGATGCTCTGGTACTTCGACGCTGCAACCGAACGCCTTGAGACACTGAAGGCGACACCTCCTAGGTTCGACGCCTCGAGACTTGTCGTCGAACAATTCGAGGCAATCTCGCGCGATGGCACCCGCATTCCTTACTTTCTGCTACGACCCAAGAGCGCAAGGTTTGACGGATCAACTCCAACGCTTCTCTATGGCTATGGTGGGTTTCAGACTCCGCTCGTCCCCTCTTACGTGGGCCTCACCGGACGACTCTGGCTCGAGCAGGGCAACGCGTATGTTGTGGCGAACCTGCGCGGCGGGGGTGAGTTCGGGCCCCAATGGCACCAGACTGCCCAAGGAGCAACGAAGCAGCGCACATGGGATGATTTTATCGCCGTCGCGGAGGACTTGATCCGGCGCAAAATCACTTCTCCCCGCCGGCTGGGCGTAGTCGGCGGTAGCCAAGGAGGCCTCCTGGTAGGGACCGCAATCACCCAACGACCCGAGCTCTTCAATGCGGCCATCTTACAGGTTCCGCTGTTCGACATGGTTCGGTTCACCAAGCTGGGCGCCGGAGCCTCCTGGATCGGCGAGTATGGCGATCCCACCATTCCCGAACAGCGCAAGTGGCTCGAGGCCTACTCGCCCTATCAGAGGTTGGTGCCAGGCAAGACCTACCCGGCCCCCTTCATTCTCACGTCCACAAAGGACGACCGCGTGCATCCAGCGCATGGCCGCAAGGCAGCGGCGAGGCTCGCTGCGTTGGGCCAACCGTACCTCTACTATGAGAATACCGACGGGGGGCATAGCGCCGCCGCCAACCTCATTGAACAGGCACGCCGGATCTCTTTAGAATATACTTATGCATCCCGGCGGCTTGTCGATGAGTGAGGTCGAGGACTAAGATCTACTTCAATGATGACGATTGGCGGACGACGTTATCGGCAGCGGCGTCAGCAAGCCCGTCTTTGCTCATTCTCCGCAGACTATGGTATCGCCCTGGGGATGAATCCGAGCGATCAGCTACGCCCTCACTCTCGCCTATCAGTCCGGGTAGGTCACTCAAGGCCGATTTCTCGTTAATACCCACGAGGCCTTCCGTGTGAACAGCCCTCAGGGGCAAAGCCGGTGCGTTAGCCTCTTGATTCCGAGGCTAACTTCATTGGCAGTGCGGATGCGGATAGGGATAGCGCCTTGACTGAGAGCATGTCTGAGTGGTTGCAGGAATTTCCGTGGCAGATTGAGCGGATATTGATAACCCACACGCACCATTGACCGACTGCGCAAAGACCTGTCAGCTTGCGGTAAGCTATCACAGATACAGAGCCCTTTGGGGTTAGCGGGATGTGGCAGGGACAGCGCTATTGCTCCAGATCGATCAGCGCCGAGTCACCTTTCCGCTAGTCTCAACGGCAGTGCGGATGTGGTAGGGACTAGTTGGCCTGGCTTCAGCCCCGGGTGGGTTAGGACCGAGCCGCACCCGCACTGTTTTACATCTCGCTCCGACCGATCGCGGTGGCTATCTCGACAAGCTTCGCAGGTACTCTGGCGAAGGTCGGTACACCACCTGAAAAGCTGAGGGCCACGTGCTTCCATTTCTGCCGCGACGCGCGCAATGAGTGGCGTTGGACACTACATACCGCCACGAGAGCCGCCTGAATCGCGAGTTCGGCCGCAAGCGCTTCGGCGATGAAGGCTATGCCATGGAAGAGTTGGTCCGAGGCTGGCAGCATGAGCCTGAACACGACCGCCGTCCGGATCAGGGTAACGCTCAAGGACGTGAAGCCGGAGGTGATGCGTTGCCTTGTCGTACCCGTCACCCTGCGCCTTGATCGACTGCATCTGACGCTTCAGGCGGCGATTGGCTGGACGAACAGCCACCTCTTCGAGTTCCTAGCTGGCGAAGGGCGTTGGGGCATCCCTGATCCCGACGGTGATTTTGCCCCCCAGCCGATCGATGCCCGCAAGGCGCGGCTCTCCGATATCGTTCAAGAGGCAGGCGCCAAGACGATCCATTATCTCTATGACTTCGGCGACAGCTGGGACCATGTGATCAAGCTCGAAAAATGGTTCGACAACACGACGATAGAAAGACTTCCCCTCCTGCTCGAGGCCACCGGTCGTTGTCATCCGGAGGACGTCGGCGGTGCGCCAGGCTATGCCGACTACCTCGATGCCATCGGCGACCCTACTCATCCAGAACATGAAAATATGCGCCTCTGGGGGCCCGAACAGTTCGATCCCAACGTCGTCGACCGGAAGACGCTCGAGGCCGCCGTCAACGCATTGTCCGGAATTTGGAAGCCGCGGCGTCGCGCTACGCGGCTCAAATAGACGTCAAGCGTCAATCAAAAGGGCGGCAGAGCTACCCTTACCATCCATCGGAAAAAGCCGCGGCAGAACTACCAGCACTGATTGCTGCCTCACGTGGCTCGGCGATCAGCCTCGGATCGCAGGTAGTGCGGGCGCCGCAAACTTCGGTGGCCAGCCTTACCCCTGCATGAAAGCAAAGCTGACCACCTTTGCTCCCGAGAGGCTCAACTTCTCGAGGTGCCACTAAGTAGTATCTTCGAAAAGTACCGGAGGCCACCTACCCGGTTTGGTGGCCGCCTAATCCACGGCTGTGGTCTAAGCTGGTTCTCTGCCCTGAAGAATTTGGAGACACCAGCATGCCCAACCACGGGCGCATTCGTTGCATAAACAAGATCGACAGGTCGAACGCACATGAGAGAATCAAGAATGTTGGCGGGGTAAATTCAGACGGAACGCGATGGAAGCTATCCGTTGAAAGACCATCCGAGACCTCGAACGCCGCGAATGGGAGTACTACGTCGAAGCATCGGGCCACTCCGTCAGCGTCATCGTCGCCACGCACGGCGGACACAAGTACATCAAGACAACAGCGGACGGAATTCAACCGGACAATCTCCTTTCCCTCCTGAGTGTCCGTGATAATTACCAATCCCGTGTCGGAAGCAGTGCGGGCGCGACTCGGCGCCGTTCGGTTGCGCTGGAGCGGACGCTGTCCCTGCCCCGCCCGCACTGCCATTGAAGTTAGCGGCAACGTGACTCGGCGCTTGGAAGCCCCCGCGCTTACCCTTGGGAAGCGCTGTCCCTGCCACGCACCGCTAACTCCCCACCAGCCAGCCTCAAAGTAGCGAAAGAAGCTGACCGGGAGCGTATCGCTCGCAGAACGAGCATAACCATCATAACGGGGCTTAGCCCGTGAGCTGGAAGCAGTGCGGACGCGGCTTGGCGCCTGACGGCCTAGGGGGGCATGATGAGGCATTATCCTGCCGCATCCGCACTGCCGATGAGCTTAGCGGAAGCGTGACTCGGCGCATGGTGGTCCTTCAGCACATGCGCTGTCACTGCCACGCCCCCGTTAAACCCAACGATTGGGTATCGGAGCTAGCTTACCGAAAGCTGACGAAACTGCGCGGCAATTCACAAACGAAAAGCAGCCCGTGTGGGCCGCTTGCCGCCTCATGATTGGTGCACATAAGCGCGTGCGCGAGAGCCTGCCTTCTGCGCTTCCGTGCTGCCTGCACTCCGGTTGACGCACATCCCTCACCACAACGCGACATGTCCGACCGCGTAGCGTGCGTCATTCCTAGTGCAGGACTAATTCAGTTGAATTCGCTTGGCGTTTTACTTGGCAATTGCCGAGCGGGTAGGAGGTGATCGCGTCGGAGCTTTGCTGTGATAGATGCGTGCCTACGCGATACTGAGAACGCGCGCTTGTGGTGGGCCGCAGCGGCACGCTCATCATGCCATATCGCGACGGCTTCTAGATTCACCCGCGTGTATTGCTTGTCAGTCATTTGGTCCTCAGTCCCCGTTATCTGGCGGCGCCGTGTAGGGCAGCCTCTCAACCGATAGCTGCTTCTGGATTTCTTGCGGCATGCGCTCGGCGAGTTGCTTCTCCGCCTCGGTCTGCCATGCCTTGCGTGCGGCAGCATCTGGTTGCGAAATGGCTGTGTTCGGCATTTCGGAATATAGCCCATGCCTGAGTATCGATCCTTGCTGCGACGGATAGCCACGAAGGTGCCCCGGTTTGCGTGCACCAAGAAAGCGTTCCGGACAGTGAGCTTCGTGCTCCCGCCTGGGGTGAGCCTAAACGTACTGGCCCGTAGTCCGGCTGCGTCAATACTTGCGCCGATTGTGTTCAAGATACCGATCCGCAGCTTTGATGCCGTGAACGAAGCGCTTAGGTCGGACTGTGTGGTCCGCCGCAACTTGGTTACGCCGGGCTTGATCCGAGCGACATGCACACCCGCTCGGCCGCGATTGTCTTCAGGGCAACCTGGTGATTCCGAGGGAAGTCGCCCCCGTTCCGAGATGATGTCGCCCCTTTGGTGAAGGATCCGGCGGGGCCGCTGGTAGCGCGTAGAGTGCCTCCTTTTGCCTGAAAGCAAGGGGGCTTCATGCCGGCGCAGAGGTAGCGATGCGGAAGGTGCGGGAGATTTTGCGGCTCAAGCTCGGCGTGGGGTTGTCGCACAAGGCGATCGCCCGGAGCCGGGGGATCGCACCTTCGACCGTGCGGCTGACATTGGAGCGCGTCGGCGCTGCCGGCTTCTCCTGGCCGCTGCCGGATAATGCGACTGATACGATCCTGGAGGAGAAGCTCTATGGCCGGGCCGGAACGAAGCAGGGCCATCGACGCCGCGCCGAACCCGGCCGGTCGGCACGAGACACGATCATGTGCAGCGCGGCCACCCGCTCGGCATGCCCGTCGGCCTGCGTCAGGCAGGCGTCGACCAACAGGCCGTGGCGGTTCTCCATCAGCCCATGCCCGATGAAGCACAGCTTCGTTTCCTTGCCCTTACTCTTGCGGTAGAGCCTGGCATCGGGATCGGTGGTCGAAGCATGGGTGTCGTTCGAGCGCTTCTGGCCATGGAAGTCCGCTTCGGCATTGCGCCCACCGCCTCGCGCCGGCGGCTCGCCAGAGCCGTCCTTCGGCTTGACACTCTTCATCGAGGCCCGGCCTCGATCAGCGTGCCATCGACCGAGAAGTGATCGCTCGACAGAAGCTTCGTCACCTTGGGCTGCGCCAGCACCGCCGCCAGGAACTTGGCCGCGATGTCGCCTTCCAGCAGTCGGTCGCGGTTCTTCGAGAACACCGAATGGTCCCAGGCCGCGTCGTCGACGCCGATTCCTACGGACCAGCGGAACAGCAGGTCGTCTTCCAGCCGCTCCATCAGAAGCCGCTCCGAGCGGATCGAGTAAAACGCCTGCAACAGCATCGCCCGCAGCAGCTTCTCCGGCGGGATCGACGGCCGCCCAATTGGCGAATAGAGCGCGGCAAACTCGCGCTCCAGCGCCGACAGCGCCTCGTTCACGATCGTCCGGATCGCTCGCAGCGGATGATCACGCCGCACCCGCGCCTCCAGGTCCAGTTGCCGAAAAACTCTCCCTGCGTAAATTCGCCAACGGAATCGAAGTCGCAGACCCAACTCAATCTTGAATCCATGCCGCCTAGCCCGCTCCGGCACCAACATTCGGCGATAGCACTTTAACCCACGATAAGTCGCACCTTGGATCGAAAGACAAGTAATCGCAAGTCAGTTCTTCACCCGGTTGAACGTCACGGGCTGTGAAAATTCGGCAATGATCGTCTTGGTACGTGTTTGGTTGACTGCTGTGATTCATGAAACGGGCGTTGTCAGCATTGTACTCTAGAACACCATCATCAACGTCGAGGTCTCTCGGATAGGCATGCTTGTCGAGTAAAGCTTGAAATGTCCGAGGTAAACTTTCGTACTGTTCAGGTGTCACGGCAATGTCAACGAGTGGGTTGTGAATCCAAATTAGTGCACCTTTAGGCAAAAGAGTAGCAGCGAAAAGTCCAATACCGCCAAACTGGTCTGGCTTCAAAATAGTTTCAACAATCAACACTGACATATCTCCCAAAGTCACTAACACCAGCAAGCTAACTAACGTGAGCCGTGCAATCTCCTGCAAAAATTGGTAGGATTGTTTAATCGTATCGCCGTCACAATCTCGGTTTTTCTTCGATCTCTGCATTCGTTTCGGCAGCGGCTGCTACGGATCAGGATCTCGGCTATCGCTCGATGAGGAGATGCTGCAGGACTGACCACGGTTCGCCTTCCGCGGCACCGACGTCCTGGAGGTGCTGGAAAGAGCCGGCAAGAAAGTGGGTTTCCCGGTAACGTTCCGGGGCAATTTGCCCAGGTATCCAAAAACGATGCGGCGACGCGTGACCGCCGCTGGCCGCGCGGCTCGTAGAGCTCCTGGTGATCGTCCACCGCTTTTCGCCGCGACGCCGTCCTGTGCGGACGCCAGACCTTCACTGAGCGTTTCGCCGACGGGATATTGGCGTCATCCGCGCGGCGCACGGCGCGGCTGGACTCGACGGTCCAGCATCTCGTGTGGTGCTTAGCGGTCGACGGACAGGGGCTTTGCAAAACGGCTGATGCTGCCCAGTAAGCAAGGACAGGCCTATGCGTTTTGTCTGACGCCACACCAGGCTCGGCTGGGGCGGCGCATGAACGAAACGGCTATGTTCTCCGCGTCGAGACCCCAGAGCGGAGCTGAACGCAAGGTAGACGTTCATTTCCCTGAATCGAAGGATCACCTCAAGGGATCATAGCCAACAGTTAATCGAGCCATCCACCAGTGCCTGCCTTACTTGTCCGGCCCGTTCCTTGGACAGCTTCTCGGCCAAGCTGTGATCCTTTAGCGTCGGGAGTGTTTCTCGGCATCTACATTCGTGGATGATGGATGAGCCGAACGTCGTTGGGCCCTCCCGGCCCCAAGAGGGCGGTGTAGCGCTCGCCGCGAATGTCGTAGTTCTTTTCCGGCTGCGCCGCGTCCGGCAAGAGGCCCCAGCGGCCGAGCTTCGAGATCATCGTGATTGGGGCGGGTTGGGTCCCGTGCGAAAAGCCCTCAGGAACGGCGAATGATGCGGCGTAAATCTCGCGGGCCGCGGGCGGCGTCGTCTCAGCTCTGGCGGACGCCGGAGCGGCTTGCTCCATCGTCTGTGCAAGCAGTGCTGGCGAGGGCCGATTCGCCGGCTGTGCGCTCGGCTGCGAAACGCTTTCCGGTCGAGATCCGAAATGAATGGTTGCGCCTGACAGATTGAGTGGAGAGCTGCCCCTCATCGCCGCCGCGGGCACGAACAGCGCCGTGAAGCGGTCGTTGTGAACTATGAAAGGAGCGGGTGGGGTGTCCTGGCTCGGCGGGACGCTGCTACCCTCATGCGCGCCTGACGTGCGCTGGTCGTCCTGCCGCGAGTTGAAGGAACGAACGGCCGCTCCTGAATCCACGGCGTGGTCATGACGCTCGGTGGTCTCGAGAGACGACGATGAGCCGGCGTTTTCCAGCATCGCCCACAGCAGATCCTGAGCGTAGTCTTCGGCAGGAAGGATCAACGGACCGCTGGCCCGAAACGGTGTGCCAGCCTCTTCAATCAGCTCGTGAGCGGCTGAATTGCTAGGCTCGCTGGGCTGGTGCTCAATGGCATCGGCTTGCGTCTGGCTTAGTGTCCTCTGCCTCTTCGCAGGCCTCAACTGGCCGGTGTAGTCCTCACCCATCAGGGCAGGGGCGTCCTCGCGTCCGGTGACTGCGTGTTCAGGGTGAGAACCGTCGGCCCTCTGGTGCTCAAGTCCCAAGATCTCGGCGAGTCTAAGGCCTTCTTCAGACAGATGAGGATAGTAGGGATTAGCAGAAACAGGATCCTCTGCGACCGCAGAGGTGCCAACTTGCGGCACTTCTTCCAAGTACGGTTCAAACTCCGCTTGCTGCTGTTGTGCTTGCGGCGCCGCGGCGTTGTAAGCAGCGAACTCTGGGTCGAATGGGTTGATGCTGTTAAAAGGGTCCATGTCCCCCCCTCGGTTCGAGTGTGTCGCTCTCGCTCTATTAGGATCAGCTGTCGACAAGCTGACGCACTCAGAGAATTCGGTGAGCCAAATGAGCCTGCCCGATCGCCACACTTCGCTCGAAAAACGCGCAAGATGCCGGGTTGCGCATCAAGTGGCACGCCCTTGCGGCATTTCGCGGTGTCCTGATGGATCGAGGCCGACCTGAACTAAAAGCAGTTCAGACCTTTGCCGGCCATAGCAGTCAAGGACCGCAACTGCCATCTGTTCAAATCGGACGACCACAACACGGCGATGGATGTGATCGCGAAAAGACTCTTTCAATCAAAGGCATAAAGGTCTTGGGACCGCTCATCGACATGCCGCACTGGGTGGCGGCATTCAGCAGATGTCGGATTGCGTGGCCGAACGAACGCGCCCGCGCGATCCTGGTGACTATTTATCGAAACGCCGATTGTCGAGCGGACAGAGTGTTGTCTCGATCGAGCGGTGTCCCATAAAGGGCGCCATAAAATGATTGCAGACTGATCGCCTGTCTCTTGGGACCCATGCCTATTGTGAGGCAGAGACTTATGGTGGCCGCCTCGCGACGTAACGGAGGGAACCGAATTAGAGACTTTCACCCGTACTGTCGACCTAAGATAATCTGGACTTCGGCTCGCGCTTTCCCAACTGCAAGCGCATCGAGATCAGATATGTTCACTCGATCTCGTGGTATTCGGCCCGGTCGAAATCCGAGCCGAACAGCGCTGCTGCGGCGTCGTAGAGCGCGACGGTATTGACGGTTGACTGCATGGCGTACCAGGCGCGCAATGCCTCGATCGCCGATGCATGGGCTCGCAACTGTCGCGACGGGGGTTGGCAATCGAGCACCTCCAGCTTGGGCGGCTCCCGCTTCGCGCCGCTCTCGAGGATATTCCGATTGATTGTCATTTCTCTGCCTTTACCGTCCTAGTTGGTCCGCCAGACGCTATGCGCTCGCGACCAGCCCGCGAGTCTGCGCCGTGTTGACGGATCATTTCGCGATGGGACCGTTTGATGAAGGCGCGCTCGACGCAAAAGCCGGCGGTGACTGAAGCGGCTACCGCTAGGCCGCAGGCGACGTAGTCATCCAGCAAACTCCAAATTATGTTACTGCCGGCGACGACGACAAAAGTGAGTCCCATGGCGGTATTGCGAAATGTTTTAACCATGCTTGTTCCTCCAGCCGATCCGCGAGGGATGTTAACATTGCAACCAGGACGTTCCGCGGCGTTTGACGGGCATGATCCGTCGTATTTCTGCTAGATCAGCTTGTGCTCGCGCGCGGCTACTCTCGAACATCAAGAACGATGTGGATGACGAACCGGCAGAAGACGAGGAGACGGCTCCTGCTCAAGCTCCTCGATATTCTTGATGTCTAGGCCCGAGCGGTCTTGACCTGTTGGCAAGCAGATCAGGCACTTCCCCGAGCTGCGGGTCCAACGCTAATCGCAGCGCCGTATGGCCAGTTGAGAGACCAGATCCTCGGCGCGATGAGAGATTGCGAAAGATTGCGACAATGTGTCGTTATTCTGGAGCGAGTTGTCGTCTGTCTTGAGGCAGCCACTCAAGAACAAGATCGCCGCGTCTGTGACGAGCGGCGCGATCAATGGAGCATTTAAACCAGCTACTGATGCAAAAGCGCAAGCAGTTGGCCAGGTCGCCCCTTCTTTGCGGAGCTGGCTTCGCGGGGCCTGAACATGCGCCTGCATTGATCATCTCCCACGACGGCGCTCCTGTGATGCTGCTTTCTTGACTTACCCAATGTTACCCAACTTCGATCTGAATGGGTGCATATGGGCGGAAAATGGCGGTTAGCGTTCCTAACACTCGCGGCCCTGGAAGAGCAGGGGCACGTGAATTGCGGGCCAATGAGCCCAGAGGAGGGACTAATGCCAAGGACGCTAGCCGCTTTGCGCGGCCATTCGGCTCATTTTGTCAAAACCGCTCTGACTTGCTCAACTCTCTTGGCGAGTGCGGCCGCATTTCCCGTCCAGACGAAAGCGGAGGATATCAACTGGCGCCAGTTCGAGGGCTCTTCGATCGTATGGGCTTACGACATCCATCCGTATGCTGACGCCGTTGCAGCACAGCTGCCTGAGTTCGAGAAGTTGACAGGCATCAAGGTGACGCCCGAGCTCTATCCGGACGACGCCTACTGGAATAAGCTGACTATCCAGCTGAGCACAAAGTCGCCCTCGTGGGACGTCGTCGGCACGGGGATTCAGCCGGCCTGGGATCTCGCGCCCGGTCAACTGCTCGAGCCGCTCGACGGCTATCTGAACGACCCCAAGCTCACCTCGGCAAGCTATGACTACAAGGACTTCTTCCCCGCATTGCGGGACGCGCTGACTTGGCAAGTCAATGGCGGGCAAATCGAAGCAGGCCAGGGTCAAGTGTGGGCTATCCCGCACGGGTTCGAAAACATCCAATTGTTCTACCGGAAGGACATTCTGGACAAGCACGGTATCAAGGTTCCGACAACCCCGCCGGAAATGTCCGCGGCTTGCGAGAAGCTGAAATCTGCGGATCCGACGATCACACCTCTGGGCGTGCGGGGAGTTCGCTTTTGGAGCAGCATCCACACGGCCGCAATCTCGATCGCCAAATCCTACGGTGTGCACGACTTCGTCGTCAAGGACGGCAAGTTAGAGACTGGTCTCGATTCGCCCGAGTCGGTCGCCTTCCACAAGGACTATGTGGAGATGATCAAGAAGTGCGCTGCTCCATCCTTTGCCAACGACAACTGGTATCAGGTGGTCGATGGGATCAATTCGGGTCGGACAGCGATGGCGATCGATTCCAACATGTTTGGGTTCTGGAACGATGTTGCCGGCAAACCCGCTTCGGGCAAAATTGCATTCGCTCCTCCTCTGCGCGCTCCGAACGGTCAGAATTTCGAATCGAACATCTGGATCTGGTCCCTGGCCATGAATGCGGCTTCTCAGAAAAAGAGCGCAGCCTGGCTGTTCATTCAGTGGGCGACGTCAAAGCAGGTCGAGCTCAACGGTGCCGTCGCCGGGAAGCTCGTCAATTCTCCGCGCGCCTCGACCTGGAGCGACAAGGTGTGGCTCGACTATGCGGCGAAACCGGAATTCACGAATTTCGTGGATACCTTCAAAAGCGTGCAGGACAGGGCTGCATTGGCCTTTACGCCGCGCGCAGGATTTGCCGAGGCAATGAACGCCTGGGCAGTCGCCATGCAGAAAATGGTCAACGGCGCGGACGTGAAGGCGACTTTGACCGACCTCGCCTCCGAGATCCGCTCCTCCATGTAAGGCGGTTGGGGGTGGCATAAGGGTTTGCCGCCTCCACCACGCCCGAGTATTTTTTGAGAAGTGAGCGATGGACCTTCAAGGCATCGACGCAATCGTGACGCTACAATCATCGGCAGACCAGCTGGCCTCGTCCAAAAACGAGCAGGTACAAAAGGCCGAGCAGAATGCTCTTGATTGGTGGAGCCTTGCTGCGATTGCTCCCGCAATCATCATCCTGCTTGGATTTCTTTTTCTGTTTTTCTATGGGGTCTTTCAATCACTGACCGATCTCAGGTTTGGCCGTCCCGTGGTTCGCTTCATTGGATTCACCAACTATGAAGTGGCAATCAAGACCCAAGATTTCTGGAATAGCGTGCGGGCGACTATGGCGTATGCCTGCTCCGCCGTGCTCGCCGAAGCGTTCTTTGGGCTTGCGCTCGCCAAATTGTTCGCAAGTGGGGTGTTCCTGGCCCGGCTGATGCGGCCCGTCATTCTCCTTCCCCTGGTGCTGCCGCCAATGAGCGTCGCCTTGATGTGGACCACAATGATGGATCCGCAGAATGGGATCCTGAACTATTTGCTTTCGCTCGTTGGGATCGGTCGGTTCGCATGGATTTCGGACGCCAGTACGGCGATGTTCTCGCTGGTTCTCATCGACATATGGACTTACACACCATTTTTTGCGCTCATCATCTTCGCCGGCTTGCAGGGCATCAACGATGAGGTCAGAGAAGCCGCGCGGGTCAATGGCGCGCGTGGTTGGGCAACGTTCCTCCATATCGAGCTTCCCCTCATCTCGCCGTACATTCTGATCGCCGCGGTATTTCGGCTGATCGAATCGCTCAACCAGTTTGATATCATCTTCGGAACGACCCAGGGCGGCCCGGGCGGCAGTACTTCCGTGCTCTCGGTTCGGGCCTACATCACGGCCTTTCAAAATCTCGCTTTCGGGCGTGGTGCCGCGCTCATGGTTGTCAATTGGATGATCGTGCTTCTCGGGGCCTTTGCCATGGTGAGATTGTGGCGGTTGGTCCGGCACCGCGTAAGCTAGAGGAGGCTGACATGCGTTTCAATCGCTCAACGCCTGCAAGCTTGTTCCTTAATCTGCTGATTGTTGCTTGTACGCTGATCCTGACATTTCCGTTGGTCTGGATCGTGATGATGTCGCTGAAGCAGCAAGCTGAGGTCATGACCTGGCCGCCTCGCTTTATCTTCACTCCAACATTTGAGAACTTCCGCGTTTTGTTCGATGCCGCCCACGCCGGGGCAACAAGTTACGGCACCATCAAGGTTGATTTCCTGACCCCGGTCACCAATAGCGTCGTGATCTCGCTTGGTGCGGTGCTCGTATCGCTCGTCGCAGGGGTACCGGCAGGCTACGTCCTGGCGAGGCGTGATATCCCTATGAAGGAGGACATCGCATTCTTCATTCTGGGGTTCCGCTTCGCGCCGGCGCTCCTTGTCGTCATACCGCTGTTCAGCGTGTTCCAGACAGTCGGCCTTTATGACACCTATTTCGGTATGATCTGGGTCTATCAGGTCGTCACGCTGCCAATGATCATTTGGCTGAGCCGTTCATATATCGAGGACATCCCAAAGGATATTGAGGAGGCGGCCGCTATGGATGGCGCAAAGCCATTCCGGGTTGTTTGGCACATCGTTCTTCCGCTTCTAAAGCCCGGCTTGATAGGCGCTTCTTTGCTTATCTTCCTGCTTGCGTGGCACAACTTCGCGCTCGGCCTGATCCTCAGTTCGACGAAAGCACCAGTCACCGTCGCCTTGCTCAAGCTGCTCAATCCGGGCGTTCAGTTCTATCCGGTCATGGCTGCGGGTCTGGTGGTGACCATGATTGTGCCGGTCGTCCTGATCATCCTTGGCCAGCGTCATCTCGAACGTGGTCTTACCTTCGGGGCCGTGAAATGAGCCCCAGACCATTGATGTTCTTCGGAACGACCAATCTCGACCTCTGCTTCAACGTCGAGCGGCTTCCAACGCCGGGTGAAAGCCTGATGGGAAGCTTGAAGCGGAATGCGGGAGGTAAGGGCGCCAATCAGGCGGTCGCCGCCGCTCGATTGGGCCTTCGGCCGAGCTTCTACACCCGGCTTGGCGATGACGACGCCGGTCGATCGTTGCTGCAAGCGCTGCGTGAGGCAGGTGTCCGTCTCGATGCCATTGCCCTGTGCCCAGGGGAGATATCGGGTTCTGCTCTCGTCCTGGTCGGCGACGACGGCTCCAACATCATTGTCATAGACCCGGGAGCCAATGCAAATGTCACACCAAGCATGGTCGAAAAGGCGGCCGAATTCATTGAGCGGGATGCAATCGTCGTTGCCGAGATGGGCATGCCGGTCCCCGCGCTCAATCATCTCTTTGCAATGAAGAGCGTCAAGGGATTCGATCTCATTTTCAATCCGGCCCCCGTGAGGGCGGGCCTGTCCGCGGCGGCGTGGAGGAGTGTCGATTTCGTCACTCCAAACCAGACGGAAGCTTTCGAGCTCACCGGTGTCGAGGTGCACGACTTCGACAGCGCAGCTCATGCGGCCGGAAAGCTTCTCGATCTCGGGCCAAGAGCTGCCCTGATCACGCTTGGTGCGCAGGGGGCCTACTACGCCGATGCCAGCGCGTCTTTTGCGCTCAGGGCATTTCCTGTGAAGGTCGTTGATACGACCGCGGCGGGCGATGCCTTTAATGGAGCCTTCGCAGCCTCTCTCGCCCACCGGTTGCCGATACGAGAAGCGATCAAAAAGGCGCTCGCGGTTGCCGCCTTATGTGTGACGCGACGCGGCGCCCAAAGCTCGATGCCCAGCAGTGGAGCCGTCGACGAATTCTTAAATTCTCAAACGATCTTGGAGTTGGAATGACCGAACAGTTCTCAGTTGCAGACAGGACCGTGCTCGTGACCGGTGCGGGTGGGGGCATTGGCTCAGCCATCGCCAATGCTTTCCGTCAAGGCGGTGCGAACGTCCTGGCAACCGACGTAAATGTGGAAAACCTCCGGGACATTCTGACGCGCTTGCCGCACGGCAATGGCATCCTGCCTATGAGCATGGATGTGTCACGAGAAGATGATGTCGGCAGAGTGCTTGATGAGATCGCCAAGCGCTTCGGCAGGCTCGATGTCCTGATCAACAACGCCGGAATAAAATCGGCTCAGGCGCTTCTAACCGGCAATGCCGATAGAATCGAAAAAACCATACAGATCAACTCCGTCGCTGTGCTTCGCTGTGCCAAGCTAGCGATCGAGCGCTTCATGAAGAGCAAGGGGGGCCGCATCGTCAATGTCGGGTCCTCGTTGTCCTCTCAAGGCGCGGTTTTCAACTACCAGGCTGGCGGCGCCGACTATTGCTTGTCAAAGGCCATCGTGCACGACGTGACCAAGCTGCTCGCTTATGAATGTGCTCCACTCAAGATCAACGTCAACGCGATTGCACCCGGGATCATTGATACACCCATGCACGGGCGTCCGCGAGAGGAGACCGAAGCGCGCCACAGTGGCCGAATTCCGCTGGGCAGGGTCGGATTGCCGGAGGATATCGCAGGCCTCGCGGTGTTCCTGGCCAGCCCCGCGGCCTCCTACATGACCGGGCAGATCGTCCATGTGAATGGCGGGATGCTGATGAATGGTTAGCACCGGCTCAAACGTGAACTGGCCGCCAATAGAAGGGATCATCTCGGACCTGGATGGCGTCGTCTATCGTGGCAGCACCGCAATCGCGGATGCGATAGAAGCATTTACGCGATGGCGGGAAGCCGGCGTGCCGTTCTGTTTTGTGACGAACAATTCCACGCATACCCCGGAGGACGTCGTCCGCAAGCTGAGAGGATTTGGTCTTCCGATCGCACCGTCAGAGGTCGTTACAAGTGCTATCACCGCCGCAGAACTCATTCGAGCGAATTATCCGCAGTTGACGCGAATCTATGTCATCGGCGCTCCCTCGCTTGTCACAGCCATGCGCGATGTTGGGCTGGAGGTCACTGACCGAACGCCCGAAGCCGTTGTGATGGGGCTTGACCGGGATATCACGCACGAGAAGATGCGAATTGCCGTTGAGGCGATCCTCAATGGCGCTGTCTTCATCGGAACCAATCCCGATCTTCTGCTGCCGACGGCCAGCGGCTTCGAGCCTGGGGCTGGTGCGACGATTGCAGCTGTGGCAGCCGCTACGCAAGTGCAGCCTTCGATCGTCGGAAAGCCGCAAGTGCCGATGATCGAGACAGCGCTCTCACGCCTTGGTACGAACCGCGGTTCGACCATTATGATCGGAGACCAAGTTTCTACGGATATTCAAGCCGGAAAGAGGGCGGGTCTTGCCACGGTGCTTGTTACAACCGGCGTGCCGACGCGCCAGGATCCGTCCTTGATGGCCCCGGACTTCATCGTATCGAGCTTGCGCGAAATCGAGGTAAGTGCTGCTCGCGCGGCCGAGGTGCGACAGAGGAGGGCATAATGGCCAATGTTCGCTTGGAGGGCCTAAAGAAGGCCTATGGGACTATCGAGATCTTGCGAAATCTCGACCTGACCATCGATCACGGCGAATTTGTCGTCTTCGTTGGTCCGTCCGGGTCAGGCAAATCCACGCTTCTGCGCATGATTGGCGGGCTCGAGCCCATCAGCGGTGGGCGGCTCCTCATCGACAATGAGCTCGTCAACGACATCGATGCGGCCGATCGCAACCTCGGCATGGTCTTTCAGAGTTACGCTCTCTATCCGCATATGACGGTGAGAGAGAACTTGGCCTTTCCCCTGCGCATGGCCAAAGCCTCGAAAGCCGAGATCGCCGCCAAGATAGCCACAATAGCGTCGCTATTGCAGATCGACCATCTATTGGATCGCAAGCCTCGACAGCTGTCAGGCGGGCAACGCCAGCGCGTCGCAATCGGGCGCGCCATCATGCGAGAACCAAAAGTGTTCCTGTTCGATGAGCCCCTGTCCAACCTGGACACCGAGTTGCGCGTGCAAATGCGGGTTCAGATCGCCAAGCTCCACAAGCAGCTCGGAAATACCATGATCTATGTGACGCATGACCAGGTCGAGGCGATGACCATGGCCGATAAGATCGTCGTCCTCAAGGACGGCAAAATCGAACAGGTCGGCAGCCCCCACGATCTATATCACAATCCGGCCTCGCGTTTTGTGGCAGGATTCATCGGCTCGCCGAAGATGAACTTCCTGGGCGGCAAGGTCGAGGCAGCTCACGAGCATGGCCTGGACGTCCGACTGGAGGCCGGTTCTACAATCTCCGTTCCGGTCCAGCCGGACCAAATGCTAGTTGGCAAGCCGGTCACTGTCGGAATCCGCCCGGATGACTTCTCCTCGCCGGCACCCAACCAGCAGGAGATCTCCATTGGACTCGAGGTGGATTTCGTTGAGCATCTCGGTAGCGTCACGTACATCTACGGTTTCGCTGGAGACGAAACGGTTGTCGCCAGGGCGCCAAAATCCGGCTCGCGCAAAGGCGCCGGAAAGCTCACCCTGACCGCCGCTCCAGCCGATTGCCACTTGTTCATGAGCAATGGAAAGGCGGTTCGGCGGTTGCAAGCGCCTGCGACTTGGAGCTAGTCTTGACGTCGAGCCGCGCGATGATGCCGGCTCCCGATCGACACGCGGACCACTGAGGTGAAGGGAGCCGGCATCAGGCAGTTCTTCCGGAATTCCCGTTCGTTTGTCCTTGGTGCGGGGATCGGATCGGGCATGACGGCCAGGGCCGCGGAGCGGGCGGGCGCCGATTTCGTGCTCGCACTCAATGCTGGCCGTTTTCGTGCCATGGGCGGGGCCTCGCCCGCCTCCATTCTTCCAATCCGCAATAGTAACGAGTTCGTAGCGGGGTTCGGACGGACCGAGATCCTGCCAAACACGAAACTGCCGGTCTTCTTCGGCACCTGTACATTCGACCCCGAGCTTGATCTGGATCGATGGCTCGACCGGATCATCAAATGGGGATTTGCTGGCGTGACCAACTTCCCTTCGGTCATACACATCGATGATGACCGCAGGTCGTTGCTCGAGAAGTCCGGCCTTGGCTATTCCCGGGAGATCGAGCTTCTTGTGAAGGCGGCAAAACGCGGCCTGATGACGATTGCCTATACTCGCACTCAATCTGAAGCGCGTCGAATGGTCGAAGCCGGCGTCGAGGCCATTTGCATCAACTTCAATCTGAACCGCGCGGTTGAAAGCGGGTCCGATCCGTCGATCAGCCTGTCTGAACTTGCAGCGCGTACGAATGCCGTTGCGCGCGTTGCTCAATCCGTCAACAAGAGCACCATCTGCTTGCTTGGGGGCGGCCCGATCACAAAGCCGGACGAGCTCCTGGACATCTGCCGCGAAACCGGAATCCAGGGGTTCATCGGAGGCTCTTCGCTTGACCGCGTGCCTCTGGAGATGTCGGTCCTCGAGGTGACGTCGGGCTTCAAGACCATCCACCTGTTGCGAGAGAAGGTGGATCTGCTCGAAAGGAAGCTGCAGTTGAGTGGCTTCAGGCACGGCGTGATCGCGCAGTCCTCGGCAATGAAGCGCGTCCTTGAGATGACCAAACGCGTTGCGGCAACCCCAAGCCCAGTCCTCATCTGGGGAGAGGTCGGCTCCGGCAAGCGTAGAATAGCAAGCCTGGTGCACGCGTTCAGCGACCGCAGGCACGCCAAGGCGACGCTGTTTCATTGCCGATCCGGCCCGGCGATGGATACACTCGGCCCGTTGTTCGGCGCCGAGCGCCTTGAGAGTGGCAGACGCCAATTGTCGCTCCTGGAGGCGTCGAGCGACGGCGCCGTCTTGCTGCTGCATGTTGACCAGCTTTCGCGCGAAGGCCAGGAGCGCCTCGCCGATTACCTGGAGACAGGCGGGTTTACCCCTCTGAACGGGGTAACTGTCATGCGTTCCCACGCCCGGATCATTGCGACCGCGACGGTGGCCCGAGGCGCCGGCCTTGAAACGGTTCTGTGCGCGCGGCTTCTCGACCTTTTTACCGGGCTGGATGTCCAGTTACCTTCGCTACCCGACAGGCTTGAAGATCTGCCGCAACTCGTTCAACACTTCACGGTCGAAGCCAAAGGAGATTCCAGCGCCCAGACGCTCACGATAGAAAACTCTGCATTCCTTGCGCTCGCCGGGCACGATTGGCCAGGCAATTTGCGCGAGTTGCGGCAGGTCGTGAACCAGCTCGTGACCCTGCCATCAAGTCACATTACCAGTGAGGTGCTAAAGCCGTTGTTGGAGCCACCTTCAGGCGCACGGCCCGCGGCCTCGCTGTCCGAGCGAGACTGGATTATCGAGGGCCTAAAGAGAAACCGGCTTCACCGCGGCAAGACTGCTCGCTCTCTCGGGCTTTCGCGCAAAACCCTCTACAACAAAATCAAGAAACTGCGGATCCTCGAATAAGGCCTCATGCCCGTCGGAGGGGCTGCTTGGCCGTGGCGGCATGCTCCAGGGAGAACTTCGGTACCGACGACGATCCATGAGAGCCAAGGCTTACGAGCCCGATGTCCGATCCAATCGGCAGCGCAAGCGCCTCGGGTCGCAGATAGACGGACCCATCCAGCTGCGAACCTAGCCGTTGCTCCGCTGCTGTCATCTTTGCCTCGTCCGCCGCGACAAACAGGACTTTGAACCCTCGGCTTGCAAACCACTCCATACGGCGAAGCTCGAGCTCCTGACCGCGATCGAGCGGCACTCCTGCCGGTGTCCGTTCAATCATGGAGGCAGGCGGAAAGTTCGTCACTCCGGTCATCCTTGCATCTTCCAACAAATCACCAAGATCTTCCCAGCATGCAAACGGGTCGATCATGACGATCGCCGCATAGCAGGAAGGGGGCACTTTGGGGCCCGCTTGCAAGTCCCGCAGGAGACAGTCGTTCCAGTCGATGACGGGAAGCGTGGCCATGACCAGCATGGCGTTCTGTGGAAGGGTCCGCAGTGACGGCGCATAGATCGTCATCTGATCACCGCGAGACGAGGAGAGGCTTGCGGCAAGGCGACCTAAGACATTGGCTCTCACGGTTTCTACCCAACCCTACCCAATTGATGCTTCCGCCGATCTTACACGCCGCTTCATCCAGGTCTAGACCACGACGTCGATCGTTACCGGAGCAACGTCCTGTCCTTCTTTGGCGCAGGAGCCAGGTTCGGCTAGGCAGGGATGGTCGTCGGCGCCGTTTCCTCCTGGCTGCTTAACTGGGCTCTCGCCGTCCTGAGTGTCGGATGCGATTTGCTGCAGGGTACTGAGCGAGCTCCGCTCGCTCAGAAAGAGGGCCCGTAAAGCGTCTCGGGTAAAAAAATTCGGGCGAGCTATCTGCGCCCTACGGATCCGCTAGCAGACCGACTCGTCTGCTTCCTCCCTGACTGGCGCCGCTGCTGGAAACTCCGGCAGCGGCATCTTTTTGACTCGGAGCGCGCCTCGCCGCGCGCTCGGGAACTGGTGTCGCGGAATTGGACGTCCTTGCGATCATGCGGGCGGCTTAATCCATCAAAGATCCGCCAGTTACGCTTGCCCCGGTCGGTTCATGGGAGGCGGCTTCCAATCCACACGGTGGCGCTCAATCACCTCGTTTCGGAACTGCTGTACCTCATCGGGCGCCTTCATCGAAACGCAGAGGGCCCCGTCAGGTCGCTCCATCGCGAGGGATCCTTTCGATGATGCGGCAGGCCCCGGCACGCTCTTGGCTGGCTAAGGACCTCGGACGCTAATATCCCCCAATGAGCCTACCATGTGTGTTAGTTCAATGGGTTAACCGACCTTCGCCGTGCAATCGAATCCTTGCGCACCCGACAAAAAACCATCGCCATAGGATTCGTCGCATCGCATCTAGCTTGCGCAAGCGCAATCATTTATACGGCACATATACTAATCTGCTACAAGCTCCGCGCTCGATTTTCCGTGGCGCACCCTTAGATAGCACGAATCAGCGAGCGACGCGCGGCAGCGGCAGCGGCAGCGGCAGCGGCCGCGACGGTACGGCGGACGGGAAGGACATAGATGGCTGCTCAGAGTGACCCGCCCTTTTCGTCGACGGTCTCGTCCGTGATCGACGCTTTCATGAAAAGGCTTGAGGACCATAAGACTTTGCCGTCGGCATCGCTCACCGCGTTGCGACAGGCGCTCACGGAACACAAGCTTGACGCAGACAGCCTGCGGGAGGCGATCTTCACCCCTGCGGAGCAGAACGATGATCCAGATTGAGGAAATCGAGATCGTCGAATTCCGCGGCATCCGTCATCTGAAGCGTTCGCTCGGGCGCAGGAGCCTCGGCGTCGCGGGACCGAACGGTACCGGCAAGAGCGGCATCGTGGATGCCATCGAGTTCGCCCTCACCGGAAACATCACCCGGCTCGGTGGCACGGGTACGGCTGAACTGAGCGTCAAGGCGCACGCCCCGCACGTAGATTCGAGCAAGAAGCCCGAGAACGCGCTGGTTCGCCTCAAGGTCTATGCGCCTGCCCTGAAGAAAAGCTTCACGATCGAACGGAGCGTCAAGAACGCAACGACCGCGACGCTGGAGCCGAACGACACCGAGGCCAAGTCCATTCTCGCACAGCTCGAAACCCATCCTGAGTTTGCACTGTCTCGTCGCGAGATCATCAAATACATCCTCGTCCCGGCGGGGAAGCGGTCGCAATACGTCCAGGAGCTTCTGCGCCTCGATCAACTCGAAAAGCTGCGGACCTCGTTCCAGCGCGTTGCCAATGAGGCAAAGCGCGACCACACCCGGGCTCAGGCGGAAGATCAGCGTACCAAATCCGATTTCTTCCGGCACCTCGGCATCGCGGCTCCCAAAAAGAATGAGCTGCTTACTGCGGTAAATGCCCGGCGTGCCGTTCTGAAGCTCGACCCGGTCACGGACCTCGCACCGGCAAATGCCCTGAAGGAAGGCGTCAATACAGAGGTCAAAGAGAAGACGCTGCAACCCTTTTCCAAGCTTGGTGCCAAGAGCGACCTTGCAGCCTATCTGGATCGTCTCGCTGCCTCGCAGCAGGCGGGAATAACCGGTGACAGGGCTGCGGCTGTTGCCGCGCTCACCAAGCTCACCGATGACCCGGCATTGTTGAAGGTGGTCAAGCAACGCGCGCTGCTCGAGCGGGGGCTCGACCTTCTTGAGGAAGATGCTTGCCCGCTCTGTGACAACGCCTGGGAAATGGCAGCGCTGGTTGCCCATCTTCAGGAGAAGATTGCAAAAGCCGATGCCGCGTCTGCTGTTCTGAAGCAGCTTGCAGCGGCAATTGCTCCTCTTACGGCGCACCTGCAGGCGGTGGTCCGGGACGCCGGCAAGGTGGCCCAATGGTGCGAGAAGGCCAACCCTCCGATAGATGCTTCGGCGCTCGGCGCTCAGGCCAAGGCGCTCGACGGCGACCGCGTCATCCTCGATAAGGTCGTTGGCGACCCGGCGGTCATTGCTGAAGCCCTGCAAGCACTCGGCCGATTGGGCTCGCCCATCGCGGCCGAGCTGCTTCAAGCCACAGACGGTCTTGCGGCTCATATCGACACGTTGCCAGATCCTTCAACGGAGGAAGTGGCGAAGGAATTCTTGATCGTGGCGCAGGAAAAATACGATCAATGCCGCGTGACCCAGCGCGCGCTGAGCGTGTCGGCGCAGCAGGCCGAGACAGCGTCGGCCGTGCTGAGCCACTACGGCGCGGTCAGCACCGCCATCCTGGAGGGCATCTACGACAAGGTGCAAAAGGATTTCACCGAATATTACAGCTTCATCAACCGTGACGATGAAGACAAGTTCGAGGGTAAGCTCTCGCCGTCGTTCGGCAGGCTCGCTTTCGATGTTGACTTCTACGGCCGGGGCAAGTTTCCGCCTGGCGCCTACCATAGCGAGGGCCATCAAGATGGTATGGGTCTGTGCCTCTATCTTGCACTGGTGAAGCATACGCTCGGCGACGGGTTCACGCTCGCCGTCTTGGACGATGTGCTGATGTCTGTCGATGCCGGCCATCGGCGTGAGGTCTGTGCGCTCCTGAAGCAGAAGTTTCCCAACACGCAGTTTATCCTGACCACCCACGACGGGGTGTGGCTCAAGTTCATGCAGAGCGAAAAGCTGGTCCAGAGCACGCTCAGCTTTGGCGGCTGGACGGTTGACGGCGGCCCACAGGTCTGGACCGAAGGCGACGTCTGGACGCAGATCGACGAATACCTGGCTAAGGGCAATGTCCCGCAGGCGGCGGGAACGTTGCGCCGCTACCTCGAATTCACCTCGACGATCCTGGCTGACAACCTGCGTGCTCGCATCGAATATCACGGTAACGGACAATACGATCTCGGTGATCTCTGGCCCAACGTGTTGGCCGCCTGGAAAGCCCGCCTCCAGGAGGCGCGCGATTCGGCGGCCTCATGGGGCAAGAATATCCAGGAGGCCGAAACGCTCCAGGTCGAATCCAAGAAACGTGTCGCCGCAACGAAGTCGGAAGAATGGATGATCAACAAGGCCGTCCATTACAACGCCTGGGCGGATCTGCAACCGAAGGAATTCGTTGCGGTCGCGAGTTCGTTTCAGGAATTGCTTCGACTGATGCAATGCCCCAACACCGATTGCGGTGAGTTCCTCTGCGTTTCACCTATCAAGGGCGACAAGGAGGTGCTCCGCTGCAGCTGCGGCACGGTCAGTCTCAACCTGGTGCCGAAAAAGAAATGACGCGCGTAGGTGATCCTGTGACCAACCACGGCAACGATGAGACCATTGTCATGGTCTCGAAGGTCTATGACAAGGATGGTGAGCATGGTGAAGCAGAGATGGCCGTGAAGTACCAGACGCGCTGGATCGGCGGCGGCATGTCGGCGTGTGACGATTCATTTGACCCGCGGCGCGCGCGCCCTAGGGAATTCCCCAATTGAATGTCTATTCAGATTGTGATGTTGGTCTAATGATTAGCTCAAATTCTCGGACCTCACATGCCGACCGGCGAGCCAAGCCGGGACCGACGGCGAGAGCGCCTTGGCGATTGGACCATCGCGATCGGGAAATTCGGTATCCGACTTGCATCAATGTGTCAGTCTGGCCCGATACGAAACACAGTTAAAGATTGATAGGTGGAGGCGCCGGCGTGACGACGTTCGATCCTTTGCGCGAGGGCGAGGAGCTCCGAGAACAGCTGGCGTCTGACCGCCGGAGGCTAATTGTTTTTCTTTGGTGCGGGCACATCGCAAGCAGTTGGTTTGGATGGTGTAGTCCAGCTGACCTCAAACGTTCGGAGTCAACTCGACGCCAAGATGCAACCTGAGTATGATCGCGTCTTGTCCGAAGTCGGGGCGGGGGCGCACATTGAGCACGTATTAAACCGCGTAAGGCTCTGTCGCGAGATGATCGGCGACAGCAAAACTGCGGCGGCCGGTGGCTTCACTGGCGTTGCTGCGACAGAGTTGGACCGAGCGATCTGCAAGGCAATCTATCAGAGAGTAAGTGTTGATCCGACCAAGGGGTTTCAGCTTCATGCTGAGTTCGCGGCTTGGTTGAGCTCCGTCCAGCGGGCAAAACCAGTCGAAATCTTCTCAACCAACTATGATCTCCTGATCGAGCGGGGGCTCGAAATAGCGTTGGTGCCCTATTTCGATGGGTTCCTCGGCGCGGTGAACCCGGATTTTTCCGACGCGGCAGCGGATTTCAAGGATGATTCCGACAATCTCAGTCAATTGCCTCGCACGTGGGCGCGGTTGTGGAAGCTGCACGGGTCCATTGGATGGCGCGTGGCGGAAGAGGCCATCACGGGAGCGAAGAAGGTCGTTCGCCTGCCCCTGGTCCCGCCCAAAGCTACCGTCACCGGCTCCCTCTCAGGCCGGGCCTGATTGGTAGAACCCAAACACCAGCTGATCTTTCGATCTTCGCAAGCTTAGACGGTAAGCCGCAGCACGGTGCGCATCGCGCACCTGCTCGCGCTTGCCCGCCTTCCATCGCGAGTATCGCTTCACAAACACGTCTTTGGGTCCTTTGCCACGAGTTGCCATGGCGAAGGCCTCCGCTGTCAGGCGGGATAGAGCCCGCCGCTCGGCTTGCTAACTCGCAAGCCCGCGCCTTGGAGCCAGCCTTTCGACTGTGACAACGGAGTCGCCGGTGACGGCTCGGTCAATCTATCCGATTCTCGCCCGGTGATGTGAGATCGCCTTAGGTGCCCGGTAGGGCTTTTGCGATCCCATGGTGGGCTGCCCGCACCTAGGGAAATCCTTACTGTGTACGGGCGCTGATGCGGCCGCGCCGATTTCCTATAGCGGCACGGAACCAGGTCGGTGGTCGAATAAGGGGGTACAGAGCCTTGTTGTATAGTGCTTTTCCCTCATTGTGACTGACTTTAGCCACGCCGTTGCCGCGAGTTGTGCGTCGTGCAAGAGTCGCCCGAAGGAAGGCTACAGAGCGCGGGCTAGAGACTACCATCCATGGGGCGACGACGGGGTAAATCATCTGACGCCGGGACCATCTTTCTGGTCCTGATTGGCGGATTGGTGGTGGCTATTATGGCCATCTATCGGTTCGTTGTGGAACACGCAGCCGCGATAGGATCGTGTGTTCTGGCAGCCGGGGTTGTTTGGCTCCTCTATCTCACTTTGAGGGGCAGGTCGCAGAACGTATCTCCTTCAGAGCGGCATTCCGAGCTTCCGAATTCCGGTCAAAGCCCGCCACCAGCGATAAGCAAGCTTCGTTCGAGTGTGCCGCCAGCAGTATGGTTGGCGGCAGGCGAAGGGGCGGCCTTCGGCAAGGCAGAAATTTCTGGGGGCATGTTCTACTACGGCGCCTGGATGGCTGGGCCGAACGGTGAAACCAGGCAGTATGCGATAAATCCTGCTCTTCCGGCGCACTCGCGTCAGCCCGATGTCGATGGTCAGTCGATGCCTTATTGGCCATCGTACGAGCAAATCTCGCCGGCTGCGCGACGCACCTTTTTGGACTGGATGCGTACTGGACGGCGAGATTCGAACTACGGCATCGGATATGTGTTTCTCTTTTTCTATGGCCTTGAGCACCGCGTGTTCATAGATCAAGGGGCAGACGCCCCTGCGGTTATTCAAGAGGTCGAAAGATTGCTTTCGATCTACGGCGCCAACAATTCCTTCCAGAACTACGCCACGAAATTCCTCAACGTTGCTCGGATATCGCGCGGCATCCGCCTGGCGTTGCCACCCCTTACTGCCGAACGGAACGTCGGTTCGGAGATGGATCTCGCCACGCGTCTGTATCTGGCCGAGCGGCTCGCAGCGTCTCCAAGCGTTTCGGCCGAGGACGCGCTCTATTGGGTTATGGCGATGCCGGAAACCTATCTTAGAACCCCGGCCGTGAGGTGCTTCGAAGAATTCGTCGCATTGTGGAAGCTTCGCTTCGGCACACGCTTCCCGAAGGGTTTTGCCGTGAATTCCAGGGGCAACGTCTCGCTGGTTTATCGTGCTGCGAGCGGTGCGTTCGAAATCGACGTTCCAGGACAACATCAGCGCCAGCCTGATGCGAGCCTCCTCGTGCGGGACATAGAGATTTTGAGGACTTTGCTCGACGATTGCATGAACGAGCTCGACAGCTTCAGCCGGCTGGTCGGTCGGAAACCGGCCGCGAGGCATTCGATGGCGGCTGCGGCGCTTCTTCCTATCGATCTTCAACGGGCGGCTGAGGTGGGCGCCGTGGAAGAGTTCAGGCGGCAGATCGATTCTCTGGTAGGAAGCCAAGGTCGTGGCAGTACGACCGCACAGGTGCTCCTGGAGATGGCCGGGATCGAAATCCCGGAAGGAGGCAAAATACCAAGTGCCGCTCTGGATACGCTGAGCGGTGCCTTGGATGTCGTTGGGATCGCAATAGAGCCCGATCGCCGATACGGGAGCGGCGCGCCTCGGGCGGACGACCAAGTGTTCGTGTTTCGGGCGGCTGATGGCGGCCCGGTGGATCCAGGCCGCGCACAGTTTCGAGCGATGCGCGCGCAGATCGAAGTCGCCGTGCTGGCCGCCGCGGCTGACGGGGATGCATCGTACGAGGAACTGCAGCGCACCATCGCCAGGATCAGAGCGGAAGGCAACCTATCGGGGGTCGAACAAGCTCGACTGATCGCGTTCGCTGTCATCACATTCAACAATCCGCCGAAGCGCGACAGGGTCATGCGCAAGCTTGCGGAAACCAGTGAAAGCGAGCGGCAAGCAATAGCCGAAGCTGCGGTCGCGGTTATCGGCGCGAATCAGAATATCGACGCCGGAGAGGTCAAGTTCCTTGAGCGACTGCACAAGTCGTTAGGTTTGCCGTCGGAGCGTGTGTATGTCGGTCTGCACCGAGCTGCCGCTGAGGCGGACGTGCCAGTAGCGATGACGGAGGAGGCGCGTGCCGCGGGCATTCCCATTCCAAAGCAGGCGCTACCGGCTCCTCCCTCGGCGGGCATCAGGATTGATGCAGCCCGCTTAGAGAGGACCCGAAAGGATACGGAAGCCGTGTCCGCGTTGCTCGCCGACATTTTTACCGACGATGCCCAGGATCCTGTCCAAGCCTCTCCCCTCCTAACCGATCGATCCTTGGAAGGATTGGACGGCCCTCACGGCGAATTGGTCGAGTTGCTTGAGGTTCGTGGATCAATGTCGCGTGCGGAATTCGAACGACACGCCAAGGACGTTCGCCTGTTACCGGATGGCGCAATTGAGCGCATCAACGACTGGTCCTTCGACCACTTCGACGAGCCGCTGATCGAAGAGGGAGACGAAATTGTAATAGCGGCGCACCTGAGAGAACGCATCGCCGAGATGAAGGCCAAGGCCGCATGAGCAAGCAAGCCAAGACGATCCGCCCCCGCGAACGAGATACTATCATCCAAGCTCTCTCCGCTGGCGTTGTGCCGCGCGTCGGACTGCCGCACATCCAGGTCGGGCGGGCAAAAGAGATCGCCGCGATGCTTCGGGACATCGATCGCATTGCCGACGCGGGCGCTACGATCAGGTTCGTGATCGGCGAATACGGCGCAGGAAAGACCTTCTTTGCCAGCGTTGTCAGGCTCATCGCGCTGGAGCGAAAATGCGTGACAATACATGCCGACCTCTCGCCCAATCGGCGTATTCAGGCAACCGGCGGTCAGGCGCGGGCACTCTACTCTGAGGCCGTCAATAATATGGCAACGCGAAACAAGCCTGAAGGGGGAGCTCTCCAGAGTGTCGTCGAGCGCCTAGTGACTGACGCCGCAAAGGAGGCCACGGCGACGGGCATATCTGTCGAGAAGGTGATCGACGAAAAGCTCGGAGCGATTGCGCAGTTCGCGGGCGGGTACGATTTCGCGACTGTGCTGAAGGCATTCTGGCGCGGCAGCGACGAATCGAACGAGCCCCTCAAGCAAAACGCTATTCGGTGGCTTCGTGGTGAGTATTCGACCCGGACCGATGCGAAGAGAGATCTCGGTGTACGGACCATCATCGATGATGAGAATCTCTACGATAGTCTTAAATCGCTCGCATGCCTGGTCAGAGTCGCGGGCTACGCGGGGCTGTTCGTCATGATCGATGAGATGGCCAACATCTACAAACTCCAAAGCGCTCAAGGGCGAAAGCAGAACTACGAGCAGGTGCTCAACATTGTAAATGACGCGCTTCAGGGAAATACATCAGGCATCGGCTTCGTCATGTGTGGTACGCCAGAGTTCCTCCTGGATACGCGCAGGGGCATGTTTAGTTATGAAGCGCTTCAGTCACGGCTAGCCGAAAATTCTTTCGCTGCGGGCGGTCTGGTTGATATGTCAGGACCCGTGATCAGGCTGCAGAGCCTGACGCCTGAGGATCTGCTCGTGCTCCTAGGAAACATTAGGATGGTATTTGCGGGCGGGGATCCAGCGAAGTATCTGGTTCCCGACGATGCCCTTACTGCTTTCATGGAATACTGTGATCGAAAGATCGGGGCCGCATACTTCCGTACGCCGCGCTCGACGGTGAGGTCGTTTGTTCAAATGCTGTCGGTACTGGAGCAAAACCCTGACACGAGATGGCAGGATCTTCTTGAACAGGTACCGATCGCTCCGGACGCTCCGGACGACGTAGCGGAAGCACCGACTGACAGCGGGGACGACGATGAGCTCACCAGCCTCCGCCTCAAATCTTGAGGGGGCCTACGACAAGCTGCACCCTACGATCCGCCGGTGGATTCGCGATCAGGGATGGGACGAGCTCAGGGAAATTCAAGCGCGTACCATCATCTCGGTCTTGGATGGCGACCGCGACATCCTGATCGCAGCCTCCACCGCAGCAGGGAAGACTGAAGCGGCTTTTCTGCCAGTGCTCACGAGCGTTGCCGATCGGGCGCTCGCTGGGTTCTCGGTGCTCTACATCAGCCCGTTGAAGGCATTAATCAACGATCAATTCAAGCGGCTGGACGAACTCTGCGAAAACATGGCCATTCCGGTCGTGAAGTGGCACGGAGATGCCCCACAGACCGCGAAGAAACGGGCAATGGCCGACCCGCGAGGGATCTCGCTGATCACTCCCGAATCCATAGAGGCGATGTTCGTACGCCGTCCGGGGGATGCGAAGCGGTTGTTATGCTCGGCGGACTTTATCGTCGTGGACGAGTTGCATTCATTTCTTCAGGGGCCTCGCGGTCTCCATGTGGCTAGTCTTTTACGGCGCATCGATGCTCTATCGTCCCGGCCGCCGCGACGTATCGGGCTTTCCGCAACGATAGGCGACCTTGGTCAGGCCGCCGCTTGGCTACGACCCACGACGCCTCAGCTCGTCGAAATCCTGGAAGCCAAGTCCGATTCACCTGAACTTAGACTTCAGGTAAGGGGCTATGTTGAGCCTCCGCAGCTAGACGACCCAGATCACGCTGAAGGCGCGAGCGGCATCCCCGAAGAGGCGATAGTTCGGCGCATCGCTCTGGACGACATTGCGGACCATCTCTATTCGACGCTCAGAGGAACCAACAATCTTGTCTTCTGCGGTTCGCGTCGGACAGTGGAATCGACCGCGGATCGGCTCAGGAGGCGCTCTGAAAAGGCGAAAGTGCCCAACGAATTTTACCCCCATCACGGGAGCCTTTCGAAGACCATCCGCGAGGAGCTGGAGAACCGTCTCAAAGATGGAAAGCTACCCACGACCGGCATTTGTACGTCTACCCTCGAACTGGGCGTCGACATCGGATCGGTGAAGTCGGTCGCCCAAATAGGCGCGCCAAGATCGCTGTCCTCTCTACGTCAACGACTTGGACGAACGGGGCGCAGGAGGGGCACTCCGTCGGTCCTAAGAATTTACGTTCGTGAACCAAACATCGATCAGGAGACGGGCGTCATCGACCGACTGCGTTCGAATACGATTCGATCGGTGGCCATCATCCGACTTTTGCTGGAGAAATTCGTCGAGCCGGCAGGACATGTACCCGAAGTCGCCTCCACGCTGATCCACCAGATACTCTCGGTGATCGCCGAGCGCGGCGGAATTCGGGCTCGCCCGTTATACGAGTTGCTATGCGGTCCTGGTCCCTTCGCGATGATTTCTGTTCCGGAATTCGCGCTTCTGCTGAAGCACCTTGGGTCCGACGAAATCCGGTTTGTCGAGCAAGCCCCCGATGGCACGATTATGCTAGCTGAGCAAGGAGAGGCAATCGTTCAATCGCGCAACTTCTTTGCCGTATTCGAGTCAGCGGAGGAGTGGCGACTTACTGTCTCGGGGAGAACCCTGGGGACATTGCCGATATCGTTCCCGGTCCATAAGGATAGCCTAGTCGTTTTTGCCGGGCAGCGATGGATCGTTCAAGATCTGGACGAAAAGACCAACACGCTTTTCGTCGCGCCTCACCCCGGGGGCGTCGTGCCACGGTTTGAGCGAGCGGATGGAGAACGACTGCACGATCGCTTGGCTGCGGAAATGAGGGCTGTCTATCTCGCATCGGACGAACCGGCTTATCTTGACGAACGGGCGCGGGTTCTACTGGCAGAGGGACGGGAGGCTTTTCGGAGCCTCGAGCTTGAGAAGACGAACGTGCTTCAGGAGGAGAAGGACGTCCACGTCTTCCTGTGGCGCGGATCGCAAGTCACGGCTGTATTTGGAGCTGCAGCCGCCATGGTGGGCCTTCCGGGCCATGTGCATGACTTGGGCCTGACCCTTTCCGAAACAACCGTTGAGACGGCGCGATCCACGCTCGCGAGTTTGGCGGACGTCGCTTCGGACGCTGCCCGCGTAGCCGGGGCAGTCCAAAACATCGCCGCGGGGAAATTCAAAGATCAGGTGCCGGGCGAATTGGCGAAAAGCCTGTGGGTTCGGCAGAATGTCGCGGATATTGATGCGATTCCGGACATCGCTCGGAGCGTCTGATCCAAACGACGATGCGAATCGGAAGACGCCCTGGAATTTGTCGTTAAACATCAGTCCCGCCTGGAGCCGACCATTAACACGGGAGTTGATGACCCGAATATTCATGGGCGGACCGGAGATGGTGCGCGTACTGGCCTCAATTGAGATTGAGGTCCCTAGCGAGCACATTCCATCGCGGCTTGAAGCGGAACTCATGCCGTTCGGTAAAGCTTTCTTCCTGGAGGCTGCTCCCGATTGGACCGGTTCTCTTGACCTTAAGAACGCCGAAGCCATGAAGATCGTGGAAAGCTAACGCAAGAGCAGGTAGGCTGGGGCTATGAGCAAACTTGTTTCTGGCAAGACCAGATATCCTAGCCATAGCCTGGGGGTGTTCGCCTAAGATCCGCACCTGGAGGTCGGTGCCAGCGGCCCAGTTTGGGCTGAAGCGGTTCGGGATGCTCGGATTGGATCCGGCGGCTCTGAAGAGACGTTCCAAGAGATGTTTCCGAATCTCGCCGAACGCAAAGAGGCACCCCTCGCCAGTCTGAAGTGGATCATTCTCTCGATTTCGGAGGCCTGGACCGGCGGCTATGCCGTACGTAGATTTCTGCTCACGGTCGAATTCGTTTCAACACCACGCCCGCGCCGATCGGCCTCTGAGGCTGAAAAGCAAATCCGAATAGCCGCTTCATTTCAAGCTGGATCGGCTGATTATGCCCTGTATCGTGTTCGCATGAGAGAAACTTATTCCCATATCCAGCGCGAGCTTGAAAAATTGTTCGACGGCTTCGTGCTTGGGAATGCGGTGCCGTCGGCAAATTGCGATCGCCTTCTTCGCAAGATCGATCCCATCGCTCCCGCTGACCCACTCGGGGTTGTCGACTTCCCGTTCGAATTCGGAAATTACCCCGGTCGGTAATTCGCATCCGTGCAGAAAATATCTAAGATACGGCTTGAAGTGAGGGTGCTCGAAGATCTCTTCACCTCTGGTGCCGTTTCTTTCGAAAAGGCTTTGCCGAGACCCCTTCAGGTGGCCTGGCTTGTACTTGGGATCCGTGAAAAAACTGACGCGATGCTGAGGTATCGCCCCACGATCGATGAGAGATTTCATCAGCGCCAAAATCGGTGCGCGATTGCTTTGGTAGACTGCGTGTGGATCGATCGCAACGGGCAAGTCATCCCGAAGATCAATCTTACTCAGAAGCTCTTGTTCTTCGGGTGTTAAAGCAATGTGGTACCTGTTCATGCGGTTGTTTTGGGGCACGCCCAACTCTCCGTTCGACTAAGGCGAATGGCGGGAATCGATATGCGCTTATCCTACTTTCCAGTCACGTTCGCCTGCGGCTTCCAACATTGGGACCTCTAGACTGGGAATCTCCGGCATCGCCTTGCCGGCAATCGCTTGCAGGTCACCAACCATGCCGACGGTCGATTCGATCACGGCCAATATTTGCGTTTCGCGCTTGGCCCACTGCCTTCCCAAAAATTTGCGCTCCTTATCCAAATCCTCGCGCATTTCGTTAAACTTCTCGACCACGGCATCCACCCGTTGGCGGAATTTTGTGCCGGTCAGGTATTGGTAGACCTGCTCCATCTTGGTCTGCTGTCCCTGTTGAACCATGCGCGAACTGTTGACGTCGATAAGTCCCTGGCGGAGAGCCACTGCAACCGGGAGCGCACATCGCGGATGAGCAACCCAGATGCCGTCGATGAGATCGAAATGCTCTACATGCTTTGGTAGAGCCAGTGAGACGATAAGCGCCACGTCCGCGCCACAGCGGCGTTGATCATCGCGAAGTTTTGCAAGCCAGCCGTCGCTCCATGCCTTAGTCCGCTTCGACTCCCATAGGATGATGCCGGCGGGTTGACTGATCGAGCCGTTCACCTGCTGCATCACGTCGGCACCGAGCTCACCCTTGCCGACAGGCTCAATCAGATCTGTGGGAAACCTTCCCCGGAGCAACTCCTCCAGCTCAAGTTCGAGAACCTCACCTTGCGACTGTTGCGAACCTTGCTCGGCCTTGCGCTTCAACTCTTCGATCGTGCGGGCCATGGATTCGATTGTTTGGTCCTTTTCCGCAACGCGCAAGCGCGCGGCTTCGTCGGCATCCTGCCTTGCCTTAGTCTGGATTTCCCCGATGGATGCGTGCACGCGTTTTTCTATGGTTAAGTCGAGCTCCCGCTTTTCCTCTTCGAGCGCTCGTTGTTGTCGCATCAACTCGGCTTGTTGCTTCTGGGCCTCGGCCAGCTTGAGGTTGTTGTTGGCCAAGCTGGCCCTTAGCTCTGCAGCCTCCGCTTCCTTCGCTTGTAGCTCAGCGGCAGCCGCCTCGCGCGCCTTCCTTCCCTCGCTAGAGGCAAGTTGCGCCCTCTCTATCGCCAATCGTTGTGCGACCCGGTCTTCAAGTTGCTCGCGTTCCCTCGTAAGTTGCTCGCGTTCCAGCCGCAGCGCCTCGACTTTTCGAGCCAACTCGGCGTCCTTGCTCGCCAGCTGTTCCTGAAAGCGCTGACGCGTTTCCGCGAGCAGCGGAGCAGCCAATGATTCCGTCAGGTGGATCTCGTGATTGCAGTTGGGGCATTGCAAGGTCGGTTCAGTTGAAGCGCCGGCTGCGATTGCTTTAAAGTTCATGAACTTCCCCATTCCGACCGGTCCCGATTGAAAATCATCCAAGTGCGATTGGGCCGTCTGCGGCGGCGATGTCTACATGCTGTTTGCCGGTCGCCGCCCTTTTCCACGCAATCCGCACTTTTGAGCCGGGCAGAAATCGCCCGCTCTTTGGCAAAGAACTGGCTTTGCCGCATTGAGCGAGGTTGAAAGGGCAGTCTTCGATGTTCCTGTTATGTACTCGCGAGGCCGCCGTCAATTGGTTTCCCATCTGATGCATGTCGGGATCGGATGAGCGGGCCCATGTTGAGGCGCAAGGTGCACACGGGTAATTCTCAGCCTTTTTAGGGAAGTCTTGGCGTGTTAAGGCGCCAATATGCGACTTTGCGGTAGCTTAAGGCGCCAACTAGTTGACATAGCCGAGAGGAGTGTTATATTTCTCGGTGCCATAAGGCGCCAATAAGCCTTTTAAGGGAGCCTTAAGACGCCATGCCTCCTCGCAGTCAGTTTATCAGCGCACCACCCTCTGCCGTTCAGGAAGCGATCAAGCGCTTGGGCAACAATCTCCGGACCGCGCGCCTGCGCCGCAACCTGAGCCATACAGAGCTGGCAACTAAGCTGGGCGTAGATCGGCACGTCATCGCCGATGCTGAGAACGGGAAATTGAGCACCAGTGCCGGCGTGTATCTCGGCATGCTGTGGGCAATGAATCTTCTCCCGTCTCTTGCCGACGTTGCCAACCCGAAGAACGATGAGGAGGGGCTCGCTCTAAGCGGCCTCGATGAGCGCGAGCGTGCGCGACAGGGGGGGGGACCAAGCAATGCCTTCTGAGGAATGTTTCGTCTATATCACGCTGCCAGGCCAGACAGAACCGGTTACGGCCGGGCGGTATCAGCTCGACACGACACGCCAAGGTGCCGCCGTTGGACAATTCGTCTATGGCCGCAGCTACCTCGAGCGAAAGGATCGCGTCGAGTTCGATCCGGTCGAGCTCAAGATTCAAGTTCCGCCATTCCGGACAACGAAGCTGCGGGGCAATTTTGGCGCGTTGCGCGACAGCTCTCCGGACGCCTGGGGACGCAAGCTGATCGAAACTCGTCTGGGCAATCCGTCGCCGAGCGAAATTCAATATCTGCTCAATTCACCCGACGATCGCGCCGGCGCTTTGGGTTTTGGTCTCAACGTGCAACCGCCGGCACCTGTTCGTACGTTCAACAAGACGCTGGACTTGGCGCGTTTAATCGAAGTAGCCGACCAGATCGTTGCCGCCGAGAAGGATCCAGCAGCAGCAGCACCAGCAGGTGCTGACGCTGAACAGGCAGAGGCGTTGATGCGCGCGGGCACTTCGATGGGGGGCGCGCGGCCGAAGGCTACTGTCGAGGACGAGGGTGCGCTTTGGCTCGCGAAATTCCCCCACCGCGACGATCGATGGAATAACCCTCGGGTCGAGCACGCCATGCTGACCCTTGCTCGCGGGTGCGGGATCTCGTGCGCAGAGAGCCAGATGACCACGATCGGCGATAAAGATGTCGTCCTGATTAAACGGTTCGATCGGAATAAGGCGGAGAAGGGTTACCACCGCAGCAGGATGGTGAGCGCCTTGACGCTGCTCGATGCCGATGACACGCCTGATACTGTCGATAAGCGTCGAAGATGGTCATATCTCCTGCTGGCTGACGAAATTCGGCGAGCCGCATCCGGAACTCAGTCGAAAGATCTGCCAGAGCTGTTTCGGCGGGTGTGCTTTAACGCTCTCATCTCCAATACCGACGATCATCCACGTAACCACGCCATCTTGGCAAAGGACCAAGCGTGGTCTCTATCACCGGCATACGACCTCACCCCGAACCCGATGATTGCCTTGGAGCGCCGGGACCTGGCGATGGCGTTTGGCAACTGGGGGCGTTACGCCAACCGGCTCAATTTGCTCTCGCAGAGCGAACGTTTCCTCTTATCAAAAGAAGAGGCAACGGCAATCGTAGACGGCATGAAAGCGACCATTGGGGAGTCCTGGTATAGGGTCTGCCGACAGGTTGGCGTCAGCGAGCGTGACTGCGAATTGATCCGTAGCGCGTTCGTTTACGAAGGCTTCGGTTACGATTTGGCGGATCCGACGATCGCAACCGACGACGCCGAAGAGCTGCCAACGACCCGTCCGCGTTAAAACGAACGGGAAATCTGCCGAAGCGCGATGATCGCGCGCTCACAGGCGGCCGCCACAAGGCGCCAACCGACGGTGGACAAGACATCTAGGTCGCTAGTCCTGAGCGTGGCCGGAGGAACGCCGCAGATGCCCGATAATATCTGAATAGCGGCCAGCTTTTTCGACGCGTCGGACTAACTGCGCCAGGATCGGTAGCTTGCTTCTGGCTGTTCGAAACGCCTCATAGTCGTCCGTTAAGAATCTGGTTTGAGCGCAGGTGTAAGAGGGAGCAGCTGCATCAAAGCGTTCAAGATTAGGTGCAGCAGAAGCTTCAGCCAGGCGAGGACGAGGCGAAGATTGTGGCCGACGGCGGTCAGGACGACATTGGCCGCATCGCCGTCGCGGCCCTTGAGATGGCAGCGGCCGAGGTGTCCGTCGGTCTTCATATGACAGATCACGGGCTCGATGGCGGAGCGGCGCCTGAGTTCGCGTTTGATCACCCCGAAGACGCCACGCTTCTGGCAGGAGATGAAGACGCGGCGCGGGTTTTCCGTTTCGTGACCGCGATAGCCCTTGTCGACATAGGCGCGCTCGATTCCGCAGCCAGTGAGCGTCTCGGTGCTGTTGATGACCTCGCCGAGCGTGTGCCCGTCATAGGGGTTACCCGGCAGCGCCTTGGCGTGCAGCACGAACTGGCCGCCCGGGGCGCGGGCATTGCTGATGACGATCGAAGCCTTGACGCCGAACTCATAAGGCGCTGAGGCCTTGCCCTTACCGATGCATTCGACCTCGGGTGCGTGGAAGGAGTAAAGCTTGTATCCGCGCTGCCGCTGCTCCTGGGAGCGGATCTGGCCTGCGCGCGAAAGCGGTTGCTCGAACGCAGCTTCGAGTTCTGGCTGGCCGGCGATCTTGCGGCGGATGTCTCGGATCAGGCGGCCGAGCCGCGACCGCAGCAGGCGCAATTGCCGACGATGGCGCTTGAACTGTTTGGCATGGGCATAACGACCCGCCATCATCGCCGCCTGCTTGGCGATGCGCCGATAGGATTGCCGCAGCTCAAGGCCATGCGCGCGGGCCAGCCGGTTGAACCCCCTGATCGCCGCATGGACCAGCTTGGCATCGGTCGGGAAGGTGATGGCCTTGGGCTGCACGGTAGTGTCCACCGTCACCCGCTTGAGATCGCGCGTCCGCAACGCGCCGGTTGGCACCTACCCAATTTTACCCAGTCGCGCTCGTATCCGGCCTTATGAGCCATTTTACTTCGATCTAGACCTCCAAATGTCCAGAAACGTCCAGGAGGAAGATCGTGTCTCACCATTGCGCGGGCGACCAGAGGTCGGTCCGGGATGGTCACGCCTCCGATCTTGCGGGCAAGGTCGCGATTATCGCAACCTTGGACACAAAGGGCCGCGAAAGCACTTATCTCGCGCGCGTCATCGAACAGTGGGGCCGCAAGACTCTTACGATCGATGTAGGCACATCAAACAGAAGGTGCAGAAGCGAGGCGGATAGCAGCGATGCACGGGTGGCTGCACCCGCCGAGCTCTTACGGGAAATAGCTGCAAGCGCGCGTGAAGAAGTCAAGGAGCTCCTGCGATCAGGTGCGATCGACGCAGTCGTCGGAGTGGCGGGCGGCAAAGGCAGCGCAGTCTTCGGTGAAGTTGTATCGGATTTGCCATATGGATTCCCAAAGCTGCTGGTGAGCAGCGCGAGGCCAGCCCTCCTGGCCGAACTCGCCCTCCACAATGACATCATCCTCTATCCGACCCTGGTCGATCTCTTCGGAATCAACGCGTTCACCGAGCGCGTTCTCGACAACGCAGGGCGGGCCATTGCGGCGATGCGCTATGTGCCTGCTCGAGAGCGGCGGAAGACAAAGACTGTAGCGATCACGGCCTTTGGCGTGACGACCCCGGCGGCAAATCGCTGTGTAGCGCGGCTGGCAGAGGCAGGCGTCGACGCGATTGTCTTTCCGGCCAATGGCGCCGGGGGCCGCAAGATGGAGCAGCTCGTGTCCGCCGGTGAGTTCGATGCGGTGATCGATTTGACCACAACCGAGCTCGCTGACGAGCTCGTCGGCGGCACCGCCAGTGCAGGTCCCGATCGGCTCAAAGCAGCTTCTCACCGGTTGATACCTCAGCTTATCGCGCCGGGAGCTGTCGACATGGTGAATTTTGGCCCTCCCTCGAGCGTGCCTGCCGAGTTCAAGGGGCGCCAATTCTATTCGCATACTCCCTTCACGACGCTCATGCGCACGACCGTCTCGGAGAACGAGCGCATAGGCAGGCTCACAGCAGAGCGCCTTTCGCAAGCAAAGGCGCCTGCCCTCGTGTTGTGGCCGGCCAAGGGGGTGTCTGACTATGACCGAGACGGTGGAATCTTTCGAAACCCTGAAGCCGATAGAGCCTGGTTCGACGCTGTCAGGCAAAACCTACCGCCCTCGATTATCGCCCGCGAGCTGGATTGTCACATCAACGATCCGGAATTTGCAGACGCGGCCGCATCGTGGATCGTCGAACGATTGACACCAGGAGGGTCCTCGCGTGCGGATGTTTGATCGGGCCGAAATACTCGCAAAGATCACGGTTCAAGTTGCGGCGGGAAAGGCAGTGCTTGCCGCGGCGAGCAGTTGCGGGCTCGTCGCAAAATGCGCAGCTCTCGGCGGGGCTGATATGCTCGTGGTCTACAGTACTGGGTTATCGCGGCTGATGGGGCTGCCGACGAGCCGGATCGGCGATTCCAATGCGCGGACGCTTGAGCTAGCGGCGGAGATCCGCAATGTCGTCTCCTCCGTTCCTGTTATAGGCGGTGTCGAGGCCTGGGATCCCCTCCGGCTCGACCTGGATGACCTTCTGGACAAGTTCTGGGCTGCCGGCTTCTCCGGCGTGATCAACTACCCGACCATTTCAACAATGGGTGAGAAATGGCGTGAGCGTCGAGACCGCGTCGGGCTCGGCTTTGAGCGTGAAGTTGAGATGATCGCGGCGGCCCGCAAGAAGAACATCTTCTCGCTCGCCTATGTCGCAAGCCCGCACGACGCCAAAGCGATGGTAACGGCGGGAGCCGACTGCATCGTCCCACATGTCGGCGCAACCCGCGGCGGGCTTGTGGGGCATGAGGAGGGACAGTCGATTGAAGAGGCCATCAGGCGCATCAACGACATCAATGCTGCAGCTCAGGCCGTCCGCCCGGACGTCACCCTTCTCTGCCACGGCGGCGCAATCGCTGAGCCCCAGGATACCTCGGAAGTCTACCGATCGACCGGATGTGTCGGCTTCGTTGGCGCCTCCTCCATCGAACGGATCCCGATCGAGCGGGCGGTGAAGGCTGCAGCCGAAGAATTCAAAGCCGTTCCGCTCCCGCGAGAGCGTCAGCATTCACTGCAGACTCCGCACCGAGGCACGAATGAATAGCCCGATCACCGAATTGAACAATGCAGCTTCCTTCTCCAAAGCGAGCAAGCCAATGCCCGATTGGGAGACCGACGTGCTCGTGATCGGCAGCGGCGCCGCCGGACTGTCCGCAGCGCTCTATGCGGCAAAGGCCGGACTTCGCGTCACGGTTTGCGAGAAGTCTAACCGGCTTGGCGGCACGACCGCGCTCTCGAACGGCATGATCTGGGTTCCATGCTCAATGCAGGCCCGAGCCGCGAAAATCGATGATTCGATTACGAAAGCGAAGACCTATCTGCAACACGAACTTGGCAACTACTATCGCCCGGAGTTCGTGAACGCCTATCTTGAAGACGGCCCAACGGCGCTCGCCAGCTTGGAGAATGGGAGTGAAGTCAAGTTCACACTGGCCTCCGCTCCGGATTATCATTCGAGCCAAATCGGCGGGGTCGACAAGGGCCGGGCGCTGAGCCCAGTACCTTACGACGGACGGCTTCTTGGCAAGGATTTCGACCTGATAGGTGATCCGATTCGCGTCGTGCTCGGCGGTATGATGATTTCGTCCGGCGAGGTCAGAAGCTTCCTCAACCCCTTCCAGTCGGTTGCCTCGTTCAAACACGTCCTCGGCCGGGTGAGCCGCTACGCAGGCGACCGGCTGCGCTACAGGAGGGGCACTGAACTCAGTGGCGGCAATGCGCTGATCGCGCGGTTATTGGTAAGCCTTCGTAGATATGGCGTTGAAATCTGGCCACGTTGCCCGGCGATCGAACTCACGAGGGAAGGCGGGAGAGTTACTGGCGCAATCGTCAAGCGGGATGGCGCCGATCTCCCGGTCCGCGCCTCGCACGGAGTGATCCTGGCAACCGGCGGCTTTGCGCGCAACGGAAAATTGCGAGCCCAGCTCAGCGGAGCCCACCAGCACAATGATACGCTCGCCCACAGCGACGTCACTGGCGATGGCATTGCGCTCGCAGGCAAGCTCGGAGCTGCGATCGATAATGACGTGGCATCGAGCGGCTTCTGGACGCCCGTCTCGATCCTCAGGAACGGCCGCTCCTTGCAAGTGGTCCCGTACGGCTGGCTTGATCGTGGCCGTCCAGGCGTCATCGCGGTGGGGCCAAATGCCAAGCGCTTCGTCAATGAATCCAATTCGTATCATGATATCTGCCTTGCCATGTTCAACAACGGTTATCCGGCGGACAAGCGGTTCTATTTCATCTGCGACAAGGAATTCGTCCGCCTCAGGGGCATGGGATACCTGCTCCCCTGGCCATGGACATTGAGCATCAAGAAGTATGCTCGGTTGGGCTACGTCGAGATTGGCCGGACTATTGCGGAGCTTGCGGCGGAATTGGGCCTCGACCCCAACGAGCTCGAAAAAACCGTTGAAGAACACAATGCCCACGCAGCTGAAGGACGCGATCCGCTCTTCAACCGCGGTGAATCGGCTTTCAACCGTACGCTGGGAGATCCGGCGGTCGGAAAGAAAAACCCGAACCTTGGGGCTATCAAAACCGGCCCATTCATCGCACTCCCAATTGTCCCGGCAACCCTTGGAACGGCCACCGGCCTCTCAACCGATGCAGAGGGACAGGTCCTGAATGGAAATGGCGCGCCGATCGCAGGTCTTTATGCCTGCGGCAATGACATGACCTCGCCGATGCGTGGAATCTACCCAGGGGCAGGCATTACGATCGGCCCGGCGATTGTGTTCGCCTACCGCGCAGTCGACAGCATCGTGCGGTCGGCGCGACAGGAGCAGCTCGCGGCGGCATCGGGAACGTAAGCCGAATGTTCTCTCCTGTTCCCCTGCGACGACGGACCGGGGGTAAAGTCAAGGGTGTGGATGGTCCAACCAGCACCGCTTTGAACATCTTATGAACAGCCCTGCCGGGTTTCATGCAACTATGATCTCATGATTTGGAGGGGCACGATGCGCCGCTCACGCAACGCCAAGATCGTCGCAACCGTCGGCCCGCATCAAAGCTCACCGGGAGGCAGTTGCGAGCCTCCGGTGATGCTGAACTGGTCGGTGAAGGAGTTCGCCGACCGAAGCGGGTTGTCATGCGCCGTCATCAGGCGGCTAGAAGAGTATAATGACACGCCTCCGGCGTCCGACGAGTTGCTTCAAACCTTGTAAAACACGTGTGCAAGGGAATTGAATCTACATTTCCGCTGATTGGCAAGGCAGGTGTTCGGCCGCGGGTGCAATGTCGGTTGCCCAGCGAACATTACTCAACATTACTCAGATCTCCCCTGCGTTTCTCTAGGAAATCTCGCGCTGGGTGTCGTGAATGAAGTGTCGACAGGCGAGCCGCCCAAGAAGCTCACGTTCGCCTGCAACTCCCATTGCCGGGATGACCTTCTAGGAGCGCTCTCGTGGCAGAAGCCCTTCGCATTCCAACGAGTAGCCCACGCCGTCAAGCGGTCGGCGTGAAGAGGATGTGCTCGCAATCGCCGGGAATGTGACGCAGCAGCATGGACACGCTACCTATCGCCATCTTCGAAATCTTGAGCTTCGGCGCGATCGTTGTGCTGGTCGTGCTCGGCCTCGGGATCATTGCCAGCATGATGGGTATCTTCAACTTCGCCCAGGGCGAGTTTGTCCTGCTTGGCGCCTACGTCACTTATCTCGTGCACAGCGTCGGTTTGCCGGTCCCGCTCGGGATGCTTGCCGCGCCCGTCGTCGTCGGCGCGCTTGGTTTCATCCTGGAAAAGCTCGTGGTGCGACGGTTCTATGCCGCTCCAATCGTCGCGATGCTTGGCACCTATGCGCTCGGGCTGATCATTCGCGAAGTCGTGCGCGGCCTGATCGGCGGACTCTATCTCTCGGTGCCGGAGCCAATCGGTGGCTCCATCACGATCGGAAGTCTGCACTTCGCCACCTGGCGCGGCGTCATCGTCATCGTCACTTTGCTGGTGATGGCCGCGAGCCATGTACTGCTTGCCTACACCTCGTTCGGGCTGCGAGTCCGCGCCTCGCTGGAGAACCCGTCGCTGGCGCGTGCCTCGGGCATCTCCACGGGCATGATCTACAGCCTCACCTTTGCGTTTGGTGCGGCGCTCGCGGGCCTCGCGGGCGCGCTGATCGTGCCAGTCTTTTCACTGTTCGCCGATCTCGGCATCCGCTTTCTTATCCAGGGTTTTGTTGCCGTGATGGTCGGCGGCGTCGGGTCCTTTGCGGGCCCGGTCGCTGGCGCCAGCGTCATCGGCACGTTCAGTGCCTCGCTGCCTTGGCTGATGTCACCGGTCATCGCCGACGTTCTGGTGTTCGTGCTCGCCATCATTTTTATCAAGTTCCGGCCGGAAGGCCTAGTTTCGGGAAGAGGGGTCAACCGATGATCAACGCCAGCCGTCAACCAAGCCGCCGCCGCTTTCTTGGTAATTTTGCCCTCGCTTCGGCAGCAATCGCGGCGGGCCCGGGCAGCTGGCTGATCCGCCCGGACTGGGCAAATGCTGCAGAAGGCCCGATCAGGCTCGGCATTGCTACCGATCTTACGGGGTCGCTCGGCTTCGCCGGCAACACCGACGCCAATGTCGCTCGCATGCTGGTCAAGGAAATCAACGATTCCGGCGGCCTGTTGGGACGCCCCATCGAACTCCTGATTGAGGATACTGCCTCAGACGAATCCGTCGCCGTGGGAAATGTGCGCAAGCTGATTCAGCGAGACAAGGTCGACTTGGTGCTCGGCGGTATCTCGAGCTCGATGCGCAATGCGATCAAGGACGTCATTATCTCTCGCGGCAAGACGCTCTATATCTATCCGGAAGGTTACGAAGGTAAAGAGTGCACTCCTTATCTGTTCTGCACCGGGCCGGTACCGGCTCAGAATTGCGATCAGTTCATTCCCTGGTTGATCAAAAATGGTGGCAAACGCTTCGCGCTGCCTGGCTCCAATTATGTTTGGCCGCAAACAATCAACGCCTATGCGCGCAAGGTGATCGAGAGCAGCGGTGGTGAGGTCATATTTGAAGAATACTACCCGCTCGATCAGATCGACTTTTCCTCTACGGTAAACCGCATCATATCCAACAAAGTAGACGTGGTTTTCAACGCCATTGTCCCGCCCGGCGTTAGCCCGTTCTTCAAGCAGCTCTACCAAGCCGGCTTCTCCAAAAACGGCGGGCGGCTAGGCTGCGTCTATTACGACGAAAACTTCCTGGAAATGAACGAGGCTCACGAGATTGAAGGGCTTGCGAGCAGCCTCGACTACTACAAGGTGCTCGCGGTGGAGGATCCAGTGAGCGCCAGGATTCAATCGGCTTATGACAAACAATTCCCTGCCAAGTTCCGGTTCTCGGCAGGCAGCGCCGCGACCGGCACCTATCGTGGACTGAGACTGTGGGAGGCTGCAGTAAAGGAGGCCGGTACAATTGACCGCGACGCGGTAGCCGCCGCCCTCGACCACGCGAAGATTGCGGAAGGGCCGGGCGGGCCTGCCGAGATGGCGCCCGGCAAGCGCCACTGCAGGATGAACATGTACATTGGAGTGGCGAAAGGCGGCCAGTACGAGATTGTCTCGCGTAGCGCCGGCCTGGTCGATCCGAAGGAGTGCTGATGTCATCGACCGGCACTGGCATACAGCCCCCGCCACGGGTCATTGAAGCTGCTCATTCGCCCGTCCTGGCATCTGCCTTCGCACGGCGAAAGAAGGTGCTTCCGATTCTCGAGCTAGCATTGCTGATTGCCGCTTCGATCGCACCTCTCGTGCTGCGGGATTACATCACCGTCTATGCGACACGAGTGCTCATTCTGTGCCTCTTCGCGTTGTCGTTCGACCTGGTGTGGGGCTATGCGGGCATCTTGAGCTTGGGGCAGTCGTTGTTCTTCGGCATGGCTGGCTACGGTGTGGCGCTGCTTTCACGCGATTTCGGTGTCGGATCGATTTTTGCCGTTCTTCCGGCCGGAACCCTGATAGGCTTTGTGGCGGCATTGTTGCTGGCAGGCTTCCTGCTGCTCGGCCGTCACCCCTCCAGTGTGGTCTTCGTTTCGCTTGGTACTATGACCGGAGCTTACGCAGCTGACCGGCTGGCGAGAGGTTCACATTATCTTGGCGGTCAGAACGGTATCCCTTCGATCCAACCGATGACAATCGGCTCGCACGAATTGAGCGAGGGACCAGGTTTTTACTACCTGGTGCTCGCCATTCTAGTTCTGATCTATCTTCTGTCGCGGTTTCTGTTGCGATCCCAGTTCGGCCTGGCGCTGGCGGGATTGCGAGAGAACGAACAGCGGATCGCCTTCTTCGGGTACAAAGTGCAACATTTGAAGGCGATCATATTCGCAATCAGCGGCGCGATTGCAGGTACTGCCGGTAGCCTTTATGCGTTTCACGAGGGGTTCGTCTGGACGAGCATGCTGGGCGTGGTCATGTCGACCCAGGTCGTGCTCTACGTCTTGTTCGGCGGCTCCGGGACATTGATCGGTGCGGTCGTCGGCACCGCGATTGTCGAGGGACTCAGCTTCTGGCTCTCCGACAACTATCGCGATATCTGGCCGATCCTTCTCGGCGTTCTGCTGTTGCTCGTCATTTTGTTCCGGCCCCTCGGCTTGATCAGCCTCGTGCTGGGCGAGCGGGAACGTGTCGGTAGTTTCGGCCCGAGCCTGACGGAGAAGCGCAATGCCGCTCCTTGAAGCCGCCGGCATCTCCAAGGTCTTTGGCAAGCTCACCGCGCTGGACGGAGCGGCGCTCACGGTCGGGGAGAGAGAGTTTCATGGCCTCATCGGGCCGAACGGCTCGGGCAAGAGCACGCTGATGAAGTGTCTTGCAGGTGCGCTCGTGCCAACCCGAGGCAAGGTGACGTTCATCAATACTGACGTCACATCGTTTACGCCGCCAGAGCGCGCGCGAGCCGGCATGAGCCTGAAATTCCAGATCACCGCCGTGCTACCGACCCTCACGCTTTACGACAACATCCTGCTCGCGCTGCAGGCCCGGTCCTCACTGCTGGACCTGGCGTTCTCGCGCACTCGAGGACGACTGCACGAGGAGGTCATGACGATGCTGCTCCAGTTCCGGCTCGCCGATCGCGCCTTTGATGCTGCGGCGACCCTATCTCACGGGCAGCAGCAATGGTTGGAGATCGCGATGGCGCTCGCATGTCGACCGCGCCTGCTGCTGCTGGACGAGCCCACAGGCGGCATGAGCCTGGAGGAGCGCCGCGTCACCGGCGAATTGCTGCAGCCGATCAAACAGCATTGCTCGCTCGTCATCGTGGAGCACGACCTGGATTTCATCCGCGACATCTGCGACCGCCTGACCGTGCTCGATCAGGGCAAGGTGCTGGCGTCAGGAACGGTTGCCGAGATCCAGGCCAACAGAAGCGTCCAGGAGATTTATCTGCGCCGTGCCTGAATTCCTCAATATCAAGCATCTCGATGCCGGCTATGGACGCAGTCAGGTCTTGTTCGGCGTCAATATGGCCATCCCGCCGCGTGGCGGGGTCGCCGTCCTCGGCCGCAACGGCGCCGGAAAGAGCACGCTCATGAAAGCGATTGTGGGCGAACTGCCGGCATGGAAGGGCGGCGTGCAGTTCAACGGCCAAGACATCGATGGCCGGCGGACCGAAGTGCGGGTGCGGGCCGGCATTGGATATGTGCCGCAAGAGCATTCAGTGTTCGCGCGCCTCTCCGTGCGTGACAATCTCGCCGTCGGATCGCTTTTGCACCCCGATGGATCGGCAGTGGACCGGGTGATGAAGATGTTTCCGAAACTCGGCCAGCGCCTCGATCAGCCGGCCGGAACGCTCTCCGGTGGCGAGCGCAAGATGCTCGCAATCGCGCGCGCTATCCTCGGAAACCCGAAACTCCTCCTGCTGGATGAGCCGACCGAGGGTGTCTGGATCGGCGTCATCGAGGAGATCACCGAGCGCTTGGTCGAGCTAGCCCGAGAGATCGCCATCATCATCGTCGAGCAACATCTCGACCTCGCAATGCGTGTTGCGGAGCACGCTTATGTGCTCGATCGCGGCCGGGTCGCGCTTTCGGGCCTGTCGCAGCAGCTGCGCAACGACCCGCGGCTGTTGACGTATCTGGCGCCGTAGAGGCGTTCGCCTGCGGCCATCTCCTGGCCGCAGGTGGCGCATTCGAGTTCCTTGCGATGGCTGAACAGAGAGGGGCTATGTCCGAAACTATGAGCGATTTTGTGAATGCGTGCCAAGTCGTCGATGTCCATGAACATCACATGCCCGAGGTCGCACACAGCCCGGACGTAAATCTGTTGAAACTGTTCCAACAGAGCTATGCGGCTTGGACGAGCCACGTGCTGCCATCCGAGCCCAAGGCAACGACCGAAATGATATCTAGCCCTACCGAGCCGACCACCTGGGAGGCCCTTGCTCCGTTCCTCGAGAGGAGCGGATCGAACGCATTCGTCCGTAACCTCGTCCGCGGAGTCGCCGAGCTTTACGGCGTCGCCGACACTGGAATCACTCGCGACAACTGGGAGGCGGTAGACGCGTCAGTGCGCTTGCGCCACAAGGAGGCGACATGGCCAAGTGAAGTGATTGGGCGGGCCGCCATCGGAAGGATCGTAACGGACCCTTTTCTCGATCCGTTGATGGATCCGCGGCCGGTCCTTGGACAAAGTTACGATGCGGTCCTGCGGATTAACGCATTCGCCCTCGGCTGGCACCCCGAATCTCGCGATCATAATGGAAATTGCGGCCATACGTTGCTGCGGCGCCTCGGCATGGAGGTGAAAACCTTCGATGATTATTGCAACGCAATCCGGGAGCTCGTAGCCGGCTGCTCCCGGCGCAATCACATTGCACTCAAGAACGCACTCGCCTATGACCGGGACCTAAGCTTTGACGAACCGAATGAGGAACTGGCTCGGCAGGCTTGGGGACAAAGGTCTCCATCCCCTGCGGCGCGCAAGGCGTTCTGCGACTATGCCGTCGACTTGTTTTGCCAACTCGCAGGCGAGGCCGACCTGCCAGTCCAAACTCACCTTGGAACGGCAATCATAAGCGGCTCCCACCCGCTACGAATGACCGGGTTGATTGAGCGTCATCCTCGGACCCGCTTTCTGCTGATGCATTTGGCCTATCCCTGGAGCCGGGATTTGTTGGGAATGGCCTTTGTGTATCGAAATGTCTGGCTTGATTTGTGCTGGTCTTTTCTGTTGAGCCCGTCACATTTCAAGCTCGCCCTGCACGAGGCTATTGAAGTCCTGCCGGATGAATCGCGAATGATGATTGGAGGAGATTGTCTTCACCTTGAGGAGACGTTTGCCGCGATACAGGGCGCGCGCCGGTTGATCGGCGAGGTTCTGAACGAAAAAGTCGCGAACGGTTACTTTCGGTCGCAAGACGCAGAGCGCTTGGCGATCAGAATCCTTGGTGAGAACGCGAAGGAGTTTTTCAGACTGTCCTGAACGCTGCACTTTGTTACGCGATTTTACCCAAACGCGAGCGGAAGAGGCTGCTTGAAACCCAAAATGACGGATAGCTTGCAGGCTGCCGCGCCCCCGGAAAGAGCAGGGCACGTGAATTTAAGGCCATGAGCTAAGGGGAGGTCAGTTCGATGTTGAATGATCACCGACAACTCAGCCGCCGCCGCCTTCTCGGCAATTTCGCCTTTGCGTCTGCGGCCATCGCGGCCGGCCCGGGCAGCTGGGTGATCCGTCCTGACTGGGCCAACGCCGCCGAAGGTCCGATCAGGATAGGCATTGCCACCGACCTTACGGGGGCACTCGGCTTTGCCGGGAATACGGACGCCAATGTCGCTCGCATGGTGGTCAACGAGATCAACGAGACTGGTGGTCTGCTGGGGCGCCCCATCGAGCTCCTGATCGAGGACACCGCATCCAACGAGTCCGTCGCTGTTGGCAATGTCCGCAAGCTTGTTCAGCGAGACAAGGTCGACCTGGTGCTCGGCGGCATTGCGAGCTCGATGCGCAACGCCATCAAGGACATCATCATCTCTCGTGGCAAGACGCTCTACATCTATCCGCAGGCCTACGAAGGCAGGGAGTGCACGCCCTATCTGTTCTGCACCGGCCCGGTACCGGCACAGAATTGCGATCGGTTCATCCCCTGGTTGGTCAAGAAAGGTGGCAGACGCTTCGCGCTGCCTGGCTCCAACTACGTCTGGCCACAAGCAATCAACGCCTATGCGCGTAAGGTGATCGAGAGCAGCGGCGGGGAGGTGGTGTTCGAGGAGTACTACCCGCTCGACCAGATCGATTTTTCATCGACTGTGAGCCGCATCACGGCCAACAAAGTAGACGTGGTATTCAATAGCGTCATCCCCCCGGGCGTCGGCTCCTTCTTCAAACAGCTTTATGAAGCGGGCTTTTCCAGGAATGGGGGACAGCTGGGCTGCGTCTACTATGACGAGAACACGCTCGAAATGAATCAGGCTCACGAGATCGAGGGCCTCGCCAGCAGCCTCGACTATTACAAGGCACTGGCGGTGGAAGATCCGGTGAGCGCCAAAATTCAGTGGGCCTACGAAAAGCAGTTTCCTGGCAAGTTCCGGTTCTCAGCAGGCAGCGCCGCGACCGGCACTTATCGAGGATTGAAGCTGTGGGAAGCCGCAGTCAAGGAAGCCGGTACCATTGACCGCGACGCGGTCGCCGCCGCGCTCGACCACGCAAAGCTTGCGGAAGGGCCTGGCGGGCCGGCGGAGATGGTGCCGGGCAAGCGCCACTGTAGGATGAACATGTACGTTGGTGTGGCAACGGCCGGCCAATACGAGATCGTCGCCCGTAGCGCCGGCCTGGTCGACCCGAAGGAATGTTGAATGCCCCATGTTACGCGGGCCAGCTTCGCTGGCGCCGCATGCGAGCAGATCGCGGTAGCTAGCTCCCGCGATAGTTCGGCGGCCTCTTCTCGAAGAAGGCGTTCATGCCTTCCTGCTGGTCAGCTGTGCTGAACGCAAACCGGATCGCTTGGCGCTCAAACTCGAGCCCTGTGTCCAGCGTGGTCTGAAACGCGGCGAGAACTGCAGCTTTGGCAAGTTCAGCCGAACGGGGAGGCTTTTGCGCAATCAGATCGGCTACTTCGAGCGCACGAATCTGCGCCCTGCCGCTTTCGACAATTTCCGCCACAAGGCCGGCCTGCATCGCAATCCGCGCCGTGATGGATTGGCCGCTCAGGATCATCAGCATGGCCAGCGATTTGCCAGCCACGCGCGTCAGCCTTTGCGTCGCGCCGTCGCCCGGCAATATCCCGATGTTAATCTCAGGCTGCCCAAATACCGCCCCTTCGCCTGCTATCACGATATCCGCGAGCAGTGCCAATTCGTGGCCGCCGCCGAAGCAAATGCCCTCGACTGCGGCAATGAGAGGCTTGGGGAAATTGGCGACATCCCTCCAGGCAGAACGTCGCGCGCAATTGTCGATTGCCTCAAAGCCGCGCTCTCGCATCTCCTTGATGTCGGCTCCGGCAGAGAAGAACGCATCGCTGCCACAAAGCACGACACAGCGGACATCTTCGTCGATTGCGGCATCGCGCAAGGTGGCGCCTAGATCCACAATCATGTCGTTGCTCAAGGCGTTTCGTTTCGATTTCCTGTTCAGCGTCAAAAGGCGCACGTGGGGCGCGACAGATGTCGACAGGATGAGATCGGACGTCTTGGTCATGGAGCGGTTCTCCTGAAGGAATATGAGAACCAGCCCTTAGACTGAAATCGATTTCTTAGCAACGAAGCATGTTGAAGCCTATTTTTGGCTGAATCAGCCCCGCAGCGCTGGCGCCCATCGCTCAACGCGGGCGACGCTGACCCATGATGCCGGCCCTACCCCTGAAAAATGGCTTGACTCCACAGTTCCGAATTCTTATTGGTCTTGAAATCGATTTCAGAAATCGACGTAAAACTGCCCGATCCTGCGGGAAACCGGAAGCACGCGGCCGGCGAGAGAGGGCCGCATCTGAGGGATCTCATTGACGCTGCGACGTCTTTTGACGCCGCGCTGTCCAACAAGAACATCGGCTTCTTCAGAGGCGCGCTTAGAGCAACAGGAGGAAGGCTAGCCATGGGAATGGCACGGAATGTCGCGCGCGCTTTATGCGAGCCGCCGCGCAAGTCGGAGGCAACGATGGAGGCGTCCTGCGCCATTAGGGTCGTGCAATGGCCGCTCCTGAGGCGAGGCCCGCAAATACGTGAAGCGAGGCGGGCTTTCCGCCGGCATCCCGGGCACCTTTTGCGCCTGCGCTTCCGCGGTCCGGTCTGCTCAAGGCCGCCGCTCTCGTAGACCCGCCGCGGCGGGCGCAGTTGAGCCGGCGAGCGGCTGCTCGTTCTCGCGCGACCCGCAACATCATTAACGTCATTAATAGAGCCCGAGGACCCATGAACATCATTGCTCAGCCCAGCGCTGTACCCATCCAGCTTGACAAGCAAACCGCCAACAAGCGGATGACCGCTGGCCTTGGAGGAGGGGTGGCGCTGGAGTGGTACGACTGGAATGTCTACGGCGTAATGGCAGCGTTTCTCTCGCCGCATTTCTTCCCTTCCGATGATCCCACCACCTCGCTGCTGGCGGGACTGGCCGTGTACGGGGCGGGTTTTTGCGCTCGGCCGCTGGGCGCGGCTTTGCTGGGCCCGGTCGCAGATCGCATCAGCCACAAGCGCGTGATGCTGATCTCGGTCACGGCCATGGCGGTTTGCTCACTTTTGATATCCTTGTTGCCCACCTACAAGGACCTCGGCGTCGCGGCGGCCGTAGCGCTGCTGATCATGCGGCTCGTTCAGGGGCTTGCCACAGGCGCTGAGGCTGGTGTCGCCAACGCCATTGCAATTGAATTGGCGCCACCTGGAAAGGAGGGGCACTACCTCGGTCTGATTGGTGGCACATTCATCCAGTTGGGAAACCTTGGATCCAGCCTGGTTGCCTTCCTGGTGAGCGCCTCGGTCGCACCGGAAGCCATGCGCGAGTGGGCCTGGCGCATACCCTTTGCGGTCGGTGGCGTGCTCGGCCTTTTGATCATCTATCTGCGTACGACGGTGCCGGAAACCTTGATCAATCGAGCCATGCATCGGCAAGACGAGTCTTCGCGCATTCAGCAAACGACTGGCGGTGTGTGGAAAACGCTGTGGAGCGTCCGCCTTTCGCTGCTCGCCGTCATCCTGGTGATCGGGTCGGTGCAGATCGCCAACTATGCCTGGAACACCGGTCTGCCCAACATGGCCAACACGGTCTTCAAGGAGAACAGCACGTATGTATACGGGATCATGACCCTGATGGTCCTGATCTGGATGTCAACGGCGCCGCTTGTCGGCGCTTTCGCGGATAAGGTGCGACCCTCGCGCGCGTTCACGCTGCTGCGCCTGTTGCTCGTCCCATGCTTCTTCCTGACACTGCTCTATTCGGAAAAAGGCATCGTCACGTTCTTCTTTGTCACGGTGTTCGGCGGCGCCATCGTGGGTTTCAACATGGCCCTCTATAACTTCATCGCCACCACGCTGATGCCGCGCGCCGTGCGGACCACCGGAGTGGCGCTCGGCTATGCGCTCGGCGTCTCTCTGTTTGGCGGGACGTCACCCTATCTGCTGGTCTGGTTGCAACGCGAGCACATCGCCTGGATGTTTCCCGTCTACGGATCGTTGATCGCGCTCCTAAGCGTGCTGGTCTACCAGATCGCCAAGAAGCGCGGCCGCCTCTACATCGGTGAATGAACACGCTCTGCCCCTGCGCTTGGCCGTGTCCGCGATAGGCGCAAAGCGTTCGCGTCAGGTGCAAAACATAAGGGCTCGCGCGTATGCCTTCATGCTGAGCATGAGCATGGGATTGCGCAAGCGTCCTTGCGCGAGCAGTCATTCACAAGACAAAGACTGCTTGCGCGGCACCAGAGTTGCTGAAACTGGAGTCCGAAGCATGAAAACACCTTCATCGCCGCACTTCACGCCTATCGACTTGAAGCGATATTTCAACGCCAGGCGCGCAAATGCGCCTGAAGGTTTCGCCAACCGCCCGGGTGACACCGGCTGGATCGATTCGCTTCGCGGGCTCCAGACCCATCGCGGCATGCCCTTTCTCTTCGGCAGCGAAACAGGGCCGGATGTGCTGGAGCTGCGCCCCGGTGCCCCTCCTGCCGTAATTGCGTTGCCGAGGGCAATGGCGAGCTATGTGCTGTTCGTGCAAGTGGCGGCAGACCGCCCCAGTATAAGCCCCGCGGGTTTCGGAGAGATCGGCCCGGCTACGCTGCCTGTCGAAGGCAATCCACTCGGCGACCGGGTGGCGACATACGGGCTCCGCTTCGCCGACGGCAGCGAGACCGACGTGCCTGTGCTGCGCCGCTTCGCGATCCAGCAGAACCACATCTCCTGGAGTGCGAGTGCGTTCGCAGCCCTGCCGCTACGCGGCCCCATCGTGCATGCAAGCACGGGCGAGGACTTTGTACTCGGCAGGGAGCCGGGGGCGAGCTTCTTCCAGGGCGAGGCCCGCACCCAATCGGGACGCATGGATCGACAAGGTGAGAACCTGTGGCTTTACGCGCTCCCGAATCCTTATCCGGACAAGAAGATTTCGGCGCTAAGCTTGCGCGCGGAACAGGAAATCTCGCTTGTCTTCGCGGTGACCACGACAGCGCTCACCCAGCACCCGCTGCGCCTCCAGGGCCGTCGCAAGCTGAAGGTGAGGCTGCCGCCCGGGGTCCATCTCAACAAGCTTGGCGAGCTCGATGTCGACGATCGAGGCGAGCAGATCGGCATGGACCTCGGCACGGTGATCTCGGCCCGCGCAGTGCTCGAGTACTCCAGAGCGGATTGGCTGGGCGCCAAAGTTGATGTGCAGCCCGTGCGCTCCGACAACGAAGTGATCGTCGAATACTCCGCGCATCCGGACGCAAGGCTCTATCTGCGCTCCGACGATGGCCGCTTGCACATGTTCGAGCTTCGATCGTTGGAAGGTGGCGGTAACGTAGGCGGCGCCTCGCTCAATGTGGCGGCAGTCGAACCGGCCACAAGGCCCGTCAAGATCCGCATCGTGGAGAAGGGCAGTGGCGTGCGTGTTGCCGCGCGGCTGCATGTCCATGGTGCGCACGGAGAGTATCTGCCACCTAAGGGACATCACCGCAAGGTCAATACCGGCAGGTTCGAGGACTTCTCGGGCGAATTTGCCAATGGGCTGAACCAATACGCCTACGTGGACGACAGTTGCGAGGCGGACCTGCCGCTCGGGCCCGTGTTCGTAGAGATCTGCAGAGGTTTTGAGGTCCGCCCGCTCCGCACCATCGTCGAAATCACTGCAACGACGGACAATCTCACCTTTGAGCTCGATCGTGTACTGCGCTGGCGCGAACAGGGATGGGTTAGCTCTGATACGCACGTCCATTTCCTGAGCCCGCAGACAGCGCTGCTCGAGGGCAAGGCGGAGGGGGTCAACGTCGTCAATCTGCTCGCCGCTCAGTGGGGCGAGCTATTCACCAACGTTGCCGATTTCGACGGACGCACGACGATCGGGGCAAAGGATTTCGGCGGGGACGGAGAATTCCTGGTTCGGGTCGGCACGGAGAACCGGATGCAGGTTCTGGGGCACATATCGCTGCTCGGCTACGAAGGTGAGATGATCAATCCGCTCTCTTGCGGCGGGTCCAACGAAGCTGCGATCGGCCATGTTCTGGAAGCGACCATGGCCGACTGGGCGGAGCGCTGCCGTCAGCAAGGGGGGCTGGTCGTAATGCCGCACGCGCCGAACCCGCAGGCGGAGCGGGCGGCCGACATTGTGCTCGGCCTTGTCGATGCCATCGAAATGATGTCGTTCAACCCGCGGACCGCGCAGATCAGCGCATTTGGTCTCGCCGACTGGTATCGCTACCTCAACATCGGGTACCATCTACCGCTGGTAGCCGGCTCCGACAAGATGGACGCGGCCGCACTCCTCGGGGGCTCGCGGACCTATGTGCGGCTGGGCGAACGGGACTTCACGTATCGCAACTGGATGGATGCCGTACGCGGCGGGGACACGTTCATCACTGTCGGGCCTCTGGTTGAGATGACCGTTGAAGGGCGTCGCCCTGGAGGTACGGTGGTCCTTCCCCGTTCAGGCGGCACCCTCACGATCGAGTGGCGGATCGAATCGGTCAGCGTTCCGCCGACGCGGGTGGAGCTCATCTGTAACGGCACGGTCCTCGAGGAGGTTCGATGCGGGGGCTTGTCGTGCAAGGGGCAGCTCTCCCTGCCCATCAGCGAGTCATGTTGGATCGCGCTGCGCGTTCGGGGCAGTGTCGCCGGACGCGAGGCCGACATTGCGGCGCACACCAGTGCGGTATATGTCAAAGTAGGCGGAATGCCCATCTTTGCCACCGCGGATGCAGTGTCGGTCCTTGCACAAATCGAGGGATCGATCGCCTATATGGACACGCTCGCTCCCAAGTCCGACGAAGCGCGACACTCGCGGTTGCGAGCTGCCCTGGAACTTGCGCATCATCGCCTGCATCATAGATTGCACGAAATGGGCGCCAGCCACCACCATGCGCCCGTTCACTCCGTTCACGTTGAACGCGAGCATTGAGAAACCTTTTGTGCCATTGACGATCGCGCAGGCAGCGCCTCGCAAGCGCAGCCACCTCTACTTACGGGCGATTAGTGAAATGGGGCGAGCTGCTTGAGTCACTGGATGTTGGGACGCGAAGGCCAGGCTACGGTTCTGAAATAGTTATCAGGACCGTGACCCGATCAATGATCTCGACTGCGCCCGCGACGGGCGGGACGGACGCTGGACCGCGGCGGGGCGCTCGATGAGCGCATGACGAGCCGGTACGGCAACACGACACTTCTCGGGACAGGACTTCCCGCAATGGCATTGATGAGATAATCGGCGGCTCCCCGGCCGATTTCTGCCGCCGGCACACTGACTGTTGTGAGCGGCGGGTCCATTTGCGCCGCCAGCTCCACATCGTCAAATCCTGTGATGGAAAGCGTGGCCGGTACGGCCAGACCCATCTTGCGAGCCTCTGCCATTGCACCGATGGCAAGCGTGTCGGTGGTGCAGATGACTGCTGTCGTGTCCGGGTGATCGGTGAGGAGTTGACGAAGAGCACTACGGCCTTGGGCAAGCGAATAATCGGCCTTGACGATCTGGGTTGGCTTGAGCGGGAGGCCGGCGTCCGAGAGCGCGCGCTGAATTCCCTCGAGCCTGGCGCGGGATCTGTCATTGGACGCGGCAACAACGTTGGCAATCGCGCCGAAACGGACGTGTCCAAGCCTTAGCAGATACTCCGTCATCTCGCGGGTGGCGCTTTCGTTGTCGATTCCGATCGCGGGGATGCCGCCGCCGGCCTTGGCAACATAGGTGGTGATGACGGGCACGCCTGCCTGTTCGATCAGGCTCCTCAGCTCCCGTCCGTGGGAAGCTCCGACCAGCACGATTCCATCGATGCCACGTTCAATGAGACTTTGCAGTTCCTGAAGTTCACGCCGCTGGTCATATTGCGAATTCGCAATGAACAGCGTGTAGCCGCTTTCGCTGAGGCGGTTCTGGAGTGCTTCCACCCCTTCTGCAAAGATGCCGAGCGCCAGCGTCGGAACGATGACGCCGACGGTCCGCATGCGTCCCGATTTCAATGCTCTGGCTGCGCTATCGCGCGTGTAGGCGAGGTCATTGATATGCCGCATGACTCTGTCGCGAAGCTCCGGCCGTACGATATCGGGGTGATTGAGAACCCGCGACACCGTCGCCGGCGACACATTCGCCTTCCGGGCAACGTCCTCGATCTTCACGCGTGGCTGCTGGCGGCCTTTTGGCGCGATTACAGGTTTCTTGTCCATTAGCGTTGGTCAACCAGGAGAAGGAGAGGGTCTCCGCTCAAAGAGTTAAACCATCACGACCGCCACCTTCTCAAGTCCTGTATGCGGGCCATCGGCGCTATTTTCTGGCCCTCTCATGCGCAGATGGAGCGGGACAAAGCGAATCTCATTCGAAAGGTGGTTGATTCGCTTGACTCCGGTTCTTGCACAGCCTAAGTCTGAAATCGATTTCAGAAATCGAGGAGCCAAGCAACTCGATTTCAGGTAAAACCGAAAGCAAGGATGCATGGTCGATCTCTTGAAAGGCATTCGTGTCCTCAGCCTCAATCACTTTCTGATGGGTCCGGTCGGCGTGCAGTTTCTCGCCGACCTCGGTGCGGACGTGATCGCCGTGGAACCGCCCGGAGGGGCCTTTCAGAGGAAATGGGGCGGGGCGGACAAGCGGGTTGATGGCCAGTCGATGTTGCTTCTGACGGGAAACCGCAACAAGCGCAGCCTCACGCTCGATCTGAAAAAACCCGAAGCCGTGGTCATCGCCAGGCAACTGATCGCGAAATCGGATGTGATCGCAGAGAACTTCCGCCCGGGTGTGCTCGACAAGCTTGGTCTCGGCTACGAGGATGCAAAGAAGATCAATCCGCAGATCATCTATGCCGCTGCCTCCGGCTACGGTCCTGACGGGCCCTACGTCGATCGCCCAGGCCAGGATCTCTTGATCCAGGCGCTATCAGGACTTGCGATGATCACCGGAAGTCGCGAGCAAGGGCCGCGGGCTGTCGGCGTTTCCGCCATCGATCATCACGGCGCTGCCTTGTTCGCGGCGGGGATCCTAGCTGCCCTGGTGAGGAAAGCGCGCACGGGGCAGGGCTGCCGCGTCGATGTTAGCCTACTGTCGGCTGCGCTCGACCTGCAGATGGAATCCTTTACCTGCTACCTGAACGGCCAAAGGCCTGAGGACGTCCGTCAGCCGGGACCGGTGGCCGGCTGGTACTACGGCGCGCCTTACGGCATCTATGCGACACGCGATGGACACATTGCGATCTCTTTGGGATCGCTGGAGGCGCTCTCAGACGCGCTTGGCCTTCCGGCCGACCAGCGAATTCCTGACGAGGAGGCGTATCGCCGGCGGGACGAGGCCTCAGCCATGATTGCGGCCAGTGTCGCCAAACGCACAACCACCGAATGCATCGTCTTGTTCGAGGCGCGTGGAATTTGGCACGCCGCGGTGAACGATTATGCCGACGTCGTTGCGGATCCGCAGATCGCGCACAACAGGAATTTTCAGGTCGTGACCGGCGCAACCGGAACTCCCATCACCCTTGTCAGCCATCCCGTGCGCTATGACGGCGAGCAGCCGGACGTGCGTTTGCCGCCGCAAAAGCTCGGTGCGCAAACGGAAGAGATTCTGAAGGAGCTGGGCTATGACGCCAGGAAATTGAAGCATCTTTACGATACGGGCGCCATCGGCACTGCGGGCTAGCATCACGAAACGAACAAAAGAGACTTCTCGAAAGTAGCACGCTTAGGTCAGGAGGGCATGGTGATCGGCATAAACTTGCGCGCGGCTTTCCTTCCGGTGCTGCTGGCGAGGTTTGCTCCTCGGCAGCGATGCAACCAAGCACGCTTGGAAGCCTCGTGAACATTAACCGTTCACGCCAGTCCAGGATCTGTTGGTAAAGAGCTTTAAGTTGCCGCCAGGCCAAAGCCGCGCGGCGAGTTTTATGTTGGACCAGAAGCCATGTCGGAAAGCCAATATCTGCCCGCGCGCGAGCGTATGCTGAAGCGCATTGCCGAGACCCGGGACACTGCACGCTCGGGCTTGCCACATTGGGCGAGTGCCGCCGACGGAAAATGGACGTTTACGCCCGATGGTGATTGGACCGGCGGGGCATTTGTCGGTGAGCTTTGGCTCGCGCATCTTGCTGATCCCAGGCAGTTCCTGATCGAAGACGCGCGTGCTGCGCTAAGCCGAATGTTGCCGCGTGCCGAGCGGCTTACGGCCTTCAAGGGCTTCGGCTTCTATCATGCTGGCGCCCTCGGCAGCATCCTGTTCAAGGAAGAAAACGCGCGCGCGGTGGCTCTGACAGCAGCAAGCTCGCTTCGTGATATGTTCGATCCACACCTCGGACTGATACCGTTGGGCAGGGATGCCGAAGAGGCGAGCGCAGTCGGAGCCTCCGAGAGCAGCATCGATTCGCTGCAGGCGACAGGCCTGCTCTATTGGGCCGCGGACGAGCTTTCCGATGCGCGGATCGAGGAGGTCGCCAATGCACATATGCGGCGGGTCCTCGAGATCCACGTGCGGCAGGACAATTCAGTTATCCAGTCTTCCACCCTTGATCCACACACCGGCAAGGTGCTCAGAACGCACACGCACAAAGGATATAGCGATATCAGCACCTGGGGCCGGGCGCAGGGATGGGCGATGCTCTACACCGCGCACGCCGCCATGGTCCGCCCGGACGAACCGCTATGGCGCGACTACGCCGTGCGCCTTCTTGACTGGTGGATCGACCATGTCCCTGCGGATCTCATTGCCTTCTGGGATTTCGACGATCCGGCGATCCCCAACACCAGCAGGGATACTGCGGCCACTGCTATCGCTGCTGCCGCGGCGCTGCGCCTCGCATCCGCACTTGGTCCTGAGCGGGGCGCCAAATATCGATCATTTGCGGAGCGCACAGTTACTCAGCTGAGCTCGAAATACCTGACACCGACTGCTCCCGATGACCCGCGCCCGCCTGGAATGCTCACCGGCGGCTGCTTCACCCGAAAGGCGATCGTGCGCGATATCGATGCGGCCCAGAACGTCGAGCTGATCTTCGGAAGCTACTTCCTGTTTGAATGCCTTGCCATCCTGACGGATCTGGTGCCGCCTGGCTGGATCTAATGAGGAGGCGCGAAAGGCTTCCAACGCGAGCAAAGCCTCAAACCAATCTTGTTTGTGACGCCACGCCAGTCAATCTGTCCAAAAACTTCGACGGCATCGGCTCCACTCCTTAGATGTTTGCGATGGCATGATCGAGTTCGACAGCAACTGAATGCCTCCTGTCTGGAATCCCTTACATGAGAAATGCGAAAACTCCCATCTATCGAGGCTTGTTCCCGGTCGCTCCGACGCCGTTTACGGACTCTGGAGATCTCGATCTCGAGGGGCAGCGGCGCGTTCTCGATTGCATGATTGATCAAGGCGTGGACGGAATCTGCATTCTGGCCAACTACTCCGAGCAGTTCCTGCTGTCTGATCAGGAACGCGATATTCTGGTCGAGCTCTGTCTTTCGCATGTCGCGGGCCGCAAGCCAGTCATGGTGACCTGCAGCCATTTCAGCACCCAGATTGCGGTGCAGCGCGCCCGCTATGCGGCCGAACGTGGCGCAAGCCTCCTCATGCTGATGCCGCCTTATCATGGTGCAAGCCTGAAGGCGGATGAAGGCGCCATGATCGGGCATTTCGGCCGTGTCGCAGACGCAGCCGGGATTCCAATCATGGTCCAGGACGCGCCGCTCTCCGGCGTGACATTGACGGTCCCGTTTCTCGTCCGGCTCGCTTGCGAGGTGCCGCTCGCCAGATATTTCAAGATCGAGGTGCCGTTTGCGGCTGCCAAGCTGCGCAGTCTGATCGAGCTCGGCGGCGAGGTCATCATTGGTCCTTTTGACGGGGAGGAAGCCATCACCATGATGGCAGACCTCGATGCCGGTGCGATCGGAACAATGTCAAGCGCGCTGCTGCCCGATCTGCTCCGCCCCGTGCTCGATCACCACAAAGCGGGACGCAGGCAGGAAGCCGCTCTTGCCTATGCAAAGGTGCTGCCGCTCATCAATTTCGAGAACCGCCAGTGCGGCCTGCGCGCTGCCAAGAGCGTGATGGCTGAAGGTGGCGTGATCAAATGCGAAGCCGTGCGGCATCCGCTCGATGGGCTCCATCCGGCGACGAGAGCTGGATTGATCGAGCTTGCGCACGAGCTCAACCCGCTGGCTCTTCGTTGGGGGCATTGAGGCATGAACAATCCGGAACAAGCGGTGCAGGCAGAACCTGTGTACCCCGAAATTAGGATGTTCATCGCGGGCCAATGGACGGAAGGGGGGTCGGATCGCTCGGAAAAGATCCTCAACCCCGCGACCGGACAGCCAATTGGCGAAACTCCTTATGCGTCCCGCGGCGATCTCGATCGTGCGATCATGGCCGCTAAGGAGGGCTTTGAGATTTGGCGAAAGGTTCCGGCCTTTGACCGGTACAGGACGATGCGCAAGGCCGCCGATCTCATACGCTCGCGCGCAGCCGACATCGCAGCAATCATGACCCTCGAACAGGGTAAGCCGCTGAGCGAGTCGAGTGCTGAAACGCTCCTTGCTGCCGATATCATCGACTGGCTCGCCGAGGAAGGGCGGCGCGCTTATGGCCGGATCGTGCCGGCGCGCTTTGGCAATGTCGCCCAGCTCGTGACCAAGGAGCCTGTCGGGCCGGTTGCGGCATTTACGCCCTGGAATTTTCCGATCAACCAGGCCGTACGGAAGATCTCGGCGAGCCTTGCAGCGGGCTGTTCCATCATCGTCAAGGGACCTGAAGAAACGCCAGCGAGCTGCATGGAGCTGGTGCGTAGTTTCGCGGATGCGGGCTTGCCGGCGGGCGTGATCAATCTCGTCTTCGGGGTGCCATCCGAAGTTTCAGATCATCTCATACGCCATCCTGTCGTCCGGAAAGTCTCCTTCACCGGTTCGACCGTAGTCGGAAAGCATCTCGCAGCCCTTGCCGGCGCCCACATGAAGCGCGCCACCATGGAGCTCGGCGGGCACGCGCCTGCCATCGTCTTCCCAGATGCCGACGTCGAGAAAGCCGCAAGAATCTTGTCGGCGAACAAGTTCCGCAATGCGGGCCAAGTCTGCGTGTCGCCGACGCGGTTTCTGGTGCATGAGAGTATCTATGAAGATTTCGTCAAGAGGTTTGTTGCCGAGGCCAGCGCGATCAAGGTTGGCAATGGTCTTGAAAGAGATAGCCGCATGGGGCCGCTCGCCAATGCGCGGCGGCTCGATGCAATGGAGAGCTTTGTCGCGGACGCTCTCGATTGCGGCGCCCAGTTGCGCACCGGCGGCAAGCGTATCGGCAATGCGGGGTACTTCTTCGAGCCGACGGTCCTGACCGATGTTCCACCTCAAGCGCGCATCATGAATGAAGAGCCGTTCGGCCCTGTCGCGCCGATTGCGCGGTTTAAAACCTATGACGAGGTCGTCGCCGAGGCCAATCGACTGCCTTTCGGGCTCGCCGCCTACGCCTACACGCGATCGGCCGCAACGATGGCCGCGATCGGGGCCGATCTTCAATGCGGGATGGTGTCGATCAATCATCATGGGCTTGGGCTTCCCGAAGTGCCTTTCGGAGGAACGAAGGAGTCCGGCTTCGGTTCGGAAGGTGGCCTTGAGGCAATCGAGGGCTATCTCGACACCAAATTTGTGAGCCAGGCGAGCTAGAACCGGAATACCAGGTGCCAAACCGGAGCAGAACGATTTGCTCGACAGTGCCGCCGGATCGCCTCAAGCGCTCCGCTCTTCTCCGCTGGCAGACCGGTACGTCTGCCTTCTCCCCAGACTTGAGCCGCTGTCGGAGAAATCCGGCAGCGGTCCTTTTCTTTGCTGGACTGACACCTTCTTGTTCATCCAGGCGGGAGCAGAAATGAGATACTTTGTCCGGCAAATCAGCGCGGACGGATAACACTGCGTGTGCCAAAGCCCTCAAATATCCGCGCCAATGATAGCCCGCGAGCACCACGAATATTGGCGCGGCCCAGCATGACCATCGCCTGGAATTTCTCGGCGATGACCATCTCACGCGCATAAGCGCGCAGATGCGGAGCAGGAAGATCGTGGAGAACCGACAGGTCCATTTCCAGTAGACCCGGTTCGACCGCATCACCGAAGGCGATGGCGAGAACGATACAGGTCTTGGCGGTATCGACCAATGCGTCGGCGGTGATACGCAGGCCGCCATAACTCGGTTTCCTCGCGAATGCGATTGACCTTGACGCTGTTTGGATCGAACTCCACCCCATCGTTATATGAAACGCCGCTGACTTCTTTGAAGATGCGGACCATCTCGTCCTAATCATCGTTCTCGATGCCGAGGGAGTCGAGGGGGCACCACGGACTCGTGGAAAAATGGCCCGCTTGGAGCCATACCAAGCGTTTACGATCGGGCCAAATGTGGTAGGGTCAGTTCACCTTTGCCAGCGACAACTGAGAGGTTGAGTTCCTGCGCGGCAGCATCCAGGACCGGCACGGAAACGGCACTCTCGCGCGCTAGGCGCACAGCACACTCGATGTCCTTTGCAGCATTTGCAATCGAGATTGCCAGTGCATCTGGTTTCTCTCCCAACAAAAAGGCGGCGAAGGCTTGGAATATTCCACTGTTCGTAGAGCCCCGACTGACCAAAGAGCGTAGTGTTACAAGATCTATCTGAAGACTATCCGCGAATTGGCAGACCTCAGCGGCGACCGCAGCTATGCCCATAGTCATGCTGTTGTAAACAAGCTTGAGCTTGTGGCCGTGTCCGACATCTCCAACATGCATAACGGTCTCGCAAAACGCAGCAAGAATGCGTTCAGCGACGGGAAAGAGTGTTGGATCCGATCCAACCATCGCATTGAGAAGGCCGAGCTCTGCTTGCTCGGGGCTTCGTGTTACTGGAGCATCAATAAAGCTTAGACCTCGACTTTGCGCCGTTTTCGCCAATGCAATGGTCGAGGCAGGATACGAGGTCGTGCAATCAATTATCAAACCTCCTTGGCGCATGTGAACAAACAGTCCATCCTGGTCGAGGCACACAGTCTCAACTTCGCGGCTGGACGGTAAGGACAACACCACCACACTTACATGCCGCGCCAACTCAGCGATCGACGTATGCTCGCGGGCCCCTGCACCCGTCAGGCGATCAGCACCGAACCGGTTCTTGTTGACTTTGATGTGGAGCTCGCTTTGCTGACGCAGCAGGCTGATGCCTATACCCGTTCCCATGCGTCCCGCTCCGATAAGCCCTATGCTCTGCTTGATCGGTTTGGGAGCCGCGTTCGCTGATGATCCCTTGCTCATGACTTAGCATTCCGAAAAGAAGCCATGGCTTTGTAGGATGGGCAACAGCTCGTGATGGTTGTTGATCGTGTAATCTGGACGCGCGGCTTGCAGGCGCGAGGTCGAAACAAATCCTCCGGTAATGGATATGCTTGTCAGCCCGAGATTGCGTGCAATATCAGTCTCGACGGGCATGTCGCCGATGATGAAGGTTGATGAGGGCTTCAGGTTGTGCCTGTCCATATAAAGGCGAAGCCGCTCTCCTTTGCTCATCGATTTGTATTGCGTGGCGCGGCTTTCAAAGGCGAGCACATCGGTGACGTGGTCATCCACTCCAAGTCTCCTCAGCTGGAACTGTAGAGGCGCGACTATGTGGTTGCTGAGGATGATGAGTAGAGCGGATTGTCGTCGCGCTAACTCGAGCACTCTGCGCGCCCCCTCACGTAAATCGGCTTTATCCGCAAGAGGCTCGTATGTGTCGTGAAATAGTGCGCCATCGTCACGCTCCAGTGCCTCAACCTCCTGCTGCGACATTCCGAGGCTGTGGTAGAAACGAGAGAGAGGAACATCACAATGCTCTCGAAGGGTGTTTATATCGATGCGCGGACGACCAAAGCGGTCCAAAATAACGTTGGTCGTTTCGAGCAGCGCGTACGTGTCATCGAGCAGTGTTCCGTTCCAGTCAAATACGAGCGCGGGTTTCATGATCCTGACCTCAGACGGGGATTGACAGGAAGAGCGGCCAGCAACACTTCCAAGTTTCTGTCCGCGCGCTGCCGTCCAGCGGGGGTCGGCATCTCCAACGTGAAGGGTGACAAATCGATGCCCTCTAACCTGTTGGCCAATATGGATAAAAGGGCGCGGAAGGGCAGATAAGTTATTGTTGCTGCTTGGATCGCCGTCGCAATGTTGCTTTCAAGCAGTCTAAGGGCTCGCGGGTCCATCCTGTGAAAGCGAAGGCACTGGGCGCGCAGTTCGGGCGGCAGTCGCTTAAATGCCTGCCAGAATGCGAGCTCATCTAGCGTATCAATGCCCATGCCGTAGTAGTTTGGAGCAACTATAGGCGGCGAACCAATCGCCCAATGCACGGCCTTGGCTCCAGCGGCAAGGAGCATCGCTGTGACGGCTTGGCTGGTGTCGCCTCGAATGAGGGCCTCGTCGGCAACTATTATAGTCCGATTAGCGACGGCAGGTTCCGACACGCGATACTTCTGAGCAATGCGAGATTGCCGGGCCCTGGATTTGCCCAGGAGCGTTCGCTCAGGAAATTGCGTTGCCACTACGTCAGTACGTTCGGCGGGCACGCCCTGTTCGGCGAGAGAGTCAAACAGACCATCGGCGTACGGCCCCCCAGTATTTGGCATGGAGGACACGATTGGCGGCAGCAAGAGTGGCTCTGCTTGAACTCGCTCCGCAACAATTCTCCCCAAGGCGAGCCCGATGTTGTAACGGGTTTGGCGATGTGAATGGCCCTCGACCGACGTGTTCGGACTTCCCAAATAGAGAGTTTCGTAGGCGCAGAGTTTGGCCTTATATCGTCGGCGGTTCAGAGTATGGTCAACGCTGCCGCCCGTCTTAGCGTCCACGCGCTGTATGCTCCCAGGCAAGAGCTGCTGGATCTCACCTTCCAAGCCAGCGAAGGCACAAGTTTCAGAAGCAAAGAGCAACAATCCATCATCTGTCCGCATAGTCTCCAATGGTCGCAAACCGCTTCGATTGCGGTATGCAACAAGATCTCCGTTCTTATCTAGCAACAGCGCGGTAATGGCACCATCGATACGGTCATCAAGCTCGCGAAAGATAGCTTCGTAGTCTGCGGGCAAGCCGTGACGCCAATATTCTCGTTCGCAAGATCGTTCAATCCACCTCAGCAAGAGCTCGGTGTCTGTGTTGGTACCTATCAGTTGGCCCTGAGCGCGTAATTCGCTCCTGAGTTCACGAGCGTTCGCCAAGGCGCCGTCCAGAGAAATTGCAAAATGGCGGCTAGGAATGGAGTGCGCATCGCCGTCACCCCTAGTTCCACAGGATCCGCTACGGATCTGCGCGATGGCAACATGAGGCCGAAAGCGCGGCTCCTGTTCGATGCAGTCAATGCGCACTGAGTTATCGTTCGATTGAAACGCCGTTCCGTATCGGATCCCACGCTCTTGCATGAAAGCAGAGACGACGACACCTGCTTGCCCACGGAGTGCAAGTGTCGGAATCATTTTCTTCAGCTGATCAACAACACGCGACGATGGTTCGCTTGAAGCGCAGATAAACGCACCGGCGACACCGGACATATAGTCACCCACTTGTTAAGGAGCCGATCTGGCGGGGCGCCTCGCATGGCTAATATGCCTATGAAGGCGGAAGTTCGCTTCATCCTTAAGCAAGCGTCGTACCACTCCTTTGAAAATACTGGCTGGCACTTCTAGAGCGAGCAGAATTGGAAGACGAGCCGTCTAGCCACTCAGTGAGTGCTGTGCGTCGTTCAGGCTCTCACACGGTGTTCAAAATGCTACGACTGTGTGCGAAAAGCGCCACACCGGAGCGAGAAGGTACGAGCGCTTGAAGTCGGTGAAAGCCTGCTGATCTTCCACTCATGCCTTCCAGTCTGCGGTAAGCACCAAAGCGGGTCCTTACGGACGATCAGCATTAGAAAAGGCTCTAAGCAGGCTTGGTTAGCGGCGCTTTGGTATTTTCGTGTTTTGCTAGTAAGAGTCGGCAGATGATGCAGAGCGAGTTCATCGCGCGATGCTGATACCGCGAGCCGGGTCCTGGACAGCCGAAGTGCGCCCGTCAGTCTGCGCGACAGAGTAACGAATGGACTTATAGGCACCGGACCCTCGAGCCACTTTCAGCTCGACGGCGGCCACATTGAGCGGGAGACATACCAACGGCTTTTCGGCGCTCGCGACATGGGTCTTAACATCCTTTCTAATCTACGTGATGTAACCCCAGCTCGTGCCGACGGGGCGTTCTTCTTCTATCTTGATCTGAACAGGCTTGCATCTGCTTTGCAGGACGAAGGTCGCGTTGGAGTGACGGATGATGTTGCAAGCTGGCTCCTGAAGCAAACCAATGTGGCTTGCGTTGCGGGAGGCGCGTTTGGCGACGTCAACGGCCTGCGACTCTCATTCGGCGTCCCACCGGCGGCATCGGCGATCGGACTGAAACGCATCGTCCAGGCGCTAAATTGCCTTAGGATCAGATAGCCGCCGGTCCGGTCCCAGATGAAAGGCATGGTTATGAATATCTGCGCTTAAGCTGATGACTGGCACTTCGCAATATAAGCAGCTCCTATGTCCGTTAACGGCGAGCATCGGTTGAACAGTGACATCAAAGACCGCGATGGGTCCCCCGCCTCTGGAGGTCACGTCTCCTGATCTGGTCTGGAATAGAAGGATCGGTTAACGATCTCACTACCCGGTAAGCTCTGCTGCACTCGTTCGCTCGACGTCGGAGAAGACACAAGGGGCGCAGTCGCACGCACGCAAGTTGTCGCGGTAGGCGGGAGTGCTTGGTCCGAAACCGAACGCGTCCGGTGTCACGAATCGGTCAAGCCGCTTCCAACTCCGACTTTGATCAGACAATCGCCAGCGTTTCCTTTGATTGGAACTGGCCCAGAGCGTGCATCGTGGCAGACGGGAGCCCCATCGGAGCCTCGCGACATGAGCAACAGTTGCGGCGCCTTCAAATCGAGTGGATCACCGAAATTAGGTTCGGAGACAGTATGCGCATCTGCGGTATCAAACTGACTCATGACGGAGCAGTCGCCCTTGTCGAGGACGGACGGCTTGTCTTTTGTGTCGAGCAGGAGAAGCTGGACAACAATCCGCGATATAAAAAAATCAACAATCTCGATGCGGTTGTTGTCGCCTTGGCAGAGCACGGTTTAGGTCCGCGGGACGTTGATCGGTTCGTCATCGACGGATGGTGGGGCGAGGTTGAGTCACAATTTGAGGTTTTCAGTGGGACTGCACCCATTACCCTTAAAGGGGCACCGTATGTTGAGGGCGAGGCCGAAGGCCTCCTCACAGCGCACGACGGCTCTGGGCTGATGCTCAACGGGAGCGCCTTCCCTTATCAAAGCTATCCGCATGTCACAGCCCATGTGGCTTCCGCTTTTTGTACTAGCCCTTTCGCCAAGGCCGGGCAGCCCGCGTTTTGTCTGGTGTGGGACGGCGCCTCCTTTCCACGTCTCTACCATGTAGAACGCCGCGCAGCCAGGTCCCTCGAGTGCCTCTTCCCCCTGATCGGGCATGCCTATGCTGCCGCAGGCTATCACTTCGGACCATACAAGCAGTCGAACCGGACCAAGTGGGACCTCGGTGTTGCGGGCAAGTTGATGGCCTATATCGCGCTCGGTTCGGTCGATGAAAGCATCGTCGAGGTGTTCCAGGAGCTCTACGAAAAGCACTTTATCTCGTTTACGGAGCCAGTCGGTCGTTGCAGCGAGGACGCCGCGCTTGAGCCTGTCCATGAGTTCTTCGATGCCAGCGCGCTACGGTTCAAAGCCAAAGCCCCTGAAGATGTGCTTGCATCCTTTCATTGCTTCCAAGAGCGTCTGCTCGTTAGCAAACTCGCGAGTGCTATACAGAGACATTCGAGGCTTCCCGCGCGCAATCTGTGCATAGCCGGCGGCTGCGGTCTCAACATAAAATGGAATAGCGCACTGCGAGCTGCCGGCTTGTTCGATGCTATCTGGGTGCCACCCTTTCCGAACGACAGTGGCTCGGCAATAGGTGCCGCTTGCTCGGCATTGGCGGCGGACCAAGGCTTTGTACCATTAGAATGGTCCGTCTATAGTGGTCCAGCCGTGGAACGAGGCGACGTGCCGCCCGGATGGGGCGGCTCACCATGTAGCATGCGTGAACTTGCAACCATTCTCGCCAGCAACAAGCCCGTCATTTTCCTTGCCGGCCGCGCGGAGGTTGGACCTCGGGCTTTGGGTAGCAGAAGCATACTCGCCGCGGCGACATCGCCGCGAATGAAGGACCATCTCAACGACGTCAAACTTCGCGAGCGCTTCCGGCCTGTAGCGCCAATATGCCTGGAGGATCGTGCGCCTGATATTTTTAGTCCTGGAACGCCAGACCCTTACATGCTTTTCGAGCACCTAACACGAGCGGAGTGGCGGGATAAGATCCCCGCTGTTGTGCATCTGGACGGCTCTGCGCGATTGCAGACTATTTGCAGGACCTCTCAGCACAAAATCGCCGAACTTCTCGTCGAATACGAAGGCCTGACGGGGATTCCGCTACTGTGCAATACCAGCGCCAATCACAATGGACGCGGGTTTTTCCCGAATGCGGCATCTGCCTGCCAGTGGGACCGCGTTGACCACGTGTGGTGCGATGGCATGCTGTGGACGAAACGCGAGGGCGGCGACTGAGCGCTGGCCAACGGCATCTTTCTCTCTCAGCGCGGGGACGCGGGACCGTACGCCGAACATCGTATACCTCCGCGAGAGGCCGCCTTGTTGGACGAACGCGATTGCTGCAGGCCCCAGGGGTGATCCTAGGAGAAGCGCCATGACTTTCGAGGGCGGAGGTGATCACATCGGTAGAGCGGCGGCGCGGTGGTCGCTGGATGAGAAGGAGCGGCTTGTTGCAGCATCGCTGGAGCTCGGCGCCATTGCTTCCGAGGCGGCTCGCATGGCCGGCCTTCATGTGAGCCAGCTGTGTAGGTCGCGCAAGGAGCTTTGCAAGCACACTGAAGCGAGTAGATAGCGCCGTTCGTGGCGGTCGAGATTGGGGCGTCTGTGCCGCCGCCGGAAGTGCCCGAAGCGCCATTGACGACCACGGCGGCGCGTCGACGAAGGACAGGGCATCATTGAGATTGATCTTGGTACCGGGCACCGCATCCGGATCGATGGCGAGGCTGATGGCGACGCTACGTCTGTTCTCGATGCTTTGGTCCGCCGATGATCCGACGAATGCGCCACTTTGGGTAGGGTAAGCCTGTAGTGTGACCGGTAAGTTATTGATGTACTCAGGTCGAGGCTCACTCTTAATCAATGGCCCTGTCAGCGTTCTCTCATGCAACAAACCTTGGAGCATCTTGTTCAATCAATCGCGATAATCGGATGTTGCGCCTCCCCGCAACCACCGATGCTTGCGATAGCAAGCCATCCAGAGCCCCGGCTTGCGAAAGGAAGTCGGGGTTTTTCTTGCCCGCCGCAAAGCGCAGGATCGCGGCCAGGTCACCCCGCAATACGACAGCTAGCTCTTCGCCATTGCGGACGAGTGTCACCTGATCGACCAACGTTCGGAAAACCTCGGCCGCTTCGGCTGTCTCGCCTTCGCTTTGCAGGCTCTCGTACAGGGCCGCCACGCGTTGATGGTAGATCCCCGCCATATTCGGGTGGAGGAAGGGCGGCGGCTCCTCCGCGTTCGCGAGGAGGTCGATCAACTCGGCCTTTCGCGCTTCCAGAGCGCCAATCTTGTCCTTCAACTTCGCTCCCGGCACGCCCTCAAGGATAGCTTGAATCGCTTTGTCGGGTTCGCGCTCAGTCCGCTCGAACTCGCGCCGCTGCGCCTCGACATCTGTTCCGCGCTCGATCCTCAGCCGATTAGCCGATTTACCTCCCGGGTAAATTCTTGTCAGAATTCCTTGAACAGTTCGGGCTCCATGAGATGCGTCTGGAGGCCCCTCAACACGGACGCCTCCAGCGCGTCGCGCCGGATGTTCAATCGGTTATTGCAAATTCCCTTGTTGCGCGCCGTTGCGCAGCCGAGCAAGTCCTTCGAAACCATCGTGTACCCGCCGCCGCAGAATCCGCACTTCGCGAGGCCGGCTAAAAGGTATTTGGGCCGGCGGCGCTCATTAAGTTTGTTCTCGCCAGGCGCTGACGGCTCGCAGGCGAGCGCCTGCTGACGCGCCTTAACCGCATCCCATGTTTCCTGATCAACAATACGCAGCTCGGGGACTTCTTGGATCACCCATTCGGATTCAGGATTCAGGCGAGAAACGCGCTTTCCGGTATCCGGGTCTTTGAGATAGCGGAGGCGGTTCCAGACGAGACGGCCGACATAGAGCTCGTTGTTGAGAATGCCAATGCCGCGTTTTGGATTGCCGTGAATGGTCGATGGACCCCATTCAGCGCCTTGCGGTCCAGGTACACCTTCGCTGTTCAGTTCGAAAGCGATTGTGCGTGAGGACTCGCCCCCGAGGTATTCTGAAGATCCATCGGACGAGAGCCGCTTCGGCGAGCACCACAGCAAACCTTCCGCGCATCGCAGGTCAGCCGGGCACGTCTTGATCGTGATGTCGAGGGTGGGGCGCTGCGTATCCTAAACGCCGAGAGATAGTCGTCGCCGCATTCACCACAAGAGGCGCCAATTGCAGTTCGCTTTGCGGAGTAAAATGAAAAACCGGCATTGTGACGGCAATTGCGGCCGCAACTCGCCCCCTTCGATCGTGGATGACGGCTGCGATAGAGGCGATCTCTGGAATGAACTCTCCCACATTTAGCGCATATCCTCGCTCCCGAATGCGGCAGAGTTCACGTTCAAGTACGCTCGCATCAGTGATCGTCCGTTCCGTGTAGGATACGAGGCCGAGTGCCAGAACCTCTTCCAGGGTCGGGACGGGCATTTGCGACAGCATGGCCTTTCCAGTAGCAGTGCAATGCGCTGGGTTGCGGCGACCCGGTGCAGCGACATGCTTAATCGAACCAGGGCCAAGAACATGCTCGATGTTGATGGCCTCCGTCTTGTTCCAAAGGCTGAGCGAGGCCGTTTCCCTCGAACTCTGGGCAAGTTCTTCGAGATAGGGTCGCGCCACACTGACTACATCGAGATCAGCAAGAAGCCTGCTCGCCAGCGCGATAAGCTCAACCCCGAGGACAAACCGTCCAGTTTCGGCCTCGCGTTCGACAAATCCGTTGTGTTCGAGGGTCGCCAGAGTCCTCGAAACTGCGCTTACATGCTTTCCTAGCCGTCGCGCAATCTCGTTTACACCGATCGGCCTTTCACTCGCGCCGAGAACTCTCAGCAAATTTAATGCGCGTTGCACGGTCGTAACCTCACCGCCGGCTCGGTCGCTTGGGAGACGTTTGCCAAAACTCATCGAAATAACCTCAGCTGCACTTGACAGTTCGTCATGGGCCTGTCACTTTGTGCAACATAATTGCATTATTTGCAACACCAAAAGGGAGGTGTGAATGTCTGGCGGTGAACCGCTGCGCTTAGAGCGACTTTGTAAACAGTATGGCGGCGTGCAAGCGGTTCATGATGTCTCGGTCCAGATCAAGGCTGGCGAGTTTGTGTCGTTTCTCGGGCCAAGCGGATCCGGTAAAACAACGACGTTGATGATGGTTGCGGGATTCGAAACACCTACCGCTGGCCAGATCTTCATTGGAGCTCGACCGGTTACTGGGCTGCCAGTGCACAGGCGAAACATTGGGGTAGTGTTTCAGAACTACGCGCTGTTTCCCCATCTCTCCGTTTTCGAGAACGTGGCATTTGCACTGAAGATGCGCGGAGTATCGGGCTCTGAGCTTCGAGCGGGCGTCGCCGAAACGCTCAATCTTGTTCAGCTCGGTGGCTACGAGGGGCGTATGCCTCACGAGCTGTCCGGTGGTCAGCAGCAGCGAGTTGCATTGGCGCGCGCGCTTGTGTTCCGCCCAAGCGTAATCCTCATGGATGAACCGCTCGGAGCGCTCGACAAGCAGCTCCGAGAGCACATGCAACTCGAATTGAAGCGTCTACAGAGATCTCTGGAGACAACCGTAGTCTTCGTCACGCACGACCAGGGTGAAGCACTCACAATGTCTGATCGGATTGTTGTGATGAATGAGGGAAAAGTCGAGCAGATCGGAACGCCGGAAGAGATATACGAGACTCCGCGAACGCGCTTTGTTGCTAGCTTCATTGGTGAATCTAATTTCCTCGACGCTCATCTTAACGAAAGAACAGATCAGGGCCTCCTGCTCGATGTTGGTGGCTTGCAGGTTCGATCGACCTGGCAGGGGTTCGAGCGCCAGACGGGACCCGTGACCCTCATGATTCGACCCGAGAAGATCATTCCTCTTGTTGCCGGTTCGCGCGCCGACAACGAATTCGAAGGCGTAATCCAAGAGGTCGTCTACTGCGGAAATGTCGTTAAATACCGCGTCCAGTTGCGCATTACGCCTCCGGTGTTTGTCACTGTGGCGGCTCCGCGCCACGCCTGCTCCCCTCGATTCCAGATCTCCGAACAGGTGAGAATTGGTTGGGATGCACGGGATGCACGACTTCTTACTGGGGAGGCGAAACGCACAACCAAAGGTGTCGAGAATCACGAGGCCTGGTCGGCATTGTTTTCCACCACGGATGTAAATCGCATGGCAATCCTGCCTTCATGATTTCCGTTAGGAGAGAGTTCATGTCGTACGAGATTATCAACTCCGGGCGGCCGACCCGACGTGAGGCGTTAAAGGGGTTCGGTGCCGCGGCGAGCGGAGCGGCGCTCGCGATTGGCGCCCCGGGCATTCTCCGGGCGCAAGCATCGGCACTTGTCGTGGTCTCCGGCGGCGGAGTGTATGAGGAGGCGATCCGCAAAGCAGTGATTGATCCTTTCCAGCGTGAGACGGGCATCAAGGTGACCTATGTGTCTCCGGCCGAAGAAGCGAAAATCAAGGCGCAGGTCGATAGCAACAATGTGCAATGGGATGTGGTGGAGTTATCCCGGCCCGCTTTTCGACCGGATGCGTCCAAATACCTCGAGGAAATCGACTATGGGGCGTTCGATAAAGAAACGCTGGAAAACCTTCTGCCTGAAGCAAAGGCAAAATACGCCGTAGGCTCATACGTCTTCAGCACAGTCATGGGATTCTCAACGGCCGAATACCCGGCCGACAAGCCACGCCCACACTCATGGGCCGAGTTTTGGGACACCAGCAAGTTTCCGGGGCCACGCTCCCTCAGGTCATGTGCGAACGGAGATCCGACCACTGTCGAATTTGCGTTGCTGGCGTCCGGGTTTCCCAGGGACAAGCTGTATCCAATCGACTTCGACAAGGCATTTACGTCCCTCGATCGCATCAAGCCGCACATTACGAAATTCTGGACCGATGGAGCCGCCGCGAACCAGCTCCTGTCGGATCGTCAGGTCGGGATGGCCTCAGCATTCAATGGCAATATAGAGTACCTTAAGGCCCAGGGTGCCGCCGTTGATTACCAGTGGGACGAAGGGGAGCTTAGCGCGCTTCACTGGGTCGTGCTGAAGGGCACGAAAAACCGGGATGCGGCCATGCGGTTTGTGGCCTACCAAGCCACCGCGCAAGCGCAAGCTCGACTTAACAATCTCATTTTTTATGGTCCGTTAAATCGCGCCGCCTTTAAATACATAGAGCCCAAGATCACAGCCAAGCTACCCACGGCACCCGAGAATATTGACAGACAATTCTTCCGTGATCTGGCATATTGGGGTGCTCAATCGTCCTCTGGCAAGTCGAATATCGAAGTGCTCGTCGAGCGCTGGATTAAGTGGGTGGCCAGCTGATGGCCACCTCACTCCATGCCTTGAGATCGGCCATCGCGTGGTCGGTCCACAATCGCGAACCCTCGCTCTTGCTTGCTCCGGCTGCGCTCCTGCTCGGGATCTTCTTCTTCATCCCACTCGCTGGTCTTCTCTCTCTCAGCCTACTCGATCCCGGTCCGACCTTCGCGCATTACCAAGAGTTCTTGGGTAACCCAACGAACTGGATCATACTTGCCCGCACCTTCGCGCTGGCAACGAAGGTTACGCTGATCTGCCTTCTATTGGGATATCCACTCGCCTTCTGGATCGTCTCGGCGCGCACCTGGGTTGCCGCCGCGCTATTGCTTGCGGTTGTGTTGTCGTTCTTCACGAGCTACCTCGTGCGTACATATGCATGGATGGTGCTCCTCGGACGCTTTGGCGTTATCAACCAGTTATTGATGGCGCTCGGCCTTACCGAACGGCCCCTCGACCTCATCTACAATCAGTTCAGCGTGCTTGTAGCGATGGTCTACATCCTCATGCCGTACACGGTGCTGGTGCTCACGAGCGTAATGAGAGGGATTCCATTCGGTCTGACTCGCGCTGCTGCCTCGCTCGGAGCCTCTCCGGTCCAGAACTTCTGGCGCGTATTCTTTCCTTTGAGCGCACCGGGCGTGATCGCGGCCGGGCTGCTCGTTTTCGTATTCGCGCTTGGGTTCTATATCACGCCGGCGCTGCTCGGCGGTCCGAATACGATCGTACTGCCGATGCAGATCGACACTTATGTGAATGGAACTCTTAATTGGCCGCTTGCCGCCACCGCTGCTACCGTGCTCCTCGCAGTCACACTCGTGTTCTATTCAGTTTCTAACTATTTCGTCGATAGCGAACGCCTGTTGAGCTCTCGGCAGGGCGCTGCCCAATCAACAATCTCTACCGTTCGTCATTCAACCAGCGGTTATGTGCGGCTCATTGATCTCGCTACGGCTCTAGCGCGCACCGTCGGAAATCACATCCGCTTTCCGACTGGCGTCACCAGAAATTGGGAGCGTGCCGCGCTTGGTGGTAAGCTATTGCGAGGGATGAGCTTGATTCTTATTGCGTTCCTCGTCAGTCCCATCCTGATTATTATTCCGATCTCGTTCAGCTCTTCACGGTTCCTTGATTTTCCGCCTCCTAGCCTCTCACTACAGTGGTACGAGGCCTATTTCAAAAGCGAAGCTTGGGTCTCCGCCACCGTTCAGAGCTTGGTCGTCGGGATCGCTACCGCGCTTGTAAGTCTTGCCGTCGGTTCAGCAGCTGCGATAGCACTCGTGCGCGGCAGTCCGCGAATGCGCCGTATCGGGTACCAGCTCTTGCTCGCACCCCTGATCGTTCCGGTGATCATCAGTGCGGTGGCGCTCTACTTCCTCTTTGCGCGACTGCAACTCGTCAATACGTCTCTCGCGTTGGTGATAGCGCACAGCATCGGTGCCGTTCCGTTGGTGGTGCTGATCGTCGCCGCGAGCCTGCAGGCCCAGAACGTACGGCTTGAGCACGCTGCCGCGAGTCTCGGGGCCTCGCGCATCGTTACAATCTGGCGAATCGTGCTCCCACCCATCCGTCCTGCACTAGTAGTCGCCGGGTTCTTTGCTTTCCTGGCATCATTCGACGAGGTGGTATTGTCGCTCTTCGTAAGCGGACCGAATACCAAAACTTTGCCGGTCCAAATGTGGTCGGGAATTCGCGAAGAGATCACACCCACGATTGCAGCGGTTTCAAGCCTACTGATAGCGTTCACAGTCCTCATATACGCCGGCGTTGAGGCAATGCGCCAAGTGGGTGAGCGGCGGGGCAAATAAGCGAGCTGACAGTGAAGGAGCCAACGTCGGTGAGTAGACCTGAGAACAGCAGGATGGATTTCCCTTACGCAGAATATCGGGCACGCCTGCAGCGTACGCAAGAAGAGATGGCCAAGCATAATCTTCCCGTACTACTGCTGCATCAACCAGAAAACATCCTGTATCTGACAGGATTCTACACGACTGGCTATTTCTCTTATCATGCTTTAGCCGTCCCGAGCCGCGGCGACCCGGTGCTGATCTTGCGCGATATGGAAGTCCCGGCCGCGCGCAGCACGTCATGGGTAAAATGCCACACGATCTATGCAGACGCCGCCGATCCGGTCCCCGTTTGGCTCGAAGCGGCGCGAAGAGCGGTCGACGGTCTCGGCTTAGCAGGCGGACACGTTGGGGTGGATGAGCACTCATGGTTCTTGACGGTGGAACGGTGGAAGATGTTGCAGGCGTTCCTACCTAAAGCAACTCTCGTCAGAGAGCCGCGAATTGTCGATCACCTTCGGCTGATCAAATCGCCGCGGGAGATAGACTACTTGCGCAGCGCCGCCCGCCAAGTTGAAGTCGGCATGCGCGCTGGGATCGAGGCAATCGGCCCCGGCGTGACGGAGCGAGTGGTCGCCGGAGCCGTTTTCAATGCGCTCGTGAGCGCCGGATCGGGATTGCCCCTGAGCGGCATCATCACGTCCGGCAACCGAACGGATCTGCTTCACGGAGACTACTCCGATCGACGCCTAGAACAGGGCGACACAGTCTATTTCGAGCTCCAGGGGATCTATCAAAAGTATTGGGCTCGCTTAATGCGCACGGCGGTCGTGGGTGAGCCAACCGGCGAGCAGCGGCGCATCGCTGAGACAATCATCCGCATCCAAGATGAAGCAATAGCGCTAATGCGGCCCGGCACATCGGCCGACGTAGTCGACAGAGCTTGCCGCAAGCCGCTCCTGGCCTCTGGCCTTCGCGAAACATACACGAACCGCGCTGGCTATTCGCTTGGTCTGAATTATCGCCCCTCCGCCGGCGAGTTCATCCGGGAGTTTGTTCCAGGTGTGGAATGGGTAATAGAACCTGGGATGGTGTTCCACATGCTGATGATGGCAGCCGGCATGGGCTTCAGTGAGACGGTGCTGGTTACGGATCAAGGACCGGAACGCCTAACCGGAATGGAGCGCAAGCTCTTCTCGCGTCTTTGAGGATCATCCCAGATGGCTAAGCTCGCGCGCTCGGTAATAGGTATCGTCAGTAATTTCGACGTGGAGAAGGATGGCTACTTCTGTCCTGTCCATTATGTGCGCGCAATCGAGGCAACCGGCGCGCTTCCGATCATATTGCCTTATGTCAAAGCAGCTGAAGTGGCTGCGGTACTCGACCAGATTACCGGCCTCGTGCTTACTGGCGGTGGAGATTTTCCGACCGAATTCTATGGCGCATCTCCTCACCCGGCAGTTCAACGAATCATTCCAGAGCGCGACAACTTCGAATTCGCGCTTGCCCGTTCAGCGCTCGATCGGAGCATACCTATTCTCGGTATTTGCCGGGGAATGCAGATTTTGAACGTTGTAGCTGGAGGTACCATTTATCCTCATACCCTCGATGAGCTGACACACGCAATCGATCACCGCGACGGTACACCATTGGATCAAACCGTTCACGAGGTCCACTTGGAGCGCGACACGCAGTTATGGAGGCTCTGTGGCGAGCAATCGTCGTCCTTCCGAGTAAACAGCCTACACCATCAAGCCATCAAGCGGCTTGCTCCAGACTTCGTGATTTCCGCACGCGCCGCCGACGGAATTATTGAAGCAATCGAGCGGCCCGACCGACCTTTTGTAATCGGCGTACAGTGGCACCCAGAATGTATGTACGAAAGTGAGCCCGCTTGTCGTCGATTGATTGATAACTTTGCCAAAGCTTGCGACTGGATCCAAAGAGAGCCCGCACGGCCTTCGCCACCCTCGCGTGCGCGATCTTGAACGCGCAATCCCTCGCGGCGCTGATCAAGCAGCAAACATCACCATGGTTCAAGAAGGGGGCGATGGCGAGCGAGCGCGAAGCCGTCTCCAACACAAATTCATGCTGCAAGAATGGTAGTTCGTGACTGGTAGTTACGTTGGTCTGCATGTCGAAACACGCTGGTCCAATTCGGTGAAACAACATGGCTTCTACAGTTCACGGGCAAGCAGCGATACTACGGCATTTGGTAGGTGACGGATCCGTACATGGCCATAAAAGTACTCTGCGCAGGCGTAGCACGCGCCTTCGACATATAGCTCGACTAGGTTCCGTGTCACTGCGGCAGGCTACCCAATATCTTAGGGAGGCAACGGACGGCCAAGCTTTGCTATCAAATTTGGTGTATCGGTGTTCGTCGGACCAGCACCTTTGTTCGTTCCTAATGGTCGTGGCTATCGCGACGATCTCATTATCAGTGTTTGCGATTGGAGCAGACAGCCGGCCTGTACCCCGTTTTATTTGCCAACAACGTGATCTATTGGGAGCGTTCTAGTGCCAGTCATAACTGAACTCGCTAATTTCAGTAGCAGCTACGCAGCGAACGCATTGCCAACGGGTACTCGGCGGACAATCTCATTGCTCACGCTAGACCTCATCGGTGCTGCCGCTGCGGGTCTGCGATCGCCGCTAGCTGATGCGGCCAGAAACTCGGCACTGGAATCTTACGGCGAAGGCCACATAAACATTTGGTTGACAGACAAACGGTCTGGCGTCGTCGGAGCCGCGATGGCGAATAGCGCTGCGGCGAGCGCACTGGACATCGATGATGGTCATCGCGCCGCGGGGGGCCACGCCGGTGCAGGTGTTATTCCGGCAGCCTTGGCAGTGGCTCAGGCTATTGACGCCTCAGTTTCCGAAACGATGGCAGCGATCGCGCTTGGATACGAAATCGCCCTCCGAATCGCGAGCTCTCGTCCTGCTAAGACAATCGATACGCTCGCGAGCGGACGCTGGGTCGGCTATGGAGGTGCCGCCGCAACCTGCCGTCTCTTGGGCTTGAATGCAACGCAAACTGCTCACGCGTTGGCGATTGCTGGGTCGGAAGCACCGATCGTATTCTTGGGCTCAACCCCCAAGTTCGAGGGCAGCACGATCAAGGAGGGAATTCCTCCTGCTGTGGTTGCAGGTGTCACCGCCGCTTATCGCGCGCGGTCAGGCGCAACCGGCCCCCTTAATCTTCTTGATGACAATGATCGTTTCACTCGCGATGTCCTAATAGGCAATCTTGGCTCTTCGTGGGAAGTTCAAAATTGCTATTTGAAGCCATATGCATGTTGCCGCTATATGCATGCAGCTATCGATGCGATCCTTGCCATGCGTCAGGAAGGGGAAAAGATCCGGAGGCTGCGGATTGAGACGTTCCAACAATCGATGCGCCTCGCAAACGAGCGCGCCCCGAGCACCCTGGAAGGGGGGCAATACAGCTTCTACTTTAATTGTGCACTGGCCGCTTTATATGGTTGGGAGGCGCTACAGCCTGTTCAAGTTGAACGTCTTACTGACGCACGTGTACTCGACTTGGCTGCGCGTATCGAACTTGAGCCGTCGCCCGATTTTGCTACCGCGTTTCCAGTGGGAACGCCGGCCCGAGTCGTCATGGATCAGGGCAAAGGGCCGGAAGAGATGGTCGTCTTGCATCCCTTGGGAGACGTTGCAAACCCATTGTCTACCGATCAGATCGTGGCGAAATTCAAGAACATCTCGAGAGCGAACATTCACCCGCGGTGGCAGGACGAGATCCTCTCGGCGCTCGCTAGCCTTGACACCAAAGGTTTTCCGCCCCTTCTAGCTGCCCTGTCGCCACCGGACAATCGATATTCGACATCTCAAACCCGCAAACTTGAACCATCGGCTTAAGTTCGGGCACGAGCCAAGAGAGCAGCACGCGCGGGCGACGTCCGTTATCAACCAGTGGGTTGGCGTGACCACTTGGCCGTCGATCTGGTCGATGCGGAAGCTGCTGACGCAGTAATGCAGCGAAGCCCAGATGATTTCGATGACGGCGCCGAAGACGCGACACAAGTCGGGTGCTGTATCTATTTCGGCGTGGGCCGCAGGTAGCACGGTCACGGCCTGAGCAGCGCAGTGTTGTTTTTGTAGAACTTGATGAACTTGATTTAGGTTTTCGATACCGAAGTCTGTAAACGCCTTGACGCCGTCTTCTCCGATGCCAAACATCCAGATGACCCCGTTCTTGAGTTCCATTCCGATCGCGAAGCAGCGTCTGCACTTGGTCGCATCTGAGAACACGGGATCTCGTCGACTTTCGTCATGGATTCGGCGCGCTTATAGATTGTAAGGGGCCGCATACGACGAAGGGAAAAACGGTTTTTACAACGAGCGTTGTGAGTCGTAAGCTCAGGCGCCCCATTCGCGAGGGACAGAAATTCGAAAATCTACAAAGTGGTCGTTAGGCCGGCTCATAGTGTAGGTGCGGACTGCTTTGTGGTTGTCAGTAGGTTTTCAATCATACGGGCGGTCTCGAAGAGCTGAGCATCGGATCCGGGTGCGCCAACAATCTGCACAGCGACGGGCAGGCCGCGGCTCGGCAAGCCGACCGGCAGGACTAGCGCAGGCGCGCCTACCAGATTGAAAAATGAAGTAAACAGCGTCAGCGCATTTCCAATCGGAAAAGTCTCCCCGGCAATGTTCACCTCGACAGTCCCGACTTGCGGCGCCGTAATCGGGCAGGCAGGTGTCAGCAGGACGTCGAAATTCTGCATGTTCTGCGCAAAGGCTCGCCTGTAAGTTCCTACCAAGCGCATACACTGGATATACTTTTCTGCAGGCAGCAACTGCCCCAGTATCATGGCGCCGCGCATATCGGCACCGAATCGGTCGCTCGCGCTGGCGAGATTGGCGCCGTGGTAGGCAACGGCTTCGGCCAATTGAATTATCAATGAAACTGTACGTGCCTCCGACTGGTCTGGGACTTCGATCGCACCGAAAGTGGCCCCCGACCGCCGCATCTGCTCCTTGGTTAAGAGGAGCGCGTCGCGCACCGGCGCCTCGCATTTCTGCTCGAAGCCCTCGACTAAGGCAACTCTCAGCGACGCGGCGGAATACGTCGCTGGCGAGAGTTTTGTGATCTGCCTCACGACAAGCTCCAGGTCCTCAACTGAGGTCGCCAGTACGCCGGCATGGTCCAGCGACCAGCAATAGGGGATAACGCCGTCGAGACTGATCAGGCTATAGCTCGGCTTGTACCCGGCAATGCCGCAGAGCGCAGCCGGAACGCGACACGAGCCGCCTGTGTCCGTGCCAAGCGCGAATGGCACGATGCCAGCCGCGACCGCTGCTGCGGAGCCACTGCTTGAGCCCCCGGCCAGCCTTGTCCCGTCATGCGGGTTGACGACCGTTCCGGCCCAGCCGTTCTCGCCGGTCGCGCCATAGGCGAATTCGTGGAGATTGGTCTTGCCGATGAGGACGGCCCCGGCTGCGTCGAGCATGCAAATCGCCGCCGCCGACGTGCTCGGTACATTGTTCTCTAGCACCTTGCTGCCACCGGTGGTTCGGATGCCGCGGGTTTCGAACATGTCCTTCACGGCATAAGGAATTCCATCAAGCGGGCCCAGGGCGCGGCTTGCCCTTCGCCGCGCATCAGCTTTCCTCGCCTGGAGCAGCGCGTGGTCCGTTGCCACCGTAATAAAGCTCCGCAGCGAGGGATTGGTCCGCTCCGCCGCAGCAATGCAGTTCTCAACAATTTCGACCGCGGACAGGCTGCCGTCCTCGAGTGCGGCCGCGATAGCCTTGATTGAGGTCAAATTAGTCATAAAATGAGTCTGATGTTTGCGCTACGGCACCAGGCGCGACTTGGCTCAAGCCTCTGCAAACGAAAGTCGCTGCTACCGTTGCATGTGGGTACAATCCGCGGCAGATGGGATACCCGCGGCAGATCTTTGTATCTCTGCGGGCAAACAAAGGGCCGGGTACGCTTCGTTAAATCGAAATATTGGTAGACCGTGCCAGCTGTCGCATAGACAGAGCCATCGAGGCCCGTGAACTTGCTAGTGCCAGTCGTCGCACGCGGCTGAAGATGTTCCCACATGAGCGCTTCCGGATCGTCAGCATCGATACAGATCGTGTGGATGCTTTGCGTCGCGAGATAGCGGTACTCGGCCGACCCAGGCGAGAATAGACTCGGATCAAAACGAAGATGCCCAGCGCATTGGGCGTGCAGTAGATCTTTTCCATTTGGACCTTCAGGGAGGTTGCGTGCTCGTCCTACCATTCGCAATTAACCCCCAACTGTAGGCGCGCTTCGTTGGTCCGAGGCCCAAATCGCTAATACGCCATTTTCGGCCGTGTCTGACCTCGACCTCAGATTTTTGCGTTGAATGTCTCCTTGTCAAGGGCATCTGAGGTCGGCGCTCGAATCCGAGGGCACCTCGCAGATGTATTAACATCTGGCTGTTCCTGCGTAGTTGGCACGCATTTTGAGAGTCCCTCGTTGCGAGGTGGCATGAGTTCGACCGATATTCATGTTGTGGTTCGCGTCGCGACCTAGAAAACGAAGGAGAGAAAAGAGCATGTCAGATCCGTGTCAGATCGCATTCCGTGGAAAGGGACATCTTGGCAACTCCGAAACTCCCACGGCATCCTCGCCGCTCCTGTCGAATTCAGCCAGAACCATTCTGATCGACGGCTCCGAACTCAAGGCCAAGCGGCAGTGAGGAGCAAGTGCGGTGCGCAGCAGCCTTCAAGGAACGAAGCACGATTTCACATCTGTCTATAATTGTCGCTGGCCCCACTCCTATTTTCGCGCCCATCTAGCCCTGGACTATGTGATTCCAGATCGGGCCAAGCCCATCTTCGAAAGGATCTTCGCCGATTATCGACGTGTTCGACGCAAAACCAGGCTGAAGATTATCGATGTCGGTTGCTCCTATGGCGTGAACGCTGCTCTACTGCGCACCGATCTCGATCTCGATGAACTTTATGCCGCCTATCTGGAACCCAGCGGCTCTCTCTCTGGCCGACAGGAGATCGAGCATGCCAATTTCTTTCGCAATCGTGGTCTCCGCAACGACATCCGGTTCGTCGGCGTAGATCCATCGTTCCGGGCTGTTCGTTATGCGCAGAACCTGGGCCTTTTGGAAGCTGGCATCACGGCTGATCTGGAAACCCGTGACTTGACCGTCGAGGAATATGGCGCTCTCGCGGATGCGGACATTCTCATCAGCACAGGCTGTGTGGGCTACGCCACCGAGCTAACCTTTGCACGTGTGTATCATGCTTCGGCGATTTCACGCCCCTGGGTCATCACCTTTGCAATGCATCCCTTCAGTTATGACGGCATAGCCGCAGTCCTTCGGGATTTCGGGTTGGAAACCAACCTCATCGACCGGTTTAGACAACGCCAGCGACGCTTCTCCACGCCAGCGGAACGTGAGACAATCCTGAACGCCATGGCCAAACGCGGCATAGAGGATCGCTTAGAGCGCACGACCGGCTATGTCTACGCATCCTGCTACATCTCTGCACCGCCAGGCGAAGCGCTCTGCTGCTCTCATGGCCAGGCGCATCTTAGGGGGTCGTGACCGCAGTGCGGTTTAGTCGATTCGAAGATGGAGTTCCGAATGGTACAAGGCTGATGGCAGCACTCGGGAGGAGCTTAAAGCCGTCACGCTACGCACGGATATCCCGCGGCAGATTGGCGAAGTCGGATAAGCGGGGATCGTCGGCATCCAACCTTCCATGTTCTCGCGGTGTCCGATTGAAGACCCCTATGTTCGCAAGCCGACATAATTGGATCTACGCACTTCATCGGCGCGGCCCAAACCACATCCTTTCCGTCTTTGCTCGTCGCGACCGCTTTGGTGGCGCGCCGATTGCAGGGAATGGAAGCGCTTCGGGTCTAGATACGCTATTGCTCTTGATTGGCGAAATCCGAGCGCATGAACGTGATAGCGGGCAATCATCCAGGGAGTCGCTCATGCGAGTAGCCATCGCGCGGAATAATGATCACATGGGTGTGATCAACCGATTCGGTCAATCTTGTCGTGAGGAGTACGATCGCAACGCGGTCGACCGAATAGTAGCGGCCCTGCAGGAAGGCGGCCACGAAACATTGCTCTGTGAAGCCGACAAGGGACTACTCGCCACGCTCGAACGGTTTATGCCACCTGATCCGCAAGCTCCGCCCGCCGGCATCGTCTTCAATTTGGCGAACGGAATTCAGGGGGAGTGCCGGTTGTCCCACGTTCCGGCCATGCTCGAGTTGGCGGGAGTGCCCTACACTGGTGCGGGACCGCTTGGGAACGCGCTGGCGCTCGACAAGGTGATCACCAAGACGCTGATGCGCGATCGCGGCGTGCCGACACCGAACTTTCGTGTCATGCGCCGCAGCACCGAAACAACCTGCGATTTGCGATTCCCCGTGGTGGTAAAGCCCCGTTCCGAGTCCACCAGCTTCGGATTGCAGATCGCACATGAGCCCGCTCAGCTGAGGCAGGCAGTAGAAGCGATCGTGACGCAGTATGCGCAGGATGCGCTTGTCGAAGAATACATCGAGGGGCGGGAAATTTATGTTGGCCTGTTGGGAAACGGGGAGCCCGAAACCCTGCCGCTGGTAGAGCAGGATTTCGGCGACCGCGAAATGCGCATCTTTACTAACGACGACAAAGAGCGCATGGCGCTCGCGCCTATTTGCCCGGCACAAGTCGATAGCAGGCTTGCGACAATGCTGCGGGATATGTCGGTCGCGACGTTCCGTGCGTGCCAGTGTCGCGACTATGCCCGCGTCGACATTCGGATCGACCGCTCTGGCCAACCATTTGTACTGGAGATCAACTCGATACCGGCGCTGCGCGGCATTTATGTTCAGGCCGCGAGCGCCGCCGGATATAGCTTCTCGAGCTTGATCAATCGCATCCTCGATGTGGCCCATACGCGATATTTCGGGGTCGGCGCCCCCCAGTCGGAACGCGCGTCGACTCGCGACGCAAGTGCTCCGAATTAGCAGCATGTTAGGCTCTCGTTCTGCCGCTCGCATGGATTCGATGCAGGGCGCTTCCTTGGCCATGTGCGGATGCGTCACCTACCAGATGCCGCAGTATTGCTGCTTGCCCGTGAGCTGTAGAAGTCTTTTTCAGCGAACGGCATGCAGAGCAACGTAACGACGCTGACGGTCTCGAATTACTTTCGGGCGGCAGATGAAATTGGACGCAAGTGCGGTCTCCAGCAACACCTTTGAGGAGTATCACGGAAGTGCCAGCAGATTTTCTTAACTCACGGCACCACCCCACAACTGGCGTTCGGACTGTTCAAATTCGTAGAATACGATTCGATAGCCGAAAAGCGTGGTCCTGCCGCCAGTCGAGAGCGGGCGACCAGCACTTTCTCAGCGTAGCTACAGAACCACTACTAACCCGAGTGAGTCGCTGATATTGGTACGCTCCCCGGAAAATTTGATGGCAACCTAATCGCAGAGTCTGAGGTCAGGCACGGCTGAAAAGTTGATGCTGATGTGCGCTCGGGCTCAGTAAACCATGCAAGATCGGAGTTAACAGCCAATGGCAAGAAGAACGCTCATCCTGCTTGAAGGCACAAGGAGCAACGGTCTCCGATACGTCCAAGCGGCCCAGCGTCTTGGTCTTCATCCAATTACCCTGTCTGCGGATCCAGCTCAGTACGACTATCTTGCGGCAGAATGCAACGAGGCAATCCATGTCGATACAGACAATCAAGATGCGCTGATCCGCGAATGCGCCCGGCTACGTGCGACCCGTGACGTTGCCGGTATTACGAGCGCCGAGGAAACAGTCTATGCGACAGTTGGCGCGCTCTGTCGGCATTTCGATCTACCGGGACCAAATCCCGCGTCGATTGAGCGATGCTGCGACAAATTCGCTCAACGTCAGATCCTCGCGGAGGTAGGCGTTCCAATACCTGCTTATCACTTGGCGGCGAATGCTACGGACGTAGAAAGCGCTGCCGCAGATATCGGCCTACCGGTAATTCTTAAGCCAGCCGTAGGCCGCGGCAGCAGCGGTGTCCGATTGTGCCGCAACATCGATGAGTTAGCCCAACACACGGCCTATCTGCTGGGCGGGAAGCATACATGGCGGTCCTCGCCAAGGATACTGGTCGAAGAATTCGCACAAGGCCGCTATTATTGCGCCCATATAATGGGAGATGAGTTAATTGCGATTGCCGCCGCCAGCTTCGGCCCCCCGCCGCATTTCGTGTTCCGTGAGGGCATCTTCCCAGCCCCGCTGACTGATGACGAGCATGCGCGCATCGCCGATGTTTCGCTGAACTGTTTGCGAGCTCTCGATCTTGGTTGGGGGCCAACGAACATTGAACTCCGGTGGACGAAGCGTGGCCCAGTCGTCATTGAAGTCAATCCGCGTATTTCTGGAGGTCCTCACTCGATTCAGGCGGCTTACGGTATTGATCTCGTCACCGAGCACATCAAGCTTGTCATCGGCGACGAAACGGATTTGCGCCGAAAGCATTCGCACACTGCGGCTTGGCGCTCCCTAATCCCTGATCGCGATGGCGTCCTCGATTGGATTGATGGCGACGGTCGGGCCGCTGCTGTGCCAGGTGTCACCGAGGTCAAACTGTTTGTTAAACCCAAGATGCCGATCGTCAGGAAAGGAGATTACCGAGACTCTATAGGACACGTCATGGCCGCTTCACCTAGCCGTGCCCGGACCGCGGCGATACTTCAGCGTGCCGTCGACTTGATCAATTGGTCAATCACGCCATTTCCGACTCCAGGCGAACAGGAACAATCTCCGGTCCACGAGCCCTTACCAAGTGCACGCGGCGCCTGGTAGGGGATGACATCGCCGAATAACGGTTCAACCGAGAGCAGTAAAGGGCGGGTGTTTTGACGGGATCGTCAGCTCGGGCAAGATCCAAGCCGCAGGCACGCAGGCCGTAGACGATTATCCTCCGGTGCGCGGCTATATTCTCTGGCGCGTTGCAGGCTGCGATTGTCCTAATGCGCTGCGGATGATGGTCGAAGCCGAAGAAGCCAATCGCGGCTAATCGCCGTACTCAGCGAGTTTCCTGAAGAGCTACTCATGTCGAAACCCTTGTTTGAAAAGATCGCCTTGGTCGGCATCGGCTTGATCGGCTCTTCGCTGGCGCGCGTCATACGCCGCGAGGGGCTAGCCGGCCATATAGCCATTGCAACTCGTAGCGCCGAGACCCTAAAGCGCGCCGAGGAGTTGAAACTCGGCGATGGCTACACGACCGACGCGAAGGGAGCGGTGCGCGGGGCCGACTTCGTCATCGTCTCAGTGCCCGTCGGTGCTTCCGGCGCCGTGGCTGAGGAGATCGCACCAGCGCTTAAGAAGGGCGCTATCCTCACCGATGTCGGATCCACTAAAACCTCCGTGATCGCTCAGATGCAGCCCTTCGTGCCGGAGGGCGTACATTTCATTCCCGGCCATCCGCTGGCCGGCACGGAGAAGTCAGGCCCTGATGCGGGTTTTGCCGAACTGTTCGAGAACCGCTGGTGCATCTTCACGCCGCTGGAAGACACCGACCCCGCCGCGCTGGAGAAGCTCTCCGAATTCTGGCGCCGCTGCGGCTCCAACATCGACACGATGGACCCGCAGCACCACGACATGACACTGGCGATCGTCTCGCACCTGCCCCACATCATCGCCTACAGCATCGTCGGCACGGCAAATGACGTGGAGACGGTCGCACAAAGCAAGGTCATCAAATATTCGGCCTCGGGTTTCCGCGATTTCACTCGCCTCGCCGCTTCCGACCCCACAATGTGGCGCGACGTATGCCTGCACAACCGCGACGCGATCCTCGAAATGCTGGGGCGCTTTTCGGAGGATCTCGCATCCCTGCAGAGGGCGATTCGCTGGAGCGAAGCTGACAAGCTGTTCGGCCTCTTTACCCGCACGCGCGCCATCCGCAGTTCGATCATCGAGGCGGGGCAGGATATCGACATGCCCGATTTCGGCCGTCAGGCAATCGGGCGTCCGCAGATCGCGCAACAGCAGCAGTATAGGGCTCCGGGCGTCTGCCTCATACCCAGCCCCGCAGCGGGGCCATAATGTTCTTGATGCAGGGCGAGTAGGCCGCAGGACGCGCCGCGTGTTTGCCGCAACGGCTTGAGCGGCCTATTGGTACATAACGCTGTTCGAAGATGCGAAAAGGATGCACACGGGCTTGGATGGACAAAGATTCGCACGCGATCTCTCGGGGCAAACGCTTCAACAAGAGAGCAGAGTTCATCGTTGGGAAATTGAGGAACGAGATCCGGTTTGCCCACACGGGCATCGTCCGCTTGCGCAAGCAGATCTGCCTCCAATTGATGGGCCGACGGCGATGTGCTTGCCGAAAGTGACGAGCGTCGTTCCTCTGGACATCAGCGCCGCTGGAGGCGGCAAGATCTGAACGCTCGATCGGTTTCTGCTTTGGACTTAGGGTTGGAATGTATCCTCATGGCATGGCTCTCGTTCCCAATATGATAGCGGATTGGAGCGATACTTCTGTCCGAAACGATAGCGCCGAATATTCAGTCACGCGCGGACCTTTGGCCGTTCGGTCAGCTGGAGCCTCGAGTCAACCGACGCGCTCCTGACGTCTGATATTGGATTTGGGATTCCTATCATTTCGATTGCGTCCAGTTCGATATTTTACTGCCTCGCGGAGACGCGATGTTTAAACATTGAGGAAAACAGTGTGCGTGTAGGACAACGGCGACAAGATGATGGCGCGATTATTGATCTATCGATCGATTGGCGCGGCGTCGATGCGGGCATGAATCGGAATGCTCTCCTTTCCTGAAAAGAGCATCGGCGCTCTGATCACGTTGTCCTTGGCGCAGGTCATTGGTTGGGGCACGATCAGCCTGCCGCCTATCATCGGCACGCAAATTGCTGCCGATCTGCACATGACGCTCCCGTCAGTGTTTGCTGGCACGTCGACGCTCTATGCTGCGATGGGATTGTGCTCGCCGTGCCTCGCTAAGCCGTTGATTCGGTTTGGCGCCCGGCCTGTGATGATCGCCGGGACAGTTGTTGCAGCTTCCGGCTTTCTTCTATTGTCGATGGCGCAAGGGCTAAAGCTCTATTTTTCGGCCTGGACGGTGCTCGGTATTGCCTGCAGCGCATCGCTTTCGACAGCAGCTTACATCGCCGTGCATGAGATCGTTGGACGGGACGCCAGGCGCGCCATCAGTACGCTGATGCTGGCGACCGGTTTGTCCAGCAGCGCATTTTGGCCCATTACGTCGCTGATCACCAGTGCGGCGGACTGGCGCACAACGTGCCTAGTCTATGCGGGTTTGCTGCTCCTGGTTTCTACCCCATTGTACGCGTTCGGTCTGCCCGGCCGCCGTTCGCAGGCACCCCGGCCGGCGTCCCAAGAAGTGGCGCCAATTCCTGATCCGATCCAACCAAGAGGCACACTCTGCTTAATTATGGCGGCCAGCGGCTTGACCGTTGTCGTGACGTTTGGCTTAAGCACTGTGCTGATCGAAGTGTTGAAAGCTCAAGGGCTTCCGCCGTCACAGGCTGTCGCGTTAGCCTCCGCGCTTGGGATGGTTCAAGTGAGCGCTCGTGCGATTGATTTGATGAGCGGCGCACGCTGGGATGCCATCACAACTGGCTTGGTTGCCGGCACAGTCCTGGCTTTGGCAATAGTGCTGTTGATGATCAGTGGCGGACAGTTTCTCGGCAGCGCCGCGTTCATGCTGCTCTATGGCATGGGGAGCGGGGCGCTCACGGTCGTGCGCGCAACGATGCCGCTCGTCTTCTACGAGAGGGCCGATTTCACTAAGGCGTCCTCGCAAATCGCGTTGCCACACGATCTGATTTCAGCAGCCTCGCCTCCCATTCTCGCCGAGTTGCTGGTTCGGTTCGGTAGCGGCGCGGTGCTGGAAGTTACCTTGCTGTTCTCGTGCGGCGTGCTCGTGAGTCTGGCGTTGCTGCGCGGTCAGCGTCAACGTTTAGCAGTCGCGGCTGCACTGAAAACAGATGTGCAAAGACGCCATCGGGCCTGCGAATAGCATGGAAAGAGGAGTCGGACTCATTCGCACCGAGAACTCTCAGCAGATTTAATGCGCGTTGCACGGTCGTAACCTCCCCGCCAGCTCTTGCGGTCGCTTGGGGAGACGTCCTCCCTTGACAGGTCATCATGTACCTGCCACGTTATGCAATATCGTTGCATTATTTGCAATTCATAGGAGTGTTGACGATAAAGCGATGCGCTTAGAGCGACTTTGTAAACAGTAAGACGGCATGCAAGCGGTTTTGTCTCGTTTTTCGGACTAGGCGGATCCGGCAAAACGACGACGTTCATGATGATTGCAGGATTCGAAACACCGAGCACAGGCCAGATCTTCATCGGAACTCGACTGGCAACTGGGCTGAGGCGAAACGCTCAAACCAAGATTTAGTTGAAAATCACGGAGCCGGGGTTGGCGCTACCACCAGCTGCGGATCGCCGTGACGCCCCCTGGAATTTCACAGGGCCGCGTTGAGAACACCAGTCGGGTTCGTGAGTGAGGTATTCTTCAGATGAGATTGAGCGAGTATGTCGATCATGATGCCACCGCTCTGGCGTCTCTTGTAACCGGTGGCGAACTTACGCCTTTGGAGTTGATGCGGCTGGCTCGGGAAGCGCATGATGAGGTCAATCCTCGCATCAATGCCATCATCGAATTCTATGAAGATGCCGACGCTGTTGCCGGCGCGGACGGCGGCCTCTTTCATGGTGTACCTTTCCTCCGCAAGGATATCGGCGCCACCGAAGCTGGCCGCCTTCAGGAACAAGGGAGTCGTCTGTTCAAAGGCTATCGCCCTCAGACCGACAGCCATTTTTTTCGTCGCGCCCGAAATGCAGGGCTCCGTACAATCGGCAGAACAACATGCCCGGAGCTTGGTACCTCAGGAATGAGCCAATCCGTTCTGAATGGCATTACCGGTAATCCATGGAATTTGGAACGATCGGCAGGGGGCTCGTCCTCTGGAGCCGCCGCGGCTGTTGCGGCCGGCATCACTCCTATTGCACATGCCAGCGACAGCGGCGGGTCGATTCGCATTCCCGCCTCTTGGTGCGGCCTTGTCGGTCTGAACCCATCCCGCGGGCGTGTGTCTGGTGGGCCGAACGACCAAGACGCGCTGCTTGGCCTTAGCCGAATGTTTATTCTCTGTCGGACGGTGCGCGATATGGCCGCCGCATTGGACGTTTTTTCCGGTCCTTATCCCGGCGATCCATTTATCATTGTCCAGCCGAGCCGCCCCTATGTGGACGAGCTATTTCGACCTAGCCGCACTCTCCGGATCGGAGTCGCGCGAACCAAATGGGGAGGGATTGATGTCGAACTGGAGGTCCTTCAAGCAGTCGATAAAATCGCCGCGCTTCTGGAGGAAATGGGCCATCTGATTATGGAGATCGATCCTCCATATGATCCCGACGAGAGGACGAGGATATCGCTGGGCAGCTACGCTCTTAATGCCAAATCACTTGAAGATGCGGCGCGGGCCATGGGCCGAACAATCGACGCGGACAGCCTGGAACCGGTCAATCTCAAGCTTTATGAATATAGCCGTAACTCTCCACCTGCTTCCATGGGAGACCTACTTGAGGATATCCGAAGATTCCGGTTCCGCCTCGGCGAGGCGATTGATGCTTTCGATATTCTGCTGACGCCTACGATGCCCGTCGTTGCCCCGTCTCACGGAGGCATTTATTGTACCACAAATCCAACGGTTTCCGCGATGGAATTCATGGACGCGGATGCTGCGACCGCGATCTATGGGTACATGGGTGTGTTCAATATCACTGGGCATCCATCGGTGTCGCTGCCGTTGGCCCATAGCACTAACGGTTTGCCAATCGGCCTTCAAATCGTCGGCCGTTTCGGTGACGAGGCAACCTTGGTGCGCATCTCGCGCGACCTGGAACAGGCATGCCCATGGCGCCACCGAACACCAAGCGTGCGAGCGGGGCGCAGCTAACAACTGTCGCGGTGGTTTTCGCTCGGGACAACGCATGACTGCTACGGTTGCAGCGCACTCGGGAAAAGACGGCCAAGCATACTGCCGCCCAACCAGCGAATTTCCTCTATCTGACAGGAGCTGGCTTTTGGTCCTTATCACGCTGTAGCGTTCCGAGTCACGGCGACCCGGTGCTGAGATGCCGATGATTGCCCTCGGCGATTGCTGCTGCTCAGCGCTAGTCGGATCAACAATTATGCGCCCCCAGCATAGTATGGAGCCTTGGCCCAAGAAACAAAACAAACTGACCCGCAATAACCTATAAGGGAGACTGGGCATCAGCTTCTTGAACCTTTTTCGGTCTCGGTCTCGGTCTCGGCTCGGCCTGCTCATTGCGGTTAGCGAGCGGACTCTCGAAGAACAACAAAGTCCAGCACTGGTCGATCTCTAGAAGTTGTTGAAACGACGCTAGCCATCACCTTTCTAAGTTCGCGTGCGCGCACTAGATTCCGATTCAATGCAATGTCGGTGCGATGTCTCCTAGTTTGACGGTCTACCGCGTCATGGCCCATGACGGTGCGACAGGCGGGCCTTTGCGTGAGTTGTGTTTTCAAATGACCGGACTCTGGGGTGGGTCGCGCGATAGTTAGTCGTCGAGCCCGTGATCGGTCACCTGAAGAGCGACGGACATCTCGGCCGCTGCTACCTCAAGGGCCGCAAAGGCGATACCGCCAACGTCGTCCTAACCGCCGTTGGCCACAATCTCCGCCTCGTCCTCGCCTGGCTGAGGCTTCTGCTGAGCCTAATCCTGAACGCTTTGATGCGGCTGCTTGCCGCCCAGGCCGCACTCAAATGCGCTTCTTAACGGACGACTAGTTAAGGAGTACGCAGTCGGCGCTCTCTTTTTGGGGTCTTACCGAATAAGGTTACATAGGCGCGTGAAAAATGTGATGCGCTGGAAAAACCTGTGGCAAATGCGATCTCTGAAACGGAAAGCGGGCTCTGTTGCAGCAATCGCCGGGCGTGAGCCAGCCGCAGATTTCGATAGACCTCCGAGTATCCCGCATTCATATGTTCGGAGAAAAGGCGGTCGAGGTGGCGCTGGCTGACACCCGCATAGATGGCCATCTGCGCACGATCGAGCGGCTGCTCGATCGCGGCCTCCATCTTCTCCAGAACGTTCAGCAGGACGGGATGATTGACGTGGAAACGCTCCGCCGCCGAAGCGCGTTGGGGCGCGGCCGGCTCGGCCACCTGCGTGTGAAGATACCAGTCGCTGACCCGCCGGGCAAAATCGGCGCCCATTCGGTCGGCGATCAGCGCATGCATCATGTCGAGGGGCGCCACGCCGCCACCACACGTGATGCGGTTTCCGTCGAGCACGAAGCGAGCCTGTCTCGGAGCTAGACGAGGGAAGGCCTCGATGAGAGCCGCCGCGTGCTCCCAATGAATAGTAAAATCCCGTCCATCGAGCAGTCCCGCTGCGGCCAGGATGTAAGGTCCGCCTGAAATTCCTCCCAAGCGCACCCCGCGTCGGGCCAACTGACGAAGAGCCGCATAAAGCGCGGGTGATCCCAAGGCCGAAGGATTTCCGCCCGCGCAGACGAAAATCGTGTGCAGCGGCGATCGATCGAGACGCTGGCAAGGGACAATGGCGCCCGATGAACTCGCAACGGCTGCTCCATCGAGGGAAAGCGGCCTGACATCATAGAGAGACTGGCCCGCAAGCAGGTTGGCGGCGCGCAGGGGCTCGGTCGCGGAGGCATAGGACATCAGCGCGAAGCCGGGCAGCAACAGAAAACCTATGGTTTGCGTCAACCTGCTGCTTTGCTCGACCATGGCTGCTGCGTGTCTTTTTGTGGCTCTTCTGTGAAATTTTGACGACAAAATGGTCGCTATACAAGGCCGAATGACGTGGAACACCCCATGCGCTACACAGCCTTCTCCATCTTCCTGAACGGCCTTCGCGGCAATAAGACATGGAAACCTGCCTGGCGCGAACCGACGCCCAAACCGCACTACGACGTGATCATAGTAGGCGGTGGCGGGCATGGTCTCGCCACCGCCTACTATCTCGCCAAGGAATTCGGGATCCGCAACGTCGCTGTTCTGGAGAAGAGCTATATCGGTTCGGGCAATGTTGGCCGCAACACGACGATCATTCGCTCGAACTACCTGCTGCCCGGCAACAATCCGTTCTACGAGCTTTCCATGAAATTATGGGAAGGGCTAGAGCAGGACTTCAACTTCAACGCCATGGTCTCGCAGCGCGGCGTGTTGAATCTCTTCCATTCCGATGCCCAGCGCGACGCCTATACGCGGCGTGGCAATGCTATGCGGCTGCACGGCGTCGATGCCGACCTGCTGGACCGGACGCAGGTCAGGCAGATGCTTCCCTTCCTCGGCTTCGACAATGCGCGCTTTCCGATTCGCGGCGGCCTTATCCAGCGACGTGGCGGCACGGTGCGCCATGATGGCGTCGCGTGGGGCTATGCCCGCGGCGCTGACGCGATGGGTGTCGATATCATCCAGGACTGCGAAGTGATCGCCATCCGCCGCGAAAATGGCAGGGTGACCGGCGTCGAAACCTCCAAGGGTCTTATCGGCTGCAGCAAACTCGCCGTTGCGGTCGCCGGCAATTCCTCTCAGGTGGCTGCGATGGCGGACATCAAACTGCCGATCGAAAGCCACGTGCTGCAGGCCTTCGTCTCGGAAGGTCTGAAGCCCTTCATCGATTGCGTCGTTACCTTCGGCGCCGGCCATTTCTATGTCTCTCAATCCGACAAGGGCGGTCTTGTCTTCGGCGGCGACATCGACGGTTACAATTCGTATGCCCAACGCGGCAATCTCGCCAGCGTCGAGCACGTCATTGAGGCCGGCAAGGCGATGATCCCGGCTCTGTCGCGAGTCCGCGTGCTGCGTTCATGGGCTGGCATCATGGACATGAGCATGGATGGCACGCCGATCATCGACCGCACCCATATCGACAATCTCTACCTCAATGCCGGCTGGTGCTACGGCGGCTTCAAGGCGACACCCGCCTCCGGCTTCTGCTTCGCCCATCTCATCGCCAGAAACGAACCGCACGCCGTGACGCGCGAAATGCGTCTCGACCGGTTCGAGCGCGGTTATCTGATCGACGAGAAGGGGCAGGGCGCCCAACCCAATCTACACTGATTCGGGAAAACAAGGACACCGAAATGGCAAGCCTCATCCCCTGCCCACATTGCGGGCAAAGGCCCAAGGAAGAATTCACTGTGAAGGGGGCGGCGCTCGCCCGTCCGGCTGCGGATGCCAGTCTCGAAGTGTGGTTCGACTACGTCTATCTGCGTGACAATCCACGCGGCCGCTACGACGAACATTGGCATCACACGTCCGGCTGCCGCCGCTGGCTGATCGTGACGCGCAACACCGCAACCCATGAGATTGAAGACACGTGTGACTCCGCCGCTCGCGAGGAGACGGGGCAATGACGTCCTATCGTCTCAAGACGGGCGGCCTGATCGATCGCTCGAAGCCGTTATCTTTCACTTTCGACGGCAAGCGCATGACCGGAGTCGAAGGCGACAGCCTTGCCTCGGCTCTGCTTGCCAACGGCCATATGCTGATGGGCCGATCGTTCAAGTATCACCGGCCGCGCGGCGTGCTTACGGCTGGCGCATCCGAACCCAATGCGCTGATGACCATTGGCCGGGGCGGGCGTACGGAGCCCAATACCCGCGCCACTATGCAGGAATTGTACGAGGGCCTTGTCGCGCAAAGCCAGAACCGCTGGCCTTCGCTTAACGTAGACGTCGGTTCGTTAAATAGTCTGCTGTCGCCTTTCCTGTCCGCCGGCTTCTACTACAAGACTTTCATGTGGCCAGCAGGCCTTTGGGAGAAGCTCTACGAGCCGTTCATCCGCCGGGCCGCCGGCCTCGGCAAGGCGACCTACGAGGCTGATCCTGACCGCTACGAAAAGTGCTGGGCCCACTGCGACCTGCTGGTCGTCGGCGGCGGCGCCACCGGCCTTGCCGCAGCGCTGACCGCCGGCCGTGTCGGCGCTCGCGTCATCCTCGTCGACGAGAATGCGATGATCGGCGGCGGGCTTCTATCCGAAACCGCGACAATTGGCGGCCTGTCGGCAGTCGAATTCGCCGGCCAAGCGTTCGCCGAACTCGAACGCCTTCCCAAGGTTCGGCTTCTCTCCCGCACGACAGCCTTCGGCTGGTATGACGGCAACGTGTTCGGGGCCGTTGAGCGGGTCCAGAAGCACGTTCGCGAGCCGCGCAGCGAGGTGCCAGTCGAGCGGCTGTGGCGCATCGTGGCAAAGCAGGCCATTCTCGCCACGGGCGCCGAGGAACGCCCGCTGGTGTTCGGCGGCAACGACATTCCCGGCGTGATGATGGCAAGCGCTATGCGCGCCTATCTCAACCGCTATGGCATTGCCCCGGGCAAGTCGGTCGCAATCGTCACGACAAACGACAGCGGCTACGCATTGGCCCGGGATCTCGAAAAGACTGGCGTGCGGCTTGCAGCCATCGTCGAAAGCCGCCCTGGCGGCGCTACAGCAGGCGTGTATGGAGGGTCGGCTCGCATCATAAACGGCGGCTTCGTCCCTGACGCCGAAGGTGGTCAGGCACTCTCTTCCATTACAATCGTCCAGGACGGCCGGAAGGAAAAGCTGGCCGTCGACGCACTCGCTATGTCGGGCGGCTTTAGCCCCGTCATCCATCTCGCTTACCATCGCGGTGGTAGGCCGGAATGGTCGGATGCTGAAGCTGCTTTCGTGGCGCGGGAGGATCACAAGGGGCTTTCGTTGGCCGGTGCCGCTGCCAAGTCAAGCGGTCTTGCCGGCTGCCTGGAGGCCGGAGCCGGGAAGGCCGCCGCGCTGCTAGGCAAGCTCGAGATGAAGGCGGAGCCCGCCACGTTCGGCGCGGTCGAAGGCGACATCGTCGCGCCACCTGCAAAGCCGGTCTGGATTATTCCCGGCATAAAGGGCAAGGCCTTCATCGATTTCCAGAACGACGTCCATCACAAGGATATCGGCCTTGCGGTTCGCGAAGGCTATGGTCACGTGGAGCTTGCCAAGCGCTACACCACCAACGGGATGGCGACGGACCAGGGCAAGCTTTCCAACGTCAACGCGATTGGCCTTCTAGCCGAGGCGCGGGGCGTATCTCCGGGCGAGGTTGGCACCACCACCTTCCGCCCGTTCTATACTCCGGTTTCCTTCGGGGCGCTCGCCGGCATCTCGCACGGCAAGCATTTCCAGCCGGTGCGCAAGTCCCCGTTGCACAATTGGGCAGCGAAGAACGGGGCGACTTTCGTCGAGACGGGTCTCTGGTATCGTTCCGCCTGGTTCCCGCTTGCCGGCGAAAAGACCTGGCGCGAAAGCGTCGACCGTGAAGCGAGGAACGTACGCATCAATGCGGGCCTTTGCGACGTCTCGATGCTGGGCAAGATCGAAATCACCGGCAAGGATGCCGCGGAATTCCTCGATCGCGTTTATTGCAACCCCTTCAAAAAGTTGCCCGTCGGCAAGGCGCGTTACGGCCTAATGCTGCGCGAGGATGGCTTCATTTACGACGATGGCACCACCAGCCGCCTCGAAGACGAACGCTTCTTCATGACGACCACGACCGCCCTTGCGGCGGGCGTGATGAATCATTTGGAATTCTGCGCACAAGCGCTATGGCCGGAGCTCGACGTGCGGCTTGCCTCCGTGACCGACCAGTGGGCCCAGATGGCAATCGCCGGGCCAAAGTCGCGCCTTATTCTGCAGAAGATCGTCGACGAGGATATTTCCAATGAAGCGTTCACCTTCCTTGCCGCCAAAGAAGTCTCGTTGTGTGGTGGCAGGCTTTCGGGCCGACTCTTCCGCATTTCCTTCTCTGGCGAACTGGCCTACGAACTGGCGGTTCCCGCCGGCTACGGCGAGGCCATGGCCGATGCGCTGATGGAAGCCGGCAAGGAGCGCGGCATCTGCGCCTATGGGGTGGAAGCGCTCTCGGTGTTGCGCATCGAGAAGGGCCATGTCACGCATAATGAGATCAACGGGACGGTCGTGCCGGCCGATCTCGGCTTCGGCAAGATGGTCTCAGCCACGAAGGCGGACTTCATCGGAAAACGGATGCTCGAACGCGAGGGTCTCCAGGACCCGAACCGGCATCAACTCGTCGGCGTCGTGCCGCTGGAGTTCGAGACTTCCTTCCGCAGCGGTTCACACATTCTCGAAAAGGGTGCGGCGGCCACGCTCGAGAACGATCAAGGCTATGTAAGCTCAAGCTGCTACTCACCGCATGTCGGATCCACGATCGGCCTAGCACTCGTTAGGCGCGGCTCGTCTCGTCATGGCGAGGAAGTGCAGGTGTGGAACGGCCTTCGCAACGAATACACGGCGGGCCGCCTCTGTCACCCCGTGTTCGTCGATCCCGCCAACGAAAAGCTGAAAGTCTGAGGTCAGATGTCCGGATTCGCGATCGAACACGGAATAGCGCTTGGCCAGAAGTCCCCGCTGATCTCGACCAGCGTGACGCTCAGGGCACTTCCCGAGGGCCTCGTGCTGCACGTGCTTTCTGCGAACGCGGAGGACGATCTTTCCGAAACAATCCGCGGCGCGCTCGGACGCGAGGCGTTCGCCGTACGTGGCGGGTCGCCCGGTCAGTGCTTCGTGGTCGGCGACGAGCCTATGTCGACGGCAGCACTCGCCGACATCGTACAAAAGCTGAAGCCGCATGCTGACGTCGTTGATCAGAGCCACGGCCGTGTCCGCATAGCCATCGCGGGAGCAAAGGCCCCCTCCGTGCTGGCCAAGGGTACCGCGGTGGAGCTTGAGTCAGACGCCTTCCCGGTAGGCCGCGCGACAACGACGCTGATCGGCCACATCGCAACGCACGTCACCCGCGTCTCGGAGGATGGATTCGAGCTGATGGTGCTGCGAGGTTTTGCGGAAAGTCTATGGGACGAACTCACCGAGCTGAGCGCAGAATTTCGCTGACTTCACATCAACGGACGCGTGCTTGGCCACTTTCTCGCCAACTTGCCGATTCGACAGGAGTAGATATGACGACCAAGCTTATTCTGACTGTTAAGTGCAAGTCGGCACGGGGCATTGTAGCCGCGATCTCGACTTATTTGGCAGAAAATGGCTGCAACATTGTTGCTAGTTCGCAATTCGATGATTGCGACACCGATATGTTTTTCATGCGGGTCAGCTTCGTCTCCGAAGAAGGCGTTAAGCATGCGGCACTTACGGAAGGTTTCAAACCTGTTGCCGGTAAGTTCGGTATGGACTGGGAGATTTTCGATACCTCGAAGCGCATGAAGGTGCTCTTAATGGTCTCCCGCTTTGGTCACTGCCTCAACGACCTGCTCTACCGCTGGAAGATCGGCGCATTACCGATTGACATCGTCGGCGTCGTGTCGAACCACTTCGATTATCAGAAGCTCGTCGTCAACAACGACATCCCCTTCCACCACATCAAGGTGACGAAGGAGAACAAGCCCCAAGCCGAAGCGCAATTGACTGAAATCATCGAGCTGACGGGCACCGATCTTGTCGTGCTGGCTCGTTACATGCAGGTCCTGTCCGACGGATTGTGTTCAAAGATGTCAGGCAAGATCATCAATATCCACCATTCCTTCCTGCCGAGCTTCAAGGGAGCAAACCCGTACAAACAGGCTCACGAGCGCGGCGTGAAGCTGATCGGTGCGACGGCCCATTACGTCACCGCCGACCTCGACGAAGGTCCGATCATCGAGCAGGATACCGCGCGTATCACTCATGCCCAGTCGGCTGATGACTACGTTTCGATCGGCCGCGACGTGGAAAGCCAGGTTCTGGCCCGCGCCATCCATGCGCATATTGACCATCGCACCTTCATCAACGGCAACCGAACCATCGTGTTCCCGGCGAGCCCGGGCAGCTATGCATCCGAAAGAATGGGTTGAGCGATGGTACAAGTAATCGACGGCAAACAGATCGCCGCGTCCGTCATCGACAAAGTGAAGGCGGCCTCCGCGGAGCTTCAGGCGCAGAATGGCGTCAGGACCGGCCTCGCCGTGATCATCGTTGGCGATGATCCTGCAAGCCGTACATATGTCGGTGCGAAAAGCCGCATGGCGAAGGATTGCGGCTTCAATTCGGTCCAGCACACCTTGCCGACTGAGACAAGCCAGGAGGAGCTTGCAGCGCTCGTGACGGCGCTGAACGCCGATGAGTCCATTCACGGCGTGCTCGTGCAGCTGCCATTGCCGAGGCATCTTAACAGCGAAGCGATCATCCAGTCGATCCTGCCGGAGAAGGACGTCGACGGGCTGAATGTCGTTAATGCCGGCAAGCTTGCGACTGGGGATCTGGAAACGGGCCTCGTGTCCTGCACGCCAGCCGGTGCGATGCTTCTGATCCGCCGCACGCGTGGCGGGGACCTTTCCGGCCTCACTGCTGTGGTAATCGGCCGATCAAATCTTTTCGGCAAGCCGATGGCTCAGCTGCTGCTCAACGCCAACGCCACCGTGACCGTGGCGCACTCGCGGACCAAGAACCTGCCAGATGTCTGCCGTGACGCCGACATCCTCGTCGCCGCCGTTGGCCGCCCGGAAATGGTCAAAGCCGATTGGGTGAAGCGAGGCGCTATCGTCATCGACGTCGGTATAAATCGGATCGACACGCCTGAACGAGGCAAAGGCAAAACCCGCCTGGTGGGAGATGTGGCCTTCGCTGAAGTATCCGAGGTCTGTGAAAATATCACGCCTGTTCCCGGAGGTGTCGGTCCGATGACGATCGCCATGCTAATGGCAAATACTGTGATCGCGGCGCATAGGACCGTAGGACGACCGTTGAAGATATTCTAAACATGATGATCGAATCACGCCGGTACGACTGCCAAGCCTGTAAACCGCGGCACAGAATTATCGAATTCCTCGCTTTCTGTATGATCCCGATAACTTCAACCTCGTGACGACCGCGCAGGGCAAGCTGGGCGATTTTCTGACGTGGCCGTTGCACTATCGGCGATCCGGTCGTCGTGGATTACTTGCCGAAGACAGATGAGAGGCGGACCGCGAAGCGCGACCTGTGGCGCGTTAGATTTCGGCTAACTGCAATATTCTGGGACCGCGTTATTTCATCCGTGACGCTTTGATTTTTTGAGAAGCGCGAAGGGCGGGAGCCGCAGTCGTCCTTTGCCAAGCTCATCGCCACCTACTCCACACCGCCTCCAGTAGCAGATGAACTCGGCGGTCTATTAGGCAGCACGTGACTGCCAACAACCAAGCAACGATACCGTTGCTCAAGCCGCCATTCATGTGGCGGTTCTGCACTCAAAGCGATTGGGAAGACAAAGAAAGACAGATGGCGCACGATCTAAGGCAGCAGTGTTGGCGCCCTCCTGCCGGAAAACCTTGCACGTGGACATGGGGATTGAACTTTGTCTTCCATTGGTCAACGAGAAGGCGTGCCGATTTGGGTCTGCCAACCGCGCGTCCTGCTTCAGCTTCAGTCTTAGATCTGACACTCACGCATCCGGTACGAGCCGAGTTCGATTTGGGCACGCGCGGCGACAGACTCTCACGAAGCTTAAAACTCGGGACATCGAAAGCGTTTCTCAGGATCATGAACTGTCTGGGCCGATGGCTCATGTGTGATTCAGGTTGTACAACCTGGCGCTACGGCTTCGAGCCCTTTCTGGCGGCCGTTGTGGCGAAGCTGGCGGGTGGCATGCACTGATTCACGATGCGAGAAACCGCTTTGCATCTTCGGGATCTCCTGCCGCCGCAAGCGCGCCACCGGTCGCCCGGTCGCGCACCAACAATATCTTTGGTGCCCGCCGATTTCCCTTCTATCGCGATCGATCGGTGCGATCCGCGCATTGAGTTCGCAATGGTTCAAGAGCAATGCGTCGTAACGAAATAGCCGCTCACGAAGCGCTCGATGGAAGCGAGGATGTCATCGATTTGGTCCCCCGGAACGGTTTGGGATCGGTGTTTTGTCGCTCGATGAACGAGGCGATGTCGGCCCTGAGGGCAGCTACGCTGGGATAGACGCCGCGCCTGATCTTCTTATCGGTGAGGAGCGCAAAGAAGGGCTCGACTTGGTTGAGCCATGACGAAATGGCCGGGGTCAAGTGCGACCGCCAGTTGCAGGTGACAGGAGGGCCCGCACTTATCGTGCGGGTGTTTCTGCCTTTTGCTGTCGGCTATTACCTCTCCTATCTCTTCAGAACAATGTGATCGCCGCCCCCTTAACATTGGAGTTGGGGCTCGACGCTGGTGATCTCGGCTTGCTCACCTCAGTCGATTTCCTTACGTTCGCGGCTGCGCAAATAGCGATCGGCATCCTTTTGGACGGTTATGGTCCGTGGCAAATCCAGAGCATTCTGCTGGTTGTTGCTGCAGTGGATGCGGCATTCTTTGCGGCATCAGACAATTTGCTTGTGCTGTTTGTCGGTCGGGCATTGGTCGGTCTCGGCGTCGCTGCAAGTCTGACCGCTGGACTGAAAGCTCTCGCCGAGGCAGTTATTACTGACTTGCATCGGGCTGCCGCAATGGCGTCCGGTCTTCATCCAGGCGGGCGCTTCCGATCGCAGCCGCGATTTCGCGGCACGATCGGCCGCGATCATTTTCGTGACGTCGCGGTCGAATTCCGCAACGACCTTCGCGCCCGCGCGGTGCGGTTCGGCCGCGATCCGAATACGCTCAAGGTGCTGCCCGGCATCGTCCCCGCGATTGGCGATACGGAGAAGCAGGCCAAGGCGCTCCAACTACCGCGAGGTCTCCGAACTGCCGCGGCGCTCCGGCTTGAGCCAGGCAGAACTGGGACAGCGTTACGGCGCGGGAAGAACCACCAGCGGGTTTGCCGGCACGCCCGGGACCGAGTGGTTCCGGGCCGGCGCCTGCGACGCTTTCATGTTGCAGGTCCCATATCTTCCAGTTGGTCTGGAGGGGCTCGTGCACGCCCAACATCGCGCCTGTTCCGGACCGAGTGCGACAGTTCGCCCATAGCCCACCGGACGCTCTACTCTTGCCCGAAAATCCCAGGGTTGCGACCAGCAAGTCATCCACGATCGCGCGAGTTCTCGCGACTGATGCGCTTGCCGATTTCGTGGGCCTTGACGAGGTGGTCTGCCGGTTCCAGACGATGCGCATACAATTCATTGTGCTGGATGCCGTTCATCCGCTTGCGATTTCCCGCGATCGTCGAGGCGTTCCAGACCCCGCCGCGGGACCCTGGCACTGCCTTCCTGTTCAGGGCAGTGGCGATGTCCGAGGAGACCGGGCGTCGAGGTAGTCCGCGGAAATCTGCCGGACGATCGCAGCTTCCGCTTCGTCGATCTCAACCTCTCCGGCTTTGCGCGGGGCGGGTGGTGGTCGTAGCTCCGGCCGCCGTGGCGGCGCCCGTCGCGAATGACGCGGCCTGACCGCGCCGGGTTTTGTGGGCCAAATCCCTCAAGAACAGGCAAACAGACCTTTGACGCCGACCTGGAGATCGTCAGCGACGATGTTGTCCTGGACAGCGATCACCTGGACGCCGGCAGACCTGGTTCGTTGTGAAAGCCGCCCAGGCCTTCGAGGTCGCGTGAGATGGGGTCGAGAGACTTCGATCACATCGAACTTCCGGCTCCTGGCATTCGGCATCAGGCGCTGAAAGCCCGTGCGGTTGACGGTGGAGGGGCCGGAAATGCCGTGATCGGAGTAGACCTCAACGACGATGTGACCCTCACGCTTGCAGAATGCGCGGCACAGCGCGACCTGATCCTCAATCGACTTGCCGCTCTGCTTTTCCTTCTCACTAAACATTGTGTAGATCGCCGCTCTCATCATCATCGCCTGCACTGGTTTGACGGTTCTGCTGATTCTGGCGGCTATCGCTGCGGCGCGGGCAAGGGCGCGCACGAGTTTGCGCATTGTCTCGCTGAGCGCGTTTGTCCCGCTTTGCCAACGGGCACTGAAATGTGGGCCGGCCATGAATCAGCATCCCCGCGCCCGCGGCCGCGAGGGCCACGTGGCGAATCCTGAAACGGCCTCCAAAGACGGGGCCCAGCGCCGGAGTGCAGGACGATATGTTCCTGGGCCGGTCCAAAGCACTCTGGTGGAAATCGATGCTCAGTAAGCGTAGCCCGCGACAAGAGTAGCGCCCCGTGACAGGATTGAAGCAATTCAGCCAAGATTGCATCAAACACGTTCGATGTCCTTCGAACAAATGTCCTCGAGACCGCAACGGACATCCGCGCCGGCTCGGAGGATCTGGC